>JBBKWY010000098.1:0-49347 GCA_037969215.1 Halioglobus sp.
GCGTTTGAGGAAGCGCTTCGCAGCAGCACCATCTCTTTTTGTCTGAAGATACACATCAACAACTTCGCCATCCTGATCGACAGCCCGCCACAGGTAATGCTGCTTGCCGTTGATCTGAATGGCCCGGCACACCGGCAAAGACTTCATCGATGTAGAAGGTATCGCCATAGCCTCGGTGCTTCCTCTTCAACCGGCGGGCATAGATGGCTCCGAATTTGATGCAGAGCCTGCCCCATGAGCGCAGCGAGTGCTTTGGGTACCAGAGGCGGATGGATTCCCGAGTGACAGTTATACCTCGTTCAGCCAAGAGGTCTTCAACATCACGGTGCGGAAACTAGTACTGCGCGATACACTCTCGTCTCGTCACTGGAAAACGTTCTCTGCACGCTCCATACCCCTTCCCCCGCCGCCACGTCCCACCGCTCTAACGCCTGACTCGCCAACGCATTGAAGCTGCTCGTGGGCACATCCGCGAACTGGTCATACTCATACACCACCACATCGACATCCCTGCGATCCACCTTCACCGTCACCGTCACCGGCTGAGGCGCGGGAGGAGCGGCCATCACCGCCTCATTTTGTAAGCCTTCCCCATTCGGTGAAACCACTAACCGTACCGGTAGGAGCACCCCCGAAGGATCACTGGGACCTGCAACCGACAATCCATACCATGGACCGACATCCGGCATCGAATACACCGGTCCGCCAACCGCATCTGCACCCTCCCGCGATCGACGAAAATCGTCCAGTCGATACGAATAGTAGAACGGCATATGCGTTTGGATAGTCCGCAACCCATTATCCGATAAGGTCAATAGATCATCACCAAGCGCAGAGGACCCGACAACCAGAGGTGACGACGACTCAAACCCATACACTGGCACGATATGGTCATATGAACCATCGCCCAACCCCGACTCCCCCAGCATAAATGTATTGTTGAAGACCCCCAGGATCACGACACGTCCCGCCACCACCTCCTCCCGCACCCAGGACATGAACTCCATCCAATTCTGTGTTTCCGGCCCGCGCTGCGCGTCAAGACGCATCTCGGTTGCCGTGCTCACGCCATTCACCCCCAACAGCAACTGTGCATTCACATCCGTCTGCGGTATCCCCGGGGAAGCCAGGCTGCGAGCTGTCCATTGGGACGCATACTGCCCGAACTGTATTCCCGCCGTCAGCAATGACGTCTCCCCGCAATACCCGTTGTTCGCATTCCACTGCATTCGCGGAGTCCCCGCGACGCTACTCACCTGGTGCCATGATTCAGGCGAGGCCGCGAGCGGCAGGCTACCGTCCGCTGAAGAACAAGACCACACTACACATAGCAGCGCCACGCCGCCAACCACACGACTCCACATGGTTGCCATCTCGCCCCATTTTCGACTGTCACCCGTTCCCCGCGACACACCCATTATTGCCCCCGTCTCTCCGACCACGCTTTCACCTGTTTCTCTGAAGAAAAACACACCCGCTCAAACACCTTAAGCCCCCGGCGAAGTATAAGCCATATAAATGGGGTACTGGGAAGAAATCCACTCGCGCCACCCAGATCTTTGACCCGATGAAGGCGCTCAATCATCCTTTATCTTCTCGAAATCGCGCTCTGTAGTGGCTAAGTATTTTTGGTTCTGGCAACTTAACTCATTGAGGCCGCAGAAATCTGTCGCCTGAACTCAAGCAACCGCCTTACTCCAGTCTACAAACGCACTTATCCTGAGATCCCGGTAATGTTCTCCCCGACAAGATGCCTGCCCAGATTGAATCTATAATACAGCCAAACGGCGTAGCTGTTGATATCTGGCGGGGGGCGCCTAGCCGGAATCGGTGACGCTTGTAGGTATTCATGAGAGGATCCTACCATTTAGGGCGACTTTACTTGGCGATACCCATGGCAAAATCCTTATGTAAATGGAAGCAGAAAGAGATCGAAAAGGACATTCACGAATTGGCTCAAATTGTTGCCAATCCCAGATTCATCTGTAAAGAATGCGCCCGGGCGGCGCATGCAAAAGGATTTTTATGCAAAGCTCGAAAGCTGCCATTGATTCACACATCATGAAGGCTGAACAGGGTCTGGCAAATTAACTCGGACAGGCCTAACAACTCTGCCACTTGATCTCAATCCACCGCCTTCCTGCATCCACTGTAGGCACTGCCCCTGAGATCACGACAATGCTGAGCACGAACCCAGTGCCCCCAGGATTGAAAAGATTACTGACAGCCGCATGCGCACGTATGAACTGCAACAGCGCTCTGCCTCGAAAGTTTCCCCGGCCAGCATCTCAGCCAGCCACCTCTGCCCCACTCTGCCCATCTCTCGGTAGATTCTGGGTGGAGTATGGGTAGTGCCATGGAGGTGAAGATTGAGACGCAGGACGTGAAGCGCGATGCGGGGCCCGGGGAGGAGTTGTTGAGTGGCGGCGGGAATCTGTGGCGCTTATAGGTATTCATCAGCCAATTCTATCAATACCGGTCATTTAAGTTGGCAAAACCGATAGAACCCGACCGCGCAGGAAATCGTATCTGGCGGTAATCAGTCGCGCTTGTAAGTGTTCATTGCCTGATAGTGACAAGTGTCCTTAGCACTGGCTGAAAAAACAACGAATCGCAACTCGGCTAGATCCGAAGGCCTGACGAACACCGCATCCCTCCAGATTTAAGCCATGGTGGGTGCCGCCAAATCGGCTGGCGAAAATTTGTCTTGTTGCCACCTATCGAGAAATCGCCAGAGTGTTGCGCACACCAGCGCGTGGTCTATAGTACTGTCCAACAAAAGCAGCTTGAGACGATCGATCGCGATCAGTTCTACGTCGGTCTTTTCCGTTTCGCTGAGATTATTTTCAGGTCTGTACCGAGACACTCGGCCGTAGAACGTATGCAGACTGTTGTTAAATAGAGCGGGGTTGGGGTTCAGTTCACCGAGACTAAACAGTGTGTCTACCACATAGCCTGTCTCCTCATGACATTCCCGGGCCGCAGCTTTGTATGGTTCCTCTCCCGAGTCCATCATGCCGCCCGGTATCTCGAGCGTGACCCGCTGGCTCCCGTGGCGATACTGACGAATCATCACAATCTCATTGTTCTCAGTGATAGGCACGAGATTGACCCAATTCAAGCTCTCGATAAAGACAAAGCGATGCTCTTTCTCGGTATAAGGTGACACATCTGTGGCCTCGCAAAAATCAAGAATGCGCGTCTTTTGCAGAAGCTGGCTTTGTTTACGTTTCCAACTTTCTATCACAATTGTGCACTTCTTATAATGCTCGACAAAAATACTGCCACTTGCCGTTGCCACTCATGAACACTTGCCACACGCGCACAGCAAAAGAGGGTATATTTCGACGGACTTCTACTTTTGTTCACGGCGCAGCTTCAGCAACCAAGAACTCTGACTTTTTTCTGCATCGTAGAAGATCGCGACGGTGAAGAAAAACATCAGTATCAGAATGATATGCGCGGCTATACTCACACCGAAGTACAAAATGCTTCCTATGTAAGCCGCGAAGGCTCCACTCCACATAAACGCTAGGATTGTCATAATAAACATTCTGCTGGTGGGATCAGGAATGTGCCTTATCGGGTTTCTGCTGGAGTCAAATATGTACTTGTACCCATCGTAAATCCATAGTCCAAATTTCTTCATTGCCCGCTCTCCTATTGATGTGACGCTTTTACTGGTATACGGGGCCCTGCCGCATTTGGATTTGCCTCAAATTTTCTTTCTTTCACTCAGAGGGTGATGACAAATGCCCTGAACGAGCTATTGGCGGTGGCGGGAATTTGAAGGTGCCTTGCCTGCGGATTGACGATGGGAAGGGGGAGACTCTGTGGATGTATGAGTCTGGGGAGATTATTGGCTATTTGGAGGGGCGGTTTGCGGCTGAGGCGGATGCCATGGCTGCGGCGTAGGAAGCTGATTGCATCTCCCGGTGACCGCTGGCGGCTCGAAACCATACTTTCCTCTTGTGTCGAACCCCGAGGCTGAATCTCCGCCTTGTCCCGAAAAGTTTTCTTTTGTGCCTATTCCAGGCTACTAGTCCATCAAAAGCCGCTATGTGTCGCATCTAGTCAATATTTTGGCGGAGTTGGTCATAAGCAACAGCCACTAGAACCTCTAGAATGGCGATAGCTTAGAAACAAAACACAATCTATGAAGGCTACAGCAGGTTAGGGCAGGTTAGGGCAGGTATCGTGACTAAATCACAACAAAGAGCAACAATACTCGGGAGACTTGCGGGCATGGCTACAAGTATCTACTTGTGGTTCATTATGGATGACGGACATTATCCAAGCGTGTTCGCCTCAGGTTTAGCTTCGGAAGAAATAGATCCGCTTGTGATAATTGGCATTTCCATAACGTCTATACTCGCACTAACTCTGATTGCGGGCTTTATTTCACGGCTTTTATTTTCATTCGGCAGTGACGAATTAGAATAGCGGCTGAGTAGCTTCATAATATTGAAGAATTGAACCCCAAATACTAGGCCAGAGCATCAAATGACCTATTCCCTGAGTGGCTGTTAGTTTTCTAAATCAGCTGAGAGTTATATATGGTACATAAATCACTAACAGGTGTTAGTTACGGATTCTTGGCTTGCCTTGCCTTTCTCCTTGCACCAGAAAGCATTTCAGAAGAGCCCGAGGGTGAAAGCCCCAAAACTGTTTGGTCTTGTAAGGCGCTTTTTGGAAACGAGAATATCCTTTGGCTTGTAGAGTGGGGCAATAATAGTTACGTCAAAGTCTTCGACGATAGAATTTCCGCAAAATACAGCATGGATGGTCTGGATAAGCGCTGGGATTGGGGGCGAGGGTTTTCATACACATTCGCGATAACTCTCGGTCCCGACAAAGAAGCAGCCTATTACGATTTTACTGGGTCAGAAGACGGTAGGGCAAAGGCCAGCGCAATCTATAAATGCTCGAAGTAATTTGCATCAAATACGCGGGATGTGAAACGCAGCGACAGCCCCAGGGAGTGGCAAGTTAACTCCTCCAGACCAGTGAAGTTTGGGTCCCTGATGTCAGGCCACCGCTCTGCTCCACTCAGCGAACGGACCTACCCTCAGATCACGATAATGCTAAGCGCGAACCAAGTGCCTGCCCAGGTTGAATAGATTTGAGACCGCAGCATGAACTCCCAAAAATCGCCGCGCCTGCCTAATCGATTTGAACTTACGCATCCCTCGCTCTCGTACTCTCGTCGCCTCATGCGATTGATCTGCTCGATTGTTGGCATACTGTTGAGTACAGTGGATAGTCTCGGGCATCAACTCTCTATGAGCGACACCATAGCTTCGTAATTTATCTGTAACGATCTTCCTGGGTTCAGTGCCATGTGATCGTAACAGCCGCTTGAAAAAGCGTTTTGCAGCAGCGCCATCTCTCCTAGCCTGCAAATACACATCCACCACATCGCCATCTTGGTCAACAGCCCGCCATAGATAATGCTGCTTGCCGTTGATCTGAATGGTCCGGCACACCGGCAAAGACTTCATCAATATAGAAGGTATCGCCATAGCCTTGGTGCTTCCTCTTCAATCGGCGCGCATAGATGGCACCGAACTTAATGCAGAGCCTGCCCCATGAGCGCAGCGAGTGCTTTGGGTACCAGAGTCGGATCGATTCCCGAGTGACGGCGATATCTTGTTCAGCCAGTAGATCTTCTATGTCACGGTGGCTCAGGTTGAAGCGATAGTAGAGCCAGACAGCGTAAGAAATGATATCAGGTGGGGGCGCCTAGCCGGAATCGGTGTCGCTTGTAGGTATTCATCACCTGATACTACCAATTTCCACGACTTAACTTGGCAATACCCCAAAAGTAGCGTTTATCGCGCTTATACTTTAACCGTGGTCTGTACCCCATTTTTCCTCGCGCCCATCAAGCCTGCTAGCGCAGCAATAATCAGCCAATGGGTGGATGGGGTGGGCACCTCGTGTGGGATCTCTGAGACGAGGAACGACCCATTATACTGTTCGAAACGAGCTTTAGATTCACCTCCAAAGGCGGACATCACAAAATCCGGTGAATTAAAAACGCCCTGGTCGAAGGCCCTCCAGACACGCTGGTTATCCATTATCAGAGCAATCTGTGCACCGGTGTTGTTTGGATAGCCAAGGAATGGATCAGCCAACATCCCAACAGTCCCTCCCGCCCCTGCGGGATCTACTGAGAAGCGAAAGTTAATACTGTCGTAGTAGTCTCTCACGGTGTCACCGAGGGTTAATATCATCTGTTCGACCAAGGTACTTTCAGCAAGATCGCGGTCGCAAAACTGACCGGCAGTACAATTTTGTTTCCTGGCGACATAGCCAAAATTGGTTACCAGTTGATCAAATTCGGCCATTGTTGCGTATCGAAACCCTTCGTAGGTTTGCCCTGCACCCATTTGATCCGTTACGTGATAAAAAGAAAGCCCGCGAGTTTCAGTGACATCGAGCCAATCCAGTCCGGTTGCAGTATCACGCGTAATTGTGTTCTCGCCGAAGGACGAATCCAGCGAAATGATTGAGGCGTTGACACTGAGTGAGAAGCTAAGTCCAATGAGCGCGAGGGATTGCTTGATCACGGTTGCCGACCTCCGCATTAACCTGAGATTGATTGCTGTTAGCAATCGACACTATCAATACGTTCTGCACTTATCAAGAGTCTAATGTAGTGAACCACCCCACCTACGCCGCTAGACCGGCTAGCACCCTTATAAGTATTCATCCGCCGATTCTATCAAATTAGACTAGTTAATTTGGCAGTACCTGCCAGAAGGTTAATGCAAATGGGATCGTAGTTATCTTTTCTGGTGATTGAACAAACCGCAGAATAGTCGAGATCATATCGGTTTGGCTGCCTAGTAAGGCAACTCCCCGATGTAATTGCCACCCGGCGAATAATTGCAAACTGTTATGTGGCCATTGTCCCAGGAGGAGCCCAGGCCGGTGAATGTCTCACATTGTTGTACGGCACAACCGACCTTTTGGGTATCACGCCATACCACTTGCGTATAGTGCCCACAAACTCCCGAGCAACTGTTGTTGGCATAATCGTAATCGTCCATTTCCCCTTCAACCCACCCGGTGATGGCTGATTCGACCAGACTGCTTACCGGCAGGCCCACAGACAGCGCCAGGTTTTCACCCACATAGCCCGGATAGGTATCGCTGCGGCTAGCGTTATGGGCCCATATACACTGCGCTGCATAATCGGCCGCGATATCAGCGAGTGCCGGATCCCATTCCAGGTCAGGAATTGCGGGTACTGGCGTGGGGGTGGGGAAAGTACCTCGCCTGGCGTTATGGGCACAAAGCATTTCATCTGCGAAGTTGCTACCTGGTAAAATATTGGAGCAATCTACATCCCCTTCGAGCGTGAACACAGCGACTAGCGGTGGCAATGTCTTGAACCATGCTGGGCGTACCTGGTCTGCCGTAAAATTAAAAGTACAAGTATTGTCTACGGCATCGGTACAGTAATTTTCCCAGCGGGTAAATTGCCAGCCCGTGCGAGGTGTCGCGGTGTAGGTATCAAAGTAATCATTAACGACGAGGTTCAGCGCGCAATTATCAGGTACGGGTACTGTTAAGGAGTCTTCCAGAGTACAACTCCTGCCGAAGTTAGACGAAACGTCTCCCTCTCCCTCAATTTCAATCGGGTGGCTGCAGGCGTGAATCAATAGTAAAAGCGAGCAAAATATTCCAATTTTGATAGTTTTCATATTTAGCCTTTCTATTGAATATTGTCTGGGCTCCTTTTAGCGTAGTCGCTACATGGCTGTAATTCAATATACAAAATTTCGGTTTCGACAAGTTAACTTTTTCAGACTGCAGAGATCTAGCCCTTTATCTCACGCAACCGCCCTCCCCCAATCTGTAAACGCAGTTGCCCTGAGATCCCGATAATGTTCTGCTCTGGCAAGATGCCTGCCCAGATTGAACAAATTACTGACGGCAGCATGGGTACCCAAGAATTGCCGCGCCTGCCCAACTGATTTGAACTTCCGGAATGCCGGACCACGCATCCCCCTCTCACGAACTCTGGTCGCCTCATGCGACTGTTCAGCCCGATTATTCTCATTGCTGTTTAGTACTGTGGATCACATCCGGCATCAACTCCCGATGAGCAACGCCATAACTCCGCAGTTTGTCAGTCACGATCTTCCTCGGCTCGGTACCATAGCTTCGCAATAAACGCCTGAAGAATCGTTTTGCCGTGGCTCCATCTCGCTTTGCCTGAAGATACACATCAATCACCTCACCATCCTGATCGACTGCCAGAGACAGGTATACGGCCATACCGTGAGCAGAAAGCCATCATCGATAGATGGACTGTAGGGCTCGAACTCTATCTATCTCAGGCCTGATCTAAACAGCATTTGTCGCGGAGCAGGACCATTTTCCGTTCCCTTAAGTCTGTAAAGTACTGCTCTAGGTGTGTCACTTATCTTTTCAAAATACTCACCGAAATTGGGGGCTGAACTCACTCTATGATTGTCTTCTGCATTACGTACAAGATTAATCATCAGATAATTCACACCAAGCGAACGCAAGTGCCCGGAAAGCGCTGCGGAATCACCAAAATACTGAAGTACATCCAGATATCTGGCTTTTCCGAAATGGTCACCCAAAATCGGTGTACCTAAGTAGTAAATTTCATCCTCAAATCCCAACTGGTAAAGCGTGCCGTACAATTTCTCATCCAGAGAATCCAATAGTTCAAAGCCTGGATAGGCCTCACTGATCACCGAAATTTGCTTAACTGAATTAGGCAACACCAGCTCACCGATATCCTTTTTTGTTGATTTCCCCCAATCCAGAATTATCACCAGAAGCAATACAACGATAGCTGTCACTTGAACTTTTCCGCTCAGCTTGGACCAGTATTTGGCAAAAATTTGATAGCCCTGAAAAAAGACAAAAAGTTTATACAGAAAATAGCTCGATAGAATCGCAAGCAGGGGATAGATCGGCAATAGGTATCGAGCATATCCTGAAATAAATGACCATAAGATTACCGTAACAACCGACATAGCCATACAACCCTTCACGACCGGGACGGAAGATTTCCAAAATATGAAGCTCCCGAGACTCAGCAGCAAGTACCAGGGTGGCAAGCTTCCCCTCCCATGAAAATCCATAAATTGTCGTCGAACATCTTCCGCGCTCCACTGCCAGTATCCAAACACTGAACCCCCGATTGGATGAATCGGATCACCTGAAACCAGGACATTGCGGGCATACCAAAAAAGTCCTGTTGCTATAGCAATCAATGCGGCGAGCGCCAGAATCCTCAAGTTTCGTTCGACCAGCAGGAAGCTGATCCCAAGTGCTGGCAGGAAAAACATGGCCTGATATTTGGTGCCCAGAGCGAGGCCTATGAAAAAAGCGGACAGGAGAACAAAATGCTTTTGCTTTGCTATATAAGAGAAGGCGAGGCTGGCAAAGGCGCAGAAAATATACAACATCAACCCCAAATCGACATCTGCAGTTTGCAAGGGTTCTCTGATCGCATATATCAGAAAGACTGGCGCCAGCACGGAGAAACCTACTGGTATGAAAATTCGTGCCACTGAAAATGTGAGCGCCGCAGCGAGAAGGCCGGTAAGCGCATGAATCAAATGCGCTGTTATGTCATTCGATAGAACGAGGCTGCCTGCATAGAGCAATTCCATGTTGAATGGAAAGAGTGGGTAACGGAGCCAGTCTGTTACTACCAAGCTACCTGACTCTGCCCACGCTTGTGCAGTCGGCAAATGGTACGCAATTTCGTCCCAACCTTGCGGCAACCTGAGTGGCCTTACGAGAGCGTTGGACAAAAATGCGGCAGCTGCCAAAAATACCAAAATTGAAGTTACGAGACCTTGGTGACCTATCTTTATGCTTGCAAGCTCTGGCTTGAGTCTTCCAGGTTTCGCGATGAGTGGAGCTACAAATAGCAGGATTCCGAGAAGAACAATTGCAAGTAAAGGTAGCGTCGTTAGAGCGCCATAGGCGGCGATAAACTGGAGTAGTACTGTGATTAATCCAAGCCCCGTTGCAGCCTGCAGGACCGCCATGCTCATCTTGGGAACCACTTCACTCGTCGCCAGAAACCTCGCGCAAACTAGCCTGCCCCAGCCCAGAATCGATAGAACGAACAAAGCCAGCAGTAAGTACTGCTCCAGAAAGTAAATGATATTCTGTACCATGGATTGAACGCCTGATTGTTAGCCTAACAATGATACACCAGGAACTGTCGTGTGTTCGACGACCCACGGCCAGAATTTGGCATGCTGCAGAAAGTCGGCGATTTAGCTGCTGACTACTGCGCGGCAAATCAATGATCAACGATTAAAATCCCGTTGAAGCCTAAACCGGCATAGCACTTACACCCTGCAGTGAACCGGAAATTTCGATGCATTAGCGATTTGTTTTTTCGATGCTACTGAAATGCTATTCCTGAACTATACGTGTTGAATTGCATCAAAAATTGACCCACCAATTGCGCTGAAAATTTACCCTCTAGAACGGGTCTATCCAACTGATAAAAGTCGATTTCTAGTATTTCAGACAGGTCAATCTGGGGCGCAAATATCAAAGAAAATCGGCTCAATATTCAATGCAATACAACAGTACAGCCAAACGGCGTAGCTGATGATATCTGGCGGGAATCGGTGACGTTTATAAGTATTCATTGGCAGATTCTACCAATTTCAGCGACGTAACCTACCAGTACCCAAATCAGTACCCAAATCAGTACCCAAATTCGGCGTATACTTACACTTCGCTCTTACGACACAACCCACAATTGGGAATATACATGAAATTCAATTTACTTATATCGAGCTTCGTGCTCTCTGCTGCATTTTTAGCAAGCACCCTGGCGCATGGCGGCAATGACCCTATCGGGGGCGTCGATATTATTATAAAAAGATCCGCGCTGTGCCACCCGCACTGTGATACAGCGGCCCCCATTGTAGCCCCTGCTGCAGACAGCGGGAATATTGCTGATGATCAGAACAGTCAGCTTATCTCCAGTAAAAAAGAATCAGGAGCTATTCAAGACAAGTCCCGCCCACTGGGCGGCGACGACCCTATCAAAGGTGTCGATATTAGTATAAAACAATCCGCGCTTTGCCATCCGCACTGTGACTGAATCGGCAATGGTTAATGTAAATCTCTAGCAAAAGTTCTGACAAGTTAACTTCTCTAGGCCAGCAGATATAGACCGCAGGAATCAAGCAACCGCCCTTCCCCAATCTGCAAACGCAGTTGCCCTGAGATTTCGATAATGTTCTGCCCTGACAAGGTGCCTGCCCAGATTGAATATATTTGAGACCGCAGCATGGACACCCAAGAATCGCTGCGCCTGTCTAATCGATTTGAACTTACGCATTCCCCGCTCCCTGACTCTGGTAGCTTCATGAGATTGCTCTGCTCGATTATTCTCATACTGCTTAGTACTGTTTATTGTCGCTGGGATTAATTCCCGTTGAGCAACGCCATAGCTGCGCAACTTATCTGTCACGATTTTCCTGGACTCACTTCCATGAATAGCCGCTTGAAAGGCCGCTTCGCCTGTCACTCAGCTCGCCTGGCTACACTATCTCTAGCGGACAGCAATCAACTCGACTTCAAATATCAGTGTTGTATTGCCCGGAATCGGACCCGAGCCATTTGCTCCGTAGCCAAGCTCGGGAGTTACAATAAGTCGCCACTTGTCACCTTCCTTCATCATCTGCAGGGCTTCCGTCCATCCAGCGATAACACCGTTCACAGGCAAATCAATGGGCTGGCCACGTTCGACAGAACTATCGAAGACTCGGCCATCCTCAAATGTCCCATGGTAGTGCGCGCTCACGGTATCGGTTGGTCCAGGGGTTGCCCCACTGCCGCTCTCCAGGATTTCATACTTCAAACCTGAAGCAGTAGTAATGACATCGCTCATATAGTTTACATCCAAATTAAAAATAGGAGGCACCATAACATAACAGCCCATATTTAAAGAGCTGCCATGAAGGTTTTGGCAAGTTAGGTACCCGACGCTAAGGAAAATTGGCTCCCAGCCTCAAGCGGCAGCCCTGCTCCATTCGCTGAACGCACTTATCCTCAGGTCCCGATAATGCTGCTTGCCGTCTATTTTTATGAAGACTTCATCGATGTAGAAGGTATCGCCATAACCTCGGTGTTTTCGCTTCAATCTTCCGGCATATAGAACGCTAAACTTGATACAGAGCCTGCCCCATGAACGCAGCGAGTGCTTTGGGTACCACAATCGGATTGATTCACAGCTGACAGTGATACCTCGTTCTGCGAGCAGATCTTCGATATCTCGATGGCTGAGATTGAATCGATAGTAGAGCCAGACTGCATAGCTAATGATATCGGGAGGGAATCGGTGGCGCTTATAGATATTCATTCGCCAATTCTACCGAATTCGGGCAGTTAATTTGGCAGCACCGTTCATAGGCAGCGTGACGAAGAGCATTCTTGTCTGGGAAAGAGGCCAGCTAATTATTTTCAGTGGCCGCTGCTCGCGTCAGGGACCATAAAAAATCCAATTTAGTAACAGTGCTAAAGGCAGGCTCCGAGCCAGTATAAAATCCGTTAGTCTGATAATCCAAACCACCACCAAACGAACCGCCCTCTCCCCACGTAGCTTGAAAGTGACAGCTCATGCAGTTAGAGGCTATCCCATCCACACTTCCCAGTCCTGTTTCCAAATGTGGGTTAAAGCAGATGACTGCCTCAGTGCCGACAACAGAGGGGCTTACCATAGAGTAGGCTGAACACGCAGCAAAGTTGCTCCAGGGCTTTTGCAAGTTGGCAATTTTATTGGCGGGACGAGACTCAGCAGGAAAAGACGCTTCCTCGGGGTATGGGTCCCACCAGAAGGTTTGCCACGTCCAATTGGGAATTTCCTTGGTGGTAACATGCATAGCCACCAAGACGGCATAATCACCAACAACCGCCTGAGAGAAGTTGCCGGCCACGTCAACAATATCGTTGATTTCTTCCTGGGTAAGCGTAATGGCATAAAACTCCTCCAGTGCTATGACTTCCATGGTTTGCTGGGTACCATTGCAATCGAGCGATACCATATTTCCAACGGAAGAAGAGGTGGCGTCTACCGCAACACATTGATTCCATGTATCGGGTGTGGGGTTTACGCTATCAGATGAATTGTCAGGGCCTCGCCAATAAGGTATGGGCGTAAGTCCCGCTTGTGCGACCAGAAAAAATACGGGTTTAAGTGCTGCCGTACCTTGTGGAAAGCCCAGAATTTTTCGTTCGACTGTCGGCTGGGTAACGAAGGTGAAGAAATCATTTAGGTCAGTCAATACCTCGGCGATATTGTACTGGTTACTCCAGACGTGATCTGCATAAAGACGATTGTACTTATTGAATGAACTTATAACTTCGTCGCCGCTGATACTTTCGCGAAAATGGTTATGGGGATTTTCAAAATCTGTACTGCGAGCGCGTACGGCTGTGATATTAGCAGGTTCGTTGACGTAAATTTCTTCAGGTGTATACCACGTCTCCCATACAGGCAACGGCTCTCCCCTGTGTGATTCACCTGAATCTGCGGTTAAGCCACTCCAAATATCCCAAGTATGCTCCCTTATCGATATCTTATCTTCAGTATCGATCCAGCCTTGAACCTTTGTCATGCCTGCCGGCACACCCGATATGGCCGGCAATGCAACGAAAACAAAACCAGAGTCAATCTCTGTTTCAAAATCATTGTTTTCTCCGCGGTTGTCATTCGAACAACCCACTAACCACAACACTGATATAAAAAAGGTACACTGCACAACGCCAGCAGCAACCTTCTTGGTAGAAAACATAAATAAACACTCCTGTGACGGCGGGGTTCGACTATATATCGGGAGAAGACGCCATACTAGTTCGCAATACCCAAGAAAAATCTTCCAGCTTGCATCGTCGTTTTTGAATTGCATCCAATATCCAGAAACAACTGAATCTCAGATTGACCCACCTGGATGCCAAATATTCTAGGCCAGATGCCGGGTTAGAGTGATCTACACCGTACATTTTTCAATGCAAATTGAGGGTCAAATTTCGATGCAATTCAACAGCCTGAACGCTCGGGGTATTGCGACCGCTTGTCGCGGCTGAGACGGCAGCCTGTTCTTAACAATGCGCTAATGCACTCTTTATCTTGCTACTATCGCCTTGAAATTTCTTCACAGACTCGAGATACCCCTAATGGCCTCCACTCCAACAGCCTCAACGCGCAGTCTATTCGCCCCTGCAGTATTGATGATTTCGATTCTGTCGAAATGTGTGGAGCGTTAGGATGCCCATTGGCGGCAGGGCCGCTCATTGACCGAGAAGAGTGAACGTCGGATGTCTGAATCATCGCTTTCACTTCGACGCTTGGTGCTCGTGATCTCGCAGCAGTTGCTGGGCACGGTCCTGAGCATTCTCGCGGGGGTGGCGTTGGCGAACATGCTCTCAACCGCAGCGTTCGGTGAATTCAATGCGGCATACGGGGTCATGATGATCGTCTCGACCTTCGCCGGCCTTGGGGCGAGCCAGTTCATCACGGTTCCGTTTCGGCGTGCGATTGTCAGCAGCGAATTCGCTCTTGCACGTGGGCTCCGGAAGTGGATGCCGTTGTGCATCATCTTTTCGGGGGTCTTTGCCTTTGGCCTGGTGCTCACGGCGCACGTTGTTCTCGGAAGCAACTCTGCGGTGAGAGACCAGAGCTTTGCTGCCGTGCTGGCACTTGTGCCGCTGGTCGCGTTGATGACCTATCTGGTCGGCACCGCCAATACGCATGAGGCTGCCGGCCGAGCGATGTTCCTCTTCGTCCCCGGTCTGCAACTGATGATTCTCGTGGGGCTCGGATCGGTGCGGCTCCTGGGGATTGATTCGTTCGATGTCCTCGATGCTGCAGCGGTCTGGGCCGCGGCGAACCTGGTCGTCTGCATCGCGCTATGGAGGCTGAACCTCCTCGTCGAGCGCCCCGAGTTCAAGAAAGGGTCACTTGCGACTGCGTGGAGGGTATGGGTGACGGGTGCCTTCCCCTACCTGGTGAGTGGGGTCGTCAACGTCACGCTCATCCAGGCTCCCTTTATGGTCCTCGGGTGGATTCACCCCAACGGTGAGAATGCGGCGATGTTCGCGGCGGCTGACCGTCTCGCGCAGCTCTTGTCCGTTGCGGGAATCTCCGCGACGGCGATCTTCCTTCCAGCGATCGCCGATGCGATCGAAGCAAGAAGCCGGCAAAACTACAGGCAGCTGATCAAAAGATGGTTGCTCTTCGTCGGTTCCGCGACCGGCATCGGGATTCTCTTCATCGTGATCTTCGGAGAGACCCTTCTCGGGTTTTTCGGAGAGGTCTACCGGCAGGCCTACTGGTTGCTTGTCGTGGTCAGTTCCTCGATCGGGATCACGATGATTGCCAGCATCTTCCTCAGCGTCACCCAATATGCAGGAGCCGGGAAGTCGGTCATCTTAATATCCGCGATCTGGACGCTGTCCGGCTTGACGGCGATGGTCGTGCTGGGCGAACACTGGCACACGATGGGCATCGCCCTGGCGCAGGGCGGTGCGTTCCTGGGGATGTATCTCACTTTCGTGGTTCGTGCGTCCGTCCTGATGAAGCAAAGGCTTCGATGATCGCGAACCCAATTCGGCGTTCGGTTTCGAAAAGCCCTTACGCTTCTCCCACTTACACCCACTGACCCAGCAAACCGACCCACCCCAAGTTCGGCCAGAGTTCGGTCTCGGTTTCCCTGCCCATCATCACCAGAAAAACCCGTTACTTTTCTTCGGCTTACTGTCCCGGTTGGGCTCTCTGCCCGCTCGTCACAATAGGCAAGGTTATCGTCAATATCTCAGTGACACAGGTTGAAACGATAGTAGAGCCAGGCCGCGTAGATGTTGATGTCGGGTGGACATCGATGGCCCTTGTATGTATTCATGGCCCGATTCTACCAATATCGGAGAGTTAACATGTCGGTACCTTTTGGGTTGCTCAAGCCGTCCAGCACCAATTCAGACTGTGACAGGTGTAGGGGCCGAGCTCTGGAATGCCTTTGCACTTGCGGCCATTTTTGAATTTATCTTTCAATTGCTTGAGCCAACGCAATGTAGGCGCGTTTAAGATCAATTAACATTAGTGCTCAATTCAGCAAAAGGAGAAACGCACAATGAGTCTTATAGATCAAATCAAAGAGAAAATTGAAAAGCAAATGGCTGCATATGACGAGCAGCTCGAAGCAGCCCAGGCGAAAGCCAAGGCAAAGAAGGCTCAAGCTCAAGCTGACGCGGCGGGAGCCGATCTTGAGGAGCAGGTACTCACTCAGATTAACGATATCAAGGATAAGATGGCTGAAGGGAGGGCTCACCTGAAAGACTTAGCAGACGCAGGCGAAGATAAGGCCGAAGAGATCAAGGCCAAGGCCGCCAGTTTTTTCCAATAGAGCGACAGGCCAGATCATCTCACGCGGTCTTTGGATACATCGCCGTCTCCGTCTATATAAGTCCCAGCAATGAGGCGCTGAATGCCCCCATTGCACTGCCGACAATAGCCCCGGCTAATATGTCACCCGGATAGTGTGCGCCCAGAATGACACGGGAAAGTGCAACCCCGGTGGCCCAGCAATACATAATTAGAGCTGTTGACCCATAGACGATCAATAAGACGGTGGCCAGCAGGAAGGCGCGGGAACTATGGCCCGACGGAAAACTGAAGCGGTTGGGTGATTCGCTGAAGCTGTAGTCATTCATGCCAGCATTTTGCGGGCGCGGTCGTTTCAGTGTGTTCTTGAGAGACCAGTTTAAGCAGCGCTCCAGCGTAAACGATAGCAGTAGCAATGCGACCAGTTGCTCGATGCTCGCCATGCCCAGTTGCCATGCCACAAATGGTATCAGCAGGTGCAACACTCCCTCGCCAGAGCGTGAGAGTACTCTTGCCAGCGAGATCACGGTGCCACTCGGGTTGTGCGTGAACAGCTTCGCAAACAGTTGTTGGTCGAAGTGGTTCAATCGATTGAGCATTTCCATGCCATAATCATCCCGGGTTTATATGGCTGTTATATGAAAATTATGTGTATTTTTTGTGACACCGCACGGCCGCCGGCGGACAACTTCTCAGTGGCAACCGGTACTTTTCTCGCCTGAAGATATACATCAACCACTTCACCGTCCTGGTCGACAGCCCTCCACAGGTAATGCTGCTTGCCGTTGATCTGAGTGGTCTGGCACACCGGCGGAGACTTCATCGATGTAGACGCTATCGCCGTAGCCTCGGTGTTTTCGCTTTAGTCTAGGTGCGTATAGAGCACCGAACTTGATGCAGAGCCTGCCCTATGAGCGCAGCGAGTGCTTTGGGTACCACAGGCGAATTGATTTGCGGGTGACTATGATACCTCGTTCAGCCAAGAGGTCTTCAATATTACGGTGGCTGAGATTGAATCTATAGTAGAGCCAGACAGCGTACGAAATGATATCAGGTGGGGGGCGCCTAGCCGGAATCTATGGCGTTTATATGTATTCATCAGTCGATTCTAACAGTGAGAGGCATTTAATTTGGCAATCCCCCCCACAACCGCTCTGAGCCCGAAAGCGGCCCTTTCGAATAGTCTGAAATATCTAAGCCGATTCGCCGCCTTCGCCTAGGAAGGGACATTAAAAATCTCGCTCATGACGGGATTTATTATGAAGTTCGGTTACGCGCGTTTACCGCGTGACCAGCCAATACCGGCGAGACCAAGCCCTAGAATTAGAAGTGTAGGAGGAGCCGGTACTTCATTGCTGTAGAGCGTAAATGCCTGCCGGTCTTGAGTCCCCGGATCGAAGGATATCCATGCCCCTGTGTTGTCGAGTCTTCCAGCCAAGTTTCCGGACCCATCGCTAGTGCTAACAGACCAAGCCCAAAGCGGAGAGTTTTCCGCAGAGCGCACGGACATCCAGTAAGAGATTCCTCCAGTCAAAGGCACATCTGGAATTGAAAACGTCCATGTGTAAATATCGAAATTCTTGCCGAAGCCCGTAGCAGTCTGTCCTCTGAAAACACCTGCGGCATTCGAAGTCGTTGTTGACGCGAAAGACGCTGCAGACGGTAGGCCGCCAATGTCGTCAAAAAATAATATATCAAAAGCGCCTATCTGCGGCCCCGGGAGAACGTCGCCTGTCCGCGGCACCGAGTGAAAGAAACCATGAAAAGCCACGTCAGTTGCAGTGGCTGAACTACTAAGAGTAAATATTTCCGCAACCTGCTGAGCTGAACTATTACTGTTCCAGCCAAACCCTGCTGCACCACTAAGTGAGTTGTCATAAATCACTGCCGCGTGCGCAGGGCAGGACATCCATATAATGGCGAGTACTACCATCACATACTTCTTCATCTTATTCTTCCTAGTCAATTAGTTGATTGGGAGGCAGGGAACATCGTACGCATGCATTGGCATAGCAAATTTGGTGCCACTTTTTAAAATCAAAGAGTTAACTGAAGTCCATTTATGGAAACTCGGATGTTTGTAAAATAAACTGACACTTTGAGTGGCTGTTTTTACACGGCAACACACTTTCCAGCATTCTTGTCAGTCCACCCTCCAACTCAGTACGGCGAGCCGCCGTAACAGCTGAGTGAGAGGTTTTTGGCAAGCTAAGTACCTGAGGCTAAGGAGACTTGGCTCCCAGCCTCAATCGACAACCCTGCTCCACCGATTTTATCAACTTCGACTAGTTAATGTGGCAGTACCGTCGATACCTTTCTAGTTGCCAGATCCGTCTTGATTAGTTGTTTTCTTTGCGTCAAGCGCAGCCTTTAAAAGGATTATATTTAACCCGGTGAAGCTGCTGGTACTCCCCGGGAGGGGAACGGACTCAGAATCTCCATAGAGGTTCAGGGTGGCGCCGGAAATTTCGACAGCTTCTCCCCAATTACCTACTGACATTCCCAACGCAAACAAACCACCGAAACTATTGATAGTGCCCAGCGCTGCGTCGCTCAAATCAATCACGAATGTTTGCAGCGGGGGTATGGGAGGTGTCCACCCCGGGACAACCTGCTGCCCATATTGCGCGCCACCTTGAATATCGCTTAGGGCGTTGCTCAGCTCCGACTCGCTGGATAGTGATGACAGGTTGAGCAGATCACCTGCGGCAACGGTTTCGAATCCAAATAAATTCACCAGAGACGAAGAACTCCCCGCATTCTCACGACGCAGTTGCACCTCCAGCGTGGCAGAGGTAACGGCGAAATCGACGCCGGAGAGATCGAATACGTAGAATCCGCCAATAACGGTACTTGACCCGGGGAAGGGAGATGGTAAGCAAGCTAAACCGCAAGGAGGACTCACACTCACCATCATGGAACTGAACGTTTCATATGAATACGTGTTTTGGATACCAAAGAGATTATAGTTTTGTATTGCGCCCGAGCCGCTGTCCTGCAAAGTCAGCAAGTCCGTACTGGCGGTGGACAACTGACAACCCACCACCAACAGACCACACAGGAACGCTTTTTTTAGCAGTGACATAGTCTGTGCTCGTTTTATATTCTCAACCATTCTAGACACGAAAATCAGCTCCCTGCAATAGCCCTGAGGATACTCCCAAATTAACTATCTCTGCCCAAAAAGGACAACGGCCCGGTCTCACACCACTACCTTATTCCATGCGCTGAACGCACTTCTCTTGAGATCTCGGTTATGCTCAGCCTTTGGGATCTCGAATATACATCGCGGTTCCGTTTTTAAACTCAACCTTGAATAGCTCCGTGGCCTTGATCAGATCGCTGATTCTCTTGTATCCATAGTTGATCGATGAAAAGGAACTGTTGCATGGGTCTGATCGCGTGCGGATGGAGCTTTTTTCCCCACGGCTGCCCATCTCTCGTCGAATTCCGGTCGGGGCATCTGGAAGAGTTAAGGGCGTTAGTTATCGCCAAGTTCGGGTTGCTGCTCAACGATGCCCGCCTTGAAAAATGGCGGAATGGGCATAGATTTCCGAGACCCGGGATCGACAAAGACCTGCGTTAACCCGCCCCTGGCCAACAGTATGTCACTGGCATTATTGTAAAGTTCGAAAACGGCATCGGCACTTGAGTTCCCCAGACGGTCGTAGCCCACACAGACTCTGACCTCGCCGTTGCCCGCTATCTCGCTCAGGTACTCGCAGCGAATGTTGACAGTAAAAATCAGGCAGGGCGCTTTGTGTGGGTTCAAAGCACCAAGCCCAAGTTGTTCCATATATGCGCCGAGCACCTCGTCTGCATATACCATGTAGTTAGCAAAGTAGAGGTGTCCCTGAGCATCCATGTCCCGATATCTCACCTTGACGATTTCGCTAAAGGGCAATGCGCTTTTTACGAGGTTATTCACAGTCTGTATATCCTGAAGAAAAATGGCATTCTACCCTATTCGGAGAGTGGCATGATTGAGGTCATGTCTTGCGGGGGCTGACTACTCACATAGACCAGTAGCCATCAGGACAATGGTAGTCAGAGACAATCACAACACTCCCCCTCATATCTGTACAGTAGGTTAATTCCTCCTGTGAGACAGCATCTGTAGGTACCAACATTATTATCAGCACCAATCCGATAAGTCCCTTCATGACTCCTCCCTCCATCGAGTACCGAATCTCGACCAGTTTTTGATAGCAGATTTTCCTACACATCGGCTTATCGATCTGAAGAATGCCGTAAGACATTCCAGACCACCTAACCAGTGTGCCGAGAACGCAGTTCACACCATTCTTCCAGCGACCCGTCAGGCCCGACTTGAGCGTCGAAATGGTGACTTAGCCAACCATGGTTTAGGTTGAACAGCAGAATAAATCTATCCGACTGCGCCACGCGGCCCAGAAGGTAATCCCCCTGTCGATCAATGGTCCCCACCATATAAGACTTGTTCTGCACACCAGCCGGATAGTTCGCATGAAAGAAATCCATCTGTAGCCTCCGAGCGCCTCCTCCAAGAGTCACAACCTGTTTTATTCGTATCGGTGAGTATGCCCTGACCGTTTCACCAAATTCTGGGCCAATCAATTCCATTGCATACCAATGATCGTTCTCTAAAGTGAATCTCATTCTCTCGCCCTTCAAGTGCCAACTTCAATCTTGATGGATACGATAGGTTGCTTTGGTCCGCAGGTCATCGATGTACATCCGTACACGTCGCCTTTTCAGCCCAATCAGTTTCCCAGGAGAGGGATATTTAGCTTGCCGAGAATCCCCTGGCAATCCCCCAGGCGGTATCGAGAAGTTAACTCGTTCAAGCCGACTAAATCTAACCGCGGATCTCAAGCAATCGCACTGCGCCACTCACCGAATGTACTTACCCTGAAATCCCGGTGATAGCGGGGAGATTTTCAATATCGCGGTGGCTCGAGTTGACGCCGTAGTAGAGCCAGACTGCGCAAGAAATGATATCAGGTGGGGGGCGCCTAGCCGGAATCGATGGCGCCTATATGTATTCATCAGTCGATTCGAACAGTGACAGGCATTTAACTTCGCAATACCCGTCCCAGTTTTCTGCCGGAGATTACCGCTCTACTTTTTCTATGCTCACGGGGTGCGCTAACAAAATTGCTTGCCCGCTTACAGGCTCCATATAGGCGGCTCCGCCGGGGATCACGTCGTTAATATTCTGCCCTGCCAGCTGCCTGGAATGTTGGTTGCTTGTGACCTGATGGCCCCACCCGTGCGGTACGGCAACTACACCGGGCATCACGTCAGCAGTGATCATCAGCGGCAACTCAATAGCACCATGATCACTAAAGACTTTCACCCGATCGCCAACCGCCAAGCGCATACGCGCGGCATCCTCCGGGTTGATCTGGGCGCTATTCGACAGCGGTTGTTTGATTTGCGCGTTATTGTGCATCCAACTGTTGTGTGATTTACGACTGCGGCGGCCGATCAAAGCGAGCGTATTCGGCTGTTGGCTGCGCGCTGCAGTAGTGAGTTGTTTTTCATAGTCGGCCAGCCGAGGCAGATCAGCAGCCACCCTTTCAAGTGACAAATTGACGCGCTGCTTCAATCTTTTCCCCAGAAACGTACCTGGCGCGTTATCTGCGAGTGTTACCCCTTCCGGATGAGCGAGCAATTTCTTCAACGACACTTTCTTGCCCAAAAACAGTAGTAGTTTCAGTATGTGATCAGGTGTCACTCTCAGACTGCCCGGTAATCGCTGCAACAGCGCATTGGCTCTGGCTAACAAAAGTAAGGGCTTGTCCGACAGCAAGGGTGCGCCGATTTCCAGCAATAAAGCGGAAAAGATTTCCCATTCTTCTCGGCGATCAAACTTAGGCTGCACCACAGCCTTGGTATACTGCGCATAAGGTTCCGCCTGCAGCGGAATGTGAGACAGAGGGAAATCAGATCTTTCCAACATGTCGGTCGCCGGTAACACGTAATCGGCGTAACGCGCGGCCGTTTCATTGATATAAATATCCACGCTGACCACAAGTTCAAGTTGCTCCATCGCCTTCTGCCAATTGGGATGTGGCGTGGAGTGGACGGGGTTGCCGGCTGAGATAAAAAGTGCACGAATACGGTGATCACCAGCACACAAAATGTCATCTGGCAGAGACGCCACTGGAAAACATCCGGCAACTTTATGCCAGCCCTGTGATGTCTTAACCTTTGGGTCACTGGAGATAATGCGTTGCGCCAGTGTCAGCCAGTCTATGGCGCCCTCGGGCACCAGAAGTCCGCCTCTCTTATCAAGGTTACCAGAGAGCACATTAATCCCTTGCAGCACCCAGTAAGAGATAGAACCAAACGGCCCCATGTTTACGCCCGTGGACATATAAAGGGCTGCGCCGTTAGCGCGATGATACTGTGCTGCAATACGTCGAATCACAACGCTGCTGATTCCGCTAAGGGAGGAAACTCGCTCTGGCGTCCATTCCCTGGCGGCATCAATCAGCGTATCTGCGCCCTCTATATAGTTCGCCATAGCCGGTGCTCTAAAATCCAGCTCATAGTGCAGTACATGAAGCAGTGCCAGAAGAAAAAATGCGTCTGTCCCGGGATGAATGAACAGGTGCTCTCCGACCTTCGACGCGGTTTCCGTTCTGCGTGGATCTACAATCACGACCTTTCCGCCACGCCGCTCTATAGCCTGGAGTTTTTCAAGAGGGTTAATCACACTGACCACGGACATCTGGCTTATCACTGGATTGCTGCCCAGACACATAAGAAATTCGGTATGGGCGAAGTCCGGTATCGGATGCAACACGTCGACACCATACATATCCGCCGATACCTGAAACTTATTGTTCAGATCTACTGAATGTGACGCATACACTTGATCAGATCCCAAACAACTGATGAAGTCTTGCGTACAAAGTATATTTTTGAAATTCGCGTAGCTGGGATTACCTGTGTAGTGCGCTAACGTGTTTGCGCCATATTTCAGTTTCAGGTCACGAGATTTTGTTGCGATTTCGCTAATGGCTTGCTCCCAGCTTATTTTTTCCCAGCAATCGCCATCTTTAGCCCCCTCTACTCGCTTGAGGGGAGTGTTTACGCGGTCCGGGTCATGATGAATGCCAGCGAGGCTTGTCCCCTTGATGCAGGCGTACCCTTTTGAAACAGGATGCTCTGCATCCGCTGTGATTTTCCGAATGATCTGTGAGCCATTGCGATCGGTCTCAACATCAACGACGAGACCACATGATGCTTCGCAGATTCGGCAGTAGGTTTTCTCTGAATGTATTCCCATGTTCCCTTCTTAACAGTGGTGGCGCTCTGACAGTGGCTGGTCACACTGCTGACCTTAACAGTTTCATTGACGATTTGACCGGTATCAATATACCAAACCATCCCCTCAGATAGTGTTAGACCAGCGGAGTCTCACAGAGCAACTCTGCACACCAGTATCCGGCCACCCCTGGACTGCCCCGAGTGTAGCGAGTGCATTGGGCACAAGAGTCTGATAACTTCGCGACAGTCATAGCAGCCTGTTTCGGCAATGATCTTTTTGACAACTCGCGTAGTTTAATTGGCTGTACCGGGATGGGCGATTGCGCAAAGCCGGCTCACGCCCATGCACACCCTCTGGAGCGATGTAATGGCGGTACTCATTTTTCGTTTAAATGGCGTGTCTGACGAGGAAGCACAGGATGTTCGCGATTTGTTAGCGGACAATGCGCTGGACAGCTATGAGACATCGGCGGGACGCTGGGGCGTGTCAGTTGCCGGCCTGTGGTTAGTCAATGAATACGACAGGGCCAAAGCTCGTGAGCTGATCGATGCCTACCAACTAGAGCGTTACCGCTATTTTGAAAAACTGAGGATCGAGGCTGCGCCTGAAACGTTTGGCGACCGTTTCAAGCAATCACCACTGACTGTGATTTTTTACAGTTTGCTTACTGTGACAATTCTGTTTCTCACCCTCTCCCCGTTTATCCGATTTTTGTCCGAGTAGTCGCCAGTAGACCGGCCTCAACAGACAGCACAAATGAAGTGCCACTTTCACGAGCAGCTGGCTCTGGACTTACGACAAAGAACGAACCAGTATGGGCCTTGGCAGGCTGACACTGAACAAGGCCGAGGAAAACTGTCAGTTGACCTCTAAAACTGCCGGCAACCATACCTAGCCACAAAAATTGACGGTATCAGGAAACTATTATGTGGAAGCTAAGCACATTACTTGCAGCAGTTTGCGTTACAGCGACATTGTCAGCCTGCAGCAATACCCCTGAGCTGGCTAGCAAGCCGATGCCGGAGTCAGGATTTTTACCAAACTATGCTGTCCTGGTTCCCGTATCCACTGCCATCCCGGATGTTCGCATATGGCGCTATCGCAAACCGGGGGTCAACCCAGGCAGCTATACTGCTGTGATACTGGATCCCATTTATTTGAATACGGACACCACCGAGACCGTCTCTGACGACACCATACTTCAGGCGAAAGAAACGCTACAGGCAGCAATGATTGACGCGGTCAGAAGTAAGGGCAGCATCGAGATTGTGGAGCAGCCCGGTCCGGGTGTGGCGCGTATTTCTGTCGCTATTACGGGTGCCGAAAGTTCAGCGGACAGCCTTCAGCCCTGGAACTTTACGCCAGTTGGCCTTGTGATTAACGCCGCAGCCTATGCCGGCGACGTGAATTCCAAAACGCCGGCAATGTTAGTCGAGAGCAAGCTTACTGACAGTCAAACCGAAGAAGTGATCGGCGCAGGCTTGGTTACAGTACAGGGCGATTCATTCAGAACCAACTCTGATTCGGTGGATTCATTTATCGCAATGGCCAAGAAGGTCGTTCAGGCTGCGTTGGGGAACGCGGTAAATCCCATGCCAAGTAAATAATGTATTCACCGAGCGGGAAATGCACAGTGCAGTGGCTAAGTAGGCAATGAAGTCAGAGCGACAGGCGTGGCTATTATACCCACGCTAGTCAATATTAAAAATTCTGTCGGTATTAGCAATCGACGCCATGCGCAATACAACACAGAAAGAAATCGAGAATACAATTGGCTCCAGAAGTGCTGTCATAGCGCAGAGATCAATACCAACAAAGACAATGATAACCAACGCAGAGAAAATATTATGAACAACCAAGAAACGATTGCAAAGCTCGTCAGCTTCTATGGAGATAGCAGTATTGTCCCGTCTGCTGATCAGTGGGGAAAAGCGTTTGAGTGCAATATCGGGCAAAAAATCTGTATGGTTAATTTTATGAAGTTCAGGGAACAGGCAGATTACCCAGACAACGAGCAGGCGAGCGGCATTGAAGCAATGATGCGCTATTACGAAGTAAGCCACCAACTCGTTGAAGAGGTTGGTGGTGAGTTTATTGCAAGTGGATTGTTTGGCGGAATCTTAATCGGTGACAAGGAAGAATGGGATGCCATTGGCATTGTTCGCTATCCTGACATTTTTGCATTTACCAAAGTATTTTTGGACCCCGCCTATCAAGCGTGTCACAGGCATCGGGTCGCAGCAACGCTACGTCACCGCATGGCGATCCTGATTGAAGGATAAGCGTCGCTAAACCTTGGTTCGACTAATTTTTCAGATAGTCTCCACTTGGCTTCCAAACAGGAAGCCAAGTGTAAAAGAGTAGTAAAGATTGATCACTGGATATCAGGGCAACCAATAGAAGGCCCACCTAAGCAGCGACGGCTGCCATACTAAGGCGACCGGTTCTTCCATATTGTAAAAAGAGAGTATAGAGACATGAAACCAGAACGTGATTTTTCTCTCGATAGTGATGAATATCCTTTTGAAGACCACTGGATGGACTATCAAGGCGCAGCGATGCATTACCTTGATGTACCAGCAAACACGGATGAAGTGAATAACAATACGCCTGTTTTATTATTACATGGAAACCCCACCTGGTCTTTTCTATATCGCAAGGTGATAACAGAGACCGCTGGTCAGCGTCGATGCATTGCACCAGACTATCCGGGTTTTGGATTTTCCGGGCATCCCGAGGGTTATTCCTATAAACCACAGCAACATGCGGATGCTGTTATAGCATTGATTGATCATCTTAAACTTGAGAAATTTATCCTGATGATCCAGGACTGGGGTGGGCCCATTGGTATTGATATAGCAACACGCTATCCCGATAAGATAGCCGGACTGGTAATCGGTAATACCTGGAGCTGGCGTCCTGACGGACTACTAACCACCTTTTCCAAGATAATGGGCGGCCCCCTCGGTAAATATCTTATTTTGAAACACAATTTGTTTGCGGGCTATTTAATGAAAAATGCACTTCAGCAGCTTGGCCCGCAGCCTGAGTCTACTCTGAATGCGTACTCCAGGCCTTTTCCTACACCAGCGACGCGCAAGGGAACCTGGGTGTTCCCTCTGGCGATCAGTGGCGAAAGCGAATGGCTGGATCTTCTTGAAAAGAAACTTACGCTATTGGCAGACAAACCCATCGAACTGGTCTGGGGAATGCAAGATCCATTAATGTCGAGAGATAAAATCATCAACCGTTGGCAGCAGCACTTCCCCAAATCACATTTTACAGCTGTTGAAAACGCAGGTCATTTTCTACAAGAAACGGCCTATAGAGAACTGGTTCAGGCTGTGAACCGCATTCAGTCCTCTTTATAGAGGACTTTCGTTGTTGGAAAACAACGGACGGCACTGAAGACTATCAATCTATAAGTACCCTTACGCTGGTTCTGACATGCTAAGTACCAAACGAGGCAGCCTCGAGAAGCTCGCCTCAAGACACTACCACGTCTGTTCAGGTCATTAATTCCGACAAAGACTTCATCGATGAAGAAGGTATCTCCATAGCCACGATGCTTCCGCGTCAATCTCCTGGCGTATAGAGAAACACACTTGATGCAGACCCTGCCTCATGAGGGCAGCGAGTGCTTTGGGCACCAGAGTTAGATGATTTGCGGCTGAGAGCTATACCTCGTTCAGCTCATAGGTCTCCGATATCTCGATGGTATTGAGCGTGTTGCCTTGTCAGTAATTGGCGCAGGCCACTCACAACTCAAAGAGATTCTGGCTGTTCTGGCCTTGTGTCACCGCTGCATCTGCGTTTGCCCAGGAACCATCCGTCACTGCGCTCATCGTTGCCGGCCGGTCACTTCGCGCGTAGCAGCGGGTGCCGTCAGGGAGTTCGCAGAGTGCGATGGCGTGGGTGGGCGACCCGTCGCTTGCATGTACGACGGTGGCGGCACGAATGACGCAGCGTCCATCGGCGTGATCCACGACGGTCACATCGGGTGACGTCGACGGCGCGCGCCATTGCTGTGTCGAACGCTCGTTTCCATCCCACAGGATAGGTCCGGGAATCGGCGAGTAGATCGCGGCAACGTGCTTTGTCATGTGCATCCCGACACCGGTCACCATACCCGCGTGCGAGGAATTAGCCCTTAGGTGGTCAACCAGGTGGCTGATGGAGTGCCCCATGTAGTTGCTGCTGGGTCCGCCATGGTAGGGGAGCCCCCCAGTGAGTGAGATCGGTCGCGGATCGTCGTGGCGAAGGCCGAGAGCATCGCGGGCGAACTGCACAGCAGACCCGAAGCAGCTGTATAGATCGAACACGTCGATGTCACTCACCGACATGGACGCCATAGCACACGCGGTCTGCGTCGCAACCGTCATGCCCTGGGAAGATGAGAGGTCGTTACGAGCGCCGAGATGGATCGCATCTCGCGCGAACCCCCAACCGCGGAGGTAGGCCCGCCGGTCCTCGGGGACGCCCCAGGCATCAGCGGTACCTCGGGTCACCATGAGGTTCGCTGCAGCCATATTGACGCCCATGAAGGACGTCATGAGCTTGGTGTAAGGTGATGCGACCATTCGGTTCGATGTCGAAGGCTGCGTGATGTCCGAGACTGATCGGAGAGTGCGAAACCATGCGTCAGGATTTGCGGCAGCCACAGTGCTGAGTCGAGCCATTATCTCGCCTAGTTCGTTGCGGTCCTCGGGAGTTGCTCCTCGCGCGGCCCATCTCGCCTGCTCAAGCAGGGCAAACGTCAGCCAGGCCGGCAGGACCCCGTGGGACCTCTCGGTAGGGAGGTACCACTCGTCGAAATCGACAGGCAGGGCCGGCGGCGAGGGATGCGGATTGCTCCAGTTGGGCGTTTCGCCACTTCGCTGTATCGCACTCCGGGTTGCAAGCGCCTCGCCGCCGACCACGAGTGCGACCGAACACTCTCCGCGAAGCATGCGCTCGGCAGCTTCGTCAATCAAACGCTGAGGCGACGTGCCCGCCAGTATTGACTCGCTGCGGTAAATACCATGGGTTGCGAGGCGGTCTGCGAGCCGTCTAACCGGCTCGTCGTAGGCCCACGACTGGCAATGCACCAGGCCGAGGTGGTCGATCGATCCGATGATGTCTCGTTGTACGTTAACGTCATCCGCGGCGGACCTGGCGACGTCTTCCCACATGTCCAATGGCTCCGGTGTCGCGGAGACGTCGTTCCATGTTCTGCGGGCGGTGCCGATAATGCACGGTGCAAGCTGCGGGTCTGTTGTAACGTGCATCTGGATTCTCGTCGGCCGTTGCCTTGAATGTGGTCTGCCAACGTACACCACCTGAGATGGTTCTGCCAAATTAACTCGTGCCGATCATAGAAATTCGACTCCTGTTATCAAGCAACCACGCTACTCAATGCCTTGAAAGCACTTGCCCTGATATCTCGGCAATGCTCAGCCCCGACCGGGCGTATGGGGAACCAAACCTGATAGGCCAGACGCAGCAGTTCGGCGTATTCCTTCTTTACCTCGCCGAGGATACAATCAGATAGTTTTAGAGTAACCGCTCGACTGACCAGAGTAGCCCGTTCATGACTCGAAAAGGAACAAGCGTCGGACTATTGCTAATGATAGCCGCGATGCTCTTCTCCGCAGAAGTGCGACCGCAACTCGAGTTTTCAACACTTGGCTACCACTACGATTCGGATGCCTCGCTAAGTCTGGACGAATTTATTGCAGACATTGAAGCACTCGGCCGCTTTGAACCTTTCGAAGACGCTGACATACCCGTAGGCTACGGAAATCACTGGCTATTTGGTGATATCGAAGTGAGGACGCCGGGCGACACCAATCAATGGTTTCTGGAAATTAATTTTCCCAATATAGACCGTGTGGAAGCGTTTGTCCTTCATGATGACGGTAGCGTCGATCGCTTTCTTGTTGGTGATGAAGTGGCTTTCAACGATTGGCCCAGTAGCTACAGAAAGCCCTCTATTCCCTTGAGTATCACCTCGCCGGGGCACGCGAGAATCTATTTCAAAGTTTCCAGTGAAACGCCACTGATATTCCCTATCCAAATCACCTCCGCGCGGGACAGGAATATTGCCGAGGGGGCAGAATACTTTTTATATGGAATTTTCTATGGCTCCATTTTCATTCTCGCTTTGTATAACGCGGGCGTGTACTTCTCCCTACGTGATAAAAGTTATCTGTACTACGTACTCTATATTCTTTCATTCTCCCTGGTACAGGCTGCTACAACCGGGATAGGTCAGCAATACCTCTGGCCCAGCCTGGATAACGCTACTACTCGCATTGCGCTGCTCGCCATAGCATCGACGAACTTTTTCATGATACTTTTCGTCATACATTTCCTCGATTTGAAATCGTACGCTCCTAACTTGATACGGCCATTACGGTGGACTGCATGGGTCGCTTTACTGTGCGTTCCCACGCTGCTGCTGCCGCGCTACGCCTATACACAGTACTTTCTTCATGGACTAAACCTGCTGGCCATGATTGCGATAGGCTTTGTATGCATTAAAGTATTTCGGCGAAACAGAAGGCCTACGGTGTATCTTCTGACAGGCTATAGCATGCTATTCAGCGCTATAGTGTTAGCGCTACTTTTTCAGGCCAGCCTTATTGCGCACTATTCATACATCGATTTCGGGATGTCAGCGGCGATTATATTTGAGGCAATTGTTCTCTCGATCGGCCTGTCCGAACGCATCGCTAAACTGCGCGTCGAGAACGAGGAGGCAGAAAGAGCACAGCGCATTGTGCAGGAAGAGTTGTCCCAACAGTTGATACAGGCCAGGGAACATGAACGTGGAGCGATGAGTAAACTACTTCACGACAGTATCAGTCACGATCTCGTCGTTATTCAGAAAAAGATTGCGCGACTGGGTAGTGCAGAGGAACTTCAACACTCCAGCCTTAACACCAGGGTCGACAACATTAGTGGACTACTCAGTTCCACAATTAATGACATACGCAACATATCTCATCTGTCACATCCGCGCATTGTGAAACATCTAGGCTTGGATGCTGCACTTTCGGCATTACTGAAGAGTACCTTTGACGCCAGTATCACCTGGAATCTCTATATACAAGATATCCACCTGGACGACGATACGCAGCTATTGCTCTATCGCGCGGTACAAGAGGCCACCACTAATATCATCAAACATGCAAAAGCAACCGAATGCATAGTAAGGCTGCAAGCCAGCAAGGCGGACGGACAGGTTCAATTCGTGGTAAAGGACGATGGTGAGGGATTCACCGCATCATCCAGAAGCTGGCGCTTTGGACTTCGCACTCTACGCGAACACTGCAAATCTCTAGCGTGCCTGCTCGATGTACAATCCAGTCCGGGAGAAGGCACTACACTTACAATCGTTCTCCCATACAGTCGCGAAGGGAAGCCCAATGGATAGAACGCTTTTACTGGTTGACGACCACCCGCTTTTTCGACGGGGTGTAAAAGAGTTAATCCTCTCACAATGCGACCTCTATGACGAAGTCCTTGAAGCCGATAACGGGAAGGACGCACTTGACCAGATACATCGATTGAAACCCGGCTGCGTAATGCTTGATATTGCCATGCCGGGCATCGATGGCCTACAAACTCTTGAGCTTATCAAAGAGCAACTACCTGATACCCGCTGCATTATATTTAGTATGTACAACAACACTGAGTTCGTGGCGCACGCACGCAACAGGGGAGCTCAAGGTTATATTTTAAAGACGGATCCTGACCGAATCATTCTGGAGTGCCTACAGAACATCATGCTCGGACGCGAGTATATAAGCGAGTCTATAAGCAACAGCATTGAGGCGATCGTGCCTCAAGCGCCTATAACCCCGGAAGAATTCGCCCGACTCAGTGATAGAGAGAAGGAGATTCTGTCTCTGATCGCCAAAAATAAGACTAGCAAGGAAATTTCCCGACACCTGTCTTTGAGCATAAGAACGATCCAAAACCATCGAGTTAACATCTGTAAAAAACTCGGCATTAGTGGATCAAACACATTGTTGACATTGGCGATTGAGAATCAGGCATGGCTATAAGGAAATTAATGGAGAAAGCACGCGATTGTAGCTTTATCGCTTATTCACTTGAGTATTAGTACTTAAGTACTGTCAGGATATTTTACAAAGTGAGCTTCCGCAAAACTCCCGAAGCGACGAATTTCTTTCTAAGTTCTTGTTATTAGGTAGTGTTTGCTTGTAACCAACCAATAAAAATTCATAAAGCGAAATTACGGTCCCTTTTCTTGAGTACTAGTACTCAGCGGGTCGTCAGCAATTCTTACAGCGCGAATTTCCGTGCACGTAGAGAACAAAAGTATTTTTCCAAGTCATTGTTATTATAGATTTTTCCCGTTGTGGAACGTTTTTTGCTCTATTCATCGCAGCAAGACAACCGTGATAGAGAGAGGTTTGCCTCTTTCGTATTCCATAATATAGATTGGAGAAAAAAAATGAAAAAACTTTTACCAAGCTGCTTATTGATAACGTCACTTTTTGCAGCCGCCAATGCGAATGCCTATTATGTTCGCCCTTTCATACAATCTGGTGGCGGTGGAACTGTGGACGGCCTGATTCAAAATGGCGCTACAAATTCTTCGCAATCCTTCGGTAGCTCTCTAAAGGCCGCGGCTGATCTGAACACCGGCACGGCAAGAGCGCTTGTCGATGTAACCGGCACCAATCAAGTAGCACAAGCAGTTGCCGGCTTTGGCGATACAGTATCGTTCAGCGATAATTCTGTAGGCACCATGGTGGACTTTTCGTTTGCATTCGACGGTTTAATTAACATCACCAACGTCGTGAATCAAGGATCCACTCTGCAGTATGGTTATTCAACGACTTTCTACGTTTTTGAAGCTGGCAGCGGCGCCACATATGCCAACTTTACGTCGGTCGGCGGCGAACTCATTGGACGCAATGATTTTCTTAGCTTCATTAATCCGACAGCTGACGTGTCTACTACAATAAATGATATGTTTAGCGGATCGGTATTAATCGACCAAGTTCTGGACTTTGATATCTTCGCCACCCTCGGAGTGTTCACCTCCACAAACGACAATCCAGTTAGCGTAACATTGGACTTTTTCAACACCGGAACCTTCGGCATCCAAGTGGTCGATGGTGTGACCTACAGCTCACAGTCTGGCGTATTCCTGGACTCCGAACCTTCGAACTCAGTGCCTGCACCAGGAACCCTCGCCCTCCTCGGTCTTGGATTGCTCGGCATCACTGGTCGACGACGTCGCATCCATCCAATTGCGTAGACTTCGCATATAATTTCGAAGCACTGGAAGAGAGGAAGGCCGCTATTACAAGCGGCCTTCTTTGTTTCTGTCGCGAAGACGACGAACCAGGCCCACAAATATTGGAAGACAAGGTACTGACAAGCTAATCGTTTGAAGCCCGAAAAATCTACCCTCGATCGCTCAGGTAACGACCCTTAGCCATTCTGTAAACACACTGATGGGAGAAAGGGAATGCTCTACCTACACAGTGCTCCTGCGCACTAACCTCAAGCCCATGAGCCCTAAGCCGACCAGGAAAGCTGTTCCGGGAAGTGGCACTGGCGCAGGGCCGGGGCCGGGGCCGGGATTAGCGCCACCATTGAACTGCGTGGCATGACTGATGGTAGTGCCGTTGAGGTTAAACCCAGCATTCAACAAGGATTTGTCTATCACAGCCCAATCCATGGACGCTACATTCTGAAACAGCGCTCGGTATGTGGCGTTCTTGAGGACAAAGTAGCCGGGACCATACGACAAGGCAAACGCCCGAACGTTAGTTGTATCAGTATCGTAGATGTTTATAGTCTCGTCTTTGCCATCAAAACTAAGGCCGAAGCCAAGGATGCCTTCCGCCCAAGCGGTTTCTCCAGCCGGGTTGCCCCCCGGGCCGTTGTGAAACTCCTGAGCCAGGAGGGTATCGAGCGGGCCTACGTTAACGCCATTGCTCGGCCCGCCCACTATCATTACCGCCCACGAGCTAGAACTGGCCATTGCCAAACCCAAGGGTAGAACTAGTCTGAGAATTAATTGCTTCATTGCTCTGATCTCTTTAAGTACGTATAAGCCGTCTAAAAATGACTCTTTGTGTGCTTAAAGCAATCTGTATGCCAACTTGCTCTTCTAGGAATTAATTTTGTGATACTCATCACGTTATAGGTATTTTGTACTGCCCACAGTCAGAATAAACCGACCTTCGAGGCAAAATGCCGAAGCGAAATTCAGTCTGGTATGAGCTAAATGTGGGAGCCTGTAAAATTTCCTGACACCGACGTCCCCCCGTAATTGAGTAGCGCGACGATTTGGAGTCCAATACTGTGCGAGCGGCTCTACCGCCTGATGGGTGGCGCATCGCCAGGCACAATGAGTTCGCCGATCTCGCGCCAGAGCGCGTCTGCCCGATTCGGAGGCGGGTTCCCGTCCTCGTCGAAGGCGTCCTCGCTGAACGTCACCGCCACCGCGATCGCGACATCTTTAGAGGGCAGGTAGCCGAAGGCAGCGGCCTCGCCTGCGAACATAGGATTTTGAGCCAACCAGTTCCCGGTCGTGATGATCCCAAGCCCATAGCTGTAGCCCACCGTCTGTTGGGAGCAGGTTGGGCAACCCTCGATCGTTGAGCCGAAGCCCCTGAGGTCGGTCGAGACCATCAGCTTGTGCGACTCTGGCGACAACAGCGCACCGTTGGAAATGGCGCTCGCCGTGGCATTGAGGTCGTATATGTTTGTCGTCTGAATGGCTCCGCGTGTGATGGTCCACGACGGATTCCAGAAGGTAGACTCCTCGTAGAACGGGGTGCCGCCTGAAACGCCGAGGTGGTCGCGACGCTCTGAGGAGAACGCGTGGAGCACCGGTTCGGAGATGGCCGGCGTGCCGGGATCGGTGGTGTTAGTGAGCCCGAGGGGGTCGAGGATGCGCGCCTCCATCGCCTCTGCAATGGGTTGACCGAGGACTTCCTCCAGCACGAGGCCCAGGATCACGTAATTCGTGTGGGCGTAGTTCCAGTTGGTCCCCGGCTCATAAAACAGTGGGGCATCGGCGATCAGAGCGAGCAACTCCCCCGGTTGCCACTGACGGAACGGATCGTCGTAGAAGAGCGCGCCAAATGCCTCGTTCCCGATGACATAGTCGGGATAGCCCGAGGTCATCTGCACGAGCTGACCGAGGGTCACCTGCTCTCCGTGCGGGATCTCAGGCAACCAGGTCGAGACGGTGTCGTCGAGATCGACCCTGCCCTCGTCGACGAGCGTCAGCAGCAGGGTGGCGACGTAGGAGATCGCCACGGCACCATTGCGAAAGTGCATGTCGGTGGTGGCTGGCACACCCGCCAACGACTCGCCCCGGGCGAAGGTGGCGACCTCCTCGCCGTCGATCGTCACTCGCACGATCACCGCCCGCAAGTCGAACTCGTCCATCCGCCGCTCCACCAAATCCACGATGTCAGCCTCGAGTTCGGGATTGGTGGGAGAAGCGGGGGTAGATGTCGGGGCCGAGCCCGATGAGCGACTACAGGATACAACGACAAAAACGCAGAGCAGGGCGAAAGCTGCAGCGCGAAACTGTCTCATGACATCGCCCTGGCAAGGTTACTGCGGGCCGCCGTATAGCTTAGGCTTTCCATGTTCAACTACCTGTAGATCTACCAAAGTTCATACATTAGGTTATCAGCGCACAGCCAGTCAATTCGCGCTGACGTCGAAAAGAGTCCAACAATTTGAATAACGAATCTGATTCAAATTCAGTCTGGCAATCTCAAGCAAACGCACCACACCACTCTTTGAACCGGATTGGCGATATTGGCAATACCCTGCAGGGTGTTAAGGCAGCTCTGATTGGACCCTGTTGGCAAAAACAGAGATCGTCGCGCTGTTGTCATTCTGGCTGACAACGTAGACTTCCCCGCTTTCCAGGTACAAAAAGTCACCCGCAGTTAAACCTTGTTCATCGACCAGTACCAGTGTTCCTGCACTGTAGTAACGCAAATAGTAGTCTGGAGAAAAATAGTTGCCCGAGGTCTCTATAGTCAGAAACAGATCGCGATCAATATCAAACGCTACCGCCCTGATTTTGGCTTGCGTCAACTCAGCCAGTAGCAGGAAATCATCCTCCTCTTCGGCGCGACTACTGAACACATCCCCTCCACTGGAGACCAGATACTCGCCGCTGGGAGCAGCCCAGACATTGTTATCAACTCCGGTTCCACCATTGCGCAGCTTTACGATCCCGCTACCACTGATATCAAATTTTCCGATGACGGATGAAGAGGTGTCCGTATCGACTGCAAATACCCATTGCTCGTCTGCACTTAACTCAATATTGGAAAGGTGCCGTATAGACGTCGAGCCTGTCAGTGAACCGTCCCGGACATCGTAAGAGTGCATCTTCGTCCACTGTCCTGATGCACTGGAAATAACCAGTTTGCCGTTGGCGGTCACCACCAGATCATAGGGGTCGATAGACACTTCAAATTGAGCGGCCCTGGTCAGGGAGGCTAAATCAATCTCTACAATATATCCGCGTTGCTCGTCCTCGTAACGACAACAGCTTCGCGGGTGTGCTTCCAAAGCCAGATACAGCGTCTCGCCATCAGGCGTGATAGTCATTCTGCCCGGTGTAGAATCAAATTCGAAATAGTGCTGCACTATCCCGGTGCTGGCGCTCACCGCATAAAGCCTGCGGCCTTGGGCATCTACAGCGAAAATTCGACTATAGAGGCGATCGTGAATCAGCGCATCGGGGCGAAACTGTAATTCAAAAACCGGACCACCATCAGCAGACTGGCTCGCATCCTTAACAAATGCCACCTCAAATGTATGAGACACCCGGTCAGTCAGGCCTCCAGCGTCCTTAACCTGCAAGAATACCGTCTTGGTGCCGCCCAACGGATATGTGTTGTTGATCGTATGCTGATCGGTAAACGGCGTATCGTAAACACCGTCAGCATTCCAGTCCCAGCGATAAACCAGATCGCTTTCTGCATCAGAGCTGGTTGAGGCAGAGAAGGTAATATCGTCCTGTGTCGATACCTGCACGTCGGGGTTGACTGTGAACTCAGCTATTGGCGACGTGTTGACACCACATTCGGTGCAGGGGTGAGGTACAAAATAGACCAATGTTGAACCACCGCTGTTAGCCAAAGTGAATACCGAATCGCCAGTGGTAAACGTAAAACCGGGGTCGCTATTCAGCTCCACCTGATCGATATATTCCAGACTGCTGAGATTGTAGTAGTTGAGAAACGCGGTGGCGCCACTTTGCTCCAAGGTAAAAATCAGGTTTCTGGCGGTATCGAAATGAAGTCCATTGATGGTTCCAGCAGACAGTCCCTGCAAGTAGATCATATCTGTGTCGGAATCACTGGTCGCGACGAAGACATCACCGCCACGGGTGATCAGGTTTTCTCCACCCGGAGTCACCCATACCCCCCCCGACATACGATGATCGCCGTGATAGGGCGAATCGTAGCGTTCAATAATGCCCTCGCCACTGATATCAAATTTCTCTATATCGGACGGGGATAAACCGTTATTCGCAGCGTAAACCCACTGTTGATTGGGGTGTAAGCTCAACACAGAGCCTTCGTGAATCGTCGACTTTCCGAGCTCACTGTGGCTGGTGACATCATAAGCCACGATGTAAGTCCATTGCCCCGACCCGCTGGATACAATCAACTTACCCGTATCGGTAGCCACCAGGTCATAGGGATCTATCGCAATCTCGAACTCGGATAATTTAACGCCTTGCTCCAGGTCGAATTCCGCAATGAAGCCGTTTTGATCTTCTTCCCACCAGTAGGAACTGTGATCCTGGGTCGTTAATGCAACATATAATTTTTTGCCGTCGGGCGTTACCGCCATCCGCTCTGGCATGTAGCCAAATTCAAAGTATGTTTCCACCAGGCCACTGGCCATATTCACGATATACAGACGTTGATTATCCCTGTCCGTAGCGTAGAGCTTGCCGCGAACCTCGTCGTACTCAGCATCACTCACCTCGAACGGCAATTCAAAGGCGAGCTCGTCATCAAAGCCCTGGCCAACATCCAGTCGCAAACGGTAGGTGTCATCAAGTCCCGCAGCGTCGACGACTTGCAGCGCAATGTACTTGGAGCCTGCCAGTACAAAGTCCCGACTGATCGTCGACTGCGCGCTTAGCTCGGTATCGTAGATACCATCAGAGTCCCAATCCCAGCGGAATCTCAGTGTGCTCTCGGCATCGGTACTGGCGGAAGCATCGAAAGTAAATGTCGTTGTCGTATCGCCACCGGCTTGTGGGTCGACGGTGAAATAGGCAGTAGGCGCGGTGTTACTGCCACAGTCCGGGCAGGGATGACCTGACAGACCAATTTCGACCGCGTTATTGCCCTGTACAATCAACAACTTATCAAAGTAAGCATACAAGGCGCTCACTGGTGATGATGTCTCGCTCTCGCCAATAAACAGCAACGTCGTTGCGTTGTAATAGCGGACATAATTGACGTTTTGACCGCTGGAAGCCCTTTCTACTGTAAACAGCAGGTTATTTTGTGCATCAAAATGCACCGCTTCTGCCGCGCCTTTCGTCAGGCTTGCGACGTAAATTATATCCTCGTCTCGAACCGATGAGAGCTGGAAGACATCACCACCTTTAGTCACCAGATAGTTTCCGTCTGCAGATATCGTCAAACCGCCCGACATCCGATGCTGACCGTGGTAGGGGGAATCATACAGAGCAAGAATGCCCTCACCGCTGATATCGAATTTTTCAATATCAGAAGGCGAATAGCCAGTATCTGCGGCATACACCCAGCGATCATTTGGATGCAATGCCAATCGGGACTGCTGCCTTATAGTCGAGGAACCCAACTCAGTTCCTGTGGCGGCATCGAAGGCGATGATTTCAGTTCTCTGGCCTGAACCGCTGGATACCACCAGTTTGCCGGCCGCGGTGACAACCAGGTCGTATGGGTCGGTGCGGATCTCGAAAGTCCGCTTAATGTCTCCGCTGGTCAGGTCAATAACAGCAATATAGCCGTATTGTTCGTCGGACCACCAATAGGAACTGTGCTCTTGCGCCACCAGTGCGATATACAATTCATTCCGTGAAGCTTGCAGGAACATACGTTCAGGCATGAATGAAAACTGCCACTCATTCACCAGCTCGCCAGTTGTCACATCATACGCGTAGACTTTCTTGTCAGCTTTGGCGCTCAGGTACAGATGGCGTCTCTCCTTGTCGAACGCAGTGTCAGCCGCTGTCGTGTTTAGTGACGCCAAACGAGTAAACTCGTCAACGTTATCCGGTATGCCATCGCCGTCCAGATCGGAACCTATGGGAACAGGCCTGGGCGATACAGGGACTGGTAGCGGGGTGGCCAGATCAATACCCAACGCACCCAGTTCCCAAGCCATTAATTGATGTATATCAGCGATGGTATAGGGATCATCGGTAGAGGAGTCGCCGTCGCGATCTGTATTCGGCACAGCGAGATGCTCGATAGCCAAACTCTCGAACCAATCCCTCACATTGCCCAGGGCCATGAATGCAATCACCTGTGCGCCCTGGCTATTCATGCCGTCGAGCACGTCGTCAGTTATATCCTGCGCCAACGCTTCGACGACCTGTTCTGAATCAAAACCGGTTTGCGCCTGTAACGCAAAAATGATCGCGCTAACAGCCTCCATGGCCATTCGATGCGCAAGCCGTTCCCCGGCATCCGGCATAGCCTCTCCACGGTAAACCGGGGCTACCTGGTAAGCTTCGGGGCTGGCCAACAAACCAAAACCCAGGAGGGCAGTCACGCGCTGCAGCGCCACTGCGTAGGCAGCCTCGATATCGACATCGCTGTCGACAGGATCATTCAAAACCAGCAGGGACCAGGCCAAGGTGGTCAGCGGAGTTGCATACAGTACCCGGCCTTGCTGTATGTCGTCACCACTTGTCCATAGCGTCAATCTTTGCATGACTGGCGGCATCCCTGTATCCAGATCTACCGTGCCATTGTTGGTGGTGACCTCAACGAGATAGCTTCCTGTCAGGGGCTCTTCCAGCATTAACTCGGTAAAGTTGGCATGCTGGCCTGTGGTACCGGAGGCGACCTGCTCTCCCTTAAAGTCATACTCAGATGTGTCAACTGCATAGACTGCAACATCAGCGAAAGCTAAAGGCCCTTTGACCGCCATGCCGGAGAGCTCCACCTGCGAAGGAGGCGATGGCGCAGTGGGCACTTCAACCGGGCTGCCACTGCTACTGGTGCGACTACAGGCCACGACAGTCAGAGCAAGCACAATAATAAGTGGCCGCATCAGATGATGTACTATCCGGTGAATAGTTGTTCCAGAGAGGGGATTCGTAGCAATAGACATAGCCAGTCCTTTACGCATTATGTTTCATATCATCCGTGAACAGCGATGGTTTAACCTTGTCGCCCGAACTCCAGCCTGGCAGTGCATTCAGAGTTGCTGGTAAACCGCTAATAGCGGGCACTGCATTACTATGGGATTTGAATAGCACAACACAGCGATCCACAACCTTTTATTGTGAGTAATTAATAGCTGGACACACTTTGTTTCGGATGATTATACAGCGAACCTCGCCGATGGGTAAAAAGTAATTGTTGCGGTATCGACAACTTAACTACGGCAGACAGCTGAAATTGAAACGATAATAGCGCTAAACAGAACAACTGATGGTATCCAGCGGGAATCGATGGCATTTGTATGTATTCTTCGCCGATTCCAGCAATCATGCCCACTTGACTTACCAGTACCCGCCGACGCATTCTAACGATGACGATGAGCTAGTTTGATCCTATAATATATCGCCTATCGAAAGAGAGAAAACTCACTCTATGAAAAATCCGACAATCTTCCGAACGTTTAGTCTCGGCCTGGCCATCGTTTCTACTCTATTTGTTTTTGGCTGCGCTACCCAACCGACACCAATAGAAACTGAAACCCCCGAACACTCGTTGGAGAAACAAAAATCTGCCCAGTCGGCAGCTCTTCAAACCGCTCAGGAGGCCACCCCAAACTTGAAGCGAAAGATTGCGGTAGGGCGAGTAACCAACGAAACCATTCACGGCAGAAGCCTGCTCCGGGATGACAGTGGAAATCCTCTTGGCAAGCAAGTAGCGGACATGTTGACGGCAAAGTTGGTAGAGAGTGGTCAATTTTTGGTTTTGGAGAGACCCGACCTGGATAGACTAGAATCAGAAGCTCAAGTTAGCGGATCTGATTTCCAAGCTATTGGGGTTGATACTTTAATTATTGGCTCTCTTGTAGAGTTTGGAAGGAATACCACAGGGACGAAAGGCTTTTGGTCCAAATCTAAAAAGCAGACTGCCAGTGCAAAGGTCGCATTTCGATTAGTCGATACGGCCAATGGCCTGGCCTATTTCAGTGCCTCCGGTGCTGGAGAGGCTTCTACAGAAACGGGAGAAGTTGCATTCGCGGGCTCAACTGCCTCTTACGACGGCTCGCTGAATGATGCTGCCATTGATTCAGCGATATCAGACGTCGTTGACGAAATCATTCAGAATCTAACGCAAAGGCCTTGGTATACAGTATTCCTCAGCGCTACTGCGGATGGAATCTATATCAGCGGAGGACAAAGCCAGGGAATCCAATCCGGGATGGAGCTGACCGTAGAAACTATGGGCAAGAAAATAAAGTCACCGCAAACTGGCTTCAATGTGACGTTACCTGGAAATAAAATCGCGACACTGAGGGTTGTCTCAACGTTTGGCGACAATGAAACGAATGAAGGCGCATTAGTCACCATCACAAGCGGCAGTATCTCCAACTATAAAATAGACCAGCTGAGGATTATTGAAAATGACTAGCATTTCATCACTCAGATTGGCCGCACTACTTTCCGCAGTCTTGTTTTTGACGGCCTGTGTCAGTGCGAAACCAATAGAAAGCACGAGTGCCGTAGACGACCGGCCCATACTATTCTTTACTGTAGAAGGCACTGGGAATCCATCCGAAGTATTGGGCATCTACATCGACGATTTGTATATGGGGGATGCAACGGAATTTTCTGCGGAAAAAAAAGGGCTGGTTATTTTGCCCGGCACACACCTCGTTGAGATCAGGAATGGAAACCAAGTCCTTACCAGTCAAAAGATCTATATCGGCAGTGGGGTCAGCAAGACGATTCCCGTCCAATACAACTGAGGGTACTGAATGAAGCATCTATACAGGATTGTATTGGTCGCTGTGGCGGCTAGCTTTTTTTCTGGCTGTGTAACCACAAAACATGACTGGGGTAATTACGAAACCGAGCTCTATACCTACTACAAGTCACCAACCCCGGAGGAGCAGCAGGAGCTGGTGAATGAGTTGGCAGAGACATTCGCGCGAACTGAAAAGCAGGGGATCGTGCCACCACCCGGATTGTATGCGGAATATGGCACCTTCCTCTTTCAGGAGGGAGATTTTCCAAATGCCATTGTGTTTTACCAAAAAGAAAAGAATGCATGGCCTGAAAGCGCAAAGTTCATGGATTCATTGATATCCACTCTGCAACAGCGCATAGACAACCAAGAACCCACGAAGGCTGACAATGAATAATTTCCACGCGCTTCTTTTATCATTCCTGATGCTACTTGCAACCGGCTGTGCGACACCCCCACAACCGTATGATTGGTCCGCGTTCAACGCGGCAAATCCTCGATCAATACTTGTGCTTCCCGTATTGAACAACACTGTCGATGTCGATGCGCCGCTTTACGCACTGAGCACTCTCGCTATCCCGCTGGGAGAAAAGGGCTACTACGTTTTCCCTGTCAATACTGTCAAAGTAGTTCTGGAACAGGAAGGCCTCTATGAAGGAGAAGCTGTAAAAGCACTGGGGTCTCAATCTCTGGCAAATTTATTTGGCGCAGATAGCGTTCTGTATGTTGAAATTGATCAATGGGATGCTCAGTACGCAATTCTTGCTACTACTGTCACAGTAGATATTAACTATATGCTTGATGATAGCGACGGGAATCGAATTTGGGAGGAAGACGTCATTATGAACTATACCCCTCAACAAAATTCTTCGGGCAATCCTCTCGCTGATTTAATAGCCGCAGCAATCGTTGCCGGAATCACCCGCGCATCACCAAACTACATACCCTTGATGCAACAGGCAAATAATACAGCTTTTGTGACGGGAAACAGGGCCCTACCGAACGGACCCTATGCCTCCGAGAGTAAATAACGCTCAGTGAAAGCCGCTACGGCATTTGACGTACCATCAGGTCGTACCCCCCGCCCAGTAACCCTGTTAACAACAATGCGTACGCTGGCTTTCCGTACGCGCACGTTGATGCGTACGAGCTAAGAAGAAACAGTCCGATTCCAACTTTCTCAGATTTTACCATCGCATTATCACCCCAGGATTTGATTATCGAGCTTCCGCTATGCCTTATGAGACTCTGGCAGATACCAGTCCTTTAGTATTGAAACGAGAGTAGCGCCAGACGGCATAAGCTCTACTTTGGGTTTCGGTTGAAAAGTAGGATTACCACTAGCTAATTTGATCTGGCTGGTGCTTCAATGCATCCGCGGGGAAGGAACGACACCGTTCCCGTCAGGATTGTTATTCACTGAATAATTCAATTGTGCTTGTTCCACGTCCATTGACCAGCGACCCGTCGTGTTCGGGGTGAGTTGGCTGTGCACAGTGACAAATAACTATGTTGGGTAACTCCCCACCACGAAGACAGGTAGGCACACATGGCATCGCGATCGACCAACACAATTTTGGCACTCTTCACAGCGCTCCTGCTGGCAGGCTGCAGTGACAGCAACAATGACAACGCACCCGAACCGATACCGGATCCCGGCCCCCCGGTGCCAGCCGAGCCACTCCCCAATATCATCACCATCATTACGGATGACACCGGCATCGACCAATTTACGATTTTTGGTTACGGTGGGGATCCTGATGAGCAGGCCAAGACACCCAATATTGATGCACTCGGCCGAGCTGGCGTGCGCTTTCGCAACACCTGGTCGCATCCCAGCTGCGGACCGACCCGATCTTCCATTTTGAATGGCCGCTACACGATCCGTAACAACGTGCTGTCTGCGCCTGTTCCCCCGGATCTGCCCAATTCACAGACCTCGCCTTACGAGTACATGATTCCGACCGTACTAAAAGAGAAAAACTACGTTAGCGCGGCCATCGGCAAGATGCATATGTCGACTATTACGACTGACCCAGACAACTTGCCCTTTATGACTGAAACGATGCGCGAGCTGGGCTTTGACTATTTTGAAGGTTATCTGGAAGGGGGCCCCTATCCGATTGACTCCACGGCAGGCGGCGTTGGCATCGAGGGTACCTATAGCTGTGGCTTTGTCCCCTCGTTGGCGGACAGTGCCACCACCGGTGCTGATTATGGCGCCTGCTACGCGGCTAGTGGCTCTTGTAAGGAATTATCTACGCAAAGTTACCACACACCGGGGCGCAGCTGTTTGGAACAGGGCGGCATATTTGTGCCCAACGCCAGTTGTGGCGCGATGCCCAGCACGCTGAATTTCGATATCCAAAATGGTCATTACACCGGCAACTGGGTCATCAACGAGCAAGATGGCATCACCACGCTGACCCAGCCGCCGAGCGACCCGAGGGCGCGCGGGTTCAAGACGCAACAGGAAGTTGATCGGGCGGTCGCCTGGATTAACAAACAAAGTGGCGACAAACCGTGGATGTTGACCATTGGGTTGTCTGCTATCCATGAACCGGTCCAACAGTCACCAGCTGACCTGGTATCGTCCGATGCGCCGCCCACGGATGGCTATGACTGCCTCAATAGTGAAGCGCAAAGGCGTGAGCTTGCGACGCAAATGGTGGAAGCCATAGATCATGAGATAGGTCGATTGCTGGTCGAAACCAACCTGGCCACGTATAACGCGGATGGCAGCCTTAACTACCAGCCGGAAACCACTAACACCTACGTGGTGTTCACCTCAGACAACGGTACCTGGACGACCAGCGTAAGAGAGCCTTTTGATCCCGCCAGGGCGAAGGGAACAGCGTATCAAACCGGCGTATGGGTGCCGTTGATTATTGCAGGGCCCAACGTGATCTCGCCAGATCGCGAGGTTGATCATATGGTCAACCTGACCGATCTTTACACGTTTTTTGGCGAGGTCGCCGGACTGGACGTTCGCGCTGTCGTGCCGGACTACCGCGATCTGGATTCCAACAAGCTCATGCCCTACCTGCTCAATCCGGAGCAGGAGGCTATTCGCACCACCAACTACACGATCCAGGGTAACAATATACGTGCCAGCAGCACCGTGTCCTATCCCTGTGTGATTGATGGTCTACAGCAGTGTACGTATAGCCTGCCAGCCAAGGGTGCTTGTATCGATCAAAGTGGCAAATGGTACGGCCCCGACGGGGAAGTCACTCAGGAGCCGGGTTACTACACCTCCTGCTGCCAGGTGAATCAGGAGACGGGTGTGGATTACCTGTCAGCGATTACATCGACTGGGATTCGCGACAAGGATTTCAAGCTCGTTCGACAGGTTGGCGAGAATTGCCAGGACGGCGTGGCTGTCGATCCTCCGATCGTGACAGACGAGTTCTACCAGATCAATGAAGATGCCAATGATCCTCAGCTTGATACCGCTGATGCGGACCTCTTGCTGGGGCAACTCACTGCAGGCCAGAGCGCCGCTTACCAGTCCTTGAAAGACCGCCTGGCGGAAATAGAAGGCAGTGTGGTGGCTTGCCCCGGTGACGGCAATATGGACAAAGTCGTCGACCAGACAGATCTCGACGAGTGGGCAAAATTTGCTGAGACCACACCGGGGTTAACAACGGGTAATGCTGGAGGCAAGGGAAGTTGGTACGACTTTGGTGGACCTGACGACTGGAGCCGCCCGGACGGGATCACGGATTATACGGACGAGGCGATCATAAGTGCCAATTTGGGAACGCACTGCGAGTGATACCGTGTCAGCCAGACAGCATAAGAAATGCTATCTGGCGTAACTCGTTTTCGATTGTCTCAATGTCGGGCGCGTTTAGGTGCCAGTCCGTACTAGCGGTTAGCCGCCATCGCGGCAACCAACTGCGCATTCGCATCTTTTAGCAGCCCCTCGGTGAGCGACGCATAGGCCTTGGGGTTGGCGGTTACCGCGAACGTTCCGCTATTGGTTGAGCTCATGCCCGCCAGCCCACCCATCACCATGCTAAAGGTGCCTGCAGCGCTCTCGGCGGCCGACGTCGTCTCTTCGATGGAACCAAATTCATCCATGGTGTAGACCGGCTGACCGAGTGCAATCGCGCCGATATTCTTGCTGAATGTGCCGTCATAACCACCGATGATGCCAACCGAGCTGCCTGGCACAACAGAAAGGCCAGGGTCCAAAGTCACCGAAGAGGTAGAGCGATGTGAACCACCGTAACCTTCGGTATTGACGAAGTTCACCACATAGTTGGCGGTGACTATTGCCAGCTTGTCGGTATCCGCCACCACCTGAAAGGCCATTCCGGGATTGCTGAATCCGATGCCACTGCTGAGCCCGCCAAAAGCGCTCGATTTTTCACCCACCATAAAGAACAGCTCTTGTCCGGTCGGTGCGAAATAGAGCACATCAGACTTCATTGCCAACTTAATATCGTCGTACTGAGTCGGACTGGTTGCGCTGGTGGCTTTTTTGTAGGCATCCAACGATGTCAGCTTCGAGCGATCCAGAACATTGTAGCCATTGGCCTCTAGCTGGGCGACGAAATCCTTGTACGCTTCATCGGTAATGGCCTGCATGGTGCTTTTGGGCACACCCACGAGATTCGCCTTTACCCTGGTTGTCGCCGCGTCATTATTCGAGAACATGCCGCCGCCCGCTGTCTCGGACGCCCTTTTGTATTCTATAAAGCCCACTTTGAAACTGCCGATGACCACATCCTTTTTGCCTTTAAACGCCTCTGCAGTGGTAACGCTGACCTTGTCTTTCTCCTGCCCGAATACGCCCGTTTGCTTCTCTGGCGCAATCGAACCACCACCTGCCGCACAGCCCCCGAGAACCAGTGCACTCGCCAATGCCAAACAAATTTTTTTCATCTTCTACCCCTGATAATTTTAAAAGTATCACCACACAACGAAACAGAAATTCGGAATCTTTGATTCTTTTTTTGAAAGTAATCGCAATGCTGTGGTGCAGCCCGCACCCAATGATAGCGCTCCGAAAAAAATGTCAGCACCCCCAAAATGCGGGTGACAGACACACGAAATTTACAAGTTACCCTGGCGCTATCCGGCCGAGATATAGCCGGAACTTCTTTCGTCATATAACCGGAAAACTGGAGAAAAGTACGGTTATTCCTTTCGTTGGTCTACATCGCTCAGATAGTATTTCCTCTCGCCCGAAAGATAAAAAAAACGCATCGGGCATCTCGCCTTAAACACCGCACTCATTACTTCGTAGTCAACTCGAAGTTACATGGACGATAAATTTTCGTTCTTGTCTGCATATTACGTAAGCTTAGGGAATAGAAAATGATGGCTCGCACATTTGTAAAAACAGCGATTACAGTTTTATCACTGTGTTTGCCGCAGCTCGTATTCTCACTCTCTGGCAACCCACATGAGTATATGAAATGTGGTAGCCCAGAGTATTTTTCACGATTTCAAAAAACACAATGTACCGTGCGCAACGAGGCATACATTCCCCCGTCAGCACAATGGGAATATCCAGTTGCTTTTATCGCGCCACAAGCACCTGGCCCACATCGAGTAAAGATCAAGCTTTCGGGCTACAGCGCTCGCCCCTATGCATTCTGTACCGGCCTCGATTTTTCAAGTACTGATTTCATAGTGATTAAACCCTGCGCGGCTCATTACCCGGATCTCGCCCTACACACGGTGGATGGTGTCAGGCCACATGGCTGGTGGGGTTGGTACAGAGGTCCGTCCAACAGCATGCGCCTCGGTCTCTCGCTCACCAAAGCCTGGGCGGATATGGAAGCTGACTTTACGCCTGGCTTCCAACTGGAAGGCTCAAGCTACGGCGGTACCGGCGCAATCTTGCAATCCATGATGCTGCAGCAGGTTGATCCCTGGTGGGGCAAGCAGCTCGCGGTTGTTAGAGCAGATGTACCGCATACCAAGTTCACCAAGAACTGGCTCAACTCCGAAGCAGTGAACGTCGCGTGGGAAGGGTATGACAGAGACGGCGCCGACATTGAAAAACAAATGGCGAAGGGCTCGCTTGACGATATCTACTACCGGGTTAACGGATCTCCCAGTGACACCGCGGTTGTATTTGATACCGAATTCTTTCGTGATTGCGATACCTACAGAATTGCCTGTTTTGGGACCTGGCACAACGCCGGACACAATCTGACAGAAGCGGGAATTGTGCTGCCATTCCTCGACCTCTACGCAGGTGAGAATATGGATGCACGCCTGGACCGAATGCTACCGGTATTCACCAACAGCAGCGCGAATCACTGGGGTGACCTCCGTGGCCATTACAATCTCGGCCTGTCATGGAATCAGGGAAACTACTTCCTCGATCTTCCCGGGAAAGTCGTTGTCCCGATTCGCTATAAGGCACATCGAAACATTGGCGGCGGCATTCCCGATCAACCGGATATAGCCAGTTTTGATATCACCATTCGTCGCATTGCAAATTTTTCTACCGCAATAGGGAGCAAAGTTCGATGGGAGCTCTATGGTCGGTCCGCCGGAGTCGTCACCGTTACCCGCGAGGGAGAGGTTACAATTTCAGGGCTTTCGTTGCACGACTCTGATGACTATATAGGCCTGACCCTGACAAGCAGTGATGCCCCCAGCGACGATACTGATGACAACACTGAACAATTACCGGACGACACCGGTCCGAGCACTGGCGACCCGGATACGCCCGAGCAACCAGAGCAGGAGGTTGTCGAGCCCGAAACAATCGGGCAGTACAGTACAGTCGGCGGCCAGCCAAGCACGACAGTCCCAGCAGACCCCGACACTCCCACGCAACCTGAGGTGCCTGAGGTGCCTGAGGTGCCACAACCAGAGCCAGATCCAGAAGCGCAGGGCATATTCGACGGTATCGTCTATACCCGCCAGCCCAGGGCGAGGACACCGATTCCAGGCTCATCGGTCACTGACGCCTCCAACTGGCAGCATGTATCTGACGTGGGGCGAATCAACAAGGGGATTGCTGAAGCAGATGTTGTGATCGATGATCTGCATGGCAATCGACGGGTTATCCATAACTGCACCCGTTCGACAGAGATCTGTGTGGCGCAGGAAGCCCGCGTCAGTCCCAACGGAAAGAAGATTGCCTATTCGGTTGGCTACGGCGAACGACTGACCGAAGTACGATTCGGCAGCCTTCTGCTTGGCATTTATGACATACCAGCGCTAACCCATGCAGAATTGTTTATCTATGATATTGAGTCCGGCATTAGCGAACCTGTGCCTGGCCACCCCGGGAATGCAATAGATCGCCAGCCTGAATGGATTGATAACGACACCCTGGTTTTTAGCAGCAATCGCGGCAATGTATTTCCGCATAAAAGCCAGTACAGCCAGCATCGCGGTACCTATCCTGATGGCAGCAAGCGATGGACCAATGCAGCCTATGGTGTATCGCAATACTACGGCTACGGTGATACGGGGAAATCAATGCAAATCTGGACGATGAACATTGATGGCAGTGACCCGCGCAACCTGAG
>JBBKWY010000099.1:0-7548 GCA_037969215.1 Halioglobus sp.
CGGCATGATCGGCTCCACGGACAGCCATACCTCATTGTCTACCGCCGAGGAAGACAACTTCTTCGGCAAGCACACCGGCGCGGAGCCCTCACCGGAGCGGATGATGCATCCCTTTATGGCCACGGAACAGGGCGCCATCATGGGCTGGCAGATGGTGGCCTCGGGATTGGCGGCAGTGTGGGCCACGGACAACACACGCGAAGCGCTCTACGATGCGATGGCGCGCAAGGAAGTCTACGCCACCACGGGTTCACGCATGATGGTGCGCCTGTTTGGCGGCTGGGAGTTTGACGCGGCAGATCTGGACAACCGCGAACCGGCCTTTGTCGGCTATGAAAAGGGGGTGCCAATGGGCGCTGACCTGCCACCCGCCGTAACGGGCAAGGCGCCCACATTTATGGTCTACGCGCTGCGCGACGCCATCGGTGCCAATCTGGATCGCATCCAGATAGTCAAAGGCTGGTACGACGGCGAGAAGACACACGAGCAAGTTTACGATGTGGTCTGGTCTGGTGACCGCAAGCCCGGTACAGATGGCAAGGTGCCCGCGGTCGGCAATACCGTCGATGTAGCAACGGCCTCCTGGACCAATACCATTGGCGCCTCCGAACTCGGCACCGTGTGGACAGACCCGGATTTCGATCCCAGCCAGAGCGCATTTTACTACGCGCGCGTACTGGAGATCCCGAAACCGCGCTGGTCAAACTACGACGCGTTCCGCTTCGGCGTAACCATTCCCGATGGCGCGCCGACCAGTACCCAGGATAGAGCCTATACCTCGGCGATCTGGTACAACCCCAAGCCCTAGGGGGAAACGGTCGTACTGAATTCAGTGCCCGAGAGCGCCATATTTAGGGTTGGGGGTCCCTGTCGGGCACGGCGACAAACGAATAACTCAGCAGTTGAGCATCCATCGCCCCAAATCTCCCACATAGTCTGCAATAGGCGTTGCCGGCTCAATATCTGCAACTCCCCGACGGATCTCACAAATACTCTTCTCGACACGAATATCTGAGATCAACTCCGGATTACGCGCCGAGGCTATCAGCAGTTGGCAAATCAAAAAACTCATCGGCATCTCATACTTAATTTCTGACATGCCTGCCACCTTCATAGCCAGCTCGCCCTCAGGATTGGCAGCCATCTCTGCGGTGAATCGGGCTTCCAGCAGATGTTCACTTGACCAATCTTCTATTACGTAAAGTCCACCGGGGCGCAATCTGGGGAACAACATCTCAAAGGTATTTGTCGTCTGAGCCAATAGGTGACTGGCATCGTCAACAACAATATCCAAGGGTGCACCCTTGAATATTTCATCAACGACACGCGGCACTTCAACCGAGTCAGCCTGATCGAGACCCCAGCGCACATCGACGCACCGCTCCTTGTCATGCGCCGCCAGAAAATCGGTGAGCGTGGACACGGGTTTGTCTGACAGCTCAATCGCCAGCAGTTGCTCGGGTTTAAAGAGCTTCAAAAAAAACGCTGTGCCACCACCCTGATCGACACCCACCTCCACCATCCTGCATCCCTGCAGCTCTGGCGCCAGGGCACGGTAGCGCTCTACCATATTCGGTGACTTTCTTAAACAGATCCACGCCGGATTCGTTGCCTTCCGAGCGTTGATGCGCAGCTCGAAGGTTACACCATCAACAACCTCGGTCTTGTCTGGAGAATTCCTCATCGTCGTCGAGCCTCAGTAACCGTCCTGCACCCAAAGTAATAGGCGCGCATTTCAACCTACAGGGGAGAACGCCCCTTACTGGCAGCAATACGCATACGCAAGGCATTGAGTTTGATAAACCCCTCTGCATCCGCCTGATTGTAGGCCCCGGCGTCTTCTTCAAACGTGGCCATATGCTCGTCATACAAGCTGTCAGCAGATTGACGACCCACCACAATCACATTGCCCTTATAGAGCTTGAGCCGCACCTTGCCGTTTACCACACCTTGCGACTCGTTGATGGCGGACTGCAGCATCGCGCGCTCCGGCGACCACCAGTAGCCGTTGTAGATGAGCTTGGCGTAACGCGGCATCAATTCATCCTTAAGGTGTGCCACTTCCCTGTCCAGAGTCAGTGATTCGATCGCGCGGTGTGCTTTTAACAGGATGGTACCACCGGGTGTCTCGTAGCAACCGCGGGCTTTCATGCCCACATAGCGGTTCTCTACGATATCGTCACGACCGATGCCATTGGCACCACCGACCTTGTTCAGATGAGCCAACAGTGTCGCCGGGCTCATGACCACACCGTCGACGGCAACCGGGTCACCACCTTCAAAGTCCAGTTCTATGTAGGTCGCTTCATCCGGTGCAGCTTCAGGACTCACGCTCCAGCGCCACATATCCTCTTCGGGTTCGGTCCAGGGATTCTCCAACTGGTCGCCCTCGAAGGAGATGTGCAGGAGGTTGGCGTCCATGGAATACGGTGATTTCTTTTTCGCATTGGAATAGTCCACGGGAATATCGTGGCTCTTGCAGTAAGCCATCAAGGATTCCCTGGAAGTCAGATCCCATTCGCGCCACGGGGCAATCACTTTAATACCGGGCTTGAGCGCATAGGCACCTAGCTCGAAACGCACCTGGTCATTCCCCTTGCCTGTCGCGCCGTGGGATATGGCATCGGCACCGGTCTCATTGGCGATTTCGATCAACCGCTTGGCGATCAACGGACGCGCTATCGAGGTGCCCAGCAGATACTCACCTTCATAGATGGTGTTGGCGCGGAACATGGGAAAGACAAAATCGCGGACGAACTCCTCACGCAAATCATCGATATAGATTTCCTTAACGCCCATGGCCTGTGCTTTGGCGCGCGCCGGCTCGACTTCCTCACCCTGGCCGATATCGGCGGTGAAGGTCACCACCTCACAGCTGTAGTTGTCCTGTAACCAGCGCACAATGACCGAGGTGTCCAGACCACCGGAATAGGCCAGTACAACTTTGTTTATATCCGACATCGCATGCTCCGCAGATTTGTACTCAAAAAGGGCCGATATTCTACCGCCGGGAGGATTCAATTCCCAGTCTGTATTCCCGCGCTGGGGGCTTTACTGTAGCATTCACCCCTGAAATACACGCCACAAGGCTCCTCGTGATTGAACTGACCATTACCCGCCCCGATGACTGGCATGTGCACCTGCGCGATGGTGCCGCACTACAGCACACCTGCGCTGACCTAGCCCGGTATTTCGGTCGCGCGATCATCATGCCCAACCTGACACCGCCTGCCGCCACCGTCGCCCAGGTACTCGAGTATCGCGAGCGCATCGTGCAGGCCATGCACGGACTGCCGCGCCAATTTGACCCCTTGATGACCCTGTACCTGACCGACCAGACCGACCCAGCCGAGATACACCGGGCCGCCAGGACAGAGGGTGTACACGCTGTGAAGTTGTATCCAGCGGGCGCGACCACCAATTCCGATGCGGGCGTCAGTGCGCTGGAAGGGCTGTATCCCACGCTGGCGGCGATGGAAGAAGCGGACATACCGCTGCTGATTCACGGCGAAGTCACCGATCATGACATCGACATTTTTGACCGCGAGAAGGTGTTTATAGACCGCCATCTCGCGCCTATTACGCAGCGCTTTCCCGCCCTGCGGGTGGTACTGGAGCACATTACCACCGCAGACGCAGTGCAGTTTGTCAGCGAGGCTGCCGACACCGTGGCCGCGACGATTACGGTTCACCACCTGCTGTTCAACCGCAACGACATGCTGGTCGGCGGCATTCACCCCCACTATTACTGCCTGCCGATACTCAAGCGCAACAGCCATCAGCAGGCGCTGCAGGCAGCGGCCATTTCGGGCAATCCCAAATTTTTCCTCGGCACTGATTCCGCGCCCCACAGTACCGCCAGCAAAGAAACCAGCTGTGGGTGCGCCGGAGTGTATTCGGCCCATGCCGCCGTGGAACTCTATGCGGAGGTGTTCGAGCAGTTGCAGGCGCTGGGCCAACTGGAGGCCTTTGCCTCGCACTTTGGTCCGGATTTCTACCGCCTGCCGCGCAACAAGGACACCATCACGCTGCGCAAGCAGAGCTGGGATGTGCCGGCACAACTCCCCCTGGGAGAGCGCACGCTCACCCCCCTGCGCGCCGCACAAGCGGTCGCCTGGCAAGTCATCAATACTGGAGCGAATGCTTGAAAATCGAGTCAGAGCACCAGATCTGCGATCGCTTTCGCGGTTTCCTGCCAGTCGTCATAGATGTGGAAACCGGGGGATTCATCGCCAGCACTGACGCCGTGCTGGAAGTGGCGGCCACCACCGTGCGTATGGATGAAGAGGGGCTACTGTCAGTACATCGCACCTACGATTTCCATATTCATCCTTTTGAAGGTGCCAACATCGAGCAATCGGCGCTGGATTTCACCGGAATAGACCCGTATCACCCGTTTCGCGAGGCCGTTACGGAAGAAGTGGCCATGGAAGAACTGTTCAATGTCGTGCGCAAGGAAATCCGCGACTACAACTGTACCCGCGCCATTCTAGTGGGTCACAACGCGCACTTTGACGCCGGCTTCATCAATGCTGCGGCGGAGCGCTGCGGTATCAAACGCAATCCTTTTCACCCGTTTTCATTTTTCGACACTGCCACCCTCGCAGGCCTGGCTTACGGGCAAACCGTGCTCGCCAAAGCCTGTGCCGAAGCGCGCATACCCTTTGACAACAATGAGGCGCACTCCGCCGCCTATGACGCCGAACGCACGGCAGAACTGTTTTGTGAGATCGTCAATCGCTGGAAGGAATCAGGCGGCTGGTTGCCCGACTTCAGCTGAGAGCGGGTATCAGTCTTCGCCGCTGATCTGGTTGAGCAGGGTCTGCAGCTCAGCCATCAGAACATCAATACTATCGATACCCAGCAACTCGTACTTCAGGGCCTCATCCAACGGCAGCAACTGCACCAGCGTGTAGGCGACCTGCCAGGCGTCATTGTAATCCACCCGCAGATTCATACGCTCCACATGCGGGTGAGTCTCCAGGCTGCGCAACACATCGAGCAGTGAGCCCCAGACATCAGACATAGGCGCCGGCGCCGTGACGGGGTTTACATCCACTTGCCCGACCACCAGGCCATTGCTGCGGGTACTGGTCTCGTAGAGTTCAAAGCGTTCACCGCCCGCTATCGTGATGCCAAGCAAACCATTGGGCAACTGATCCCAGTCGACAATACGGGCACAGGTGCCGTAGTCACCGAGCTCGGGGGCCGCACGGCCGCGCTGTACCACCTCCGCACCTCGGCGTATCCACACCACGCCGAACGGCGTGTCGGATTTCATGCAGTCGCGCACCAAATCGAGGTAGCGCGGCTCAAATATTTTTAGCGGCACACGCCCGAACGGCAACAGTACGCCGGATAAAGGGAACAGCGGCAGCTCAGTCATACCGCACCCCCTGTCGCGATGCTGTCCGGCGCACTCTGAATTTCGAGCGCCGCCAGGCGCAGCAGTGCCTGCTCACGATTGTCGCCGCAGTACAGTGCCTCCGGCATAAACGCATCGCACACAGCGGGGCGGCGCGAATCGTCGATCACGCCACAGCGCATCGCGGGGGTCAGGTGGACACAGGGCACACCGGCGGGCTTGCCGTTGGGCATGCCGTAAAAAGGCCTGTGAATGGAGATGGCGATGCAGCAGGCACCGCAGTCAGTTCGGCACTGCATCAAGCTCACCCTCAGGGCCCAGTGGTTTGAATACGATAATCAATCGCGGCAACAGCAACAACGCACCCAGTACTGCAGCGACCATTGCCAGCACCGTCAGCAAGCCGAAATAAATGCTGGGATTAAAATTGGACAGGGTCAGCGTGGCAAAACCGATCACCACCGTCAGCGTGGTGTAGTACATCGCCCGGCCTATGCTGTTGTGACAGCGGTACATGGCGGCTTTGTAGTTTCTATCCACCGGAAATTCCACCATGAAGCGATGCACGTAGTGAATACAGTCATCGACGCCAATGCCAACCACAATCGCCGCAATAGTGATGGTCATGATATCCAGCGGTATTCCGACCAACCCCATCACACCCAATACGATGCCGGCCGCCAGCGCGTTGGGCGCCAGGGTTATCAACGCCAGCGACAGGGAGCGAAACAGCAGCAGGAACATCAGCAGAATCGCGACAAACACTGCCCCCAGCGTGAGAATTTGTGAGCGAAACAGGCTCTGCAGCACATTGTTGTATAACACCAGCATCCCGGTGAACTGCACCCGGTCCCCAGACAGGCCCAGTTTATTTTCCAGATCAGCGCGCACGCTGCGCAAAAACTCATCCCGTCGCAAGTCTTTACTGGTTTCTTTCACCCGCACCGTCAACCGCGCCTGCCCGGTATTCTCGGAGTAATAGGGAGAGACCATCAGCTTCTTCATATCATCGGGGAAGCTCTTCTGCACAATGGCCAGCTCCACCCCCCCAATGTCATCCCCCATCAGATTCTTAACCACGGCAAACACGGTAGACAGAGACAGCACCTTGCCAGTTTCGGGCCTGGCGTCGATGTAGTCATGAATTTTATCCAGCTCACGCATACCCGCCAGGCTGAACCAGTAACTCGGCTTGAAGCTGTCTTCTACGCTGACAAAGCCCTCGTCATCGCCGAACTCGTCGTCCCAGTCATCACTGGCAAACTGATCGTCCTCACCTACAGGTACAGCAGCGGCGGCAGGGACATTTTCCAGACCGGGCAGCGGCGCATCCCCATCGGGAGGCGTGATGATGATATCCAGTGGAATAGTCCCGCCGAGCTGGATATCCAGCAGTTCCATCCCCTGATAGATTTCTGTCGACTTATTAAAATAGTCGATAAAGCGGTTCTCCACCTGCAGACGACTGATTCCCACCCCGGTCAGTATAGCCAGCAGCACGGTCACCACCACAATACTGCGGCCATAGTTGTCAGTGATGCGGGCGAAAAACGCCGTGAGCGTCGGCTCAGAACCGGTATGGCGATGTGGCTTGCCCTCAGGCCAGACCAGCATCAGACACGGCACAACAATAAACGCCGTCGATAATCCGACACAGACACCCACCGTCATCATCCAGCCAAAGTCGATCACTGGCTGAATGCCAGATACCACTAACGACATAAACGCGACGATGGTTGTGATGCTGGTATAGAAACAGGGCACGGCCATCAGCCCCATACTTTTCAACACCCGTTCGTGCAATTCCCCCTCGGGATGCTGTGCGTGCAACTCGCGGTAGCGCACCACCAGGTGAATCACGATGGAAAACGTGATGATCAACAGCACCGCCACAAAATTGGACGATATCACTGTCATGCGCCAGTCGAGCGTACCCAGCAGACCCAGCATCAGCGTCACCGTGACGCCACAGGTGGTCAGCGGAATAACCACCCAGCGCACACGCCGGAAAATGATGGCCAGTACCAATGCCATAATCCCCAGAATCGAACTGCCGAATACCAGCAGGTCACTGGCCACAAAACTGACCATGTCTGCGGCAATCATCGGCACACCACCGACAAACAAATGCGCAACATCCCGGTACTGCGCCGCGATCTCGCGTACCTGCTCCACCAGTCGCG
>JBBKWY010000100.1:0-21651 GCA_037969215.1 Halioglobus sp.
TATGTCGTCAACGTCAAATACATTGATGCCGATGATGGCAGTGGCAACATTAACGTACAGAAAACGGCTTCCACTATGGTTGTGTACGATCTTGAGGCACCCGACTGGGATAGTGACGGCGTACCTGATCACCTGGATAACTGTCCGTCGATGCCCAACCCCGACCAGGCCGACAGCAATGACGACGGGACCGGCGATGCATGCTCCTTCCTTCCGCCCGGATGCTAGATTATCAATGCAGCCCTATGGCGCAAGGCCGATGCCCATAATTTAGCAGTGGCTTGCGAAGACTATTCGCGCGATCTCCGATCCGGGGTGCAGATCCGTCTATCCGGCGGTGGACTGGGGATCGTCACTGTGTGGCCGTCACGCAACATCACTGTAGACGGATCGGGACAGGGAGATCTGCCGGCGCACGCGAAGCCGCTCTCGCGCAGGTGAGAATCTGCCGCGAGAACTTGCCATGCTCTCACGTCGTCCTCGTCCACGTCCTCGTCGGCGTCCATGTCAGAGATCAGCACAACTTTTCCCTTCAGGTCGGGTGTGCTCTGGCCCGGCGGAAGGTCAGGGAAGGACACATGGGCGAGACAGTCAATCGCTGCGCCCTGACACTGTTGTACGACGGCGAGATCGACTTCTTGCTGAATGAGTCCGTCGTTGTTCAGATCGGGATCACAGGCACTACCAAAGCCGTCCTGATCCCAGTCTGCCTGTGAGTAATTTGCGACGTTGACGCAATTGTCACAAGCATCGCCGATACCGTCTTTATCACTGTCCTCCTGAAAGCGATTGGGTTGGTAAGGGCAGTTGTCCAGCGTGTAGACAATATCCTCAGCAGACAGGCTCAGGTCCGCCCACCCTGGACCACTGCCGGTAATGGGAGCATCCGCAAAGCCCACCGTGCTTGGCGGCGCCATGATCCGCGCAGAAAGCGGTGTATCGCCTAGCGTAATGTTGGCCACGCCGTCATTGTCCCAATCGCCGTCGGGGTCCAGCGCAACATCCAGTACGAGCTGGCCAGCGAGTGGTTGCATGGGCGTGAGCCAGTAGCGGGCGAGCCCCGAGGATGTGGTAATCCAGACGGTCTTCAGGCCGTGCATATTAACCGGAAACGCCCAGTTGGGCCCCAGTGTGAACGCCACAAACTCCAGTGGATACGCCGGTGCACCGTCGTCGGCGAGGTATCGATACCCGAGATGCGTGATGGCCATGGTCGCGCCGAGTTTTTCACTGTCAGCTACCGACTGGGTGTCGAGATTCTGGAAAGTGAGCCACGACGGCCGGCTGGTTTCGCCTATCGTCAGCGGCGTTGTTCGCGGCAATCGCGTGTCACTGGCAAGGCCTGGCGCTGCCATGCCCTCCCCCGTCGACGTTACGCCCTCACCGCGTGCATCGCAGGAGACCGGTATGTTGCTGTCCAGATTATCCAGTAGATGCAGCAGTCGGCTACGGTAGGTCTGAAGCCCGTCTGCTGCGCTGGAAGGGTATGTGCTGAGACCGATAGCAAATGGCACGCCGCTTGCAACATTGCGGCTGTAGAACTCCTTTACCTCATCGACGATGGACGTATTGACGCAGCGCGAGTCAGCGCCAGTGAAAGACTCGAGTTGGAAAGTTGGGTAAACCGCGATGCGAGCAGCGTCGAATCCGCCGCCGCCGATGCGCGCCACGATTGCCTGATAGGTATCGTACAAGTCCTGCCACGTATCCAGCCCGCACCTCCCGTCGTCTTCATGCGGACAGCGACCCGTGTCGGCGTAGCCATTGACTTCCCGCCACGGACTGAAGTGTACTTCTGCACCGATATTCTCAAAATATTTTAGATAGAAATACACGGCATTGGCCATCGCCGCGCGGGTTGCGGGCAACTTGAAACTGGGTCGCCGCGCCCCGTTACCCTCAGCGTAGAGGAAAGATTCGGGCCAGTTACCTTGCAGTCCTTTCGGGGGCCATGCGTAGGAATGGGCGGCAATCGGGGAGAGCCCTATACCGCGCGCGAATGCCGGGTCGTAGCCGAACATATGCGCATAAATATAGATGAGCTTGCGTGCGGTCGGGTCGCTGCCTGGCGCAAAATTCGATAGCGGCGTGCCGACAGAGTCATTCAACTGACGGTACCAGCTGCCCTCCTGACTCGCGGCCGCGAACGACTCGAACTCCGCGATGTACTCCTCGTAGGTATGTGTGTTCTCAAAGACGGTCCACGGTTGGGGCTCGCCAAAAATAAAATTGTTCAACACAATGACCGATGAGTGGGCGGTGACTTGTCGCCACACACTGGGCCGTATGTCTGTGTGAATGTACGTTCCCGTGTTCTCCAGGTTGTTCTCGATAGTGCATGTCCACTGATCCAGTTCAATATCAGAATGCAGCCACATGCCGACGCGCGGCAACGAAGGCCCGCTCTGCGAGACCAACTCTGCATCAGGCGCGACGACACTCATGGTGCAGGACGTCACCGCGAGAACGGCCATCGCAAGCGCCCATGCGTACAATAAATCCAACGCGTGTTCGCGTATTCCAGTTTTCATCGACAATCAATCACCTGTCCCGGAGTAATATTGATTCAAGCAGCTATCGGACCTTGAAACAAGCGGCGACAGTCGCTTTATCCAACACCAAACCGTCGCCGTAAACGTGCGCTGCAATGGGGGCGCTGGTTTCTGCGTCGTTGCAATTTCAGGGGATTGAATTGCGCTGAATTGAGCCTATGCTAACACGATAGAATTGCCTATTTACCGAGTGCCAGGAGCCTTACTTTTGTTTACCCCACTGAACGATAATGACGCGCATATAGAACTGCTTTGTAAACGTCTGAAACTCGGCCCATCCCGTGAGGGTGTATCGAGTCTCTCTGGCGGTTTTCACCACCGCGTCTGGCGACTGGTCACTGAACGAGGGTGTTTCGTCGTTAAACAGCTGTCTGCGGATACTGATCTGGACGACGAGGGCGTGATCAATCACTACAATATCACCGAAGCCATCGCCACCAGATTCGCAGAATGCGGTATTGCGGCGGTAAGTGCCCTGCCTCACGATGATGGGTACTTGCAAGTTATCGACAGCGAGGCCTATCTGGTGTATCCGTGGACAGATGCGGTCGCACTGGAAGATGGCGAGGTATCCACCCATCATGCCCTCGCCGTTGCCCGGTTGTTGGCAAAGATGCATCGCGCGGATATAGAGGTACCGGGAGTAGAGTCAAAACTGGCTGAAGCGACCGGGGCGACGGATGTCGATGACATGCTGCGCATCGCAAATGCGTCGCAACTCAAAGTGGCACCGCCCCTGAACGAACAGCGCGCGCTCCTGAGTCGCATCGCCAAACAATACAAGCTCGCTCTGCCACTGCTGGACAAGCGTCAGGTCATCAGCCACGGCGACCTCGACCAGAAGAATGTGCTGTGGGACGCCGATGACAACCCGGTAATTATCGACTGGGAATCTGCGCACAAAATGAACCCTACCCATGAGGTGACCACCATCGCGCTTGACTGGAGCGGCATCACCGAAGACTTCGACCGCTCGATGTTTTCGCAGTTTGTCGCTGCCTACACGGGTGCGGGCGGCACCATTACGCGCGACCTGCTTGAAGCCGCCCTGCATTGTGTTTTGGGAAATTGGCTGGACTGGCTCATGTACAACATCGGACGCCTGGTGAATCTGGAAGACCCGAAGCAGCGCGCGCTGGGCGAAGAACAGGTCGAATTTACACTGCCGGTGATGGTGCGGTTAGACCGGCTGGTACCTGAACTGCTCAACGACCTGTCGCTACAGGCCACCCGGCAAGCGCAGCGAGAAGAATCATGCTCGAACTGATCTCCTGTCTTGTAGAGCACAATCAGAATAAGGATTACAACGTCCGCTGGCGTAGCGCGAATCCCGGACAGAGAGTCATTATTTACATGGCGGATGATCCCGAACAGTTCTACTCCGGTAACGATCCGGGGCTACCTGTGGCATACAGTAACGGCGAGGAGGCGTTGGTGACAAACCCGGATAAAACTGTGCGCCACTACTTCCTGCTCGAATTCGAAAGCGGGGAAAAGTTCGTGCTCGCCGAGCGCAGGTTGACGCTGGAGGGCGCGCCAAATTTTCGCGACCTGGGTGGCTACCAAGCGCGCGATGGGCGCCATTTAAAATGGGGACGAATCTACAGATCCAGCAAGCTGTCTGCCCTGTCGACTTCTGACATCGCCTATGTGAGGCGGCTGGGTGTGACGCTCATCTGCGATTTTCGACAGGCGATGGAGCAGGAGTTGGAACCTACGATTTTGGGAGACAATCCCACTCACAGGGTAGCCAATCTGCCTATCTCGCCAGGTAGCTCCCAGAGCTTTATGGCAGGGTTGTACAAAGGCATAATCGATGTGCACGATTCGGCCGCTTTCATGGAGACAATGAACCGTGAACTGGTTGCGACACAAATGCCACGCTATGCACAGATGTTCGAGTTTCTGCTTGCGCCAGACCAGCGACTACTCCTTCACTGTGCTTCAGGCAAGGATCGCACTGGCTTCGGCGCGGCCCTGATTCTCGATGTCCTGGGTGTCGAGGAAGACGAGATCGTGACTGACTACCTGCTCACCAATGCCTGCCTGCCACTGGATGAAGAACTTGAGCGACTGTCCAGCCAGGTCACTGATGCCAGTGGCAACGCCCTGGGACACGAAGTTCTGCGCCCTATGCTGGAAGTACGTCCTGAATACATTCTCGCCTGCTTCGAAGAAATTCGGAATCGGTACACGTCAATGCAAGCGTTCTACCAGTCTGCTCTGGGACTGGATGAAGAAAAAATCACCCGACTACGGGACAGCTATCTGCATTAGATGAGGCCTTGTGATCGCTGCAGTCCTGCCACACAATGATCAATCGGATTGGCCAACTAAGCAGGTGTTGATTGTGGGATTTTTCGCGTGGATTGTATTGGGCCTTATCGCTGGCGCACTGGCAAAGCTGTTAATGCCAGGCAAAGATGGCGGCGGCTGGATTATCACCATATTGCTGGGTATAGCCGGTGCGTTTGTTGGCGGCTACCTCGGCACCCTGCTTGGTCTCGGTGGCGCTGCCAATGGCGTAAATTTAGTCAGCATCATTACCGCTACCGCAGGCGCGTTTGTGCTGCTGTTCGTTTATAAACTGATGAAGTAAGCCGTGGAACGCGATACACAGGTAAGCCCATGACTCTGCTCGTCACCTATCTACTGATCGCGATTGGCGTCTCTTTCCTGTGCTCCGTCCTCGAAGCCGTGCTGTTGTCTGTGACGCCGGCATTTGTCGAGAGCCAACAGGCATCCAAGCCCATTCGCGGCCGCGTCCTGAAGGATGTAAAGGACAATCTCGACAAGTCTATTTCCAGCATTCTCATTCTGAACACGTTTGCCCACACGATGGGCGCTGCGGGTGTCGGAGCCCAGGCGGCCAAGGTGTTTGGCGCCCGCTGGGAAACCCTGATCGCGGTACTTCTGACCCTGGTCATATTGTATTTTTCCGAGATCATTCCCAAAACGCTGGGTGCCACCTACTGGAAGAAACTGGCGCTGCCCGCAGCACAAGTGATTACCTGGCTGGTAAAGCTGCTGTATCCGCTGGTGTGGATATCCGGGCGTCTGACGGATCTCTTCGGGACCAGCAGCCACACCACGATGATCAGTCGGGAGGAGCTGACTGCTTTGGCAAAACTCGGAACCCGTCACGGCTCTCTGGGGCCACACGAGGGGGAATTGCTGGAAAATATTCTGCAGTTGCGGCAGACCCATACGGCCAAAATCCTCACACCGCGCACCGTGGTTACAGCCCTGGATGCCTCGCTCACTGTCAGTGAAGCCATGACCAGGATGCAAGCATCGGCCAGCTTCACCCGGTTGCCAGTCTATGAGGACAACCTGGATTCGGTAGTGGGGTTGGTATTGCGACCGCGCATGCTGGAAGCACTATTGGCTGGTGAAGGTGATAAGCCGCTGGCTGACTATGTGGCACCCCTCTACCGGGTATCAGAGCAATTGCCGATACTGACACTGCTGGACGAATTTATCCGTCGGCGCGAACACATGTTTCTGGTGGAAGACGAGTACGGCCAGACCGCCGGTATTGTCACTCTCGAAGATGCCGTGGAGACGCTGCTAGGGCGGGAAATTATGGACGAGAGCGATACAGTTGCCGACATGCAGCAGCTGGCGCGCGAAAAGCTCCGTGGACGATTGCACGACACCAAATAGACCTGGATATTGATGAAGCGTTTACTGATTCTTTTCCCAAATGCAGTTACTGTAATTGGCCTGGGATTAATTTTCGTTTCCTTTGCGGCCGACAGACTCAGGAAATGACGTGAACCGATATGAGTAGGATCGCCATCGTTGGCGCAGGCTTATGCGGCGCGGCCGCCGCAGACACACTGATACAAGCCGGTTATCAAGTGACGGTATTTGACAAAGGCCGTGCGGCGGGCGGCCGCATGAGTAGCAAGCGCAGCGATCTGGGTTATCTCGATATGGGTGCGCAGTATTTCACCGCGCGAAATGCAGATTTTCAACGTCAGGTGCAGCTTTGGCTGGAAGCCGGCTGTATTCAACAGTGGCCCTGTACCACTGCCGTGCTGACGTCCGAGGGAGCGTCCTCATCTTTGCGGGTGTCACCGGATCAGCAAGTTCGCTATATCGGTGTGCCCTCCATGCAAAGCCCGGTGAAGTACTTACTGGCAGATGTATCGCTGATCTCCGATTGCCGTATCGTCAGGTTGCAAGGTGAGAAGGCAAACTGGAGTGTGTTGAGTGCAGAGGACGAATGCTTTTCCGACTTTGATGCCGTATTGCTGACTATGCCACCGGTACAGGCAGAGCAATTATTGGCACAAAGCGGGCTGAAAGAGCTGTTTCTTGCTTCACCCGAATTACTCGAGCCCTGCTGGGCTGTCGCTGTTCACGCTCCCGGTAAAGTGCAAAGCGACGCCATTTTTTGTGAACATCCCAAGCTACGATTTATCAGTCATCAAGGCAGCAAAGCGGGACGCCAAAGCTGTTATGTTCTGCACTTCAATGCGAGTTTCAGTAGAGAGCATCTGGAACAGCCTGTAGCCTTTTGGTTTAAGCAAGCGCACGATATTCTGCGGGGTGAGCTTGGCGTGGATGCGGCCATTGAGCCGCTGGTAGCGCATCGCTGGTTGTACGCCAGCCAGAACGACCAGCTTACGCCGACCGGGCTGGTCGCCTTGCCTGAGCAGCGCATCTGGATAGGCGGCGACTGGAGTTATGGCGGGCGTGTTGAAAACGCCTATCTGTCCGGTTTGGATCTCGCCAAAGCGGTGATTGCAGCACGCGGAGCACTTTCGACGGGATAAATGACCGGCGGCTAAGCGAGGGACACCGCACGCAACTGCTTCGAGCGCCGCTTACAGCAAGGCTGCCACCTGGCTCACTCGCTCACCGTGGCGCGTCTCCTCAGCACCGTTTTGACGCAGGATTTTCGCCACTGCATCATTGGCCTCGGCATCAGCCCAGACCTGGTACTGCAGATCACCATCCACTTCTGACTGCCGGATAATGTCGAGCAAATCGGTATTGATGATGCCGTTCAAATCCATGGGTTGCACATAGGGGTTATCAGCATTGTCGGGCAAGGCATACTCCTCCCCCAATAACGCCATCGCCTTCAGCAGGCGGTGCGCATGCCCGCGTTCTTCCTGTCCGTTTCGCGTGAGCAGGTCCTTAGCTTCAGGATGGTCGACCGCCGCTGCCGCCGCAAGATAAAAATGTTCTCCCGCCGCTTCCAGCAGCGCCAGTATTTTCATGTCATCAACCGATAGTTTCTCTCGTGTCGCCAGTAGCGCAAACGCTTCTATCTGATCGTCCGGGTACCCTGGGGGGATGCTGGTCATATCACTATCTCCGTCAATATTTTTCAATCAGTAAGGTATATCACCTACTGGCTCAGGCATTGTAATCAGCATCAATACTGGATCATAGCCCTCTGCTATACCACATCGGTAATTCGACAATAACAGGCTTATCGCGTTACCGCCCCCCTCTTCTCTTGGAGGGATGAAAGCATTCAGCCGGTATCTACGGGTCAAAATTTCCGCAGTAACTGCAGCGTGGCAGTTTTACCCTGATCCCCCTGAGAAAATACTGCATCGCCCAGGATAAGTTCCTTGCGGCGCGCATAGCGATAAAAGTAGCGAATCAGGGCTTCATCAATATTGCTGTCGGCTTCACGTACACGCTGTTCCAGCTTGAAGTTGCCTTCAGTAATAGAGCTGGGGCGCTGGCCAAGTAAGCTGGCCATTTCATCCAGTTCCTGGCATTCCATCGCGGGACCAAATACATGCAGCTGCCTGAGATGCTGGAACAGGTAGGTGGTGGAGCGCATACGGTGAGCATAGTAAGAGTCTTCAATTCGGGGCAGCTGCTCGTTTTGCAAGTCGCTGAGCACGGCATCATACAGGCGGGAGCTGGTGGAACTGGGAGGCTGTGTGGGCAGCTCAACAATTTCGTTACTGATATCGATGGCCATTGCTTCGGCCAACGCTTCAGCCGTGACCCGCATAAAAAGTGCATTCCAGGCCAGGCGTTCAGCAATATCAGCATGCTCCTGCGGATAGAGCAACTCCGGGCCGATCAGTGCCAGTGGCGTATTTACCAGACTGCGCACGGTGTAATAATAAATCAACTCCATATCCAGTTGAGTTCCGGAACGCTGCTCGTAGGCTTTGAAACGCGTCATCATATCGCCGAAGGGATAGAGCAAATCGCGCTGCCGGATTTCAGCGAGATCCTCCATCGGGCATCCCCAGTGCGCGTACTCCCAATCTACAATGGCTTTGATCTGGCCGTCATGATAAATAAACTGTCCCGGACCGGTATCGCCCTGCACGATAACCGTGCCCGCGGTGTGATCGGGCGCAAACCGCTCCAGCCATTTTAGGGTATAGCTCATGAAGGGCTCAGGTTGTTCAATGCTGTTGTAGTGCACCTGGGCCCATAATTTCAGGTCGTGCCAAGCGTGGTCATATGCTGTGGTGGGTACATGATATTCGTCCGCAGGCAACTGTAGATCATCAGGGGAAAGGCTGTGCAGGTCTGCCAGCGCGTACATAAAGTTATTGCCCACTTGCTCGCGTTCTTGATCATCTTGTATGTGGTGAAAAAAAACATCGCCTGCAACAAATTCCTGCAGCAGTGCCTCATATTCCGGGTTGAATCCCTTGGTCTTCGCGACGGGCACGCTGGTGAGTGACAGCTTATCCAGCAGTGTTGCTTCTCGACTCAACGGATAAAACTGATTAATCCCTTTCTTTATGCCGCGGTCACAGCGCAGATAGAAGCGTTCAGGATGGCCTTCTTGACGTGTATCAACAAACCATGCGGGACGACCGCGCCCCTGTTTTTGCAGCTGGGTAATGGGGGTGCCAAGACAGTCTTCAACCCAGTTAAACAAGCCTTCTTTCATGTCGGCAGCTTGCCACAGAGTTGTTGTGTCAGTGGAGTCGGACATTGCGATTTCCTCGATTGGCGCTGTTATTTGGATCGAATTTACCAATCGAGTGCTTGTTTTACAATAGGCGAGACATATTGGAGTTTAATTCAGACTGCCAGTCGGGATGCCGTGGAAGGTCTTCGACAAAAACCAAGCGTAAGATTGGCTAAATCGATGGCGCAGTATTGGCTACACATACCTGAAATACGTTCTTCGGAAAACCAGCTGCGGGTATCCAGGCATACCCCTAAGCCCCTCCCCCATCACTGGCATCAATTCGCGAGGTCACGGAAGGACGATGCCAGATGGGCGACGTGCACGCCCTCTCCTGTTGGGCGTCCGCGTAGTCGTGGCGCACGTTGCAGCGTGGCAAACAGCGCTTCACGCGTCTTTTGTTGGGCCCAAACTTTCGCAGGACATCACACGCAGAGCGCGAATGGTCAGGCCGGGAATACACTCAGGCACTGCGTTGATATCGGGCGTCCATAACACCGCGCGCGCGGGAAATGCAGGCGCTTGCCATGAGGTCGCAAAATCCATATAAACCCCCGGCGTGTTATCCGCGATCCGAGCCGCCCAATCGATAATTGTTTCGTCGTCCCCCGCCCAATTCAGCAGCAGGGCAAACCGCTGCTCGCCGATAGCCCCCGGGGATAAGACGTGTTCGCGTGAGACCGCTGGAGCGGTCTTTGACTGATCCATAAAACGCTGTTCATCTGCGCGCAGGATGTCACCAACCGGACCCTCCATCAGAGCCGCTAATGCAGTCGTGTCCTTAGCCCAGAATTCCGAAATAGTGTCGAAGCCCAAATCGGCATTATCTATGATGTGGTTTCGGACATAGCGATCAAACGGAAAATGCCTGAGCGCTAGAGGCGCATGGTTATTTTCGTAGTACGCCTGAAAAGCCTCACGGCTTGTCTCTTCCCGCCGCGCCATCACACAAATTGATTTCATCATTATTCGATATCAGCTCTCGTTGTGATTTTCGGCATCGCTCAGGAGTCTCCTCCCATTGGATGCCACTGGTGTTCGCAGCATTATCAGCGTATGAAACGGTCGATACAGGCTGCTTTCCTCTGCTTTATTTTTGTCTCGGTAAATCCAAACTTGTCCGGGCCGAGAATAACAAGTGGCGGTGCGATCTCTTCTTCGGCGATTTCAGGATAGTACTAACCCCACTGGGATGGTGACGGCTTATTGTCATTTTTTTGCGACCTGGATTTCTGCCAGCATCTTCATAAGCACCTTCGGGTCTACCGGCTTGACCAAGTGGTGATCGAATCCGGCTTCTTGTGAAAGACGACGGTCTTCTTCCTGCCCCCACCCGGTCACGGCGATCAGCACAACCTCTTTACCCCACGGCTGCTCCCGAATACGTCGGCATACCTCGTACCCGTTCAATTTGGGCAGGCCAATATCCAGGATCATCACGTGGGGCCGAAACTGTACTGCTATGTCAACGCCTTCTCTCCCATCGTAAGCCGTACGCAAGTCATTGCCCATAAGGCCCAGTATCGTAGACAATGTATTCGCACCATCGCGATTGTCATCCACCACGAGTATGCGGTGCGATGAATTGGCGGGCTGCTCTTCCTCCACGACCGCTGCTTGCGGGCCCAATGCCTCTATCGCGACCGGCAGACGTACGACGAATTCGCTGCCCTTGCCCGGCCCCTCGCTGCGCGCTTCTACGCTACCGCCGTGCATTTCTACAAGACGCTTCACTAACGTTAGTCCGATACCCAAACCGCCTTGCGACTTCTCTAAAGATCTATCAACCTGTGTGAACATTTCGAAGATGTGAGCCAACTGGTCAGACGAGATGCCAATGCCTGTGTCCTTGATCGACACTGCGACGTCACTTTCGTGCTGTTCGACTGAAATGTAGATATGACCACCCCGGTTGCTATATTTAGCGGCGTTGTTCAGCAAGTTAAGAAACACTTGGGCCAGACGCGTCATATCGGCATCAACCATCAGCGGTTGTTTCGGCAGAGCGACAATGAGTTCCTGGCCCATCTGTTCGATCAGCGGACGGCTGGTTTCCAGGGCGCTGTTTAGTATAGTCGCCAATTGAACTCGCTCTTTGCGGAGTTCTAGTTTGTTCTGACCGATACGGCTCACATCCATGAGATCATCGACCAACCGCACCATCTGCGTGAGCTGGCGTTCGATCATGGCACGGGCCTCCTCGACCATCACTGCCTCTCCATCTGACTGCTTCATCAGTTGCAGGCCATTGCGGATCGGGGCGAGCGGATTGCGAAGTTCGTGAGCTAATGTCGCCAGGAACTCGTCTTTGCGGTGGTGGGCCTCGGACAACTCGGCAGCGAGATCTCTCAACTGTTCCTCGCCTCGCTTTCGTTCTGTGATATCAGTGTGAACACCCACCCATTCGCGTATTGTCCCCTCCGGAGTCAATATCGGAACCGCACGGATCGAACAGTTTCGCCATTCGCCGTCATGGCGGAGGACGCGATGCTCGAAAACATATGTCGCTTTTTGGTTCACGGCCAGAGCCCAGGAGTCAACAGACTCCCGTGCGTCTTCCGGGTGCACTCTTTCCGACCAACCGTAGCCCTGGTATTCTTCACGAGACTGACCGGTGAATTTCGCCCATCCGGGCTGCTCACCTTCCATCAAGCCTTCGGCATTGTTCGTCCAGATCACATCGCTCACTGCTGCAGTCGCAGCGCGGTAGCGTTCATCGCTTTCACGCAGCGCTTTTTCCGACTGCATACGGTCAGTGACATCCAAATTCGTTCCCACCATCCATTCCGCGTCACCGTTATCATCCGTGCGGACGATTTCCATTGACTGAATGTAACGATACGCTCCATCGCTTTCGCGCCGGATGCGAAAAGACCGACGACTTTTGCCGTGTTGCAGGATAGTCTGTTGCAAGATGCGCTCGTTCTCCTGTTCCTCGTCCGGCAATAAGGTTTCGCTCCAGTCGGTATATTCCAGCATGCCACCCAGCGTCGGCGTGATGCCGTAGATACGAAACATTTCCGCGTCCCAGCGGACTTCGTTGTTGCGGAGGTTCCATTCCCAGATACCCACCGAGGACGCCTCTGTGGCCAGTCGCAACCGCTCTTCCTGATCACGCAACTCTGCCTCGTAGCGATTGCTTTCCGAGAGTTCATAGAAATGACATACGATACAAAAGCGATCGTCGGGCGCCATGATGCGCTCGACTTTCCAGTCGTATGACTCAACATCTACGATGTCTTGCCGCTTTTCTACTGACTTTAAAGCGTGGTGGGGCTCGCCGGTCTCCAAGGTGTGTCGGAAGATCGAGAGGACGTCGCTGGAGAAGGGTTCCTGCCAGATGGTTTGGATGACTTCGGTAAAATCCCGCCCGATGAGTGGACGAACATTCACAAATACGCTTTGAGCGCCATCGCTCACCAGCATGACGCGAAAATCTGCATCTACCACATAGATCCCAAAGGGGGAGCGTTCCACAAGGTGACGGAACGCCTCACTGGCGGCATGCATTTGCTCGTCAGACTGTTTCAACGCCGCACCGGGTTTGGCTGAGGCTTGCTCGCGGGAGGACTCTTGTTGCGTCATGAGCTGCTCTTAAGTCCAGTTGAGGTGAATTCCCCACTAATTAAAGCGGTTAATATATCAGACTTCAGAAGTAAGACTGTATAGGATGAAAGTGGCTTTTTTGCGGTGAAAATGCCGAAGTATCACTTCCCGTTTTCTCTTGTCTTTTGTGGGTCTACCTCTCCCGCTATCCACATGGCTGTGCTTTGTAGGTGTCGCACCAGACTGCTGCCGGGTCATCAGTTTTCCGTTTCCTCAACGATGCATGTTCGCTGCTCAGGCCCAGGCGATTGCCACTCAACTCGTTCACCAGGCAGGGTATCAACTCTAAGATGGCGCCCAGGTTTTAGCGGAGAAGGTATTGAAAACCTCATGGAACGAACTGTTGTGGGTAATCGTCCAGAAATGAACGAATATGGATTGCAGGATCACTGGCGTCGACAGGAATTCAGTGAGTCAGACCGACCAGTCTGGATAGTTTCAGGCCTGGCAAAGAGTATCCACGAGGAGATCTGCTCTCAACAGCCCTTTTATTTGTCTTAGACTTAATACGGTAAAGCGAGTAAATATGGGGATTTTGGGGTGTAGAACGCTACCCGACGTCGCGCCGAGTGATGCTATTCAAAAGGAAGTTGGAGGCTCGGGTCGGAATCGAACCGGCGTACACGGAGTTGCAGTCCGCTGCATGACCACTCTGCCACCGAGCCTTCTTGAGGAGTTGGAGCGGGAAACCGGATTCGAACCGGCGACCTCAACCTTGGCAAGGTTGCGCTCTACCAACTGAGCTATTCCCGCACCTATAACGTTTATCCACCGCCGTGGTCGCCCAATAGGCTAAGCTCTATGGTCTGAGCTATTTTTAAAGTTAAGGGCGTTGAAACCGCTTACCTTCAAGTGGCGCTTATTGTATGCACCAAGCCTGCGGAGTCAAGCAGAATACAAGATATTTAGCGCAAGCAATTGAATTAGAAAGAGTTATCTTGGTCTTTAATGACCACCCAGGCCGCTTTAAGGTAAATCATCATAGACCAGAGGGTGAGCACGGCGGCGGTGTAGAGGACGATATAGCAAAGTACCAGTTGCCAACCGGCGTCAGCATTCGGATTAATCGCCAGTAACCCGGTGATAGCGAGCATCTGAAAGGCTGTCTTCACCTTGCCGATATAGGACACGGCAACAGAGGTACGCTCGCCCAGTTCAGCCATCCACTCGCGCAGGGCAGACACGACGATTTCACGACCGATAATGACGCAAGCCGCCAACGTAAACAGCAAGGTGTCGTGGCGCTCAACCAATAGCACCAGGGCAACTGCCACCATCAGCTTGTCGGCGACCGGATCCAGAAACGCGCCAAATGCGGTCATCTGACCCAGTCTGCGGGCCAGATAGCCGTCGAACCAATCTGTTGCGGCAGCCAGCGCAAAAATTACTGCCGCTAGCGGGAAGTGGTTTTTTAATGGCATATAGAACGCCACCACTAAAACCGGAATTAGCAGAATCCTCAGAATGGTAAGTGCGTTGGGGATTGTGATGGGCAAAGGTCTAATCTCAGTTTGGGTGGGACAGCTGTATCTGAAATAGTCTCAGGCATCGCTGCAACTACGGATAGGGTAGTTCTCACCTATAATACGGGATACACGCGCCGGATTGGGTGTGCTTTAGCGAATTAAAGCCAATTTTTAACGGAATTACCCTCCCCCATCAAGTTTCAGGCAGCGAAACGTGTGTCATTTGCCCGAGTGCAAGTGATCGTAAATTTGTTGTGCCATCGCAGCATGGATGCCGGGAATCTTTCTCAACTCTTCAACATTGGCATTTTCCACGCCCTGCGCGCTGCCAAAATGCCTTAACAACACCCGTCTACGCTTGCTCCCGACACCCGGAATATCTTCCAGCTTGGAGCGCTGGCGCGCCTTGTCGCGCCGTGCCCGGTGTCCGGTAATCGCAAAACGGTGTGCCTCGTCGCGTATCTGCTGTATCAGGTGGAGGGCGCCGTGATCCGGGGGCAGTTGCTGCTCTTTCCCCGTGGCCCCCTTTATCAGGGTCTCAAACCCCGCTCTACGCGTCGTTCCCTTTGCCACCCCGATGACCTCAATGCCCGTGATCTGCAGTTCCTCCAGTACGTCCATCGCCTGGGTCACCTGGCCCTTACCCCCGTCAATCAGCAGCACATCCGGCATGGCGGCGTCTGACGCTTTCAATCGTCGGTAGCGACGCTCCAGCGCCTGGTGCATCGCCGCGTAGTCGTCGCCCGCGACAACACCCTCGATATTGAATTTGCGGTAGTCAGACTTGCGCGGCCCCTGCTGGTCGAAGACCACACAGGACGCGACTGTCGCCTCGCCCGAACTGTGACTGATGTCGAAGCATTCCAGACGCTCGGGTAACTCGGGCAGTTCAAGAACATCCTGCAATAGCTGGAAGCGTCGCAACACGGTCTGCCGGCCCGCCAGATGGGACGCCAAATTAGTTTCGGCGGTCTGCTGCGCCAGTTGTAACCACTGGGCTCTGGAGTCGCGCACCCGACTGCGCAGCTTGACGTTTCTCTGCGCTTGAGCCGAGAGTGCCTCAGCGAGGATGTCCGCGTCCTCTGGCGTTGCATTGACAATGATTTCTGCGGGAATCGCTCTGGCCGCGCCCAGATAAAATTGGGGAATAAATGCCGCTAGCACCCTCCCCGTATCCTCTTGTAATTTCAGCGGCGGATAATACGTCTTGCTGCCAAGTACTCGAGCGCCACGGACGAACAACACCTGCACACAGGCACGACCCTGAGAGACCGCGGCCGCGAGAATATCGAGATCACCAGTCACGCCTTCTATACCCTGGCTCGCTTGCACATGTTGCAACTGAGCGATCTGGTCGCGGTAGACGGCGGCCTTTTCATAGGCGAGATCAGCGGCGGCCTTCTCCATATCATCCGCCAGGCGCTCCATCAATTGCGTGGATTTACCGCGCAAAAACAAGCTGGTGCTCGCCACCTGTTTCGCGTAATCCTCCTCACTCACAAGGCCCACACACGGTCCGCTGCAGCGATCGATCTGGTACTGCAGACACGGTCGGGATCGATTCTTGAAGTAACTGTCTTCACACGGCCGGACTTTGAATACTTTTTGCAGGAAATGCATGGATTCACGCACTGACCCGGCGCTGGGATAGGGCCCAAAATACTCGCCCTTGCGCCGTTTGGCACCGCGGTGCAAGGCGATGCGCGGAAACGTGTCTTCGCTGGACACGAAGATATAGGGATACGATTTATCATCGCGCAGCAAAATGTTGTAAGGCGGCTGCTGTGTCTTGATCAGATTGTGTTCGAGGAGCAGCGCGTCGACTTCAGTGCTGGTTACGGTCACCTGAATGTCGTGAATCCTGGCCACCAGGGCCATGGTTTTATCGGTGAGGCCGCTGGCGCGAAAATAGCTGCCCACGCGATTTTTCAGGTTCTTCGCTTTGCCGACGTAAAGCAACTCACCTTTGGCATCGTACATCTGGTAGACACCGGGCCTTGTGGTGAGTGTTGTCAAAAAGGCCTTGTGATCAAACTCACTCATACACGCGTACCGTACACCCTCGGCTCGATCTCCAGACGCAGGCCGAATGTGTTTTCGACGGACGCTGCAATTTCTTGCGCCAGCGCCAGTAGTCGTTCGCCACTGTCGTTGCCGTAATTGACGAGCACCAGCGCATGTTCCTGATGCACGCCCACGTTGTCCCGCCGGAAGCCTTTCCAACCGCACTGATCTATCAACCATGCCGCAGACAATTTAACGGTGCCGTCTTGCTGGGCAAAATTGGGCATTACCGGATGTGATTCCAGCAGTTTTGTTGCCGCCTGACTTTCCAGCACCGGATTTTTAAAAAAACTGCCCGCATTGGGCATGACAGCGGGATCGGGCAGCTTGGTAGTACGAATACTGACAACCGCCTCGAACACGGCTTGTGGCGTTATCTCGATGTGCGCGTACGCGTCGAAATAGCTGGTCAGTGCGGGATAGGTAATAGTCACATCGGGGCGCAGTGACAACTGAAAAGCAACAGCGGTAATAACAAGTTGGTCTTTGAGCTGGTGTTTGAAGATGCTGTCGCGGTAACCAAACTGACAGTCCTCATTCGACAGTACAATGACCTGGCTATCGCTGATATTTCGTGCCTGCACCTGCAACAGGCTAGCCCGCAACTCCACACCGTAGGCACCGATGTTCTGTATCGGTGCCGCGCCTACCGTACCGGGAATCAGGGCGAGATTTTCAAGGCCGTAGTAGCCGTTTTCCAGTGTCCACCGCACGAGATCATGCCAGCGCTCCCCGGCGGCGACGCACAGCGTGACTGAATCAGCGCCGCGCTCCAACACCTCAATTCCCCGGGTTTTCTGGTGTAATACCAAGGCGTTAACATCACCCGCCAACACCACATTACTGCCCTCCCCCAACGGGACCACTGGCAGCTTGAGCGCCCTCGCCTGAGCCAGGGCCGCCAGCAGTTCTGCATCGCTGTTAACACAGACGAAAGCTTGCGCACGCGCCTGTAAAGCGAGTGTGTTGTAGCCCTTCAGCGCCTCACCCGTTTGAATGGTCATCGCCTTTGTCCTGCTCTCCTGCTATTCGCTGTAACAGGCCCGCGCTAGCGGACTCTATTAAATCCAACACCAGCGCAAAACCTTCGTCACCGTCGTAGTAGGGGTCCGGTACATCGACGAGATCAACCTCAGGCGCAAATTCCAGAAACAGTCCCAAATGGCCGGCATAGTTGTCGGGACGCAATGCCTGCAGATCCGTCAAATTACTCTCATCCATGGCCAGTATGTAATCGTACTCATCAAAATCGGCGATTTGCACCTGTCGCCCGCGCAAGTCACGAAGATCATAGCCTCGTTCGGCAGCTGCCGCCGTAGTGCGCGAATCCGGCGCGCTACCAATATGCCAATTGCTGGTACCGCAGGAATCCACCTCGATTGACGCAGCCAGTTTGCGATCTTGCACCCGCTGGGTAAATACGCCCTCGGCGGTAGGTGAGCGACAAATATTGCCGAGGCAGACAAACAGTACTCGGGTCGTTTGGGGGGAGGCCACGATCACAATTCTCCGTTTAGCACTCGTATTACCTGCGCCAGATCTTCCTGGGTATCAACGCCCGCGGGCACCGGCTGGCAAGCTTCATCCACATGTATACCCACTCCGTGGTGGAGCGCGCGCAACTGCTCCAGACATTCCAACTGTTCTTGCGGCGCCGGCGGCCACGTCACATATTGGTGCAGGAATCCGGTACGGTAAGCGTAGATGCCGATGTGGCGATACCAGGTGCCTGTGGCAGGCATCAAACTGCGATCCTGTATAAAGGCGTCTCGTGGATAGGGGACCGGGGCCCGGCTGAAGTACAGGGCCATACCGTCGACGTTGCTAACAACCTTCACCGCATTGGGACTGCTCAGCTCTTCGATGGTCGTGATTTTCTCGCTGAGGGTGGCGATACCAGCCCCTGCGTGCCGCTCCAGATTCGCCGCGACCTGATCGATCACCTGCGGCGGTATCAGTGGCTCGTCACCCTGCACGTTGACAACGATATGGTCATCCGCTAATCCCAGTTCCGCAACGACTTCCTGTAAACGGTCTGTGCCTGAGGGGTGCCCTGGCCGCGTCATACATACCTGTGCACCAAACGACTGTGCCGCTTCGACAATACTTACATCATCGGTCGCAATCACCACACGCGCCGCGCTGCTGAGCTGTGCCTGTTCCCACACGCGTTGCACCATGGGTTTGCCGAGAATATCGAGCAGGGGCTTGCCCGGTAATCGTGTCGAACCGTAGCGCGCGGGTATAACTACTGTGTAGGCCATCGTGCGCTCCCAACGAGTGAATTAAGGTGCTGTCGGCGCGCTGGCCGGTTGCAGGGTGGTAATACTCAAGTGTACAAAGCCCATCTGCCCTGCCGCGTCCATGGCCTGCACCACATCCTGGTGAGTCGCTTGAGCATCGGCGGATATTGTCATGGGCAGGGTTGTGTCGCCGGCTGATATTTTATAGATCGCTGCTTGTAGTGTCCGCATGCGCGTGTCGACCAGCGCCTCGCCGTTGACGCGATAGTTGCCCGCTTCATCCACCAGTATTTCGATTTCTTGTTCCACAGATTCCTTCGGCTTACCCTGCGCTTCCGGCAGATCAATGCTCAACTGCGTTTCGCGGGTAAACGTGGTGGAGACCATGAAAAAAATCAGCAAGAGGAAAACCACGTCGATAAGCGGCGTCAGGTTTACCCCGGTCTCTTCACGACGCAGTCGCCTGAATTTCACGCGGTAACTTCCGTATTCTCTTCACTGTGCAGGGCATCCACCAGCTTGATGGTTTCCTGTTCGAGCTCCACCACTATGGCGTCGATTTTGCCGAGGAAGTAGCGATGCATGACCAGCGCGGGAATCGCCACTGTCAGCCCGGCCGCCGTGGTGATCAGAGCTTGTGAAATACCCCCCGCCAGCGCGCTGGCGTTGCCCGACCCCTGCACCATGATCTCGGCAAACACCTGAATCATACCGAATACAGTACCCAGTAACCCCAGCAACGGTGTGACGGCGGCCACCGTTCCCAGAGTGTTGAGGTAGCGCTCCAAATCGTGCACGACGTGCGACGCCGCTTCCTGAATACTCTCTTTCATAACGTCTCGCCCGTGGTAGGCGTTAGCGAGACCTGCCGCCAGAATGCGACCCAGAGGCGAGGATTGCTTCAGTGTGCGCAGCCTGGCGGCGTCCAGCTCACCAGCTTTTAACTGTTTCCAGACCGTCGCTAGCAGGTGCGGTGGCGCAATTTTCTTTGGATTGAGGGTGTAGAAGCGTTCGATACAGATCGCCACCATCAGTATGGAACACAGCACAATCGGCACCATCAACCAGCCGCCAGCCAACAACAGTTCAAGCACAGTAATGCCCCGCCCAGAGAAAATTATGGACGCATTATACGCACAGCACCGCTAGCGGGTGAAGCCGGAGCAGCGTTACAGCCAATAACGGCGCACAATTTCGCGATGGGTGCTGATCTGCAGCGCCTGATCCGGCGCCACGTTGAATGTCAGGCCCCCTGCCGTCGCTGTATAGAAAATGAACACGCCCTGCTGCTTCAGTCGTTCAATCACACTGAAGTGAGGGTGTCTAAACCGGTTGGCATAACCGCTGCTAATCACCACTACCTGTGGTTTCACCCGCTTGAGAAAGGTTGTAGAGGTGGATGTTTTGCTACCGTGATGCGCTGCCGCCAGCCAGTCGCTCCTGAGACTCTCTCCCCAGAACTGTGCCAGCATGCGCTCGCGACCGGCTTCAATGTCACCCGGCAGCAGCAAGCGGTATTCGCCCACCTGTATCTGTAATACACAGGAACTGTCATTGCGTCGGCTTAGCGTCTCTTGTGCGGGGGATAAAAACTGAAAAACCTGCCCGCCCGGCCAGCGCCAGGCCTCTCCGGCAACACAGGGTCGCCCCGCCCCTCTTTCACTCGCCTCTTCTGCTGCCACACCACCGTAGCGATAACGGTCAACCGGAAGATCATTGCGCACCACTGCGGCGCCTGCACTGTGATCAAGATCGGGATGACTGATCACCAGCGTGTCCAGCGCAGTAATGCCCTGCTGATGCAAATAAGGCAGTACAGCGAGTGTTCCCATGTTCACGCCGTGCGGATCACCGCCACCCGTATCATAGAGCAGGGCGCGGTGCCCCGAACGCACCACAATCGCCGTACCCTGCCCTACGTCGAGTACGGTCACGTGGGTGTCCAGCGAAGGCGTGCGAAAGACCGGCTGCGCTGGCAGCAACAAGGGCACGGCGATTAGCATCGCCAGTATTTTCAACCCACCGCGACCCGGCAACACCAACAGGACCACTGCCAGAATGCCCAACACTACCAGTCCAAAATCGGCATTCAATGGGAGGTATAACCACGTGGCCCCGCTGTCTGCCAGTTCACGAGCGAATGGCAGTAGATACGCCAGTGGCCAGGCCGCGAGAGGCCATAGCGTAGATGCCGCATCCAGGCCGCACAAAAAGCACACGCCAGCGAGCAGCGCCAGCGGCACCACCCACCATCCCACCAGCGGGATCATCAGTAGATTGGCCAGCACCGACACCAGACTGCCGCCACCAAAAAACAGGGCACCCAGCGGCAGCATCAGCAGAGACATGGAACCCTGCGTCTGCACCAGACGTCTGAGTGCACCCAAACCGCGCTGCCAGCTCGCAAACCACAGCAGCGCCGCGACAGCGCCAAAGGACAGCCAAAAACCGCTACCGATAGCCGCCAGAGGACTGATCAACAACACACAGCAGGCCGCCAGCAGCAAACTGTTGGCGGCACTACCTTTGCGCCCGGTAGTGCTGGCGAGAACAAAGCAGAAAAGCATGCACAGCGCCCGCTGGACTGGCAACGACAGCCCTGCCAGCGCCCCGTACAGGCAGGCGAGAAGCAGCGCAAAAATTGGCGGCATCCACCTGCCCCCCGCATAAAAAGACGCACACAGACGCAGGCAAAAACCGCCGATAACATAGCCAACAGCAGCGACCATGCCCACGTGTAGACCGGAAATTACCAGCAGGTGACTGATGCCAAATTGTTGGAACAGAAACCACTGCGACGACGCGAT
>JBBKWY010000101.1:0-15295 GCA_037969215.1 Halioglobus sp.
GTTTTTGAGTAAGGGCGGGTGGTCGAGCGGCCGGGCAGGGGGGCTGCTCTTTCCTGCGCTGGTGAGCGGACTTTTAGCATTGAGATAGTGTCTAATGTGGTACCGAAACAATAATGCCAGTAATTGGCTAAAGGCTTAGCGTGACAATTCAGTACAAACGTCTTCAAGCCGCTGAATGCGAGCTGCTCGTAGCAGCTATCAAGCGAGTATACGGCCAGACCTATCCCATGCCCGAGTTCTGCGATCCCGGCTACTTGCGTGCTGCTATCGCATCGGGGAGGCTTTACTGCGTAGTCGCGATGAATTCGGAGCAACAGGTTGTCGGTTGCATGTCTACGGTATTGGAGCAGACCGGCGATTGCACTGCCGATGGCAGTGCTCTCATGGTAGCCCCTGAGTACCGGGGGCAAGGTATCGTTGCCGGGCTGGGCGAGAAAATGGTCGAGACCTATATCCAGCTTGGCCTTGGCGGCCTGCATTTGTATGCGCTGGCGCTACACGAACTCGTACAAAATCAGTCGCAGAACGCCGGCGCCGTGGTGACCGGAGTGCTGCCGGCATGGTTTACCAAAAATACAAAAGTCGCCGGATATGACTACCCGGATGCGCGTATTGGGGCGGTTACACTTTTTATGCCGCTCGCACCGCTACCCGCGCGAGTTTGCTACATTCCGAAAAGGTATGCGCAGGTGCTTGGTGGCATCTATGAAAAACTGGCTCTGAACCGGCACTTCGTGACTGATGACAGCGCCGCTCCACTGCCAGCCACCAGTGTTTACTCCCTCGAAGACAAAACCGGCAATGGCCAGCGACGAATTGTCCTTGAGCGCACTGGTAGCGACTTTGCTGCTGTTTTGGATCAGGTCATGAGTCTGTTTCACAAAGACGAAGCCGAGGTGCTATACCTCGACATACCCTTGAACATTCCCGCTACAACCTGCGCAGTAGAACACGCTAGAGAGCGAGGCTTCTTTTTTGGGGCACTTATGGTAGACAGGCGAGGCAGTGATCGTCTGCGCTTACAGTTCTATGATCGGTTTCTGGCTGCTCCCTCGGCAATGATTGTGGCATCGGCTGAGGCCAGGTTTTTGCTGGATTACATCATGACCGATAGTGAGCAGGTTTCGACAGCGATTACTGCCTAGGCCGCCAGCAACCAGGGCGTCACCTATGCGTCCTGTGATTGCACACCGCACTGGGCAAAAATATGCCCATTGACACGTGCAGATCTTCTCATCGCCGTTACACTTGTGATAGCCTCGTGGTTCGAGCTACTAACTAAAATAAATATCTCGCGCGGGCTGCATTATTTATGGATAAATTTGCAAGAAAAACGCCATTTGCCACATTTCACATATTCCACCTTTATGCCAAACGGGCCTCTTGCTACTTTCGCATTGAGGCGCTCCGACACAAACTTCGGCAGATCTGAACGCAGGTGAACCGCTCCCTGACAACACTGCTGCAGATCGCAGCTGTATTTGCGCTGCTCTTCGCGGCCGCCGCAGCACTGCAGCACGACCGGAACGCGTGGGCCGGCTATGTCATGCACGACGAGACCGCACATATTGTGACAGGGCTGATGGTGCACGACTATCTGGCCAATCCCGACCCCGCCAATCCTGTGCGGTTTGCCGAGCAGTTCTACCTCCACTACCCGAAAGTCGCGATCGGACAGTGGCCACCGGGGTTCTATGCGCTGCAAGCGGCCTGGACCCTGGTCTTCGGCGTCTCCAGACTGACCTTGCAACTGCTGATGGCATTTCTGTGCGCCGCTATTGGCACAACCGTTTTCACCCTGTTGCGTCCCCGCACCGGTGTTGCCGTGGCACTGATAAGCGCCGCGCTGTTCGTGGCCTTACCAATCGTGCAACTGATGACGGTGAGCGTCATGACAGAAATCCCCGTCGCGCTGTTCTCGCTGTTCGCGATGGTCTGCTTCGCACAGTACGTTGAGACCGAACGGGTCCGCTGGAGCCTCGCGTTTGGCGCCTGGGCCGCATTCGCATTGCTGACCAAGGGCAGCGCGGTCTCCCTCGCGTTTATACCGCCGCTGGTGCTGCTGTTGCATGGCGGAAAGTGGCACCTGTTGCGCCGTCCAGGATTTTGGGCGCCCGCGCTACTCGTCATCACAATGTGCCTGCCGTGGTACCTCTTTGCAATGCGCGTGCAGGACGTGCGTACTACCTGGGCCGCCGACTTCGGGATACCTTACATCGCGCTGTCGGCGCAGTACTACTTCCCGAGGCTGCTCGGCATCGGCGGCATCGCGGTCACGGCGCTGGCGCTGTGTGGTGCCTGGTTTCCCCGTGTGCGCCGGGAAGACCGGGTGCTGTGGTCCAGTCTGCTGGCGCTGGTGTGCGGCGTTTTGATCGTGCACATTCTGATCCCGACGGGCATCGACTATCGTCATCTGACGGTCCTCGCTGCGCCGATCACAATTCTGTTTGGCTTCGGAGTCGCGTGGCTGGAGAGCCTGCGACGCGGCTGGGGGTTTACGGCTGCCATTGTCGCATGCCTGCTGTTCGCGCTGGTGGACTTTGAACTGGTTACCAAGGACGTGCGCGGGTACGACGTCGCCGCGCAGGAACTCGCGCAGGACCCGGAACTGGATGGGGCTGTGTTCCTGTTCGTGGGCGACTCGACGGGTGAGAGTGCATTCATCGCTGAGTTCGCGCTGCGGCAGCGCGATTTCCGTCATGTCCTTCTGCGCGGATCAAAAGTCCTCGGCCGGGAGACCTGGAGCGGTGAGAACCACGTCGAATTCTTTCAAACCACCGGGGAACTGTTGGAATTCCTCCGCGCTATCCCTGTCGCCATTATTGTGCGTGACGAGGCCGTCGACGCCAGGCTGCACTATCCGTATCTCGATTTGATCGACCAACTGGTGACGGAACGCGCCGACCTCTTTGAACAGCGTCAGACCTACAAGACAGACGTCCACGGTGTAGTGTATCTAGAGGGCCTGCACATTTACATGCTCCGCGATCATGCGTCGCTGCCGAAAGCGGCGCTGGATTTCGATATCGCAACCGGCCTCAAACGCCCTGGCCGCGATCGGGATCCCCCTTAGATCGAAACCCGCTCGTTACAGACTTTTCAGTGATGCAAAGGTATAGCGCCGATTAATATTGAAATTGGCGATCATTACCACGCCCGTCGCAAGACACTGCGCCAGGATGTAGCCAAACCCCCACTGCTCGGTCAGCATCCAGAAAATTGCGGTGTTGACGAACATCATAGCGACGGTGACAGTGACATACCTGGTAAACGTCGATTTGTGCGAGCCAGATGCGGCGAACGTCCAATGATACTGAAAGTGATAGTTCACGCCGATTGCTGCCGCAAAACCAATCGACGTTGCAATTGACGGGTTCATGTTGGTTAGCTCAACAAGTGCTATCAAGATGATAAAGTGAGTGCCAGCAGCAAGCCCGCCAGATACGGTATACCGAAAAAAGGTTTTCATATCGCTGGAAACAGAACGTTCAATATTCCACCTTATCCATCAACAAATGCAAAATGGGGATATCAATGAAAAACAATAATCCAACCAGAGTGCAAAGAAACAAGACATAGAGAACAAAGCCCTTTTCTCGATAGAGTTTTTCGGGGTTTTGTGCCACCGAATGGGGACTGATTCCAATTGCCAGATACCAGGAAAATAACAGGGCAAAAAATGGAAAACTCAGCAGAAACTCAACCCTGTACTTAATCAGGAATACGCCCAGAAAGAACGCCGAAGCCAGCGCATAAAAAAAGGAGGACACCAATAACTTTTCCTCGGTATAAAACCGGAATGATCTTCGGTAGAGTGCGGCGCGCTGAGGGTCGTTGATAAATCGATACTCGGCATAGCGCTTTGCCCCCATCAGGTATGCACCGCCCATCCAGTAAGCCAGCAGGACCGAGGAGGGTGGGAACATATGCTCGACAATCACAAACCAGCCAAGCAGGAAGCGCAGTGGGTTGTTAATAGATTCCGATAGCACGTCGAGGAAGACTCGGTCTTTCGTGCGAAATGGTTTGACGTTATACAAGACGCCCATAAGCAACAAAATGGCATTACACATGCTGAACTCAGCAGGCAGCCACCACCAGCCAAGACCTAATCCGGCCGCTGCAAGCACAAACCACTGCAGATAGACCAGTTTTGGATTGATTCGTCCGGCTGCGGATGGTCGTGTTTTCTTGACCGGATGATGCTGGTCAAATTCGGCGTCCAACCATTCGTTAATGGTGTAATTGGCAGAGGCTACAAGAGACACGCTGAGGAGTCCGATCAGTAGCGACCATGGAACCTGATTCAGTGGTGTGCCAGTCAATACCACCGCCAAAGCTGTACCCGGCAGCATGAAGATATTTTTGAACCAGTGATCAATCCGGGCGATATTTACATAATCAAGCAGCATGTGACTAAGACTCCATTTGCGAGGCTCGCCCTACCTTTCTTATTCTTTCCAACTAGAGCGTATCACGACGTGAAGGCGCTTTGTAGCGGCACGCGACTAGTCCAAAAGTTTACTTATCAGCTGGCGCAGTGGCCGTGATAACTCGTGAAGTTGGTGCGCGTTGGGTATAATAGCCACCCACTGATTACGCCCAACCAAAACGGACGTCGCTCTTGTCTAAATGTCATTCTCTCTGGACGTGGTTGTTTCTGATTTTTAGCGGTGTGCTCCTCTACAGCCTGTTTCGTCCGACTCCGCCGCCAGATGTATTTGCCAATTCTGACAAGGTCGGTCATGTGCTGATCTTTCTCGCAGTATCGCTCAGCGGCCGCCTGAGTAAGGTGTCGATCTTCGACTGGCTATATTGGCCGCTGTGGGCCTTCCTGGCGATGGCACTCGAGTATCTGCAAGGCGCGGTGCGACCTTTGCGTATTTTCAGCATGGAAGATGCCTATGCGAATGTTGCCGGCGTATCGCTTGGACTATTGGCCTGGCTAATGATTTGGCTGTATCGGGCGAGATTTTCCAAAGCGGCCGGGACTAACGTCCTTGAGTAAGGAGTTATTTGTTTGTCATTCGAGCTTATATGCCCAGGTAATGAAGGGAAGAGTCATGCCTAAACCTGTCTATACCTTGCTAGCCTCAATGGCCTTTTTGGTGGCTTGCAGTTCGTCCGATTCAAACTCGGTGAACTCTTCCGTTCCTGAGTATGGATTAACGGAAAAGCCGTACACAGCGTTGCAACAGGTATGGGTGCCAAAAGAACCTGCACCCGGCGTGCGCCAGCTGATGGACGATGGGACCTTTACGGTTTATCAACATTCCAGGTACGTGGAAAGCGGTCTTGGCGCCAGCCTGGAAGACGGTTTTCCCTGGATAGAGCATCTGGAGTTGGCTCGCGGATTCCCGGGGCAGGGCATGGCGCGTAAGAGCCTTGCTTATTTTCTGGTGATGGCAGATCCCCAGATTATTGATGAAGAGTCGCCTATCAGAATGGATGGCTATGCCAAGGTTTACCGCCCAGGCGGCCAGCTCACCCCGCAGGTTTTTGAGGCGCATGTCCGCACGGCGCGACGCATTAGCGATAGCAGCAGCCGGCCTTTCGATTTTGCCATTATCGCAGGGGATCTGACGGATACCAGCCAGAAGAATGAGCTCAACTGGATGATAACGGCTTTGAACGGTGGTGTGATTGATCCTGATTCAGGTATAGACGATGACCCCAACCCGGGCCCGGGGAATGACTACAATGATCCGTTTTTTTCGATTGGGCTTAATTCACCCTGGTACGCGGCATTGGGTAATCACGATGTGCTGCATGTCGGTGGTTTTGGTCTGATTGACGCTACGCTGCGGGCGGCCGCGCAGAGTGATCACCTGTTTACCGGTAGTCCCCTGAGTAGAATCTGGGGCGGCTATGTCGCGGGAGATACGCCAGACCACAAGGTTATTCTTGATGCCAGTGTTATCACGCCAGCCGACCCTGAGCGGTTACCACTTAATGAGACTGAGTTTTTGCAGACGTTGCACGATGCCGGCGGATCTCCTGTTGGTCATGGCTTTAGCCAAAGTGATGTCAGCGCAAAAAAAGGCTACTACAGTGTTTATCCCATAGCCGGAAAGCCGATCAGAATGATTGTATTGGACTCGACTGACGCAGCGGAGCAGTCTCTTGGTATCGCTCAGTTGGGCTCAATGGATCAAGCGCAGTTCTCCTGGCTGCATGAGGAGTTGGTGAGCGCTACAGGAAAACAGGAGTTAGTGATTGTGGTTTCCCATCACCGTTTGCAAGATTTTCACGATCAAAGTGAAGTGCCTGCAGAGATGATAAAGACCTTACTATTGAGCTCAAATAACGTCATCTTGCATCTGACCGGGCATGGCCACACAGACAGCAAGACCCTGCAGTCAGCGAGTGGGGAGGGGGGCTATTGGGAACTAATGACCGCATCAACAATCGATTTCCCACTGCAGAGTCGGGTTTTGGAATTAGTCGATGAGGGCAATGGTTACCTGTCGATCTATGTAACCAACTTTGATCATAACTCGGACGAAACGAGCCTGGCCTTCAAGGCGCGGCAACTTGCAGCCGGCAAGCTGGCTTTTGGTACAACGGATTTCAATGGCGACACAGTGGCTTTTTGGGCAGAGGAAGTTCAGTCGCAGAACCTGTTGTTGCGGGTAGCGCTTCCGGATGCTGTGAGCGCCAACCTGGCAGTGGTTGCCGACTGGCCCGAGACAATAGAGTCTATTCAGACCTTGTTACGCTTCTAGAGGTGCTCATGAGGCGGTGGACGCACGGGAGTGCCTCGTTGGGGAGTATTGAAAAATGATTCCGGTATTGGGAGAATGCTAGCGAGGTACGCGCGAGCAGTCTCATGAGTCAGTCCAATCAAAACTTACGCGTCCAACCGGATCTCCACCACTATCAACTGTTCAGCGATTGCTGCCAGGCTTGCCTCGACGACCTCCCTGTTAGCATCCAGCTGCAGACCGTAGACCTTCGCGTCTCTGGGCAGAGCGTGAATGAAACGGCGCACACCGTCCCGCAAAGCCTCGCTATCACCTTCCAGTAATACTGCTGTGCCCGGATAGCGCTGTCGGGCAATCTCCATTTCAACCTTTACGTCGTCCCCCCGGAAGTTCAGCCACCAGCGGGTACTCCGGTTTGACAGGAGGCGTACTGTATTGCCCTCCCGGGTGTAGCTCAGGGGAGTGCTGAGCTTGCGGCCGCTTTTGCGTCCGGAGAAATGGACGATACCGATGTTGTCGCTGGTAATGCGATGCAGCGGCGAGCGGAGCAGGGTGCGCATGACCGGGTTGAGAAAGTAGCGGTAAAAGCTGTTGCTGGAACTCATAACGTCATAACCGATTGTGTGAAAGCGCGCTATCTGTTTGCTTGTGAGGTGTTGGGCTCAATCAAGCAAACAGAGGTATTTCCCGCAACTGAGCGAGTTTTCTGCGGGTTTCGATCTATTGACCTAGTACACGACGTCCAACTCCACTCCGAAGTGATCGGAGGGGTGGGTTAACATAGGGGAGTCTTCCGGCTGCAGTTCGGAGGGTGGAATCAACGCCTCTATGGCGACGGGTTCATCAAATATCCGCCTGGCGACCAAGCGGGAGACCGCGTCCAGATTTTTGACAAAGACATGGTCGAGCATCAAGCCGCCGCTGGCGCCCTCCGCCTGCAGCAGCAGGTTATCCTCGTAACAAAACGTGCAGGGCAGCTGATCGCCGGCAGGATCTGAATAGCCGGCATTCAGCCACAGCTGGCAATTGTCGGCAAAGTCGCTATCGACGCCGGTACTGGCATTGGCAATACTGCAATTGAAGTCTCCCGCGAAGAGGGTAGGGTTGTCGCCTGCCTTGTTGCCGGCAAAGGCAATCATCTGTTCCATCATGAAACGGTTTTCACCTTCCCATGAGCCGTGCTTGCCGCTTGACGGATAGTCGATTGATAGATTGGCTGTGGGGTGGGTGCAACCCACCACGTGGGTTTGCTCATTAACGGTAATTTCAGCGTAAAGTGCGCCGCGGTGATTGCTGGTGGAATCATCTATCAGGTCCTGAAACTCTCGCGCTTCAAGCGGATATTTGGATGCCAGGATCAGTCCCAGTGAGCCGCCAAAAGCGAATTTCCCGGCCGGCTGGGTAATCGCCTCAATGACGGCATCGACCGTGACATCAGGAATACCCACGGAGCTGATCACCGCATCCAGACAAACCGGGGGCAATTCAAACAGCGGTGTGCTGCATTGAGCCGGGGCGCAGGCAACCAGGTCAGCGCCTGATAAACCAGCGCACTGGGTATTGACGCATTGCGTAAAGGGGACAATTTCCTCGTCAGTACAGGCAGCCGATTCTGAAAATATCTGTTCGGGTTCTACGAAATAAATATCGCTGTAAGCGTCCGGCAAGGCCTGTGTAATAGCCTGGACCTGTTCGTCGAGCCAGACCTCCTGAAAACAGATTACGTCGCTGTCATAGTCGGATAACAGTTCTGTGTTGGCCACCAGTCGCTCGTTGGTAAAGGGTACAAAATTCAGTGCCAGGCCCACGTTGTAGCTGGTGACCTTGAGTGAATCGACCCTCAAATTGTCCGCGTCGCTACTGCCGCTGTTGGAGCAAGCGGGCAAAACGATAGCCAGTGTTAGCAAAATCAGTAGTCGTACTGGAAAATTATTGGACAGTGTCATCGATCGTTATTTCCTGTGGATTTTATATTATCTTGTGCAATCTCAGGCGAGATTAGCATAATTTCAAGCAATATGATTCGCGGAATCAAGGCTCTATACACAACTATCCAGACCTTAAGGTGGTGTAGGTGGTTTTTCCACCAATGATGGCCGTAACGGCTAACTATCAGCTATCATTAGCGAACGACTAACTCGCGATGCATAGGTCAAAAAAATGCTAACACTCCACGGTTTCCCCTTTTCGAATTACCACAACATTGTGAAGCACGCGCTGCTATACAAGGGCATCCCTTTCGAGGAGCACATTGCCTATCCTGGTTCCGCAGAACTGATGGCGGTAAGCCCGGCAGGTAAAGCCCCGGCGATGACAACAGAGCGAGGTACACACCTGTCCGAGAGCAGTGTACTGGTTGAGTACCTGGAGGACGCATATCCTCAAAATCCACTATTTCCAGCCGAGCCAGATGCCAAAGCACGTGTGCGCCAGCTGATGAAAATCTCTGAACTGTACCTGGAGCTGCCGGCAAGGCGGTTGCTCCCCGCCGTATTGGGTAACGCTACCATCGACGAATCGACGCTTGAGGAGATCCGGGCTACATTGAACAGGGGTACCCAGAGTCTCATCCAGCTGGCCCAGTTCTCACCTTTTGTGGCGGGCCGTGAGCTGACGCTGGCAGATATCTACCTCCGATATGCGCTGTCTATTCCCAAAATGGTGGGGCCGTCGCATTTACAGTGGAATGTTATGGAGGCCGTGCCGGGACTGGCCGCCTGGGACGCCATGATGGCCGAGTCGGACATCGCCAAATCTATAGACGCAGATCATCAGGCTAATACAGCTGATTTTATGGCCTATATAACAGGCAGCAGCAAGGGCTAAGCGCTGGGACACCGCAGCGGACTGCGGCGCCGCTAAAAGGGTGTTTATTCGGCTTACATGCTGGCCTTTTCCGCCCGTTGTGCGGCGATAATCTTCTCCTCGACGGACACCATTGCCGGTGTCTCGAGGGTGATATTTCCCAGCATACCGGCGCGATATTCATTGATCAGGATGGATGACACCTTCTCCATATCGACCCGACCGCCACTTCGCAGACAGCCCCGTTTAGCGCCCATGACTTCGAGGAATTCAATGTCGGAGGCGGGCAGTTCCGTCATTTTGTAGCGCGTCATCAAGTTTTGTGGGTAGTGCTGTAGCAGAAAACCGCTGAGATACATGGCGATATCTTCTATCTCAATGGCCGTGTCTTTGATAGCCCCGGAGGCGGCCAGCCGGTAACCGCTGTTCTCGTTATGAATTTTAGGCCACAGAATACCCGGCGTATCCAGGAATACCAGATCCTCGTTGATGCTGATTCTCTGCATGCCCTTGGTGATCGCGGGTTCGTTGCCGGTTTTGGCAACCTTGCGCCCGGCAACCGTATTGATCAGCGTAGATTTTCCCACATTGGGTATGCCGGTAATCATCGCCTGCAAATTGAACTTTGATTTGGCTATCCGCGGCACCATCTTGTGGCAAAGTTGAATCAATTTTTGCGCTTTGTCGGTTTGATGCAAGGTGGTGAGCATCGTTTTTACCGAGGAGGACTGTTCAAAGTACTCCTGCCACAGCAAGGTCACTTCAGGGTCTGCCAGATCGGACTTGCTCAGTATTTTGATACAGGGCTTGTCCTTGGCCAGGGTTGCGATAGACGGATTCTGGCTGCTGTAGGGCAGGCGGCAATCCAGTAATTCAATAACCAGATCCACCTGCGGCAGGATTTTTTTCATTTCCTTGTTGGCCTTATACATGTGGCCGGGATACCAATTGATCGCCATGTAGCGAGTGCTCCTGCTCTAGATGCCCGGATCTATGCCCGTCATGTCTATGGATAATTCCCACAGCCGTTTGGCGACATCTGTGTCGTGGCTGGCTCGGGTCGATGTAACTTTTACCGCGGGACCGGCGGCTTCCCAGCGCTTGCTGGGACCATAGTAGCCGCCGCTGGTAACGTGCTCGCCGGTCGCCGCCAACAGGGTGGGCCAGGCACCCTGGGCGGCACTGTTTATAAACGGCGTCATCAGCGGCATTAGCAACATGAGTGGGCCGGGCACGTAGCGATATAGCTCAGTTTCCGCGATGCCCGGATGGGCCATGACAGAGAGTGTGTTGTCATCGACAGCTGACAAGCGCCGCTGTAGTTCATAACCGAAAAGCAGGTTGGCCAGCTTACTCTGGGCGTAGCGTGTGACGGGGTTGTAACGCTTCTGTGCATTGATGTCATCGAAAAACATTTTGCCGCTTTTATGGGCGATGCTGGCGGTACTGACGACTCTGGCGTTGGGATTGCTGCGCAGTTTGTTAAGCAATAAACCCGTCAATGCAAAGGGGCCCAGGTGATTCACCCCAAACTGGGATTCAAAGCCATCAGCGGTGAGTTCATACGGTGTAACCATAATACCCGCATTATTGATCAGTACATCCAACTGTGTCTCCTGCTCGACCGCCGCCGCCGCCCGCTTGATCGACGCCAGACTGGCCAGATCAAGGGCGATGATGTCTATGTCGGCATCGGGGTGCGCGGCCCGTATGTCTGCGACAGCCTGGCTCGCCCTGGATTGCGAGCGGCAACCGATCAGCACCCGGGCGCCTTGACCCGCCAATACCTTGGCGGCTTCAAAACCCAGGCCCGCATTCGCACCGGTAATGAAGATCGTCCTGCCTGTCTGGTCGGGAACGTCCGCAGCAGTGAAACCTCTCATTGGTTTACTCCTTTCAATTAGCGACAGAGATGGGTACGTGGCTGGCTGGGAAGCAGGTTAACAAAAACTGCCTGCTTCTACCCGGTTTTCGCCTGTCCCTGGCGAATTCATAATTTGGGCCGCTAGTTTTTGGCAGATTTCGGTAAATGTGTTGGCTAACTCGCAAAAACTCATGTTTTCCTTTTGAGCCATTCGTCAAATTGCATACCATGTTTGCATCTGGTCAGGCACGTGGCGAAATGACTCTTGAGGAGTGAGCGGTGAAATCTAACACAACCCGGTTCAAAACTATGTCCAGGCTGGGCATGCTGTTGCTAGCCAGCTGTCTTGTTGGCTGTAGCAATGGCAGTAACAACAGTATTGCTGGCGCAGAGGACAGCCAGTTCACCGCAGCTCCACAGTCGCTCCGAAACTATGAACTTACTGCAGAGGAAGGCAGTTTCGAGACCCTTGATGAGGAGGGTGGTGAGAACGCATTTAAACTAACTCTGAGTGGGCTGAGCAACGCCCTGTTTTTTACCAATCAGGGTGTGCTCGACGCCGGTTCCGAATCCATAAACGATCTGGTCAACACTATCTGGCCGAACGAATACGATACAGCCGGTCCGAATGCGGTATTGCATTATTCGGCTGACGGGGTTCTCCACAATCTGTCGTGCATTTTGAACAAGCCCGTCTATGACGAATCGACCGGACTGCTTGACTTTACGATCACCTACCTGGATGGCGTTCGACCTGCTGACCAGGACAACCTCCGCGATGTAAAAGTTATCATCACCCCAAATGCTGCAGAAGTTCACCCAGCGCAATGGTCTACCATTTTGAACGGCAATACCGCTACGCTCGATGTGACCGATGACCCGGACGAATATCTGTTAACGATTATCGGGGTTAACGAACACATCATGGCCTCTGCTTCCGCGCCACACCGCAACTCACTGCCGATGACGTCAGATGACCTGATTCGCCGGTGGGATACGGGTGCCGATGTCAGCCCTCCCACTGCCAGCCTGAGTTACAGTGCGCCTATGAACGCCGAAGCTGGCGTGCAGGTGTTTGCTCTGACGGACCCGGTGTATGATGGCGATCGTGATGTTATGCAGTTCACCGCCAGATCGCTTTTCGGTACCACCGCAATAGCGTCTGGAATGTCTGTCAACCACCCCACGCTGTCCATCGACGGTGCGATCGGACACACGTTTTCGAGCAGCTCGGGCAACCACTTTTCTATCCAGTATCGAAATAGCAGCGTCGAAGCGGTCACCGTTTGGCTTAATGGTGCCCAGCCACCCTGTTCCCAGTCTGAGGCGACCAATTGTGCTGTCGGTGGTGTCCCGGATCACTACACTACTGATTGGAAGAACATGAAGGATGCGTTCAAAGCATCCGGCACGCATTTCTACATCGAGAATAAGCGAACCAAAAAAACCAGGGAGATCGAGGTCACCAATCGTATTCATCTGGACCGTGGCGAAACCTTGCGAATAGTACCGCCGCTGGATGCAGATAATAATCCTCAGTGGTACTACAGTACCGGAGGTAAGGTGCTGACGGCCGGGGTCACGGGCTGGGTTACCAAAGCAGACGTCAACATGCCCGCGCCGATGCAGGTTAACGTGTTTGAGTACAATCTGGATTATCTACATCTGACTCTGTGGGCTGACATCAGTGCCGTCGATGGACTCAATTCGAACGCCACTATGACGTGGGAGGGACCCGGCTGTGGCGGCCCGGAATGCGGAACCCATGTGAAAATGCCCAGAAGGCTGAAGGCGAATATCGAACCGAACAAAGGCAATAATGACGGTTGCCCCCATATTATGGTGGTGTCCGGCGCCAGAACCTGCCCGAACCCGAAACACTATCCTGGGCATATAGCTGAGCGTGATCGGCCGAACTGGGTGGTCGGCAGTAATTCTTTCGACACTCAAAAGGTCTCTTCCCTCTACTCTTCTATCTGGACAAGCGCGGGGTCGCCGGATGGTCTGCAAATGTGTGCTGCGGCCAGCGGTCTGGCAGCGCCGAAGGAGGCGTATCACATCTGGTGGGCGACCAACAGTGTGGGCAAGGGTTGGCTTAAATACTTACAGAAAAATAGAAAGGGGCGCAGCGACGCCTACGGCTGGGCCTATGACGAGAAAACATGGAAGCCCGGTGACAAGTTTGACAAGCACGGTAACCCTCCGGATAACACCAGCGTCACTCCACAGTTCTCCGGCTCGATGAAAAACGATACGTATTTGAACATTGATATACTGAAAGTCATGTGATTCTGCAATCCATATGCGTTCGTTTTTGAACGAGCGCCCACTACGGGTTCGCTATGGTAACTTGGCGAACCGGTTGTATGCGTTTGCAAATTACTAACTATCCTGCCAGTCGACTATACTAAGAGCTCAGAATAATAAAACTAAACCAGCAGCACTGCGGCTTGACCCCGTTATGGGTCATTAATGCGCGGCTCTGGTCTGGCGGAAGATTGCATTATTATGAGATTCTTTTTCACATTGGCAGCCGTTGTCTGCGTTACCGCTTGCTCCCATCCGCTGGAGATTGTGGGTCAGGGCGATATCAGCTCTTCCACAGGTGCCAATAATTGCTCACTGGAGGCTCAGCCATGCGACAACTATGTGGTGGGCGACTATGACGTTACTTATACCGCGGTGCCTCGCGCGGGATGGGTTTTTTCAGGATGGGAAAATTGTGGAGTGCAGTTTCCACAGTGCACTTTCAGCTTGCCTGGCGCGACCGTATATCAACACTGGGGGGAAATAGCTCCTCCGCTAAGAGCACTTTTCACGCAAGATCCAAACTTCCCCGCTATTCAAGCATCAACCAGTTGGTCCGCGGTTGCCGGAACGCTTACGATTGACGTCACTGTTTCCGGCATAACGCCTACGACCGTGCGACTCTATCCGAAGGGTCTGGACGGCGGCGGGGTAGAGCTGGATACCGCTGCCCCTTTTTCGTTTTCTATCGACGCCACAGACTTCGAACCGGGTGATCACGATATGTTGGTCACCGCCGATGATGGTGCTACTTATCTGAGTGAAACCCAGGTCATTACCGTCAGCGGCTGTAACGGTGACCACGCTTTATGTAGTCGTGGCTTCGATCAGGTTCGCTACGCCACCACGCATAATGCCATGTCGAATGCCGCCAATGGCTGGTACAGCCCTAACCAGAACCTGGATGTGCCAGCACAACTGGCAGCCGGCGTTCGTGGCTTGATGCTGGATACCTATCGTGCCGGCTATATCAACCTGCTCGGCCAGATACAGGTGCCCGATGTAGACCCCGACGCCGCCTATTTGTGCCACTCATTGTGTGTGATCGGCAAACAGGAACTTGTTGATGGCCTGGTTGAAATTCGCGAGTTCCTCGATGGAAACCCTGGCGCAGTAGTCACGCTGATCATAGAGTCCTACCTCAATCATGAATTGACGGCCGCTGCATTTGACGCCGCAACACTGACGCCGTACACCTATCAACACAATGGAGGCGCCTGGCCGACGCTCGGCCAGATGATCGATGCCGGCACGAGGCTTGTTGTATTGCAGAATGTTGCCGCTAATCCGTCCTACCCGTGGCTGATGTATGTTTGGGCATCCGCCTTCGAAACAGATTATGCCGCAGCGGTGCCTGATGACTTTTCTTGTGCAGTCAATCGAGGAGCGCCCACCAGCGATCTGTTTATTTTCAATCACTTCCTGACCGATATTTTTGGCTCACCAGCACTGGCAGCTCAGGTTAACCACAATCCGGTATTGCTTGATCGAATCAACGAATGTGAGGCCCTGTACGGCACGCCGGCCAATTTCGTCACGGTTGATTTTGTGGATATCGGCGACACACTTTCTACGATCGAAGCACTCAACGCGCTGGGTGCTTTCTAGGTCGGGG
>JBBKWY010000102.1:0-3716 GCA_037969215.1 Halioglobus sp.
AGTGCGATCAGGGTGCTGTTGTCTGAGGGATTCATCGCGCGCAGATAATAGGCGTGCTGAATCGCGTCAATCATCGCCTGTTCAGCATTTTGCCTACTTGCTGCCAGCACAGCACGACAAGCCGGGTAGGTGGAGCGTCGGGGTTTGCAGGTCTTCCAGAAATCCAAATTGAATTCTGCCCCTGTCCGTTTACTCACCTCACCCCAGTAGCCAGCAACGGCTTTTTGTTGCTCCAGAGGCATCGGGTGTTCGCTATCTGGCGCCAATCCGCCCACCACATTGACCACGGTAACAGTCGCCGGTAGTGCTTCCCGGAGGGTGTCCCAGGATCGGCGAAACCCCCAGCACCAACTGCACATGGGGTCGTGAACGTGATACAGCACCGCTTCTGAAGAACTCATATCGTCAGTATGCCACGTAATTCCCCAACTTCGCCTAATTGGGCTACCATGCACCCTCAAATTGGAACATCAGGAAGCAAGTATGAGTAATGACCTGGGCGTGCTTTTCAGCCCCTACACCCTGAACAAGCTTACACTCAATAACCGTATCGTCATGGCCCCGATGACCCGGGAGTTCTCACCCAATGCCATTCCTGGCGATGATGTCGCCAGTTACTATCGGCGCCGCGCTGAAGGTGGCACCGGGTTGATTATTACCGAGGGCACCACCATCAGTGATCCGGTGGCATCTATGGGTGAAAATATCCCGGCGTTCCATGGCGAGCAAGCACTGGCCGGCTGGAAGAATGTCGTTGAGCAGGTACACGCCGTCGGCGGCAAGATTTTTCCTCAGCTCTGGCACGTGGGGATTGCCCGCGATCCGGCGAAAATGAATAATTCTGATGTGCCCAGTGCCAGCCCCTCAGGCTTGCGGGCTCCCGGCAAGAAGGTCGCGGAACCCTTGGCGGTAAAACAGATTGAAAGCCTCATTGCGAGCTTTGCAAGCGCTGCGGCTGATGCGCAGCGACTCGGTTTTGATGGCATTGAGATTCACGGTGCGCACGGCTATTTGATTGATCAGTTCTTCTGGGAAGGTCTGAACCAGCGCACTGATGCCTTTGGTGGCAGTATGGAAAACCGTGGCCGGTTCGCGGTAGAGATTATCAAGGCCGCCAGGGCAGCAACCGGGCCTGACTTTCCCATTGTTCTTCGTTACTCGCAGTGGAAGCAACAGGATTTTGAAGCCAAACTGGCCAATACCCCCAAGCAACTGGAGCAATTCCTGGTACCTCTGGTGGATGCCGGCCTTGACGGCTTCCACTGCTCTACCCGGCGCTACTGGGAACCGGAATTTGCTGGCAGCGATCTGAATCTCGCCGGCTGGACCAAAAAACTCACCGGCAAAACCTCGATTACTGTCGGCTCCGTAGGGCTGAATGCAGATTTTATTGGCGCAATCGCGATGAAAGAATCCAGCGAAACCCGCGCTATTGACGACCTGCTTGCCCGGCTCGATAAAGGTGAGTTCGATCTTGTCGCAGTGGGGCGTGCCTTGTTGCAAGACCCGCAGTGGTCCAATAAAGTGCGAGAAGGCCAGGTAGACGCTATCCACAGTTTTGATGGGGAATCATTGGCGACGCTGTCATAACAGAGCTGTTTTCAATATCAGCAAAGAAACGATAGAGGAAATCATAACCTGGCTTAATACGAAAAATAACGAGTCAGATTCATCAAAAAATCGTCTACCAAGGTTTGAAGTATTGGGGAAATGAACGGCTTGTCGAGCTCATGCTGCTAATTGACTGAAATCCATGAACCTATAAGATGGGTCGACATACCAATAATACAAAGCTACTTGCAGCACAATAAGAAACCGGCCAGTGCGCCCTCAACAATACTCTGAAAGCACTGGAATATGAACCGATCTGGCGGGCTCTTCTTGCGTCGACCTAGCACGTGACGAACGTGACATTGCACAGGTGAATTCGACGGCAAAGTAGCGATTATCAGTTGGAGTCTTTAGTGATGACCGTTAAAAAAGGCCACTGGCTGTCGCTGTTTGCTGCGGCACTGATAAGTCCGATCGCGCTGGCACAGTCCGGGCGACTGGAGGAGATTATTGTCACCGCCGAGAAGAGAGTCACTACCGTACAGGACACGCCAATAGCGGTGTCTGCATTCACGGGTGCGGAGCTCGAGCGGGCGCTTATCAGCAAACCTATGGATCTGCAGTTTAATGTCCCCAACATGCTGATGAGCAAAGGTAATTTTTCCACCGCTGCCATTTCCATTCGCGGCATTGGCAATCTCGCCGTGGGCTCAGCGGCCGACAGCGGTACCGGCAATCACTTCAATGGTGTGTATCTTAACAATGGCAGAATTTTTGAAATGGAGTTCTATGATGCCGAGCGCGTCGAAGTTCTGCGCGGACCCCAGGGCACATTGTATGGCCGCAATACCACAGCGGGTGTCGTCAATTTTATTACCCGCAAGCCGGAAGATGAGTTTGGCGGCAATATAATTGTGGAGGCGGGCAATTATGACTATTACAAAGTGAAAGGCGCGCTCAATATCCCATTGACGGATAACCTTGCCCAGCGCTTCTCGGTATTTTATACCGAGCGCAACGGGTACGTTGAGAATCGCTATACCGGCGATGATATCGATGGGCGTGATATGTATTCCTTTCGCTCCGGAACGCGCTGGTTCAATGACAGCACAGAGGCCACGCTGACCATCAATTACTTTAAGGAAGATTCAGACCGCATGCGTGCCAGCAACCAGAGCTGTCTGCGCGATCCAGAGGGCATTATTGGCTGTCTGCCCACGGGCCTCGGCGACGATACCACCAACTCGGCAGCGACGGCTTCCGGGTTCATGATTACCACTTTTGTCGAGCCGCTAACGGGGCTTCCATTCCCGAAAGATGATTTCATCAATTCGCCCCGGTCCAGCGACCCCCGCGAACAGTGGATGGACTACACGCCCGAATACAAAATAGAGGATACCATTGTCGCCTTTGAACTGAATCACGAGTTTGGCGACCTGACCCTTACCTCGCTCAGTGGCTATCACTACTCAAACTACGATGCCTCCAATGACTACGACTTCAATGTAGCCTCTGAGCAGTGGCCACTGGATGTGACGATGCAGCGCGGGTCTGCAGGCCCCATAACGGTAGACCGACTGTATAATGTGGATCGCTCACGCACGAAGCCGAAGCAGTGGAGCCAGGAACTTCGGCTGGCCTCTGATTTCGACAGCGACTGGAACTTCATGGTGGGCGGTTTCTATCTCTCCTACGAGAGTAATGACAGCTACACTATTTATTCCTCTGCGGTTGAACTGACGGGCGAGTTGCTCAATCTCGATCCGTCGCAACGGCTCTACCAGAACGAGACCAAACCCTACGAGCTGGACACCTATGCTGCATTTGGCGAAGTGTACTGGCAGGCCAGGCAGGATCTGCTGGTGACATTGGGGCTGCGTTACACACGAGAAGAAAAAAAGGCCGCGCAGCGGACGATCTATCTTGCCTTCCTCAGTGACCCGACCGCGGAGAATGGTGGTTACAGCGATTTCGAGGGAAAGTGGGATGAGCCTACGGGAAAGATCAATGTCAGCTGGGATGCGACAGACGACATCATGGCTTACGCGACGCTCTCCCGCAGTTACAAAAGTGGCGGTTTTAACCCAATATCCGCAGAGTCACCCCTGCTCGACCCGGCGCTGGGGGGAGACTCGGGTCTTCGCGAGTTTGATCCGGAGTTCATC
>JBBKWY010000103.1:0-13429 GCA_037969215.1 Halioglobus sp.
TCCACATATTCCAGTAAATTTTGGGTGCGTAACTGGGAGCGGTCCAGGCCAGACAAAGTGCGGTGATCAGGAGGATTTTGTACGACTTAACAGACTTCACGGTTACTCCGCTGACACGACGGGGACAGCCGCGGCAGTTGGGAACAAGCTGTTACTGACCGGCGGCGATTCCTCAGACAACGATCAGCCTGAATCGTTCAGGACCAATATTCTGTTCGTCACTACGCATGCCATCCACATAGACGTGCTTGCCATCGGGACGACCCCCGGCCAGTACCGGGTTGTCCTCTACTAACAGCGCTGAGTCGTAGCCACCATTAATATACCCTTACTCCGGCGCCCGAAAAGCTTTGACTGCCACTACAACCACGATGACGCAGACCGTAACAATGCCGATATAAAAAAGGAAAAATGCGACTCCGTTCGCCAGGTTAGACTCCGACGAAAACAGTAAGCCCCTGGCCTCGGGGAAAAGTGGATCAATGGCTGAAGCCACAACAATCGTCCAGGCCACGACGATCATAGCCACGGCAATACGATAGATCCTGTTCACTACAGACGCCATCGCAGGTAACACTGCAGCGAGTATCCATAGCATCAGGCCGTTGGTAATCCCTTCCATATGCGCCATCCTCCAGGCGTCATAGGTTCCGGGCATTTGGTAGTCGATGACGCCGGGAATCGGCCACAAACTGATTTCGCCATTCAGGAAAAATAGAAAGCCAAAGCCCATGACAAAACCCAACAACAGCACCAGGGCGCCGTGTCCCAGTAACAAGCGCTGGCTTTTCTTCAGTTCATTTTCCATTACAGGCACCCTCTTTCGCGATACGTTTCATAGCCCAAAGTCTGCCGTCAGGTTGCCTGTATCCAATGCCGCGAGCCGTGAATCATCTTTTTTGTACATTGTTATCCAGTCGAGACACCACTGAGGATCCTGAATCTGTGAAGGATGATGACCCGGAAGGCATGCTGATAGCGTCGGCGGAACCATGTTAACGAAAAACCGCGTGAGTATTTTCAGCAGATTCCAGCGGGAGCGAAGGCTGCCCCACAAGCCGTCCTTTTTCAGCATTGCCCTGTACGCCTTGCGGCTGTACTTCATCACGTGCAAAGCGGCGAATAGCGTGCCGTAAACACGATACCAATAATTGCCATACACCGCTTCGTAAGCATCAAACGCGACATTTTTATGCTCTATTTCCTCCACAAAATGCCACAGGATGAGGGATGCCACGCGGCTATCGGAGCCAGCAAACAAAAACGCCCTGTCCTTTACCAGCCAGTGCCCTATTCCCAGCGCCATCGACTCGAAACCACAGGCATAGGCCAAATTAAATTTGAGTGACCGCTTGTTATCAAAGTCATCGAAGTCGGCTTTCATTTCCGCTTCAATCGTTTCCAGTTCCGCATAGCCGCTGCGAATGAGTCTGTCGTTAAATTTACGGTGCTGCTGGAAATGCTGCCCCTCCTGGCCCATATACAGGTTTACTTCCTGTTTCAGTTCGTCCGAACCGATCTCCTCGCAGGCCTTTCTCATGGTTCGAATCAGGTAGGGCTCCAAATACGGCATGGCCAGCGAAGCCCCACTGACCACATGACTCCACTCCGGCTTGTCAGGATTCCAGTGGGGGTCAATGTCCGCTGGAAACTCAAATGGCATTTTTCTGACTATCATCCCGTCCGAATGGTGAGTATTCATATCGCGTCTCCACAGTCTTTGATCACCAGCAACAACGACCCGTGCTGATCTGCCTGATTCTACTGTGTTTCATAGTAGCGATATGTTGTGAGACAACGAGGTTATATAGTGACATTATAGGGTTATTAAGTGTCAGGCAGCTTCAGTGAAGAAAGCGAGATGAATATCGGCGCAGATGATTTGATGGTTCCCTGCAGCTATACACGTATCGTGGGCCGGGAGCTGGGTTTGCAGGAGCGTGACCTGGCGCAGCTACTGCGGGGCACTGGCCTTCCGGTCAGCATCCTGCTTGGCGCAGCAGATACGCACATCAGCGCGGCACAACAGATGCGCGTTCTTGAGAACGCTCAGCAGATTGGGGGTAGGCCGGAATTCGGTCTGCAGCTGGGTCGGCGACTACACCCCTCCTCCCATGGACCTATGGGCTACCTGGTGTTGAGCAGCCCGGATGTGATCACTGCACTGCAGTCTTTCGCTGATTTCTTACCGGTTCGTCTACCCTTTTCCAGGGTTCAGATCACACTGGACGATCGGTGGTTGAGCTGCACTCTGGCACTGAAAATTGACGTACAGCCCAAAATTCAACGGGTGCTGAAGGAGTGCTTCGCGCTGATGATTCAATCTGTTGTTGAGTCTGTGATGGGATGCGAATTGCGTGATGCGAAAATAGAACTGGCCTACCCGAAACCGCGATATCACTCGATCTACAGCGATTACCTCCACTCACCGGTGTGTTTCTCCCGGCAGAGCAGCGTCTTTCAAATTCCAGCAGAGGTCGCCCGATTTCCCAATGTCTCGGGCAACTCCGAAGCCTATCGTCTGACGCAAGACCTGTGCCGAAGGTTGCTGGAGAATATGCCGGCGACGGATATTTCCACCGCAGACCGGGTTAAGCGGCTACTGTTAGCCGCCCCCATCGGCAGCCTTACCGCAACGGATATTGCTGGCGCACTGTTTGTGACCAAACGCACGCTACAACGGCGGCTTGAGCGAGAGGGCACGAGCTATCGAGACACCACAGAAAAATTGCACTCCGAGTTAGCCTCCCGACATTTGCGTGAGCCGGGACAGACCGTCGAGTCCATCTCGGCATTACTGGGCTATTGCGATACGGCTGCTTTCAGAAAGGCGTTTCGTCGGTGGTACGGCCAAAGTCCCGGGGAGTACCGCCGCAATATATAGCGGCGATACAGGCCCCATCAGGACGCTTCACGGCCGATCAGAACAGGTAGCGAAGCCCTGCCGCGACAGAAATCCCCGATTCGGGCGCTACGTCGCGCAGGAATGAGGTGCTCAGGCGGATCTGTTCGTTGCCGATGTTTTCCACTTCGAGAAATGCGATGAGCTCGCTACCGTTTCCGCCTACAGGAATACGGTATTCGCCGCCTACATCCCAACGTGTGTAGCTTTGCGTGGAACGCTCGAAATCGCCGGGCTTGTCCTGATCATCTGCATATTGCAAACGAGTCCAGATATCCATGCGCTCGAAAGACCAGGACAAGCGGCTACCGATTCGTGCCGGCGGAAGCCGTGGTACATCGCCACCCTCATCCAGCTGGCCGTAGATCACATCACCAAATACGCCCACGCGAATTTCGCCTCCGGCTAGATGGGTAAGACCGAACTCACTGTCAAACTCGCCGCCATAGAAATTTGCATCGTCCTGAACGTAGGCATATATAGGTACCTCGTCCTCCTCAAATCCCGTGTTGCGCAGGTTGATATAGTCGGTAAAGTTGTTGTAGAAAGCCGTCAGCTGAACAAAATCGTCGCCATCCGACCAGCGCAATGACAAGTCGATATTGTTTGAAGATTCAGTATCCAGATTCACATCACCCAGTTCGATAGAGTTGGTCGCGGCGTGAATGACATACTCCATCGGGTTGCTTGCGTCTATGTTGGAGTAGAGTTCTTCATCCGTTGGCGCACGCTGGGCACTGGAAAGCGCCAGCCCTGTTTGCCACTCGTCAGCAAACTGCCACAGCGCCGACAGTGAAGCACTGAATGCATCAAAGTCCTGCGAGTCGGTTACGGTGGTTCTCGGATCGCGTTCGGTCCAGTCGTAGCGCAGCCCTCCTTCGAATATCCAGTCACCGATATGGCGGTCCTCCAGTATAAATACGCCGACGGCAGTGCTATCAGTCGTGGGGACAAAACCCTCCTCCCCGATAGCGCTGAATTCATCACTGCTGGCCTGCAGGCCGACTACGCCGTGGAATCCGGCCAGAGGCTTGTGTACTGCCTCTACCCTGCCCTCCCAGGTATCGCGATTGAACTGCGTTCCTATCGCGCCATCACCTTCAATCTCCTTGTGTTCATAATCGTTATAGGTAAGAAAGCTGCGGATTGTTTCCAGCGGCTGTAGCGGGTTTTCAAGTTGCAGGATCGCATTGTACCGCGTGTGATTGATGTCCAGAGTAACTTCCTCTGGCTCCTCTTCCTCGTGCTCCTCGTCGTGATCAGGATCGTGGTCATCATCGCCGTGACCGTGCGCTCCCGGGGGAATGCCGTACTTGTTGTCCAGCTGACTGACGGAAAGCCCTACATAGCCGTCGTTAAAGTGATAACTGCCTCCACCACTGAAACTTCCGGTATGACCGGCAGTATTGGCAATTTCTCCGTCTGTGGTTTCCACGTCACGCTCATTCGCAGCACGTCCGGGAATATCCAGGTCGTCCCAGTCCCGATACAGGCCGTCTAGATGATAGGCCCAGTTTCCTGCGCCGCCGTCGAGCTTGAACACGCCGCCATTTAGCTGCGCAGCGCTGTCATAGCGATACTCGACACCACCACTGATCTCCTCGGGTACCGAGCTGGGAATACGATTGTCGATGACGTTGATCACGCCACCGATAGCCCCTCCCCCATACAGCAGCGTTGAGGGTCCGCGCAGGACTTCGATACTTTCGGCCAGCATGGCCTCAACGGACACAGAATGGTCAGCGCTGAGCCCCGAAACATCACCACTGGATGTACTGTTTTGCAGCACCAGAACACGGGCGCCCTGCTGGCCGCGTATCACCGGTCGGCCCACCCCGGGGCCAAAGGATGCATTGGCCAGGCCGGGATTGCCGTTGAGTGTGTCACCGATAGTGGAGGATGCCACGCGGCGCAGCTCATCACCGCTTAACACGGTGACCGGCAGTGCCGTTTCGGCCTCTTGTTTGTGAAGGGGTACTGAAACCAGTACGTGTTCCATGGGCAGATCATCTGCCGCAGCGCTCGCCATGGCCACAGCCAGCGAGAACGGTATAGTTCGCTTCATCTTGCAACTCCTGAATTTAAAAAAGACGGTATTGTCCTGGTTCAGGTGTTGCTGGGAGGGCCTCGCGGGAGATAGGCAGTGGATTCAGCGGAGAGTTTTGCTGGTGTACGCAGCAATACCAGCAGTATGCCGATTGCGACGATGACAGGGAGGCTGGGGATACTGACGGGAAGTGCGGTGCCGGCGCCGCTGTGCGCCAGGACACAGGTGGAAACAGATTCGCTGGCCGAGTGGTTGTGGGCAGACTCCAGCACCTGCGCGCCCAGCATAAACAACAGCGCCAGCAGCGCCAAAAAACGGGCTGGGGTAGTATTGCTTGTCGGGTGGCTGTAGGGCATGAAAGGCACTGGGTAGATTTACGCCAGTATTATAGCCACGTCTGGACAGCGGGCGCTACCCCGCCGCCGTTACTGGTACACTCCTTCATCAAATCAGACAGGAGCCAAATGAAAATGAAATTGGGATTAGGGCTGATCCAGAATGCGTTTAGCGCCAAACCAAGTATCGATCTAAGTGTGGTTCGACAGGCGGAAACCTTGGGTTTTCATTCCGTCTGGGCGGCTGAGGCCTACGGTTGTGATGCCGTCACCAGCGCCACCTGGTTGGCGGCGCATACCACAAGTATTAACGTGGGAACCGCCATCATGCAGATCCCCGCGCGCTCCCCCGCCTCTGCCGCGATGACCGCCATCGGTCTTGACGCGCTTTCGGGTGGTCGATTTCTGCTGGGCCTTGGCAGTTCCGGCCCACAGGTATCAGAGGGCTGGCATGGCGTCGCCTACGATAAACCACTCCTGCGCACGCGGGAATATGTAGCGATTGTCCGCAAGATTCTGGAACGCAGGGAACCGCTGCAGCATGACGGCTATCACTACCAATTGCCCATGACCGGCGCCAACACCACCGGTGCTGGTAAGCCGCTAAAAAGTGTCGCTCACCCCAATGCGAACCAGCCGATTTATCTGGCTTCTATCAGCCCGGGGGGCTTGCGTCTTGCCGCAGAAATCGCCGATGGCGTTTTGTTGTCCTTTGTCGATCCCAACGACACTGAGAACATCGTCGATCGCTATCTCGCCGAGGGCTTTGCCAAGGAGGACGCGCGCTGTAAACGCGAAGACTTTACTGTGAGTACGTTCGTCAATGTGATCGTGCACGATGATGTCGCCGCCGTGCAGGGCATGATGCAGCCTACCCTCGCCAGACAATTGGGCGGCATGGGTTCCAAGGCCAAAAACTTCTATGCCGAATTTGCCAAACGTATGGGTTACGAAGACGAGGTGGAGCACATCCAATCGCTGTATCTGGCCGGTGAGAAAGACAAAGCTGCACAGGCAGTACCGCTAGACCTTATCGACCGCACGAATCTGATCGGGCCACCGGCGCGCATCAAAGAGCGTCTCGAAAGCTGGAAAGCCGCTGAACGGCGCGGCTCCCTCGATATGATGGTGCTGACGACCCAGCAGCCTGAGGCCTTGACGCTGATGGCGGAGCAACTGCTGTAACGTTAATCCGCCGGCCAAGGCCAACTACCGCAACCCATTTATGCGTGAACGGGCGCTACCGGGCTGGCCACATGGAAACAATCTGGCCGGTTTTTGCCTCTGACTTACCCGCCAGTACCGCTTGATACGTGTGTTCAACAGCCTGCTCGCCATAACTGTGATCCAGCGTTAACCAGCTGTCGCTAGCGGTGCGAAACTCGACGTATTCCATGCCCATATTCATCATCAATTGCGACGCGCCCAGATCTGCACTGCGCGTCTGTATATGGGAGGGTGCAAAAAAGAACTCCGGAGTGGCGCCGGGCAGGTTATCGACCGCGCCCATTTCTTCATAGTGTGTCGCACCAATCTGGCAGGAGTGCTTCATGTTGTCACCGTAGTGATGATGTACATCACTCAAGACTGCCGCGCTGCCGGCCATATCCACAATCACCGCCGGCCGTGAGGCATCGAGCGTTGAGATGGCGTCGTAGGTCAAAACCCTGTCGTAGTATCCCAGGCTTTCACAGAACGCGACATTCCCCGGCGAGGTAAGGCCCACTGTCGTCATCTCTCCCCGTTTTTTGACACAGTGCGCCAGGGCGATACTGGTTTTGCTGGAGGCACTGGTAATGAGGCAGGTGTCTGCACCAAATGACGCATTCATGTGCATAAAATCTTCCACCAGCCACGAGGTCATGAAAAGCCCGCGCAATAAACTGTCCTGATCTTCCCTGGCGACATCGTAAATGGGGTTGGCAGACGCCCGGTCAAACCGGGCATAGACCGGCGCGTACTCTGCCCGGTGCGCAGAGACATCCTGAAACTGATCCGCTTTGTCATTGCCCGCGACTATCTTCAGATGGGTGCTGAAAGGAAAGAAACCCCACACACGCTCACCGACCTGAACGTTGGGGTGGGCCGACGCAATGACATCGCCCCAGCCCATCGCAGGGATACGTCCCCAGCCCTCCTCCGCTGGGAAAAATCCCCAATAGCCCAGTAAATCTCCGGCGCCTGCGTAGGAGATGTTATTGGCTGTTATCGCGAATTTATCGACGCGAATCAAGACCTCGTTTTCCCCGAGATCTACGGGTAGAGGTGATTCGACAACACGTGTTTCGCTCCACTTATCCTTGCGCACTTCCAGCGTCTTTACGGTCGTATTCTCTGTCATGGCGGCTACTTCCTTTTCCATTAGTGTCTTTGCTATGTACTGACTATAGCGCTTTCGGCCAAGCCCGGCGCGCCAGCAATCACATTATATTGACATACTCTATGTCATCATGTCACTCTCACGCCCACTCCGGGAGAGAATTCCCGATAAAGGTGCGACCTGTTAATACGCATATCCATCAAAGGAATCGCTGACATGTATCGTGGGGACTACGGCCTGGTGGGTAGTGAATTGAGTATGTTCACCCGCAAGTTGGAAGCCCAGTTGCGCTTTCAGAACATTCCCTGGTATTGGCACTTCAAGACACAGGAACGCACCGCAGAGATAGAGGCGCGCACCGGTACGCACTTTATACCGGCCCTCATCACTCCGGAGAAATGGATGGTCCATGACACCATCGCCCTCGGCCCTCTGTTGAATGATCGTTTCCATCGCACACCTGTTATCCCCGCCACCCCGCTGCAACGCGCCTGCTGCTTTATTCTGGAGGATATGTTCAATCACTGGCTGGGCCGCGTCTGCGTGCACACGCGCTGGTGCTATCCTGACAACGTGGCCTGGGTAGGTCCCCGCTTTGGGGCCAATACCGTGTTGAATCGCTCCATCGAAGTCCCTTTCACGGAGCAGGAACTGCGCGATCTCGCGCCCATTGGCGAGATGATGTATCAGGGTTTCGGCAAAAATGTCTGTGAGTTTAACGGCGTTGGACCTGAACAGGAGGCGTCTGTTCGAGCCGACTACACCGATATGCTCCAAGCCTTGGACGCCCACTTTTCTGCCAATGACTTCCTGCTTGGAGCGCGACCCTGCCTGGCGGATTTTGCGCTGGCTGGAGCATGCAAAGCGCATTTCGTCACGGACCCTACGCCTGTGAGTTGGCTGGGAACATACCGCGAAATGTTGTTTGCTTATACTGATCGACTGTTCGGAGCGAATGATTACTCGAATCAACAATGGCTGCCCGAGGATGAAGTGCCCGAGTCATTGAATACTATTCTGGATTATGCGCAGCGTACCTATTTTCAATTTGCGCACGCCAATATCGCCGCCGGTCTGGCTGGCGAAAAATTTTACGAATATAACTACGGCTATGGCCCAACACGGGCGCGCACGCAAAAGCGCCTCAATGTCGCGCGACTGCACGTGCAAGATGAATTGTTACAGCTAGGCGCCCCCCAGCACAGTGCAGTGAAAGCGCTATTCCGAGGGCGGGGAATATTGGAACATTACCTGAAATGAGGTGGCTGCAGCGCGCGGTATAACCGCCCTGTCTGGTCACCAAAGAATCGGTGATACCGGTGTCCCTAATTCACCAGATCGTGCTGACGAGCTGGAAAACAGGTTTTCAATGACTTTACAATTTATCGCATCTACCATGACAACAAAATTGGCAACCAGCAGGAAATAGGCCCATGCAACTTCAAGGAAAAATCGTCGTAGTCACCGGAGCCGGCAGCGGTATAGGCAAGGCCCTGGTGAAGAAGTTTATCGCCGAGGGCGCGAAAGCTGTCGTTGCCGTGGATATCAATGCCGCAACCGCCGAACAAACGGCGGCGGAGTTGGGCTGCATTGCGATGTCGGCTGATGTCACAAAAGAAGGAGACATTATACGTATCATTGAGGACACGGAGAGAGACATCGGTCCGATTGACTTGTTTTGCAGCAACGCGGGCATGGCTATCGGTGCCAGTGAGCAGTCCCCTGATGAGGAATGGCAGCTTATCTGGGAAGTGAATGTCATGTCGCATGTATACGCTGCACGACACCTGGTACCGCGTATGATTCAGCGCGGCAGCGGCTATTTTCTGAATACAGCTTCAGCCGCGGGCTTGCTGAATCAGATCGGCGGCGCCGCCTATGGCACCACCAAGCATGCGGCGGTGGGCTTCGCCGAGTGGCTGGCGTTAACGTACGCACACCAGGGCATCAAAGTGTCCCTGTTGTGTCCACAGGCAGTGCGCACGGCGATGACAGCAGACAGCGACGACGATGCCACCAAGGCCGCCAGCAGCGACGGCATGATGGAGCCGGACCAGCTGGCCGATATCGTGGTGGAGCATCTGGCCAGGGAAGCCTTCCTGATCCTTACGCATGAGGAGGTAAAGGTCTACATGCAGCGTAAAACCTCAGACTATGATCGCTGGATAGGCGGCATGAATCGGCTGCTGCAAAAACTCACCGGAAAGACCAGCTGACACGATTCACAGCTGTGTGATATCGCGCCCTTTTTACACGAGGCGGTACTGGTGAGCGGTTTGCCAGCACGCATTTACTTTACTGGAGAATCTCAATGAAAAAGTCTGTCGTAGTTTTGCTGGCTGTTGCAGTGGTAGGTGCCATCGCCTACACACAGCGCGCCAATATCGCGATGAGCATTATGTCCAAGGGCGCAGAAGAAGCCATGACCAGCGACACTACCAAGGATTTTGAAGATGGCCTGCATGTCGCCCTGTGCGGTGCAGGCGGCCCCCTGCCCGATCCCAAACGCTCGGGCCCTTGCATAGCTGTAGTCGCGGGCACACAACTTTTCGTAGTTGATGCCGGCACCAACGGCCTGCGCAATCTCCTCAGAATGCGTTACCCCGTCGGAAAAATACAAGCGGTGTTACTCACCCATTTTCACTCTGATCATCTGGATGGTCTGGGCGAAATGGCCACCCTCCGATGGGTGAATGGCGCCAATACCAAACCCCTCCCGGTGATAGGTCCCCAGGGTGTTCAAAGGGTCGTCAAGGGTTTTAACATGGCGTATAAACAGGATTCTCTTGGCCGCAATGGACACCACGGTGATGCAGTCGCGCCGCTCTCAGGATTCGGAATGGTCGCTCAGCCCTTCCCGGTACCTGCGCCACGACAACTGGAAACAGTCTACGATAAGGGCGATGTGAAAATTCAGGCGCTGTTAGTCGATCACGGGCCAGTGAAACCGGCGGTGGGCTACCTTTTTACCTACAAGGATCGTTCAGTACTCATTAGCGGCGACACCTCCAAGTCCGCCAATGTCGAAGAGTTTGCCCAGGGCGTTGACTTGCTGGTGCACGAGGCGCTGGCACCCAATCTTGTGGGTGTGATGGAAGACACGGCAACGCAGGTGGGCGCCACGGGTCTTGCCAAGATTATGCTGGATATCCAGAACTATCATGCCTCGCCGGTGGAGGCTGCAGAAATCGCCAGAGATGCAAAAGTGGGACACCTGCTGTACTACCACATCGTGCCGCCGCTGATCCTGCCCGGCATGGAAGCTGCATTTTTGGACGGTGTCGATGAGGTATACCCGGACTATACCCTTGGCGTAGACGGTACAACCTTCTCCCTGCCAGCGGGATCAAAAGACATCATCCTGGTGAAGGAAGGGCTTTAGTTACTGCAGAAAGAAGCAAGGTGATTGCGGAGCGCTTCAGGCACTCTGCAATCACGCTTTGTTACTGGGCCCCCTCAAATATCACGTTATAATGCTGTACCTCTGGAAACGGATCGTAGAAGTGGTGCAACAGTTGCCGCCACTCCTGATACTGCTCCGATTCCCTGAAGCCCACGGTGTGATCTTCCAGGCTTTCCCAGTTTACGAGTAATATGTAGCGACCTGCCTGTTCAACACAGCCCTGCAATTGATGCGAAACGTAGCCACTCATGCCAGAGATAATGGCCTGCGCTTTGCTAAAGGCGGCCTCGAACTCCCGTTCTCGACCGCGCTTCACATTGAGGACTGCCACTTCCAGAATCATAGTAAAATCCGGGATCAGGTCACTTCGAGGTGCTAGGCCGCGCTTGCCGTGGCAGGTGCGTTCACCAGCTCAGCAAACAACTGCTGGTGATAGTCGGCATCGCCGAACAGCGTGTTGATGATCATCAGCCGTTTCACAAAGAAACCCACAGAGAGCTCATCTGTCATGCCCATGCCACCGTGTAGTTGAATCGCTTCGCCGCCGATCAGTTTTCCGGCACGCCCGACCATGACCTTCAGCGCCAGCAAACTGCGTTTGGCGTCTTCGCTCTCATCCTGCGCGGCACACACTGCGCGGTATAGCAGAGACTTCACGTTTTCGCAGGCACCAAACGTGTCCACCATACGGTGTTGCAAAGCCTGGAAGGAGCCGATGGCGACACCAAACTGCTCCCGCGTTTTACAGTATTCCAGCGTCTGCGCGTTCAGGGTTTCCATCGCTCCCAGTGCATTGGCACACACTGCCAGGCGCGCCGCGTCCAACACCGGTCCCATCAGGGTATAACCCTGGCCAGGACTGCCGATGACAGCTTCAGCTTCAACATTCTTGAAGGTAATATTGGCCGCTTCCTGGCCATCGGTCATGCGATAGGTGGTGCGCTCAATGCCAGCACTCGCCGCATCGACCAGCAGCAGCGTGATACCATTCTCATCCGCCTGCTCACCAGCGCTGCGAGCGGCCACGATCAACTTCTGTGCGGCACCGCCATTCAGAACCACCGTTTTTTCGCCGTTCAACACCCATTTTCCATCGGTTTGCGCAGCAACCGTAGTGATATCCGTCATCGCATAGCGACTCTGGCGCTCCACGTAGGCAAAAGCGCCCTGCAGCTCGCCGCCAATAATTTTGGGAATGTACTCACTCTGCAGGGCTTCGCTCGCGCCGGCTTGCAATAAACCGCCAAACAGCAGGACCGTGGCGAGATAGGGTTCAGCGACCAGTCCGCGTCCGAATTCCTGCATCAGCACCATGGTATCCACCGGACCGCCGTCAAAGCCACCCTGTTCCTCTGAAAAAGGAATGGAGAGCCAACCCAACTCGGCAAACTGCTGCCAGTGCTGTTCACTGAAACCGTGTTCCAGAGCAACCACCGCATTGCGCTGATCGAACGCATAATTTTCCTGAACAAAGCGCGCGATACCGGCCTGAATCTGATTCTGTTCTTCACTCAAATTGAAATTCATCGTTTATCTCCTACAGGCCAAGCACATATTTGGCGGTAATATTTTTTTGCACTTCATTGGAGCCGCCGTAGATAGAGGAGGCGCGCCCCCTGAAGTAGTTTTTCTGTGCGGCATCCGCGTAATCATGGCCCAGCTGGGCAGCACTCAGTTCGCCCTGCAAAGTGCCGCTGTAGTAGGCGGCAACATCCATGCGCAATTCCTGGATCGCCTGCTGAATCTCGGTACCCTGTAGCTTGAGCAGTGAGGACTCGGGGCCGGGTTCATTGCCCTCTGCGATAGAGGCCAGGGCACGCAGTTCGGTAAACTCCAGTGCCATAAGTTCGATCTCGATATCGGTCAGGCGTTTGGCGAACAACGGGTCTTCCAGCAGAGACGTCCCACCATTTACTTCCTGACGCGCCTCTTCCCGCAACATGGCCAGCCCGCGTTTGGAGTCGGCTACCTCAGCAATGGACAAGCGCTCCTGTACCAGCAGCGATTTAGCGTAAGTCCAGCCCTTGCCTTCTTCGCCAATGCGGTTTTCGACAGGCACTCGCACATTGTCAAAGAAAACTTCGTTCAAGTGGTGGAAGCCATCGATCGTGTCGATCGGGCGGACTGTGACACCGGGGCTTTTCATATCGATCAGCAAAAAGGTAATACCCTCCTGTTTGCGACCGGAACTGTCGGTGCGCACCAGGCAGAATATCCAGTCCGAGTACTGCGCGTAGGTCGTCCATATCTTGCTGCCATTGATGACGTACTCGTCACCTTCAAGGTCAGCGCGGGTTTTCAGAGATGCCAGGTCGGAACCTGCGCCGGGTTCGGAGTATCCCTGGCACCACCAGTCCTCGCTCTTGAGAATACGTGGCAAAAATTTTGCCTTCTGTTCGTCGTTGGCGTAGGCGATGATGAC
>JBBKWY010000104.1:0-38967 GCA_037969215.1 Halioglobus sp.
GCCGTACACGGTAATGGTGTCATCGTCTTCCAGGCGTGCTTCGTCGCCCAGCAGTAACCACGGCTTGCCGTCTACGTCGACAATGGTCTTGGCGGTCTTCACGGGATCGTTGTAGTACCCCACGGGGATGTACCCGCTGCGCGCGAAAATACCCATCTCACCGCGCTCCACGTGCCGGTGGGGTTCGCCTTCGACATCGGTGATCACCGACATGAATTCACTCTTGGTGATGTTGCCGAGTCCCTTGCCTTTCTTGCCGCCGCCATCCATGCCCATACTGCCGCTCTCGGAGGAGCCGAAGGAATTGGATATGTAGACGTTGGGAAACTTCTGGCGAAAGGCCTCCTGCTTGGTTTCCGAGAACACGGCGCCACCGGAGCCGATGCTAAATACAGAACTCAGGTCCCAGCGATCGACGTTAGCGTCCAGGGTATCCAACAGGGGTACGGCCATCGCATCGCCAACAATGGAGATGGAATTGACCTTTTCCCGTGCCACGATATCCCACACGTCTTCACCGACCAGCGAGCGACCGGGATTCAATACCACGGAGTTACCGGCCAACAGCTGGATGCAGGCATACCACCAGCAGGCGCCGTGCATCAGCGGTGCCAGTGCCATACCGACAATGGCGAAGTCGCCGATGCGCCCGGCGATCTGTTCCGGATCGGTGATCGCACCGTCGGGGTGGAACCAACCGCCACCGCCCATGGCCGCGAAGAATACGGCCTTGTGCGGCCACATCACGCCCTTGGGCATACCGGTGGTGCCGCCCGTATACAGCACGAACAGGTCGTCATCAGAGCGCTCGCCAAAGTCGCGCTGGTCGCTCTGACCCTGCATGGACGCTTCATACTCTACCGCACCGATCGCGGCTGGATCACAGCCGGAATCATCTTTCACGTAGATAAACGTTTTGAGGTCGGGCGCGGATTTGCGCACCTCATCAATATGCGGAATGAATTCCTGATTGTGAATACAGGCCACCATGTCCGCGTTATCGAAGATGTACAGCAGTTCATCCTGCACATAGCGATAGTTGACGTTGATGGGCACTGCGCGAATCTTGAAGCAGGCGAGCATCCCCTCGAGGTACTCGTTGCAGTTGTACAGGTACAAGCCGACATGATCCCCGGCTTTCACCCCCTGCTGCGTCAGGTAGTGCGCCAGTTTATTGGCGCGCTGCTCCAGCTCCGCGTATGTAGCACGCTGCGTGCCACATACCAGCGCACTGCGCGTAGGCACCTTGTCGGCCACCATTTCATAGAGGTCGGCAATATTGTAGTGCTTGGCCATACGTATTTTTCTCCCGTGTCCTGTGTGAATGGTCGCTTACGACTTCTCTGCACCGACAACCCACATCGCGAAGAACTGCGCGCCGCCGCCGTAAGCATGACCCAGCGCCAGTTTGGCACCCTCAACCTGGTGCGCACCGGCATCGCCGCGTACCTGTCGCGCCGCTTCCGCAAAACGGATCATGCCAGAGGCACCAATCGGGTTGGAAGACAACACACCGCCGGAGCAGTTCCAGGGGATGTCGCCGCCCTCATCCAGTGAGGTGGCACCTTCCATGGTCAACTTCCAGCCTTCGCCCTCGGGTGCAAAACCCAGGTTTTCCAGCCACATGGGCTCGTACCAGCTGAACGGTACATACACTTCTGCACAATCGAGATCCTTGCGCGGATTGGTGATACCGGCCTGCTTGTACACATCGGCCGCACAGTCGCGACCGGCCTGTGGATTTACCATTTCACGTCCGGCGTACATGGTCGGCTCCGAGCGCATCGCAACGCCGCGAATCCAGGCCGGCGGCTTGGAAGCCTTGTCGGCCAGTTCCTCGTTGGCAATAATCATCGCGCAGGCACCGTCCGATGAGGGGCAGGATTCAAGGAAGCGAATCGGGTCCCACAACATGAAAGACTCTTCTACTTCCTTCATGGTGATATCGGGTTTCTGCAAATGCGCCAGCGGGTTGCGCGCACCGTGCAGGCGGTCTTTCATCGCCACTTTAATGCCCACATCATACGGCGCGTTGGAGCGGCGCATGTACTCGCGGATAATAGGCGCAAAGTAACCGCCGGCACCCGCGTTCAGGTGGGTGGAGAACGGCTGTGCATTCGACAGTGCCCACATCGCATTGGACTCTGACTGTTTCTCGAACGCCACTGTCAACACGCGGTTGAACGTGCCACTTTGCACATGGGATGCCGCTACCAGTGCGGTTGAGCCACCCACAGAACCCGCTGTGTGTACGCGCAGCATAGGCTTGCCATTACAGCCCAGCGCGTCTGTCAGATACGCCTCGGGCATAATCACACCCTCGAACATATCAGGGGCCTTGCCGATAATGACGGCGTCGATATCGTCCCAGGTAAGCTCCGCGTCCTGCAGCGCTTTTACCGCTGCCTCACGTACCAAGCCGGCGATTGAAACGTCGGTTCGCTCTTTCGTATATTTGGTCTGGCCAATGCCGACCACCGCTGCCAAATTTGCCATTATGCGTTCTCTCCTTTTTCCAGGACCGTTACCAGGTTGTGCTGCAGGCACGGACCTGAAGTCGCATGGGCGATGCCCCGTTGCGCCTCACCCTTCACAATGCGGTTAAAAACTTCACCGATACGCGACAGGCCAGAGGCCATCATCAGGTTACCGGCCAACACGCCACCGCTGGGATTGACGCTGGTGTCTTTATCCAGACCCAGCGCGCGAGTCAGAATAATTTCCTGGTGGCTGAACGGCGCATACAGCTCGGCCACATCCACCTTGCCGCTGTTCATGCCGGCGCGGTTGGCCGCCATACGGGTCGAGACTGAATCGGTAAGATCACGCATGCCCATATTATGAGTCTCAATGCAGTGATCGATGCCGCTGATCACCACATAGGGCAAGCCCCACGCTTTGGCCTGCTCCACAGTGGCGATAATCATCGCACTGGCGCCGTCCGATATCGGGCTGCAATCCGCTTTGCGCAGGGGTGACAAATACGTCTCCTGGGCGAGCACATCTTCCGGGGAGATATCCCCGGACAACTGGGCGTGCGGATTATTCAGAGCGTTGCGACGTGAACGCGAAACGACTTCAGCCATATCGCGCTCCGTAATAAGGCCCTGATCCAACATCATCTGGGCCTGCAGTGCCGCCATCGATATGCTGTCTATCCACAGCGGCGCGAGGTAGTAGGGGTCGAGCTGTTGCGATAACACTCTGGGTAACTCGCCGGGCGAGGATTTACCAAAGCCGTAGATCAACGCAGAGTCCGCGTGCCCCATGCGAATCTTGAGCATGGATTCATACAGCGCCCAGGCCGCATCCATCTCGACATGCGACTCCTTGATGGGCGGCACTGCACCCAGCGCATCGACACCCGAGACAAACGCAAACGCCGCGCCCTGCAGGTAATCGCAACTACCGGAGCAGACAAAATCGACATCCTGTGCACTGTTTAAACGCGCCTGTTCAAAGGTGCGCGCCAGCACCGGCATGATCAGCTCAACTTCGTTGACCGCACCCGCATCGGAGACGCAGTTACTTTGCTGGTAGGCCACTATTGCAATATCTTTCATAGCTTAACTCTCCCAGCCAGTAACAGGTAATTTGCCGATCATATCCACCGGCACATCCGGCTCATCGATAGGCTTGAAGTAGCGGATGTTGTTCATCGAGTAATCCCATTCGGCTTCAGGATTCCACACGCCCTGCACGCGCTGGCCAATATGAATATCCTCGTTCACACACTCGCTGAGCAGGTGGATCAGGGAGATATTGGCGCCGTCCAGCACCAGATTGGCGACCACAAAGGGCGGCTTGATGGGGTTGCCTGGAATCGGAATATTGACAATGGTGAATGACTCCACCGTCGCTTTGTCTGACAGTTTCACATCCTCTTCGGTGGCAACGCCACACAGCGCGCAGGAACCGCGAGGGGGCACGTAAACGGCCGAACACTTGGGACAGCGCTGCCCCATCAGTACGCCATTCTTGAGCTGGCTAAGGAAGCGCGTAGGTGCCGCCCCCGCTGTGAAATTGTATTTGAGGTAGACCGGCGCCTTGATGCCAGTAATTACGTCCTGTTCATCGCTCATAGCGTGATCTCTCCTAAACCAGTTCGAAGCAGCGAATATCGGTGATAAAACCGATAGTTTCATCAGCCCACACAGCGCGCACACGCGCGCCGGAGGCCACATCACTTTCAGCGGCCGCTGCCAGACAGTGAATCATTGGCACATCCGCGCCGTCGAGTTTGACCATCACCCAGGCAAACGGCACCTGCATTGGATGCCCATCGCGGGGTTCCTTGACCCAGGCAAAGCTGACGATCTCGCCCTGCTCGCCCACTTCAACGAACTCACTGAGTTCCTCGGCGGTAACGGGGTCGTATTCCATGGGCGGCACGACCACCCGACCATCGCTGGCTTTGATGCCAACGATCTTGCGATTTCTGAGTTCGGTCAGGAAACGACCGATTACGGGACCGGTTGAACGGGTGTAGGTATAACCAAGTTCATACGCCTGGTTGAGGATTTCTGGTTGCGACACAGTCACAGCCCTCCTTGTTAGCGGTACGGGATTGAGTAGCCAGTATCAGCGAGCCACCGCCGTCACTCAATGACGCAAAGGATCACCTGTAGATGACATATCAGATCACCATCCGCCCCTATGATCTGAAATAGCCCCCATTTGGCCGTTTGACGCCGGTCTGGCCCAAACAACGCGGCAAGGGGTTGCGTTACTTGTACCACCCGGCACAGAATGCCGTGGCGCGCCTTTCACCCCGATGAAATTCACTGATAATGGCGGCTGATTTTTATTTTCCCTACGAACACATCAGGAGTACACCTATGTCAGTCTCAGCTGTTGGATATTTGAGAATCGCATCAACAGATACATCGGCCTGGATGGACTTCGGCACCGGCGTCCTCGGGCTGATGGACGCGCAGCGCGACGATGCTGACGGCGCGCGCTTCCTGCGTATGGATGACCACCCCTTCCGCTTCATGGTCGAGCCCGCCGATACCGATCAGCTGATCGCCACCGGACTGGAATTTCCCGACGAATTTGCATGGCGCTCCACCCTTGATACCCTGGCAGAAGCAGGCCATAGCGTGACCGCCGGCTCAGCCGAGGACGCACAGCGCCGCTGCGTCACCGCATTTGCCACGGTGCAGGATCCCGCCGGTAATACGCTGGAACTGTACTGGGGCCGCAAGTTGGATTACGTCCCACTGGCCTCCCCCACCGGTATTACCGAGTTTGTCACCACCTATCAGCAAAGCGGCGACCTGGGTTTTGGTCACTGCGTGCTGCCCGCGCCGAACATCGAAGCCTGTGCTGATTTCTACACCCAATTTATTGGTACCGGCCTTACCGATACGCTGTACCCGCCGGGTCTGGACGGCATGCAGATCAAGTTTATGCACGCCAACAACCCCCGCCAGCACTCGGTCGCGCTGTTCAGCGGCCCCCATCCCGCAGGCATTGTCCACATGATGGTGGAAGTGCAGACGCTGGACGAAGTGGGCCGCGCGATGAAGCGCGCGCAGCAGGCCGGGGTCCATTTCCTCGCCACGCTGGGCCGTCATGTAAACGACAATATGTGTTCCATCTACATACTGGCGCCCGGCGGTATCGCGGTGGAGTATGGCTACGATGGCTTGCTGATCGATTGGGAGAACTATGTAGCCACTATCAGTGTCGAGGGTGACCTGTGGGGACACGAGTACAATTTCCCCGGGGTAAACGCTTAAACACCTGCAGACTCAAGGCCCCCTCCGACGGGGGCTTTTTTTTGCGCGCGGGTTACGTCGCGTAACTACAGCGCCGCACGAATAGCAGCAACAGAGCCGAGCGTTTCCAGCGCGGTATGCAGTCGCTCCATCGATGCCATCAAATAGTTAACCGGCTGCCACTCATCGCCCATCGCCAGAGTGACCGCAGCGCCCAGCCAGACATACGCCGCATGCCACTGGTATTGCTGCCACAACTCGTCCTCGGACGGCGCGGACACGCCCAGCGCGAGGAGTTGTTCACGGTAATAGCGCAACAGCTCTCGACCACTGTCGCGCTGGTCCTGCGGCTTCAAAGTGCCCGCGAGAAAATATCCCACATCACGCATCGCCGGGCCGCGCGACACCATCGCCCAGTCGAGAAAGCCGGGCTGGCTGGCGTCATAGAACATATTGCCATCGTGCACATCGCCGTGTATCAGCGTCGGCTCACCGCGCAACCACAGTGCATGAATCGCGTCGGTCTGCGCCAGGTATAACTCGCCCATCTCCGTAAAGACAGCGGGCATGCTGGCGGCGTGCTTTTGCAGTGCCAGGGCGATCAGTTTCACACCGATGTCATGCTGCACCGGGGGCTGTACCCAGGCGAGATCGGCGGCAAAGCGCGGCGACGCCCAGTAAGTGGCGTGCAAGCGGGCAAAGGCGGCGAGAATTTGCCGAATATAGTCCAGCGAGTAGCGCTTGCTGGCGTTCTTGAAGGTACAGCCACTGTCGACCAGATTCTCCAGCAGCATAATGTACGCCGCGCCCTCCGCGTCGCTAGCGGCGAAATAGCAGCGCGGCACACGCACCGGCATTTCGGCGGCCAGACTGTCATAGAACAGCGCCTCGCGCCGTCCCATACCGCTGGATGTGACAAACTGCCGCTGCTGTTCATCGGTCGGCGGCAGTTTGACGAACAGTCGCTCCGGCAGGTCTACCGCTTCACCATACTGCAACGCCAACAGCGCGCGCCCGGTCGTGCCCGCATGCGCATCGACCACGGTAAAGTCCGTCACTGGCGCTTGCAGCGCCTGCGACAGCCAGTCGCGGGAAATACTGTTCAAATCCCGTGGAATCAAGGCCAAACTCAACGCACTTCGACCGTCACTGGAATCCAGCGATTGAAGATATACCCCAGCGCGCCATTTCGCTTCAGCGTTATCAGGGCGTCGTTGAGCCTGGCGGCCAAGCGCTCGTCATCCTTGCGCACCGCCCAGGCCAGTTGCTCCTTGGTCAGCGGCTTGTAGAGGCTGATCAGGTCACTGTTCTCGGTGGAGGTGGCCAACTGCCAGCTGGTAGGCGCGTCGTGAATATACAGATCAATTTTATCGTTGCGCAAGCCGATGAAGGCAGCGGCAGAATCGTCAAAAAATGTCACTTGCGCGCCCTCAAGTTCATTGTCGACATACGCGGCACCGGTGGTGCCTGGCTCCACCCCAATGCGCACGCCCTCTGAATGCAGCGCCCAGGGCTGGGAAAAATGCGCCACTTTATCGGTGCTGATGATCGCCATCTGTCCGACGTCCATATAGGAATCGGTGAACAGCACCTCTGCACTGCGCTTGGCGGTGATGCTCATACCCGACATGATGACATCGATTTCACCGGCCTGAAGCGCAGGAATCAGTTTTTCGAAGGGCATATCAACCAGCGTCATGTCCTGACCGATAATCGCGCCAATGGCTTTGGCGTTATCGGCTTCGATACCGACGATACGTCCTTCCTGTTTGTAGACCATTGGCGGATAATCCGCCGACACGCCGACCTTGAGCCCGGCTGCCATGGCGCCAATCGCGCAAAAGGAAAGAAGGGCTGAAAGTACTACTCTAACGAACATGGGATTTCCTCTGCGCTTGCCGTTGACGTGTTTTAGTCGGGTTCTTGGGTGCCGGCGACAATGTAACACTGCCTCATGCAGCTAGGGAAGTCATCAGGGAAGCCTCAACCATGCAGCTCACATTCAGTAACAAGATCGCACTTATCACCGGCTCTGATCGCAATACCGGCCATGTGATTGCGAGCACGCTGGCGCGCAGCGGCGCCACGGTGGTCCTGCACAGCAACCAGTGCGATGGCAGCGCCGCTGCTGCCGCAGAAGCGCTACCGTGCAGCCACTCCGTTGAGGGGGATATCGCCACCGAAAGCGGCTGCGAGGCGGTACTCGCACAACTGCAATCGCGCAATTTGCAGGTCGATATTCTGGTCAACAATTACGGCACGGCCAGCTTCGCAAAATGGGAGTCTGCCGGCACCGCAGACTGGCTGGACATGTACCAGAAGAACGTCCTCTCGGTGGCGCGACTGGTACAGGGCATTGTGCCGGGCATGAAACGCGAAGGCTGGGGGCGCATCGTCAATCTGGGCACTATCGGCTCACATCGTCCCGGCAAAATCATGCCGCACTACTACGCCGCCAAGGGGGCGCTGGCCAATCTCGGTGTCAGTCTGGCACAGGAGCTGGCCGGCACCGGCATCACGGTGAACACCGTATCACCAGGCCTGATTCGAACACCCGAGCTGGAGGCCGGCTACCGCGCCCGCGCACAGAAAAAGGGCTGGGGTGACGATTGGCAGGACATCGAACGCCATATTGTCGCCGAGGACTTCCCCAATCCCGTTGGCAGATTGGCCGAGCGCGAGGAAGTCGCCGACCTCGTGACCTTCCTGTGCAGTGACCAAGCGGGGTTTATCAACGGGCAAAATATCCGTATAGACGGCGGCGCCATCGCCTACGTATAGTGCACTTCTGACACTTGACGGTGTCAGGTGTGTTTGCCATGATTCTGGCAGTGCTACGAATACCCACAACCACTACCGTAGATAAAGGAATACCCTCTATGAAAACATTAATTCGGGCCACACTGGTCTTTCTGCTGGCCAGTTTATCCAGCTACATGGTGCACGCCGATGAGTACGATGACGCCATCAGCAGCTTCAGAGACGCAGGCGAAAGTGGCGCCTATTTTGACAAAAGTATCGGCTATGCGGTGTTCCCCACCATCGGCAAAGGCGGCATCGGCATTGGCGGAGCCCATGGTTCGGGTCGGGTCTATAAAGAGGGCGCTGTGATTGGCACCTCCTCTATGACTCAGCTCACGATTGGCTTCCAACTGGGTGGTGAAGCGTTCAGCCAAATCATCTTCTTTGAAAATGAAGACGCTCTCGACAACTTTATCTCCGGCAATTTTGAATTCAGCGCGGACGCCAGTGCGGTGGCAATAACCGCTGGTGCCCACGCCTCTGCCAATACTGGCGGCGGCGCTTCAGCCGGTGTCAGTGGCGGCCAGAACAATGCCGATACCAAATCACTGGGTTTCCGCAAAGGCATGGCTATCTTTACCATCGCCAAGGGCGGCTTGATGTATCAGGCAACACTGGGCGGACAGAAATACAGCTACGATCCGATGTAGTTCTGGTCTACACAGCAACACCAGAAAGGTCGCGCCCCTCGGGTCGCGGCCTTTTTTTATGCCCGCAGGCACCCGGGTCACATTGGGTCAACGATAAACAAAGGGGCCGTTAGCCAAAGCCCATTAACGCAGCCTCTGCGGTCAGCACTTCACTCACCACCGGCTGAGCTTTCACCCGCGCAATGAATTGGCTAAAGCGGGGCCACTTCTGCGCATCGACCTCGTATCCGGCGTAAGCCGCATTCACGAAGGGACTCATAAGGCTCATATCGGCCATCATGAAGTCGCCAAAAATAAACCCCTGGTCGGGTACCTGGGCTTCGAGGTAGTCGAGGATAGGCGGCAGTTGCTTGTCAATGATTTTCGCCACCAGTTCTTCGTCCGCTTCCTGCTTCAGCACCATCGGGCGCATAAAACGCTGAAAGAAAATACCCGCGGCCAGCTCTGCCACACGCGATCCACCGAGCTCTTCAAACCAGCGCGCTTTTGCCTTGTCGACATTGTCGGCGGGATACAGCGGTGCCTGCGGGTAGGCGTCTTCGAGGTACTCGCAGATCACCGTTGAATCACAGAGGGTGAGTTCCCCATCCTGCAGTGCGGGTATCTTGCCCAGCGGATTAATCTTGCGGTACTCGGGATCTTTGGTGAACGGAATTTGTTGAATTTGTTCATAGGCCAGGCCCTTTATCGCCAGCGCTACTTGCACCTTGCGCACAAACGGTGAACCTGAGGCGCCGTGCAAAATCATCACAGTGCACCTCGCACAGCGGGTGCAGCCAGCGCCAGCTGGCACGGCTTGTGGTTGTGGTTGCTGCTAGCAATCATGGTTATTTCTCCAGGTAAAAAATGAAAACGTTTCGGGACATAAGAACGGGAAGCTTCTACTTGAATTCGAGTACCTTGTCTCTCAGCGGCCGCAAACGAAGTTGTATGAAATCCAGTATGTAGTTCTGGTAGAGACGCCAGGGCAGCCTGACCCCCTGCTTGGGAAACTGGCCCACGGAGCGCAGCACATAGCCGGAACTGAGACCCAGCATCGGCTCTTCCTCCACGGCCCCCTCTTCCAGTCGAGGCGTCACGACTGATACGCCCTGCTTGTGCATGTAGTTCAGCAGGCGGCAAACGAAATCACCCGTCAGATCGCTTTTCAGCGTCCACGAGGCATTGGTATAACCGAATACCTGGGCCAGGTTGGGCACATTGCCAAACATCATCCCGCGATAGACGTAAAGCTTGCCCGGGTCAATCACCTCGCCATCGACGGTCAACTGCGCGCCCCCCATAAACTTGAGGTTCAAGCCCGTCGCGAGCACGATAATATCCGCCGCCAGTGCTCTGCCTGATTTGAGTTGTATGCCGCTCTCGGTAAACTGCGCGACGTGATCGGTAACCACCTCGGCGCGCTGTTCGCGAATGGCGGTAAACATATCACCCTCAGGCACCGCGCAGAGTCGCTGATCCCAAGGATCGTAGGCAGGCGTAAAATGCGTTTTGATGTCATAGTCTTCGCCCAGCGCCTCACGCACCTGGCCCAACAGGAATTTTTTCACCAGCGCGGGCCGCCGGCGCGACAGCCAGTACACGTAAATCTGGAACAGTACCCGTTTCCAGCGGGTGATTCGGTAGACCCAGGAACCCGGTAAAAAACGCTGTAACGCGGTGGCCGTTGAATCCTCCTCCGGCACGGAGGCAATATAGGTCGGGGAGCGCTGCAACATGATGGTGTGCGCCGTCTCCCTGGCCAATTCCGGCACCAGTGTTACCGCGGTAGCGCCGCTGCCGATAACAACAACATTTTTGCCGCTGTAATCCAGGTCCTCAGGCCAGTGCTGGGCATGCACTATGCGACCCTTGAAATCCTCCATGCCGGCAAAGTCTGGCGTGTATCCCTTCTCATAGTCGTAATAGCCGCTGCACATGAGCAAGAACTGACAGCTGATTTCGACCAGCTCTGCGGTATCGCTGCGCTGCGCCACGACTGTCCAGCGGGCGGCTTTTGAACACCAACTGGCGCTGCGCACGCTATGCCCGTAGCGAATGTGCTGATCGACGCCTGTCTCAGCCGCAGTCTCCTGCAAATAGCTCAAAATAGCCGGACCATCGGCAAGGGACTTGCGTTGCAGCCAGGGTTTGAATGAGTACCCCAGCGTATACATATCGCTGTCGGAGCGAATGCCGGGATAGCGAAAGAGATCCCAGGTGCCACCCAGGGCGTCGCGGCTCTCCAACAGCGCAAAGCTGCGCTCGGGACAGGTCTGCTGTATATGTCGCGCACTGCCGATACCCGACAAGCCGGCGCCTACGATGAGTACATCCACAAAATCTGTATCAGCTGATGATGTCATAGCCGGTTTTCCCGTTCAGGTGCGAGTGTATTCTGGTTGAAAGATTGGCAATTCGGGGAGGTGTAAATGAGTAGTGACTCTACTGCCCGGGCTCGGGCAGTAGAGTGAAGCTAACCGCGTGTTACTTGGCAGGCTTCTGCGCGCCAACGAGGACGTCCACACGGCGGTTCATGGCACGACCTGCAGCAGTGTCGTTAGTGGCAACCGGATCGCGTTCGCCCATGCCAATCACATCAATGATGCCGGCCGAGATACCTTCACTGGTAAGGAATTGCTTGACCGAGACCGCACGTCGTACCGACAGGCTCTGGTTATACGTATCGCTACCAACACTGTCGGTGTGACCGACAACATCAATATCACCTACGGACATGCCCTGGCCCTTGATCGTCTGGCCAATTTTTCTCAACGCCACTTTGCCCTGCTCTTTCAGCACAGACTTGTCGAAGTCAAACAGCACTTCTGCAGAGATGGTGTGGGTCGTGTACTCCAGCCCTTTCTCACGCGGCGTCAACAGAGTGTCGGCAACGTAGGTGGACAGCGCGGGACCGGATGCAACATCGCCTGCGGCCACGGCGCTGTCACAACCAGCACCATCAGTGATGCCGGAGATCAGAGCATCGTGGGCAGTGTCGTTGCCAACTTTAACCGTATGCACACACACCTTGCCGGCGTGCTGCGACTTCAGTGCCGCCAGAGAAGCCTTCACCGCGTCTGGATCGTTCCAGTTAAAATCACTGACAATGATCACCGCAATACGGCCGGTATCTTCAGCAACCAGCCCGGTGGTTGTATCAATGGCGGCGGCGATTGGCGTGGTGCTGGCGGCGCACTTCAGTGTGCCCAGTGCCTTGAGGAAATCGGCAGAGTTATACTTGGCGAGACCGTACAGCGTTGACGCCAGCCCGTAGCCAATACAGGAGCCGGTATTGCCCTTGCCAAACGTTACCATGCCGGCATTGAAATCCATTGCGGGAACGGCCTTACCAAAACTGGCAGTCCAATCCTCAGCGGTGTGCATTTTTGGTCGTCCCTGGTCATCGGTTTTCATGGATCCCGACGTGTCCAGCAGTACGATGAAGGTATCCACCTGTTTGGTGTATCCGTTGACGTCGATAGGATCGCCCTGCTGCGCGACCGGTGCATAGGGTGTACCACCGCAGGCAGCGAGTGCCAGCAGGGATAAGCCCACCATTAAACTTCGAACAGGTTGTCTATACATATCGTTCTCCAGCCTTTAATTGAGTTAGTTCGAGCTTACGTATATTCGCAATTTCTGAGCCACTGACAGCGATCACCAGCGAGCCAGCTCGGGAAGCTAAGCGGTACTTGAGTAAAGCATATACCGGCACATGTCGCAAAAGAATGTACGCTGCAAAAATGCAATCGGTTCACCCCTCACCCGCCTGCGTGCAGATGCACTGTAAAGGTGCGAAATTCAGGCGGGGCTGCCGCTGCTAACACCCCGGAAAAATTCCGACGCGCCCACGCGCAGGTTGCGCAGCGAGTACCCGCCCTCCTGCACAATTAACAGGGGCAGCCCGAGTTCCGCCAACATCCTGCCGATGCGGTACATGCCACGGGCACTGACATTGAAGGTGCCGGTAGGATCGCCAGCCATAATGTCAAAACCCAGAGACAACACCAGGTAATCCGGTTTGAAGCGTTTCATCGTATTGATCGCCTGGGCCAGAGTTTCACAGTAGGCATTGTCATCGACCCCGGGGTATAGCGGGTAGTTCCGATTAAAGCCCAGCCCCTCACCCTCGCCCTTCTCGTCGCGATAGCCGGCGAAATAGGGATAACAGAGTTTGGGGTGACCGTGTATCGATACAAAAAGCACATCGCTGCGCTGATAAAATATGTCCTGTGAGCCATTGCCGTGATGATGATCGATATCCAAAAATGCCACTTTACCCGACGCGGAAAGGTAGTGCGCTGCAATGGCCGCGTTATTGAAATAGCAAAAGCCACCAAAGGCTCGCGCTTCTGCATGATGTCCCGGTGGACGGCACAGCGCATAACACAGGGGCGACCCCTTGGCGACGCGCTCAGCGCCGGTTAGCGCGGCGTTGACGGCGATTCTGGCGGCCTTGTAGGCGTTGGACGTAACCGGTGTAAATGTGTCGATGCAGAAATATCCGGCCTGGCTCTCCCAGGACTTGGGCACCCGGTCCGGCCTGCGCACCGGGAACACGTTGGGATACAGGAGCTGGCCACTCTCCAGTTCCTTCTCGCCGCGCTTGAGAAACGTCAGCAAGTTCTGACTGTGCACCGCCAGGATATGTTTCTCAGGGAACGCTTTCAGCTTGAACTCTTTCAGCGGCAGGACCGCCAGCCCCTTCAAAATAGCGTGCACCCGCGCGGGCCGCTCCACGTAGCCCTTTTCCCGTAAATGGTGAATCTGATTCGAATCCCCGGTACTGACAAACTCCAGCGTCTGCTGATTCTCACTGGGTGTGTGCACCACCGGTTTGCTATACACAGGGTCCCGCAGCTGAATCGGATCATCCTGCATTGAATCCAGTATCAGTTTTAACTTGGGGTCCTGCGCCCCTATCCCGCCTTTGGCCAATAGAATTCGGGACACGATATCCCTGGCGTCCTTGCGTGACGGGTTTTTCCCGAGCTCCAGGTCATCGAACACCAGATAGGTATAAAAACCCTGGTTGGCCTTGTTGCGGGTGTGCTCATAGAGCGTATTTCTCACCGGACGTGCACCAAAGCGCTCGTAAAAGGCCAGCCGACGCCGGTTCACCGCCAGGTCCGACTTGTCGACCAACAAGGTCTCATCGTCGGTGGGGACATCCATGAACAGCCCCTTGCACTTGCGCTGTAACAGGTGCTCGCAGGTGGCTTCGTACAGCGCGGTGCCATAGCCGCGCGTACTGCGATTAGGGCTGGAGAGTATGTAATCCAGATAGGCATAACGCTGGCGGGTAAAAAAGAAACTGAGGGTAAACCCCGCGATACGCTTCTTCCGACCCTCCGCCACCAACAGGATGACGTCGAACTCCTGTTCATTGGTAAACTTCAGTAATTCGGCAATTTTGGCGGCGTATTGGGGGTAGTAGGCAAAGGCCTCCTGATAAATATGCAGTACCGCCGACAACGCCGTCTGATTCTCAGCTGATACGGCATCGTGTACCTGTCGAATTTTGAACATAGCAGTTCTCTGTAGTGGCTGTTACTTTGCCAGGCGCTGCTGCCACATCTGCAAACCCTGGGCGTTGAGCTGCATATCGAAGGCGATTTTACCGCCTAAATCCGTCTGTTCGCTACTCGAATCGAACTGCCCAAGCAGTTCCAGCGTGTACTCGCTCAAGCGCTGCTGCAGTGCCGCGCAATCACCTGAATCCGCGCTGGCATACTCACAGTAGGCTGCGATCTGGCGGGCCAACAACTGCGATTTTTGCGCAGAGTACGCCAGCTCGCCGTAGTGCGTCAGGTACATCCGCTGCGGCGAGTAGCTGCCCAGTAATTCCAGTGACGCGAGGTACGCCTCGGGGTCGAACTGGCTGGGCGTAGTGGACGGCAATACAAAATCCGCCTCGGGAAAACGGCACCACGGGTAGGAGACGCCGAACATGTCGCCACTGAACCAACCCCGACTGGTCTCATCCCAAACACAGAAATGGTGCTCAGCGTGGCCACGCGTGTGGCGAAACTCCAGCTGACGACCCGCCAACAACACGGTCTCGCCATCTTGCATCTCCCGCACACGCAGCGGATCTACCGGTTCAACCGTTCCGTAGAGGGTGTGGAATATCTCATCGCCGTACACCGCTTTGGAGGCATCAACCAGCCGTGCCGGATCGATCATATGCCGGGCGCCGCGCGGATGAATCAGCAGCTGTGCATTGGGCAGCGCCGCCATCATGGTCCCGGCGCCTCCCGCGTGATCCAGATGGACATGCGTGGGGATCACATATTTGACCTGCTCAGGTGCGATATCCCGCTGCCGCAACAGTTGCCACAGGCCGGCGGCGCTGTGGCTGGTACCCGTCTCCAGCACCGCACACTCCCCGTCTTCCTCCAGCAAATAAAAACACGCCATACCCGGACTGACATAGGCCGCATCCAGGCAGGTAATCCCGTGATCCAACGCCGTATATTCCAAACTATCTGTCACCTGTTACTCCAAACTCATAAGGGCTGCTCTGCAGCCTGTGTACCTTGAATCACAGCCGGATATTGGCTTGCACTTCAAGTTGTATCGGTTCGCCCAGGTGCTTGCTGACCAGCGCCTTGAGCTGCGCCACCTGCGCTGCGACCAGCTGCTCTTTCGAGCTCAACACCAGGCGCACCAGCGGTGGCTGATCCAGAGTGACCTCCGCTTTGTCCACATGCACCTGCAGGCCGTCCAACTGGATAGTGCCTGTTACTATCCGCTGCAGAATACGTTCGCGCTCTACCAGGTGAGCGAACGAGAACGATAACGGCACGCTGATGACCAACAAGATCAGCGCGGTAGCACCCAATCCCGCCCGCGCCCGTTTGAACGGTGAAAACCCCAACACCAGAAAGGTGACACTGGCCGCCAGCGCGATACCTACCAGGTTGGTGATCAGCAACAGCGAGGCACCTGCCGCCATATGCCAGTCACCCCAACCGACACCGATACCGACAACGCTCAGCGGCGGCACCAGCGCCACCGCGATCGCCACGCCGGCCAAACTTTTGGCGATCTCCTCCTTGGCGTTGGCATAGGCGCAAGCTACACCCGAAATGACCGCCACCAACAAGTCCAGCAATGTTGGCGCCATACGCATTTTCATCTCATCGGTAGGCAGGTCCAACGGCATCAGCCAGGCCATCAAAATGCCACACGCCAAGCCCCAAACAACGCCTACCAGCAGTGTTCGCATCGCCGCGCGAATAAGGCCGGTGTCGGAGCGCGCCAAGCCCATAGCGAGTGAAACAATAGGCGACATCAGCGGCGCCAGTATCATCGCACCGATAATCACCGGCGCTGAGTTTGCATACAAACCGGCCAGCGCCAGCAGCACACTCAATACCATCAATACCTGATAGGACGGTGTTATTTTGGCGTTGTCACGCAGGGACACGAACAGCTCCCGGTACTCTTCCTCGGTAGCGTGACTAAACAGCGGCAATGGCTGCACCAGCAGCGGGCCAGCCTCCTCCTCTAACGGGATATGGTTGAGGCGTACCGTCTCTTTGGAAACGGCCGTAACGGCCTCCAGGCGCGAGGCCAGTGCCGGACCTGGCAGCAGGAACAGGCGATCCTCGAGTACTTTGAACTCTATCTCCGAGGTATGCACGGGTTTGCCATCCAGCAAATATTCCATACCCTGCGCTGCCGTAATGCGCAGCCGATCCGTCTGGATAAGACCCAGCGAGGCAGGCAGTTGATTCAGGTCGAATTTTTTCGGCCACAGCAGGCGCAGCAGAAACCAGAGGTAGCTGACGATACTCCGCGGTGCCAGTGCCAGCAGTGACAGACGACGGTCACCCGCGCCGATATTCTGGGTAAAGGCATGACCGACCAACCCACTCTGGGTTTGCCCCATCACCACCATGCCCAGGGCCGCGAGATGAACGTCTTTTTCCTTGCCGGTAGTGAGCTGATACAGCGCCAGTTTTAATTTTCCAAGACCCTTCAGGGCACCGGAAATGAGGTTCCAGCGGGTCTGGGGGCGATTGATATCATAGGGCCGCAACGCCAGTACCCGACCGATGACAACCGATGTAAACACCAGTTCGCCATTGCAGGTAATGGCATCCGCTGTGATCACAGGCGCGGTGAGATAGTGCTGGAAAACGCTGCTCAGCTCGCCACGCACCCCCAGCGCAATCATCGCCTGCCTCGCCTCCGCGTGAGGTAATACGCCGACTTCCCACTGCCGTTCAATGGCCGTGATGGCAACCTCGCGGATCATTTCATCCCCGAGATAAAACATCACACGCGACTTGCGTGGCGGCGTGTCGCGCTCGGCCCAAGGCACAAACGTCACGCCCGCCAGAGCACCCAGCTCCGCGATGACGTCAGCCTGCAGATTGGCGTCGTGTATCAGGAACAGCGGGGGCAGCTGGGGGGCCAGTGCCGCGTCTTCAGACATGCTTGAACTCTCTATCTATAGGATACGTGCACTGTAACCGCTCAGTGACTGTTTCCAAAGCTGATACTCGCCCCCGCCATCGACGTCCTCAGCCGGCGTTGGCCACGGCTCCGCCGTCCAGCACCACCGTGTGACCGGTTACCCAGGCAGAGGCGCGCGAAGACAGGTAGATGGCCGTACCCGCCGCATCTTCGGCATTACCCAAGCGGCCGCAGGGGAAACCCACAGCCACTTCGGCCTCGTGCGGCAGCAGGTGCGCCGTCATTTTGCTGGGGAAAAACCCGGGGGCGATCGCGTTGACGTTGATGCCGTGGGGGGCGAGATCCGCTCCCAGGTGTCGGGTCAGCTGGTGCACGGCTGCCTTGCTGGCAGAATAGGCATAGTTGGTCATATGGGGATGGGTAATACCATTGATAGAACCGATGTTGATCACGCGCGCCGGATCCTCTTTACTCGCGGCTGCGCGCAGTGCGGGCAACAGTTGCTGCGTTAGAAAGAAGATGGATTTAACATTCAGGTCCATAGTCTTGTCCCAGCCACTCTCGGGAAACTCATCGATCTCGGCACCCCAGGTGGCGCCGGCATTGTTGACCAGAATATCGACCCGCTCCTCGCGCTCCATAATCGCCGCCGCAAAAGCGCTGACCCCGGCCACGGTCGACAGATCGGCAGGAATGGCGATGCACTGGCCCAGCTCACAGAGCGCCTGTTCAGTGGCACGCAGCTCCTCCTCTCTGCGCGCAGTAATGTAGGTCTTCACACCATTTTCGACAAACCCCCGCGCGATCATTGCACCGATTCCGCGCGAACCGCCGGTGACGACAGCCACCTTGCCTTCAATGTTAAAAAGATTTTTCATGACGCTTCCCTCTTTTGAAATAAATTAAAAAAACTGCAACTGTCCAATCGAGATTGCCCCGCTCTGCAACCAGAAACGGTAGTGTGTCCTACGGCTATTGTCACCCTGCCCCGCGCTGCCGATACTCGGTTGGCGCACACCCACACCAGGCTTTAAACGCATTGGAAAACGAGGCCTGATCGGAGTACCCAAGCAACAACGCGATTTCGGTGACCGCGAGTCGCGGGTCATCGAGATAGCGTCGGGACTGCTCCTCACGCACATCCTGCAAGATAGTTTTAAAGCTCGATCCCAGTGCACTGAGACGGCGCTGCAAGGTGCGTCGGGAAATACCCAGTTCCTCGGCGAGGCTGTCAATGGTCAGACCCCCGCCCGGCAGTGCCCGGCGTATCGCCACCCGCGTATCCTGTAGAAAGGGCTCAATGCTGGCGGGCGCTTCAAAGACCGAGCGTGCGCCTGCCCAAAAATCGCCACCCGGATCAAACCCCACATCCATCAACGGATAGCGCACCACCTCTCGGGGAAAGTACAGGCAACTCACCTCACAGCCGAATTTGAGATTGTGTCCGAAGGCTAGTTTCAAGGCGCGCGTGTCATCGGGCACAGGATAGGTGAACTCGGCCGCGCGAACCGGCACCGGCAACGCGCAGATGGCGTTCACGATTTCGGCGGAAGACTTCAGCATCTCATCAATCAGCGGTCGCCAGGCGGCCGTCTCCGTATTCAGCGGATGCCATTCCAGACGAATAAAATCGCGCTGTGAGCGAATCAGCACGCGCCCCATATCGCCGCGCAAACGAATCGTGCTGGGAATAACATTAAAATACTCCTTCAGATTGCGGCAGATGGTCGTCATGTAGAGATGCAGATTCATACCGCTGAAATAGGAGATGTGCCCCACATACAGGCCGATGTCGGGATCGCCGCTGCGCTCGGCAGCCATGCGATACACGTCCAGGTAACGCGCCAGTGATATGCGTTCAGTCGGGGCGCGCAACAGATCCTTGTTGATACCCGCATCGCGCAACAGTTGGGCACTGTCCACACCCAGCGCCGCCGCTGCCTGCAGCACTGCTCTCAGACAGGGCGCTGTGACACTGCCACTGCTATCGCCCGACACGGGGTTTCGCGACCGCCAGTGCGCGCAGGATGACGCTGCGCGTATCCGCCGGATCGATGACTGCATCCAGTTCCAGATAGGAGGCCGCTTCCGAGGCCTTGCCCACCTCATACATGCGCTCGACCAGTTGCTGGAACAGTTGTTCGCGCGCCACCGGATCTTCCTGCGCCTCCAACTCCTTTTTAAAGCCGAGCCGCACTGCGCCCTCCAGACCCATTCCGCCAAACTCCCCGGTCGGCCAGGCTGCGGCATACACCGGGGCGACAAACGTGCCGCCGGTCATCGCCATCGCACCCAGGCCATAGGCCTTGCGCAAAAATATTGTCACGATGGGAACACGCAAGCGGGAACCGGCCAAAAACAGCGACGACATGCGCCGCACTGCACCCTGCTGTTCGCTGTCCGGGCCGACCATGAAGCCGGGGGTATCGGTGAGCGACAATATTGGCAGGGAGAAGGCATCACAGATCTGTAAAAAGCGCGCCGCTTTTTCCGCAGAGACTGCATCGACAGCGCCGCCCAACTGCTGGCAGTCGTTCGCGATCAGGGCCACGGGCTTGCCCTCCAGACGTATAAACCCGGTGATGATGCCGCGCCCATAGATACGCTGTAATTCGAGGAAAGAACCGGTGTCAGCGAGCGTCTCGATGATGCGACGCACTGGATACCCCCAGCGTCTGTCCTCGGGTATTGCCTCGCGCAAGCTCTCCTGGGGCACTGTCTCCCAGTCGGTGATCTCGCCCTGAAAATAGGACAGCAACTGCTGTGCCAGTGCCGTCGCGTGGGCCTCGTCGTCGGCGACAATATCTACCACACCGTTCTTTTCCTGCACCGCAATGGGGCCGATGTCGGTGGGTTCATGTTTGCCCATGCCACCGCCTTCAATCATCGCGGGGCCGGCCATACCGATCCAGGAATTACGCGTGGCGATACAAAAATCTGCGCAGCCGAACAAGGCTGCATTGCCGGCAAAACAGTAGCCGTTGTTTACCGCAATTCGCGGCACCACGCCGCTGAGCGCTGCCCAGGTACTGAACGATTTGATATTGAGCCCGGCGATCTGCGTGGTGACATCGGTATCGCCCGGACGGCCACCACCGCCCTCGGTATACATGATGAGTGGCAGCGACTGCTGCTGTGCCAGCTCACAGATGCGATCCAGTTTGCGGTGGTGAAAGAAGCCCTGGGTACCCGCCAGTACGGAAAAATCATTGACTATGACGCCGGCGCGGGCGCGCTGCGACCCGACCAGATCGGCATTGATGGTGCAGGTGCCTGTAATAACACCATCTGCGGCGGTTTTGGTTTGCAGGTCCAGATAATCGCGACGGCTGCGCTGCGCAGCCACGGCCAACTGGCCATACTCCTGGAACGAGCCCTCATCGACGAGGTCAGCCACATTTTCTCGCGCGGTACGATAGCCCTTGGCGTGCCGTTTGCGACGCGCGTCATCACGCGCATCGTCCAGCGTCTGTGCAATTCGCGCCTGCAACGCCTGCAGTTCTGGCCTGATTTCTGCGTCCATCGATACCTCCGCTCTATCGTCAACGCGACACTATAGCGTAGACGGCACTGCTCGGCTCGAACTCAGCGCCCCTGCCATACGGGTGCACGTTTTTGCATAAAGGCCACCACGCCCTCCTGCGCATCCTCACTGTTGATACAGATATGCTGCAGTTTGGCTTCTGTGGAGATGGTATCGCCCATCGAATCCTCGACGGCGGCATTCAGGGCCTGCTTGGCATAGCGCAGTGATAGCGGCGCCTTACCGGCGATTTCAGTCGCCCACGCCAGCGTTTCCTCCAGCAGTTTATCGGCCGGAACCACCCGGTTGCACAGGCCCCACTGCAGGCATTTGTCCGCGCGCAGCTTTTCGCCGGTGACGATGACTTCGTAAGCGCGCTTGCGACCCAGAGTGCGCACCAGATGCCAGGTAGCGCCGCCATCGGGCACCAGGCTGATCGCCGCAAAGGCCTGATACAGATACGCATCGTCCGCCATCACGGTGAGATCGCAGACCATACCAAAAGCGCTGCCAATACCGGCACAGGCACCATTGATGGCACTGATCCACGGCTTATGCGCCTCGTGAATCTCCAGCATAATGGGCTTGTACTCGCCGTTCAGTTGGTCTTCAACGCGAAAATGGGTTTTGTCCTCGGGCATATCGCCCAGATCGGCGCCCGCACTGAAGGCACGACCGGCACCCGTGAGCACGACCACGCGCACGCTGTCGTCATCATTGACTTCGCGCACCGCCTGCAGCAGCTCGCGCCGCAACTCGCCGTCAAAGCTGTTCAGTTTTTCAGGCCGGTTCAGACTGACCACGGCGACCGGGCCATGTTGTTCTATCATGACTGTTGCGTAGTTACCCATTGCACAAATTCCTTAGCATTTCGACATCAATTGATTGAACCGGCACTTCTGAGGCTGGCCAGTTCCTGCTCAGCAAAGCCCATCGCTTTCAGTACCGTATCGGTGTCCTGTCCAGCGGCGTGCGCACCGTGTTGTACCGCAGAGGGCGTGCGACTAAAGCGTGGAGCGGGGGCCGGCTGCGTCACACCGTCCAGCTCTATATAGGTATTGCGCGCTATATTCGCCTGATGCTTGGGAGCATCCATAAAGTTGAGCACCGGCGCGAAGCACACATCGGTACCCTCCATGATCTCGCACCACTGCGCCTGGGTTTTCTGCTTGAATATCACCGTCAATTTTTCCTTCATCAACGGCCACGCAGATTTATCATTCTGTGCGCCAAAATCGGCCTCGGGCAACTCCGCCAATGCCTTCAACAACGCATAGAACTGCGGCTCAATAGAACCGATTGAAATATATTCGCCATCGGCACACTCGTAGGTGCCGTAATAGTGCGCGCCGCCGTCCAGCATATTGGACTCGCGCTGCGTAGCATCCCACATGCCGAATGACTCAAAGCTGTGAAACATCCACATCAACTGCGCGGCGCCGTCTACCATCGCCACATCGATGACCTGTCCCTTACCGGAGTTCGAGGTTTCCAGCAGTGCAGCCAGAACGCCGTTGACCAGCAACATCCCACCACCGCCCATATCCCCTACCAGATTCAATGGCGGCACAGGTTTTTCGTCCTTGTGCCCCATGGCGTAGAGTGCGCCGGTAATGGAGATATAATTAATATCGTGCCCGGCGCTCTGCGCCAGCGGCCCGTCCTGCCCCCAGCCTGTCATGCGTGCAAACACCAGCTTGGGGTTGCGCGCCATACAAACGTCAGGGCCAATACCCAGCTTCTCACACACGCCGGGACGAAAAGGATCGATCAGTACGTCGGCGTTTTCCACCATGCGCAACAGGGTTTCCAGTCCACCGGGATCCTTGAGATTAAGGGCTACCGATTTCTTGCCGCGCGAGCTGACGTCTTTCATGCCACTAGCCCCGCCAGCCCGATCAATGCAGATCACCTCTGCACCCATATCCGCGAGCATCATGCCGCCCATGGGCGCGGGCCCGATACCAGCGAGCTCGATCACTGTATAGCCGTGTAATGGGCCCATACGGTTTCTCCTGTCAGTACATGTTTGCGGCGCCGGAGTACTCCGGCGCCGCACCGGGAAAAGCAGCCAGTAGCAGCTTACTTGGGCTGCATGCGAATGCCGCCATCCATACGGATACACTCACCATTGATGTAGTCATTCTCGACCAACTGTTGCGCCAACTGCGCGATTTCGTCGGCCCGGCCCAAACGCTTGGGATACAGCACTTGATTAGCCAGTGGCTTCAGAAATTCAGCGATTTCCGGGGTCATTTCCTCGGCGCCGCCCATCATCAACGGGGTGGCAATCAAACCGGGCACAATGGTATTCACACGAATGCCCAGTACCGCGAGGTCACGGGCAATCGGCAGGGTCATACCCACGACACCACCTTTGGATGCAGAGTAGGCAGCCTGACCGACCTGGCCTTCATAGGCAGCGATAGACGCTGTATTGATGATCACACCGCGGCCACCATCATCATTGACGACGGCATTGTCGGCCATCTGTTCAGCGCACAGGCGCAGAACATTGAACGTGCCCACCAGGTTGATCTGGATAATGCGATTGAATTCATCCAGTGGGAAGGGACCTTTCTTACCCATGGTACGCATCGCATTGCCAGTACCGGCAAAGTTACAGCAGATGTGAATGGCGCCAAATTCCTTCATGGTCGCCGCAATACCGGCAACGACAGATGCCTCGTCTGTTACGTTCACATTGCAAAAAATGATTTTGCCGGGGAATTCTGCCACCAGCTGATTGGCTTTTTCCTCATTCATATCGAAGATGGCGGCTTTGGCGCCATTTTCGACGAAGCGCTTGACTGTGGCGCGGCCCAGGCCGGATGCACCACCGGTGATAACGGCAACTTTGTCTTTCAGATCCATAGTACTACTCCTAAAGGGTCAGTGGTTTTGCGGTAAAGCGTTAAAAGTTACGGGTATTGAACGGGGTGTAACCCTCGCCCAGAAAGTCCCGGCTAATGATGATTTTCATCACCTCGGAACTGCCCGCGTAGATGGTGGAAATCTTAGCGTCGGTATACTGCCTGCTAATGGGGTATTCGTCCATGTAACCGTTGCCCCCGTGGAACTGCACACCGATGTCTGCCGCAGCCACCTGCAATTCGCTGGTGACTAGTTTTGCCTTGGCCGCATCGATGGCGGTGAGTTGACCGGCACTGAAGGCCGCGACGCACTGGTCGACATACACCTGCGCAATATCCAGCTGGGTGCGCAGCTCTGCGAGTTTGAACTGGGTGTTCTGAAACGCCGCGACTGTCTTGCCGAAAGCCTTGCGCTCTTTCACATAATCCAGCGTGAGATCCCAGGACAGGTGCGCGGAGGACAGATACCCTACCGCTCCTATCAGGCGCTCTTCAGCCAGGCCTTTCATCAGATAGATAAAGCCCTGCCCCGGTTCACCCAGCACATTGGCTTTGGGCACCTTGACGTCATTGAAGAACAGCTCGGCAGTATCCTGGGCTTTCATGCCCATTTTGCTCAGGTTGCGACCGCGCTCGAAGCCCGCCATGCCGCGCTCCACGATAAACAATGTCATGTGATGCGGATTGTTGTCGGGATCGGTTTTGGCGGCCACGATAATGATGTCGGCATTGATGCCGTTGGAGATAAACGTTTTCGAACCGTTAAGCACCCAGTGGTCATCCTGCTCCACCGCCGTGGCGCGCATACCCGCTAGATCGCTACCGGCATCCGGCTCGGTCATTGCAATGGCCAGAATGCTCTCGCCGCTCGCGCATTTGGGCAGCAGACGCTGACACTGCTCCTCACTGCCGAAGCGGGTCAGATAGGGGCCAACCAGCCGGCTGTGCAGCGTATTGAACCAGTCGCCGGTGCGCGCGTAATTGCTTTCCTCGATAATAATTTGCTCGAAGCGAAAATCGGGATCGCCCATACCGCCGTATTTTTCCTCCGGCCAGACCATCAGGAACCCCTGCTCACCCGCTTTGCGAAAAGCCGCGCGGTCGACAATTCCGGCCTCACGCCAGGACTCCATATGTGGCACAATCTCCGCTGCGAGAAATTTGCGATAAGCATCGCGAAACATGTGCTGCTCTTCGGTAAATGCTCGTTGCAACATGGTGGACCCTCTGTAAGCTGGCGAAATAATCGGCCAACAGTATGGTTAGCGCCGGTTAGGCCAACAATGACCCGTCCTGACAATTTAATTGACTGGACATTACAGCCGCATACAGCGGCAAAATCTGGGAAGGCTATGGAACAGATTCATCCCGAAAGTTGGGTTGTGATGTACTTTGCGTTGATCTTCGTGATCACCTGCGCGCAGATAGTAGTGGTTTACGTGCTCAGTGATGCCAGCAGTCCCACCCCGGGTCTGGGCCTGTACACCGTCTATTTTATGGCCGCACTCCTCGGCTGGATCACCTTTGCCCTGCAACAGAGTTCTGCCATCCCGATGGTGGTAGATATACCGTCGGTCGCGTCCATCCTGAACAGCTATATCCTGTTTATGGCGGCAGGACAGCGGGCGGGGTTTACGCGCGGCCGGGTGGCATTCGGCATCATCTGCCTCATCGCGTGCCTGAGTGTTTTCTTTATCCGGCCGCGCGAGATGTTCGCGGTCCAGATGGTCAGTGCCGCATTCTTTTTCGGTGCGACAGGCCTGCTCTGCGGCTGGCGCAGTTGGAAGAAAAGCAACGTGGGCGACGGCATCATCGCCACTGCTGGCCTGATGATGGTACTCGGCGTGAGTGCGGCGCTATTCCAATGGCTGGTAAAGGCCGACTTTGCACTGGCCCAGGCGATCACATTTGGCAGCTACAGCACCGCCTACACGCTGGTCGCAATGGGGTTTTTGGCCAGTATGCTGATCGAATACCAGCAGAGCCTGTCGCATCTCGCCACGGAAGATCCCCTGACCCAGTTGCACAACCGTCGCGGTCTGGAAAATGCCCTGCACCTCACCCTGGCGGAAGCCGCACGGGGGCAACTGCCCACCGCTGCGGTCATGATTGGCATCGACCATTTCAAGGAAATGAACAATAATTTTGGCAATGATGCAGGCGACCAGGTGATCCGCCTGGTGGCGCAATCCCTGCAACGCGTATCTCGCGCCAGCGATGTCGTGGCGCGCACCGGCGGCGACGAATTCCTGCTGATCCTGCCCCATACCGACCTCGATGGCGCCCGGATACTGGCTGAACGGCTGCGGCAGGATATTGTGGAGCGTCCCCTGGTGGTAAACCAGCAGCGCATTCCGGTCACCGTCAGCGCAGGTGTGGCCGGCGTACTGGGCGAGACCGACCTCGACAAACTGTCGCACGAGGCACACCGGGCTATGCATCTGGCAAAACGCGGCGGGCGCAATCGAGTCGCCTCGGTAGACAACAACCCCATTCGCCTCAGCACACAACTCGACAAGCCCTGACAGGCTCATGCGCGACCTCTCCATATCAGTGTATTTCGCCCGGTCAGTGCTGAAAAATGCCGTGGCTCGAGGCCTGGACCCTATCAGTCTGCTGCGTAAACACCGCATTTCTCCACGCGTGATGCTGGAGAGTAACGCGCGGATCTCTATCGAGCGCTTCGCTGACTTGCAGGTCAGCACCATGCAGGCTATGAACGATGAAACGCTGGGGTACGGCAACCAGCCACTGCCCGTGGGCTGCTGGGCGATGATGTGCCACGCGGTTATCGGTTGCGAAACCCTGGGGCAGGCGCTCAGCCGCTACTGCCGTTTTTACCAGCTGTTTGAAACGGGCGTGCATCCGGTACTGGAAGAGGACGGTGAGCTGGCACGGGTATTCCTGTTGAATAAGGATGACGGTAGTCCGCTAAAGCCCTACCTGCATGAACTCATGCTGTTCAATACCCACCGCTTCGCCAGCTGGCTGGTTCAGGAACACCTGCCGATCCAGCTGGTACAACTTGAGTCGGCCCCTCTGGCCCCGGCCCTGGACTACCGGCATATGTTCCTGGGCAACCCCATGGAGTTCGAACAGCCGCGCTCACAGCTGGTACTGTCAACTGCCGTGCTGGAGAAACGCATCGCACAAAATGAACCCTCGCTGCGGCATTTTCTGCGGCATCCGGCGCTCATCATGCTGACGCAGGACTACGCCATAAACAGTTGGACCTCGCGGGTCCGAGATCTGGTGCGCAGACAGTTGCGCGATATTCCAGAGCTCAGTGATGTGGCTGATACGCTGGAAGTGCACCAACAGACACTCAGACGGCGCCTGGCTGCCGAGGGCACCACCTTCAAAGACATCAAGAACCAGGTACGCCGGGACACCGCCCTGCACTTCCTGGGCAAACAGGGACTCAGTATTGAGGAAATTTCGTACCGTGCTGGGTTTTCGGAATCCAGCGCGTTTATCCGCGCCTTCAAGGGCTGGACCGGGGTAACGCCGTACACCTATCGCAAGGGCCTCTAGACCCTTTTCAGGCGGTGGGCATTCAATGCCAGATGCACTATATTGAACCCGACGCCATAAATCAGGGAAGTATTAGTTGTGCGAATCTTTTTACGCGTAATCGCGATCACCTACATCACCTATCTCGCGATTGCCCTATTGCTCATCACGCCGGCATTGAATCTACTGCCGCACAAATACCTGAAAGACAATTACGACCGGGAGCTGCAGACCGGATGGGTCCTGCTCAACCCCTTTACCCTGAGCCTTGATATCAGTGAGGCGCAGTTAGACGACAGCACCGGCAAGCCCTTCGTGGCGTTCAGTGAAGCCTCCATCGACCTGTCGCTGGAAGGCCTGTGGCAACCCGGCTGGGTACTGGATACGGTCAAAATTCGCGATCTCTATGTAGAGGTCACACGACTGACCGAGACCGAGTACAATTTTTCCGACTTTATCAGCGGTGACACCGCAGTTGAAGAACCACCCGCTGCTGAAGAGCCACCCGCCAGTGAGGCAACCGCCCTCCCCGGCGTTACCATTCACCATCTCGAGTTGCACTCCGACGCCATTGTGATCACCGACCAGGCGAGAGAGACAGCGTACGTCAGCCGCTGGGACGGGCTGCACATTCAAGTACAGGACATCTCCACCGTATTCGAAGAGGGGCGACCGTTCAGCGTCGAAGTCGAGGCGGCGGACGGCGGCAAATTACAGTGGGCCGGAGAAATTTCCATCCCGCAGGGCCAGAGCAGCGGGCGATTGTCGCTGTCTGATCTGAATTTACACAAGCTGTGGGTATACGCCGAACCCTGGCTGGCATTTGAAATCAAAGACGGTCGACTGGACATCGAAGCCGAATATCAACTTGGCTGGAATGACGTCCTTAGCTACAGCGTGAGCAAGGGACAGGTCGGGCTGACCGATCTCGATATCGCACCCACAGCAGCAGCGCAGCTCGCCGATACGGCTCTGAGCCTCAAGGCTCTGGCGATCGACAACATCACCGTCGATAGCGCAACTCACCACGTCACCATAGACTCAGTGACACTGGACACGGTCGCGGTGGCGGGCTGGATGGAGGAGTCCCGAATCAGCCTGCAGGAACTGTTCGCGGTAAATTTGCCCGCAGACACGCAAGCGAAAGACGACAGCGAGGCCGGTGAGCCATGGACAGTCGCATTGAACAAAGCGCAATTGCGCAACAGCAGTGTGCGCTGGCGCTCCGAATTCACCGATCCACAGGTACTGGACATACAGCCGCTGGAAGCCTCGCTGGAGAATCTCAACTGGCCGCTGGCGGGTGACACCCTGATGTCACTGAGCCTGGCGATCAATCAACAGGCAAAAATCGCGGTAAACGGCACGCTCGAGCTTGACCCGGGCACCGGCAGCATCGACTACTCGCTGCAGGGGCTGCCACTCACCTGGTTCAACCCCAACTTACCCGAGGCATTGAAAGCGACCATCACCGGCGGCAACGTAGATCTCAAAGGGCAGGTGGCGCTGGCGGAATACGCCCCCACCACCATTGCACTGGAGGGAAAAATTCGCGAATTTTCCGCCCGCAGAGACGGCGCAGAAGTCCAACTTACCGGCTTTGATCTGGTGCGCATAGATGGCCTGGCAGTGGATATGACAGAGCACAGCCTGGTGCTCAAGCAACTGACCATCGACAGCTATACCGGGCGCGTGCATATCCAGGAAGACGGCTCGATCAACGCGTCAAAAGTCTGGCAGGCGGAAGTGGGCGAGGAGGCACAACAGATTGCCGATGACCTGACCAAAGACAAACCGTGGACCTTCAGTCTACCCACGATACAAATCAGCAACAGCTCCATCGACTTCATGGATCAGTCGCTGCCTATTCAGTTCCGCACCGTAATTGGTGATCTCCAGGGCGAGGTGCTCAATCTCAGCTCTGACCCGGCGACCGCGGCAAGCGTAGAGCTAAACGGGTCCGTTGACGGCTACGCCCCCGTCACGCTCACCGGCGACGTCACCCCGATGGCCGACCCCACCAACCTCGATCTGACACTGGTGTTTGACGGCGTTGATATGGCGCTGCTATCGCCCTACTCCGGCACCTACGCCGGCTATGTGATTGACCGTGGGCTGCTCGACCTGAAGCTGCATTACGCGCTAAAGGACAATCAGTTGCAGGGTGATAACGCGATCCGGGTAGAGAAACTGAAGTTGGGTGAAAAAATCTCCAGCGACAAGGCAGTGGACCTTCCGCTGGAACTGGCACTGGCAATCCTGACGGATTCAAACGGCGTGATCGATATGGCAGTGCCGGTAAGCGGCGATGTCAACAATCCCGGATTTGACCTCAGCGGTGTTATCTCCGACGCCATCCTCAACCTCCTGACCAAGGCCATCACCGCGCCGTTCTCACTGCTGGCGAATCTGGTCAGCTCGGAAGAGGACCTGCAACGCATCACGTTTTCCTCGGGCTCGACCAAATTGAGTGAGCGCAGCCGGGAAAAGTTGAACGAGCTGGCCGAGGCACTGAACCAGCGACCAAAGCTGTCACTGGTAATCACCGGGCGACTCAACATGAAAACCGATAGAGAGCGTCTGCAGCGCAATAAGCTGAAGGCCGTATTGCTGGAACGCGGCCTCTCGGAAGAGGAAATCAAAGCTAAAAGCACCGAGTGGGAAGAGTCGATCGCAGCACTCTACGCCGACCTTGCTGCGCAGGATGAAGGAGCCACCCCGCTCACGCCACGCGAGCAATACGAGCGTGTTGAGGCGAGCATTACCATCTCCGATGAGCAGATGCTCACACTGGCCAGCGAGCGGGCAGTAGCGGTGAAGCTTTATCTGGTGAGCGAGGCAGGACTGGCGCCCGAAAGAGCCGTCGTCTCACAGGCAAACCTGAAAGACAGCGACAACGAATTCAGTGGTGTGGAACTGAGCGTCGGGGATTAGCCCGCGCTCTAGCTGTCCCATGGGCTAGCGGCAGGTTTATAACTGATGAGTGCATCTATAACCTCGAATTTCAATCCGCGGTTCAAACGAGTAACGATTATTTCAGGACGTACTAGCGCATAATGATCATCAGTTTTTACAATATCGAATCCATTACGTCCAAATCTTGAGGACTCAACCAAGATAGTATCGCGCTGCAAAACCATACACTTGCCGATCAAATGGCTCGCATTTTTTTCAATAGCATCAACCGATGGGAGGTGGGTGTAGTACAAAAATGGAATAAAAATTCAAGCGCTGTTTTTAAGGAAATCATACTCCTGCGGCTTCCAGGCGATACCGCGCGGGACGATCGGCAGCAACTAAACAGCCACATTTCAGCCGGTCGCCGACACTATCGGCACATCCAAACCGTGCTCTGGGCACAGGCGAAACAACCAGAAGCGTTTTTCCACCATCACGCTGAACCGTACCGACACCGGTTGGCGCGGCAGGTTGTCCGGAATCACCACCGTGACCGGCATTTCGATAATCTCCCCTGGCCCCACCATCACTGTCAGCGGCGAGCGGATGTTTGCTCGCTCGATTACCGTGCCCTGTTCGTCCAGTAACATGTAGCTGATCGCAATACGGTCGTCGCCGTCAGGATTGAGGAACTCTCGTGAGTCATTGCGCAAGCGGAGCTCGATAGTGGTTCTGCCAGGCCGAACCCCTGCGTTGGCATCGACCGCGCTCAGCCCGATCTTGCGCCACGCAAGGTCGGAAAATGCGCGGTGCTGTGCGTCTGCGAAGCGCAACGTGCTGGCGAGCAGCATCTCCTTGTCCGGCAGATTGCTGTAGAGCCCGCCGTGTTGCTGCTGCACATAGTCGTACAGCTTCATATCCTCGTCGCCACACTCAAGAATGCGATCTACCACGCCAGGCTCCGACAGAATATCGTCTTCGCCCTGTGTAACTGAGGTGTTCGTGCGCACCTCACGCGTCTCGGGCCACTGGAACAGGGTGCCCAGTGTACTGAGCAGGGACCCCAGATGGGTGGAATTACCGATCAGGAAGTTACCACCCTCAATTGTCTCCAGCGCCGCCGTGAATGTGGCCGCACCGGTGCTCAGGTAGCGGCACTGTTCGTTCTCTATCGCCTGCCTGAAGGGCTTGCACTGTTCTATACTGCGAGCGAGACTCTCCGGCACAATCCCCTGCTGCACCCACTGTTCCTTAAGCCGCTGACGCTCCTCAATATTGCCCTGTGAACCGCCCTCTTCTGGCCGCGTAAAATAGGAGAACAGGGATCGAGCGCGCTCTACAGGATGGCGCAGCGCGGCGAAGTAAAGATGTGGCGCTCCTGCGGGATAGTAACTCAGCGGGCGGTGGCCGCCGAGGAACAGCTTGTCGGCGACGGCGCTCTCTTCAAAGCGCTGCCAGCCAGGAGTCGAATCGTCTTCTTTGAACCAATGCATCCGCTCGGGACTGTAAACCACCTTGATGGTCTCCCGCAGGGAACTGCCAGCTGTCTTGGGAATGTGCAGGCACACAAGCCTCGGCGTCCCCATGCCAATCGACTCCTTCATACCCCGAACCCCAGCTGTATCGACAGGGTTCCGAGGCAAAAGCGCAAACCCGTGCACGCATGACCGACGCCGGTGTAATGCCGCTGCTCACCGGTGGCGGTGTTGTATGCACCGGTGGTCACCTGCCCCAGCGCGTCCACTCCATACTGAGTATTCCCGCCCTGTGCCGAAGTCTGTACAGACAACAATGCCAGTGCACGGGCCAACGCGAGCACAATATTCATTTTCGTTTCCTGCATATTTGTCTACTTCCCACTACAACTAGTTCCAATTTTCTGAGACCAGTCGTCAACGTGCTGACTCGCATACGTGAATATCCAGTTGATGTTAGTTGGTCGAACCAAGCTGCATCCCCGATGACTGCTGCCGTAGCACTTCAGCCAATGCCATCTCCAGTTGCAAGATACGTTCTTCATTGCTCGTTGCTGATCGCTGCAGGCGCTCGCCCTGCTGTACCAGCGATTCGCGTAACGCTGCAATCTCGGCATCCTTCTGTGCCAAGCTGTTTTTCTGGTCCTTGGCGACGGTCGTCAACACCGCCACGATATCCATCGGCGACAGCGACTTGTGGTCATTTGTCGCCACCAGATCGGGAACGTCTTCTGCAATAAAACCTACATACTCTTCATCGCGCGAGTTCTTGTAGACATAGCGTACCGGCGACAAACCTTCCAGTGCGGCATTCGCATCCTCGACACTCAGGGTTTCAATATTGTCTTTTAGTTCGCGAGATGAGGCATTTGTCCAGACGCCACCCATCGTCAGGTGCGCGCCATTCCAGACCGCAATGGTATCGGCGGCGGCAATTGTATTCGTACCGATTCCCAACTTGTTGGAACTGGGTGTTGAGTGAAACTGGCCATACAACAGTGGCGTCCGCTGATTGTTGGAAATATACAGCGTGTTGCTACCGGTTTCAAAAAAGCCCGCATTCCAGCCGAGAAAGACATTGCCACTGCCAGTCTCGTTGGAATAACCCGCCGTATTGCCAATGGCCATATTGTTAGAGCCAGTGGTGGTGTTGTAGAGCGCGGCAAAACCTTGCGCGGAATTACCATTACCTCCGGTAATGGAGCGCAGCGAATTACTGCCGACAGCGTTGTTCCAGTTACCATCGACAAGACCTTCCATCGTGCCCACGCCCACTGCCGAGTTAAGTTTGCCGCGCAAGTTGCTAAACATCGCGCGCCCGCCTACCGCAGTATTAGAGTCTCCATTGCGGTTGTTGTAGAGTGCATAAGATCCAGTGGCCGTGTTCGAAAGACCTTCACTGTTGTTAGAGAGCGTGTATGCGCCACTGGCCGTGTTCATATTTCCGTCCCCATTAAATTGGAGCGAAAGATAGCCAATGGCCGTATTTGAATCACCACCTATGTTGCTATGGAGTGCCCTCTCACCAAAAGCAGAATTATTCGACGCGTAGTTGGATTGGTAGATCATGGCATCCAGACCAAACGACGTATTCCCTTGAACCGCCAAAGCCTGTGTCGAGCCCTGTACCAATACACCCGCTAGCGCGATGTATAGGGCACTTTTTTGATTAAAAATCATAATCCATTACCTATTGTTTATTGTTTATCTATAGAAACGGGTCATCATAGTGAGGCTTTTTGTCGCCCAAAGATATCACCGCAGCAACAGATGTCCGCTGGTCGAACCAACGTGCATTTCTAGAGTCCTATGCCACAACACCTCCGCCAGTGCAATTTCCAACTGCTACATACGCTCCGCATTGGACAGTTCCATTTTCAGCATGTATTCCTGCTGTGTCTGCATGGCAGTCATGCACAGCTACGATATCCATCGGCGACAGCGATTTGTGTTATTTCATATTTGCAGCTATAAATGGCGTATCCTTACCAAAATATAATCGATAACAGGTTGTGGGGTCCAGTACCGGAGGTGCTGTGAGATGATTATGGAGTCACCGACAGCGCAGGAAACTATGGCTATATACAGGGTGAGACTATTGAATTCTTCGTTGGCGATATCAGTATCGGTGCCGCAATAGAACCGGTATCGCGAGTAACGCCCTATGAACTGGGAAATGGCAATACTCGAACGGCAATGAATATTTCGCGGTTTCTGCAGACTTTGGACAACGATGCCAATCCCGAGAATGGCATCCAAATCAACGACGCCGTGCACAACCTCGCAGCGGGTAAAACCCTGCACTTTACCGGTTCAGGCTGGCCGGGAACGGAGCTGCGCGCCTTCGTACTCGTGGACGGGGAGTGGGTCGTAGAACAATCCTATGTTGAGTTACTTGTTTTTGAACTCACCAGCGCTACCGAGGCCGGTGCACGTAATCTGCTCTCCGCGAGTTCTGCCATGCTCCATTTATCCTCTACACTGCAACAAATTATACTTTCGCTCGGCGAAGAAGCTGAATCTGTATTGCGCTCATCGACGTGCGAAACTGATTCGCAATGTCAATGGACTACGTTATCAGGTATTCCTACAACTTGCTCTTCAGGGGATAAGAGACTCGTGTATTCAGAAGTGGACGCTGATTTAGCGACATTTGAGTTGCTGGAGGCGCAGCGCGACTACCTCATAGATACGCGCGAAAAGCTCACAAAGAGTGTGTGGGGGCCGGACCGTTCAACAGGTGTTTGCATCACCAACGGGACGCTTAGATGGCCGATTTGCGGTGAAACCAATCACTGTGAAACTACCACCTCATTCCCGGTACATTAAACATTGCACCAGGACTCGGGTGGCGACATGATTGCTCGCATAGGCGACTATCCAGTTGATGTTAGTTGGTCGAGCCAAGCTGCATCCCCGATGACTGCTTCCATCTTCTATACCTCAATATTTTGATCGAAGTGGTGTACTTCAATTTATTGAGGCGAAGATTTAGCGTCCATTATTGCTTTGAGCAGAGGGATATTCAGCTCACTCCTGATCACTTCCTCTGGCGTGCCGCTCACGCTTTCAGAGGCTGCGCTATTTCCCAGTACGTTGCGTGCCGTAACAGAGCAGGCATAACTAATGTCATTCTCCAGTTCGGAAATTCTAATGGGAGACTGCGTTTTGGTTAGGCTTACGGTGCCAGTGCCAGTGCCAGTGCCAGTGCCAGTGCCAGTGCCACAGAATAATGTGTAGTCGATAATGTTAAAGCCACCATCACCGTCAGGTGAAAAACTAACCAGCAAAGCAGTATCATCTGTCTGGACGGAATTGATAACCGGTGCTTGTGGTACCGTTTCGGTGTCAGCGGCCATGCCCAATGCCATACAGGCAGCATTACATTGATCAGGGGCTCCATCGTTATCGGTATCCAATAAGTCGCCAATGGCAATCAGCGAAAATGCGTCATCTGCATCGTTGATCCCGTCACCATCATCATCCAGATCCAACACTAATCCTGATTCGTTAATACAGGCGGCATCACATCCTTCGTTGTAGGAGTCAGGCTTTCCATCTGCATCGGTATCGGTTGCAGCTGCAGCGTTATTGGGAAAATCGTCTTCGGTATCAATAACACTATCGCCATCAGTATCGGCCACCGCCAGTTGGATTCTTAACTTGTCGGCCGCTGAGGGTAGGACACTGCTATTCATAATCGTCTTGTAATGGAATCCCAAATCCTCGGTCCCTGCTACGGTCTCTAATTGCCTCGAAACGCTATACAGTTGCTGTGCCTGTGCGAGGTTTGCCAATAACTTGGGCTCGGCGTCTGTGGCGCCAGCAATAAAATCAACCCATTGGGTCGCGTACTCTATGAACAGCGCAATCGCGATTTGAGGCCCCAGAGTGGACGGCCCGAAGATAATCATTTTGGCACTTGCCTTGACGCCAGCGCTCTGTGCCTTGATCAGAATTTGCCTTTCAATTTCATCAATAATCGCGTCTTGCGCCGCACTCAGGACCTTATCCTGGATGATGCCTTCAATCTGAGTGGAGATTTCACCAAACGCATTGTTAGGCATCAGTGTGGTCAACGTGCCCTGATCAATAGAGCGTTCTGCAGCAGTCAAAGCCAGCACCAGGGGGTCCACTTCGGGAGTGTCCGCAAATTCGTATATCAATGCACTGAAATCAGGGGGCGAAATGGGTGGCGCTACTACCCCGATACTGAGCCAGAACAGTTTTTGTGCTACGACTTCTGGCCGGGTGTTAAATCGTGGATCAATATATCGAAGGGCCGCACCCTCCTGCCACACGTCAAGAATTTTCAACGCTTCTTGTGCCATTGCTGAACGGTAGTCTGTGACCTGTTTCTGAAAGTCTTGCAAAAACGCTTGTTCGTGTTGTTGTAGCGTACTTTTTGTGGCGTAGCTTTGTAGCCGCGCGTAGGCAACAAGCGCCAGGATACTGCTTTTTTCAGGGCTCTCACTGATCTCTTGCCACACATCATCGACAAACTCATCGCGTGATAGCCCATCTGTACTGTCTGCATATGCTATCGCCAGCTCGTTAATGTCATTTCTTTCGTTGATGATGTCCAGGATCACGTCGGTGGCACCCTGTAATCCAAATAAACCGACATGACGATAGGTTGGCATATTCCAGCCCACATCGGCCAGCACACAGGCATCACTTGCGGTCACACTTGACCAACTGCGTGTCGCGCCGGGGGGGCAAGTCCAACAGGTTCCCAGGTCGTCAAGTTCGTAAGTGTCGCTGAGGACCCCATCGGCGAGCAACTTCGCTTGAACATCGGGATGGCGCGTCGAAATGAAATCAAATATTTGGTTTGCGGGGCACGTTAAGTCGGTGGTTTTGATCGCGACACTGAATTCATATTCCGGTGTCGTTTCACAGGCTTCCACGCTATTAATGGAGAACACTGTCCTGTCGTAGCCGGCGGGGCAGGTATAACAATTACCGCCCTGTTCGGGGTTGGTGAGAAAGTCTGCAATTTCACCGTCCAGGCATTGGGCCTGGCCCTGGATTGTCGCCTTCGACTGTGCTCCCTGTATCACCTTCGAGCAAGCACGGCTATCGTGAACGGAGTAACCCGTACGCGGGTAATCAGTGGGGCAGGAATGACAGTTGCCGTCGATTCCATCCCAGAATTGCACGGGACCCTGGATTATGAAGGGCGGTTCGTCGATAAACATAAGTTCTCTACCGCAATCCAGCCCCAGGGGGCCGAACGCTTTGCCGTGCTCCGTCACGCTTGAAAACACTTCTTTCGGAAGAATGACGCAGGCATCTGCCCAGTCTATGTGTGCGCCAGAGCGTATGTAGCCCGAGGGACAACTGAAACATTCGCCACCTCGAACCGGATCAAAAAAACTGCCCGCAGGACAAGCGGTACCCACTTTTTTGGCACTGACAAAACGCTCCAACTGGTCATTTGTTTTTACTCTCGTACAGGCTCTATCTGAGTCTACCGCGGCAATACCGCGGTCAAAGCCCGCGGGGCAGGTATAACATCCCCACCGGCCAATGTCGGCAAAAGAGCCTTCGGGGCATACCCCGATGGCATTAGACTCGAAGATCGCGGGCCCGGTGCCGCAGAGATCTTGTCCATCCTGAATCGCACCACAAGACGGTGTCCCGCTGGCAGGTGTCAGTCCAACCGCTGCGAAAACTGCCGGACTAATTAAAAAGACGATGAACAGTACAATAAAACGTTTTATGGCGGGCATTATAATCTCAAGCGTTGACATTGGATGGCGTTGAAGCGCCACTGTCAGGAAACATCAGAATCGAACTGTTAAGCAAAAACAGTTGAGGTTTGTGGGTCGGTGACTGTAAAAAGTCTTACAAAAAAAGCAATGCATGCACCATCCTAGAGGATGGTACCCGTAAAAACTATTAATGAATGTATTAGTTGCATTGCTGACCCAGCATCCTAAATTAGCGCCCCATATCCCGCTGCAGCGTCCTGCTGCCCAGATAGAAATGCAGAGCGGCCCAAATATAGAGGCCTTTGAATAGGATCATCGACCATTGGAGGCCCTCAGCATTGGCGGTGTTACATGCCGTTTGCGCTGCTGTTGCCAAACCCGTCGCTTTGCATGCCTCCAGCGTCAATCCGGGATCCATGCCGGCAAGGAATATCGAATTTAGTAGCGTAGACAAAGCCCCGATCAGCGGAGGCCCAAGACCATAGCCAAGCAGATTCACGATGAACAACGTCACAGCAACCGAAGTGGCTCGCATCCTGCTATCTACGACACCGCTTGGGACGGCATAAAGAGGACATAAATACGTATAAAGCAGCATCGTCCCCACCATTAGAATCGGAATGGCGATCAGTAGAGAATCAAGCAAGTAGCCGGCGATAAACATTGGCGTTGAACCAAGCAGCGCAATCATGGGTATCCAAGCCAGTGCTTTAGGGTAGCGCTCGGAATAGCGATCCGCCAAATAGCCGGACATGAAGGTGCCGATCGCAGCCATCACAGACAAGATCATCGCGACCTTTATAGAGGCATCAAAAATGGATATTTCGTGCGTGCGGATGAGGAAGGAAACAAAAAATTGACCGACGCCATAGTTGACAAATGACGCGATAGTGACGCCCATAGTGATGTGCCAATAAGATGGCTTCGTCGCCAGAATTTTGAGCACATCACCAAAGCTGACGTGCTCTTTATCCTGCATCATCGGCGGGTCAGTATAGCCACGTGGCGGCTCTTTGACGGTCATCTTAACGATCAGGGCAACTATAATGCCCGGTAGTCCGACCACGACAAAGGCTACACGCCAGCCTTCGATACTTTGCCAATCCAGCGCATTCACAGCCCATAGCCAGCCCCAACTGCTGAACATGGCCGCCACAGATGTGCCATCCAGGCTGCCGGCAATGTAGCCGCCAAAAATATAAGCAACCATGCCGCCGAGTGGGATACCCAAAGCATAGGTTGAAACTGCCGTAGAGCGTTTTGCAGGAATGAAATAGTCGGCGATCATGGAGTTAGCCGGAGGCGAACAGCCTGCTTCACCAATGCTCACACCGATACGGAAAATGAAGAGCGCAACAAAACTGGTGGCAAAGCCGCAGAGCAC
>JBBKWY010000105.1:0-34453 GCA_037969215.1 Halioglobus sp.
GGTGTAGCCGTGGTAATAGAACACATCGGTTTGCATCGATTGGCGCAGGCGCTCGGTAGAGAGGTGATTGCGAACGTCCGCATAGCCTACTCTGGCAGGAATACCCTGCGCGCGACACAGGGCTGCCAACAACAGTGCCTTGGGAACGCACCAGCCTTCGCCCGCTGCCAGGGTAGCGCTGGCCAGGTACGCATCCGGTGATGTGTCCACGAGGTAGGGGTTGTAGCGCACCTCATCCCGCACCCAGTAGTACAGGCTTACAGCATTGGCAATGTCACCGGCCGTGGGGTTGGTGAGCGATGTGGCCAGGGTTGCGATGGCCGGGTGTCCGCTGTCGATGAAGCGGCTGGGGGCCCGGCATTCCTCCGGGCGTGGGAAATCGATCATGTAGTGGGTTCTTTCGCTAATCAGCTTCGCAGGGTGTGCTTTGTGGTGGAGCGTACAATATTTTCAGCGCAAACTACAGGTTGCCGGATACACTGATGGCACCGCGCACCTCACCCAGGCTGTAACCGGTGGCCCAGTCGTCCGGGTAGTACTCCTGCAACGTCTCCTGAACATCACCTGCAAGCGCCTCGCCGTGGCAGACAAGACATAGAGGCTCTACAACCTGAGCCTGCATATACCGATATTGCCCGTTGACGACTTCACCAAAATGCAGCTGTGCGGGTGCGTCTCCTGCGGCCTGGCGTTGGTTAAAGCTCAGCAGTACGTTTTTCTCCCAGGCGTCAGGTACTGCACGGCTGGCGTTGCGTGACTTGAGGCTAACCCGCCTCACAGACCAGTCTGACTCGTCGCTGAGTGCATCTGCGATCTGCGGCGCGATGTCAGCGCACACGGCAATAGCGTGCGTCGGGCCGCCCGCGGCCATGGCCTGCTTCAACTGGGGTTTCAACAGGCTGATGAACCTGTCTGCCAGCGCGGCGGCCTGCTTCTGGTGTTCATCTGTCATGTCCGCCGCGAAAGCTGTCGAGAAGTTGATGGCCAGTAGGGCGGTGAAAATGAATGTCCGCATGTCACAAGTTCTGGTTGCCTGAGAATTTAATAATTATACAGAGGCTTCAACCAAGCACGCCTTGATCTAGCTCAACCGAGCCGAAGTTCAGGGCATGTAAATGCGCCCCCGCACTCGCTATTGAGGTGAATTCAGCCATTCAGCGCGCCTGTATTCGGTGCTTCGCTTTAGGGGGGCGCTGGTGGAAAAAGGTAGAGTTTGAAGTGGCGCGGAGTGGGGGCTGTCCCTGGACTTTACTTCGCCCTAGGCAATGATCACTCGGTTTTTGCCTTCTGACTTGGCTTGATATAACGCTCGGTCGACCCGTTTAAAAATCACATCCGTATTATCATTTTCTTCAATAGAGGTAATGCCAAAACTCGCGGTAACTGGAAAATCTACCAAGGCTTGTAATGCCGCATTGCTTTCAATGGTAGCCCTCAATTTTTCAGCAATTAGGGCGGCATTATCGATGTCTGTACCATTTAGCATGATAATGAATTCCTCTCCGCCCCAGCGGGCGACAAAATCACTGCTACGGACTGTTGTTTTTAGCAACCTGGATAAGCACTTCAAAACCTTATCGCCAATGTCATGCCCCTTGGAATCGTTGATTTTCTTAAAATTATCCACATCAAGGAAGGCGATCGACAAAGGGGCATCGCTTCTCTTTGTTATCAGTAGTGAACGCTCCAGTATGTCATTGAACGTGCGGCGATTTGGTAGCTCAGTTAACGCATCGTTATTCGCAAAAGCATTCAGACGAGCATGCATTTTTCTAACATAAATCAGTACAATCAGAGTGATGATTAAAGTAAGCAAGACAGTGATAGCAATATTAAAATAAAATGTTTGTTTCAGTTTTTCAGTGAAATCATCCACCTTGGCCTCAACCATCAGGTAGAGATCCAGCTCAGGGATATACTTTCTATTCAGCAAATACACTTCATTGTTTTTGGTGTATTCATATATCTGGCTACCGCTACTGACAAATTCCAGTTTCAGCTGCTCCAGACCAGGCATCTCATCGAGATAACCGGGGGCATTTTTAAGTTGCTCTGAAATAATAACTTGGCCGACCTCATTCACAAAATACACATTAAACTTATAGGCCTGCCTGAAGCGTTTGAGCATGTCATCGATATATGAGGTTTTTAGGCCAACTCCTATCGTCCCGATGAGGTTAGAATTTTCATCGATAATTTTGTGATTGATAAACATAAGTAACGATGTGCCCATAAGCTCATTGCGATCAATGTTTATTTCATGCATTTCCGGATTGTTTCTAAAGACGAAATACCACGCATTGTTCGGGTTTCCTGATGTTACCGTTTCAATCAAGCCTTTTTGCGTGTAGTAATTCATGGTTTTTTCAGAGACAAGAAACGTAGTCGTCATTTTGTATTTACTTTGAATACTGCCCAGGTATTTGATGATTTTGTCTGTATCGCTCTCCTCATGAGACAGCCAATCCTTCATAAATGTGTCATTCGCCATCATCGACGAAATAAGATTAGGCTCAATAATCTGTTTTTGAATCTCGGTGTAAATATTATCTACGGTTAAAGGCAGGGAACTGTTTTTTAACTGTGACTGGCTGAATTCCATCGATACAAAGTAGTTAACCACTGTCAAGCTGGCCGACAAAGTAAAGAGTAAGGCGGTAATTATCAGAACGATACGGTAATCGAAACGCATAAGTTATTTCATCTACGAGCAAGTGATACTAAAGTAAGGTTGCTTTAGGCACTTTCTTCCTGCGGCGTACGCTGAGGGCTGTCAGTGCAAGGGCGGTCAGGGCGAGGGTGGCAGGTGCGGGGACGGGGGCCGCGATGCGACGCCACGTCTCGGGAGCTACCTCACCAAATGCAAAGCTCACCCGCCCCGGGGAGACAATAACATACGCGATGGAGTTCAGTTGATCGGTCAACTCGATATTCCCGTTTGTGGTAATTCTGCCGCCCAGTGCTGACTGCCGGCCCATAAATTGTATGCCCGTCAACGAACCGTCTTCCAGCTTGATAAGTGGCAGAGACGGGAATGTGGGATTGTCTGTCATTTCGAACGTATCACCGGAAAATGTGAATTCAAAATTAAGAAGATTGTTCAAATTTGGTCTAAAAACTTCGATGTTATTACCGGTGACTCCATCGAGTGTTACGTACACGGGGATCGGCCCTGGCTGGCCTCCGCTGGTGAAATAGACATCGAACGTGTAATCACTCGGCATGGCTGCAGCCGCCGCTGACATCACCGAGAATACAAAAACTACTGCGATATTATCAAGTAATTTCATACTATCTACTCTCCTGAGTATTCGACTGAGTCGCTGGAAGGATAACCCATATTCATTAAGTGATGGGAAATGCGGCTAAATCAAATTTCCGTGTAGCGCGCCGATAGTCGCAGACCCCAGTGCGGGCGGCAACCCGGTCAAGCTAACATCTGCGCGCTGCTGGGGAAATGTTTCCAGACTACCTGAGATGAATGGAGCTGACAGCAGTCAGACATACGGCTAAAGTAATTGTCATTTCCCCCTAGGAGTGATCACGGGATGACAAGTATCGATACGCAAGGCGGCTTACCGCCAGGGCGCGCCACGACGTTTGATACATTTCTGGCAAAGTTAGGCTCGATGAATACTCGGGAGGGAGTGGAAAAAGGCCTGGGCATGACGCTGTTATCAACGGATATTGTGGTGGCGCCGTTCGGTAAAAGTGGGACTACCTGGCTGCAGCAGATGGCTCACACGCTGCGCACGCGCGGCGATATGGATTTTGACGACATAAGCCGGGTGGTGCCCTGGATAGAACTCTCAACGAATCTGGGTCTGGATCTCGATGCGCCGCAGAAAGCTGATCCCCGCGTTTTTAAAAGTCACCTCGATGCGCATCGAATGCCTGGGGGCGGGCGTTATATTATCGCATGTCGGGACCCCAAGGACGCAGCCTATTCCCTGTTTAAATTTATGGAAGGATGGTTTTTTGAGCCCGGGACTATCCCTTTGGATGATTTTTTGCGCGAAACCTTTATCGCATCTGGCAAGTCTCCAGCCAGTGCGAACGGGGATTACTGGACTCATCTTACATCCTGGTGGCACAGGCGAGAGGATCCCGACGTGCTTTTTATGGCCTACGAGCACATGAAGGAAGACCTGCTTGGCACAATCCGCAAAGTTGCTGCGTTTATGGATATCGCTCTGGACGATGAGTTGATGGCGATAACCGAGGAGCATGCATCGTTGCAATTTATGCAAAAGCACAAGAATCGCTTTGACGATAAGTTGATGCGGGAGCGCAGTGTGGAAGTGGCCGGTCTGCCCGGTGATAGCGAGTCGTCGAAGGTACGGGTGGGGCAGATTGGTGAATCCCGTCAGCGCCTCGGTGCTGACGTTTCCCTGGCGCTTGACGATCTGTGGCGCGAACGGATCACGAAAGACCTGGGCTTTGAGGATTACGCATCAATGATAGCGACATTGCAGTAAGCGCCGTGTGGCTGTCCCTGCTATCGACGCCGCCGTTTCGCTGGTTAGCTTTGCTCCCTTCGATGCTCGTTCTACTGTCCTGTGCGGATGGCGCGCCGTCCTGCCCTTTCAAAGGAATAGTCGACAACGCGCCAAGCGCCGGATGTTTTTTCGCGTCTGGAGACGGACTGTTGTTGGTGCAGGGGCTGAATGGCAAGGTCGGCCCACCAGGAGGAAGTAGCGAGCCCGGTGAATCTGCACAGTGCGCCGCTTTCAGGGAAACTTGGGAGGAAACGGGTTTGCGTTTGTGGCCCCGGGAGCTACTCCAGGTATTTGACACGGGATTTCATTTGTACCGGTGTGAACGTACTGCCCTGTCCGGCGAGATTGATCCACCTGTGCGATTTGAAGTCCGCGCCGCTTTCTATTTGCCGGTAGCAGGTTTCGATCGTTACGAATGGCGTTTTCCTGATCAACAGAGACTGTTGAAAAAACTATTCCTGAAAACCGCTGCCAATTTACCGGAGTAATTACCGATGAGTGCCGCGCAGCTACCTAATCGAGAAATCGAGTGGCTGTCACGCCTATTGTAAATCCGGACTCCCGCCTATTCGCAACAGCACCACCAGTATCGCTTTTTGGCGCTGCGCTTCTGCGGCCTTGTACAGGCGCAATTGCTCGTTGTAGCTGCGCGCTAAAAGCTGCAGGTAATCAATAATCTGATCGTGGTGTTGCGTGTCTTCTATCTGTGCCAGTCCAGCTTCCTGTTCGCGAACAAAGCGCTGTAGAGTCTGTCCATAGACCTGCATTTCCTGAAAGTTTGCCACCTCGCCGTGGGGTAATTTGATCGCTATCTGAGGCGTTGAAACCGACATTTTTTCATCCTCCTGAAACCTACCGGACAAGCTTGTACTCGCCTGCCAAATGTAGACTCGCAAAAGTGATGCCAGTTCCTCACAAAGGACAAAAAGGGCGTAGACTCAGGGAGTTTCTACATCCAGACGGGTATATCGGGGCTTCCAATCAAGAAAAAGTAAGCGCAACTGCGCCATTGCGGTGCGTGAGTGCCCCACAAGGCGACTACGACACGTGGAAGCAGCTTGTCCTAAAGACGCGTCGCAGCGCTCAGGCCTGCCAAACGGCCAAAAAAAGTGGCATCACCGATACTCATCCCGCTGGAATAGCCCTCGGCGCAGCGCGGCAGGCCGGCGCTGTTCCTGCCGGCGGCGTAGAGCCCCGGAATAGGCTGTTTCGCCGGGGAGAGCACTTCACCTGTTGGTAAGGTGTCCAGACCACCGAAGGTCATCGTCGCAAAAATGGCACCCTTGCCCACCGTCAGGTCGAATGCGGCGTAGGGAGGCTGGTCCAGTGGGGTCAGGTATTTTTTGTGCTTGTGGCACACCGGGTCTTCGCCTGCGAGCGCAGAGTTGTTGTAGGTCTCTAACGTGCGGGCCAGTGCACCTTGCGGCAGATCGAGTTCGCGTTCCAGTTCGTCGATACTTTCACCCGTGCCCGCCACCGGATAGCCGCCCATGGGTGGTTTTTCCAACACCTCGAAATGCCGGCTGTCGATGATCAGGTAGTAACGCCCGTCGGGTCTGTCCAGTATCGCGCTACCCAGTCGACCGTGGTAAACGTCCTCATTGATAAAGCGTTTGCCGGTTTCATCGACGATGATGGACTGCAGAAACTGATGTGGTGGGTAGAAGGGCGTGCAGATGAACCCTTCGTGCATATTCACCGCGCTGCCGCCGGCCCCCATGCCGATTCGTATGCCGTCGCCCGTGTCGTTGGCATTGCCATTGGGGTAATTACCTCTGGCGAGGCGCGGTGCGTAAGTCTCCACCATTTCCCGGTTCATTATAAAGCCACCTGCGGCGAGGATTACGCCGCGGTGTGCCCGAAAATATCGCACCTCCATATCAATACGAGCGGCCACGCCCACGATTTCATCACCGCGCTTTACCACAGCAAGCACCCGCGCTTCACAGAGAATCTTCACGCCTTTTTCACGGGCTCTGCGCAGCAGATTCTGCATTAGCGGAATGCCCCCGTGGTCGCCCTTTATCTGCGGCTTGTGGCCGCGAGGGGCTGGTTTCGCATGCGTGCTGTAAGGCCAGGCTTCCTCGTTACCGGTGATCATCAACGCCGCTTCATTGGGCGTGTTGGTGTGCTTGTCGGGATAGTATTCGGGTTTGAACACCACGCCCTGATTGATCAGCCAATCGTAGTGCTCCAGAGTTCGGTCGCAATACAGGCGAACTTTTTCCGGGTCAGCATCCGGCCCCGATGCCTGCATGAGGTACTTGTACATCTCCTCAATGTCATCGTCGAAGCCGCAGGCCCGTTGTGTCGGTGTGCCACCGCCCATGTAAATGAGCCCGCCGGCCATGGCCGTAGACCCCCCGGCATCGCTGGCAGCCTCCAGTACGATGACACTGGCACCGGTGTCAGCGGCCTCAATGGCCGCGCAGATGCCGGCACCACCGCCACCGACAATGAGAACATCGGTTTCGGAATACCAGGTACCGACGCTGTCAAAATCGACGCTGGATCCGGTTTTTGTTATGTTTTCCATGAGAACTCAGGGCCTTTGTTTAAATTGGCAGTAGCGACAATTGGTCTGACATGCACAACTTGTCTTGAGGTAGCGCGCTCGCGCCGTTATCCTGCGCAAACTATAATAGTCTTCTTTATGAGGTGAGTGTATGTACGAGGAACTAAAAAGTACCTGGGATGAGCTGACGGCCCCCGGGCAACTGTTTGAGGTTGAGACCCTCCAGGTGCGCGGTTCACCCATGCGCGCGTACAAGCACGCACCGGGCTCCCTGCGCGATATCTGGATGGGTACTGCCGCATACCAGGACAGGGAATATCTCATCTACCAGGATGAGCGCCTCACTTACGCCGAGACTCACCAGCAAACTGCGTCCATTGCCCACTGGCTGTCTGAACAGGGGGTGAAGCCTGGCGATAGAGTGGCCATCTCGATGCGCAACTACCCGGAGTGGATGCTGGCCTATTGGGCGGTGGTGTCTATGGGCGCCGTTGTCGTGGGTATGAATGCGTGGTGGGTGACTCAGGAAATGCATTACGCGCTGAAAGACTCGGCGCCTAAGGTACTGATAGCCGATAGAGAGCGCCTGGCCCAGTTCCTTGAAATTCGCAAAGATTTTCCGGACACGGTGGCCGTTGGTGTGCGCCTGGACGGAGAGGTGCCCGAGCATGTGGTGGCGTGGGCTGAACTGATTCACAGCGAACCCGCTATGCCCGATGTGTCTATTGATCCGGATGATGATGCCTGTATTTTTTACACCTCAGGTACCACCGGAACCCCCAAGGGTGCGCAATTGACGCACCGCGGCTGTGTGTCGAATCTGATGAATATCGGATTTAGCCAGGCCTTGCATCGCGATGCGCTGATCAAGGCGGGGATCAAGGGCAAGGGTACGGCGACGCCGGACGAGATCACGGTCGCACTGGTTGCCACCCCCTTGTTCCACGTGACCGGCAACAACTGTGTTGCACAGGGTGTCGCTGCTACCGGCGGCAAGCTGATACATATGTATAAATGGGACGCGGCTGAAGCACTGCGCATTGTTGAGGCCGAAAAAGTGACGACGTTCAGCGCCGTGCCGATGATGTCCCGCGAGATGATGTTGCATCCGGACTTTGCCACCCGTGACACGTCCAGTCTGAAGAGTATGGGGGGAGGCGGTGCCGCGGTACAGCCGGACCTCACGCGAAAAATGGACGAGGCGATGAAGAATGCGGCGCCCAACGCGGGCTACGGTATGACTGAGACCTGCGGCATTATCTCCGCGCTAGCAGGGATTTATCTGGTGGATCGCCCCACCAGTGTGGGTCGCGCATTGCCCACGTACGAGGCCAAGTGTGTGGACGCACAGGGCAATTCGGTAGCTACCGGTGAGAAGGGTGAGCTGTGGGTAAGAGGTTCCTGTGTGATCAAAGGCTACCTCAATAGGCCCGAGGCCACAGCAGAAACAATAACTGACGGATGGCTGCAAACGGGTGACATAGCCTACATGGACGCAGACCAGTTCATTCATCTGGTGGATCGGGCCAAGGAGATGGTGCTGCGAGGTGGTGAAAACGTCTACTGTGCAGAAGTGGAGAGTGCCATTTTTGACAACGAGGCGGTTGCAGAATGCGTCGTCTTTGGTGTGGAGGATGAGCGACTGGGTGAAGAAGTTGCCGCCGCCATTTTTCCCAAGGCAGGCTTCACTGTCGATATTGACCAATTGCGTTTAGACCTCAGGCAAAGAATGGCCTCTTACAAAATCCCTCGCTATATCTGGCTGGTAGAAGCGCCACTGCCGCGTAACGCCAGCGGTAAATTCGTTAAGCGAGAGGTGCGCGATACGCTGTCGTTGACCGATGCGTTGTAAGGCGGATAGCAAGAAATATTGGGTGTGCGCAACAACGTAAAATAGTCATGATGAGGAGAATAGCTGCTGCGAGCCTGCTATTGGCCGTGGCGTCACTGGCACAGGCGGTCAATATGCCGCCGGTGAATTCCTACCTGGCGAAGTCCAGCTACTCGATGGCGCATGGCAACCCGGCACAGCAGGACGCCGCAGCGCAGGCCGGTTCGCCCGGTCCTTCGCGCACACTGAGCGCCGATCAGATTCAGTATCAGCACGTAGGCCCTGCACACTTCGGCGCAGTCACTTCCGGCATCTACGCCGATGGCAAGCGCGTGTTCTGGAGCAATGGTGTTGATCGCATCGTCAAGATCGATTACGACACCTGGGAGCTCGTCGCCGAGTACTTTTTCCCCGGTGCCGAGGTCTATGAGGAGGAGCATGCCGACGAGGTGATCGCCAGCTTCGATGCTGGCAATGATGGCTTGTTCGCACTGGTCCGCTCGTTTCAGGAAATGAACAAACTGCGCGACCTCGCCAATCTCTACACTGTGCTGGACAAGGACCATATCTACTACGTGGGTAGCAAGACCGGCATGATTACCGCCTACGGTGATGCCGATCCCACCGACACGCGCTCGGCGATCGTGAAGAAAGCGGAGTTACAATTGCCACCCCAAGTGACCGGCCCCGCCGGCAAAGGTTGGGTACGCAACCCCTTTGCCGTAGACGACGATGGTGGTATTTATATCGCGTCGCAGGAGCACATGCACAAGGTGGTCTGGACCGGTGACAAACTCAGTGTTGACGAAGCCGATGGTGCCTGGACATCACCCTACCTGAACAGTTGGGGGCAGGGCTCGGGTGTTACTCCATCGCTAATGGGATTCCGGCATGTTGATCGACGAGGACGGCCGTATTCATCACGGTACACCGTGGGGTCGCGTGCGCTGGAATGTCCCCGCGCGACCTTAGCGGTCGTAACGCATTGTAATTCCCTTTCGCTTCAGTCTATTATATCGCCCAATAACGCTTGGTAGAGTGAGGGGCATTTGTGGGCGGAATCGAAATAGGTGTTTGGGATTATGTGACGTTTGTTGCGTTGCTAATTTTTGCGGTCGCGGCTGTGGTGGTGCTGGTTATTGTTGCTGGATTGCCCGGCAAGATTGCTGTTTCGCGCAATCACCCCGATGCAGAAGCCGTGAAGATGATGGGCTGGGCTGGCTTACTGGCTGTAGTCCCCTGGATTCAGGCTTTCATCTGGGCCTTCAAACCCACCGATATCATAGACATCCGCCGCTTTCCTGCGGAGGAACGCGAGTCTATCGCGAAAGAGATCGCGCGTCTGCGCGGGGAAGAAGACACTGCAGCCGCAGCGAATAATAAGCCAGAAGCCTAGTTCCGCAGCTTAGACCCGGAGACACAAGACAATGGCAGCAGCACTGCTAATTTGCATTATCTATGCCGCCATCATGTGGCTGGTGTTTTATAAATTCAAATGGATCAAGTTCTCCATCCCCTGGGCTGTGGTGTCGTTCTGGGTCGGTTTGCATCTGATGTTGGTGTTTCTGGTGGGCATGCGATTTATGACGCCCAGCAGCAGCACCGCCACAATCGTGCAATACACCATCCAGTTGGTGCCGCGCCTGCCTGAGCCCACCCTTGTCACCGAGGTGTTGGTGCAACAAAACCAGCCGGTGAAAAAAGGGGACCCCCTGATTCGCTTTGACCGCCGCCCCTATGAATACCAGGTGCAGCAAATGCAGGCTCTGCTGGCAAAGGCCCAACAGAATGTGAAAGTGCTCAGTGCCGATGTGTTGGTGGCGGAGCAAAAAATCTCAAAAGCCAAGGCGCAGTTGGATTTCGATCTCTACGGCGAAAAACTGGCCTCCGGACTTGCCGGCCAGGGTGCGGGTTCTGTGGAGGAATCCCAGAGGGCGAATGCGCAGGCAAAAGTCGGTCAGGCGGCGCTGGAGGAGGCGCGAGCTGAGCTGGTGGCTGCGCAAGCGAAATACGACTCACAGATTGACGGGGTTAATACCTCTGTCGTTGAAGCGGAGGCGAAACTGCAGGAAGCGCAATACTATCTGGACAACACGACCATTGTGGCGCCTGAAGACGGCCGCATTATGAACTTGCAGGTTCGGCCAGGGATGGTTGCTGGCATCATTCGTTTTGGTGCCATCGCGTCCTTTATTTGCGATGACGATCGGTATTTGATGGCCACGTACAATCAGGAAAATTTGAAATTCGTGAAGAAGGGACAGGAAGTGGAGGTGGCTCTGGGACTCTATCCAGGGCAAATATTCAAGGCTACAGTCGATGACATATGGCGCGGAAGTGGCGCCGGGCAATTCCTGCCCAGTGGCACGATGTCGGTCTACAATCCACCACCGCCCGAGATGCCGGAGGGCCAGTTTGCCGTCAAGATTTTGTTCGATGGGCAAGACCAATCGCAGTTTCCAATTGGCGGCCAGGGCATAGCGGCTATATACACTGAACATACCAGTTTCGCGTACTTGCGGCGTGTCGCCATTCGCATCAAGGCCTGGGGATATTGGCTGTATCCTCTCCCGATATAACACAGGAAGTGGCCGGATGATTGCAGCGACTATGTGGAGACGATGTGGCGGGAGGTGTGCCACCGCGGGAATCAGTCTGGTGCTGACCAGTTTTTGGCTGTCCGGCTGCGCGCTCACCACGCCACCGGAGCGCCCTGAAGTACTTGAGCGCGCGCTTCCCGACACCACCGTGATACCGCAGGGTTGGCAGCAATCCGGTAGTCTGCCCGGTGAAGTTGGTAACAACTGGCTGGCGAGTTTTAATGACCCACAGCTGCAGAGTATCGTCAACGAAGCACTGGCCCATAACCCCGACTTACGGCAGGCTTCCAGCACCGTATTAATGGTTGCCCAAAGCATTAACCTGGCCAGTGCGCAAATGCTGCCGCAGATTGGCGGCCAGTTGGGTGAAACAGGCACCCGCGATTTCGATGAGTCGAACACCAATACTGCCGATCAGTTTAATGTTGCTCTGGCCTGGGAGCTGGATATCTGGGGCCGGTTGCGCGCGCAGAAATCGGCGGCGCAGGCGAATTATGCTGCGGCGGCACTGGATTACGCATTTGCACGACAGTCGCTGGCAGCGCTCACCGTCAAGAGTTGGTTCGCCGCTGTGCAGACCGCGCATCTGCTGGCGCTGGCCACAGAGTCCGAATTGATTTACCAGCAGCTCCTGGACGTTAGCAATGTGCGCAACAGAGCGGGGAAGGTCTCCGACTTTGATGTCATTCAGGCGCAGGCAGCTCTGGATGCAAGCCAGGCCGCGCAACAGCATGCCTATAACAATCTGGCGATAGCCAAGCGCAACCTTGAACTGCTGTTGGGTCGTTACCCAGGTGCGGAAATAGCCGTGGCGTTGCAATCAACGGTGATGCCGCCATCCGTAGATGGATCTGCGCCGCTCAGTTTACTGGGTCGGCGCCCCGACGTACTGGCTGCTGAGCAGCAGGTGCGCAGCGCATTCCGCTCGCTGGAGTCAGACCGTCTGGCCCTGCTGCCGGACTTTTCCTTTCAGTTGGAAGTGGGGCGCTTTAGCAATAACCTCATTGGATTACTCGATATTAACCCGTGGCTGGGGCATGCCGCGGTTGGCATGCAGTTTCCAATCTATCAGGGCGGTGCATTGGTCGCCCAGATCGCCATAGGTGATGCCCAGGAGCAGGCTGCGGTGGCCAATTACGGCAGCGTGGTCCTCAATGCGTTCAATGAAGTCGAGACCAGTCTCGGCAATGAACACTACTTTAGCCAGGGGCTGGTGTACGTTGAGCGCGGCGTGGCTTCGCTGGATAAGGCGGTAAAACTGGCAAACGATCGCTATCAGGCGGGTGCATCCGATATGCAATCCGTACTGCAGCTGCAAACGAAAGAGCTGGCAACGAAGGCAGACGCCATTGATCTGCGTTACGCGCTGTTGGGTAACCGGGTGAGTCTTTATCTGGCACTAGGGAGCAGTTTCGATAGCGAGCCAATGGTGTCGCCGGAGCTGCTGAGTCTGCTCAGCCCCTGACAAGCACACCAGCCATTCGATCAGGTTATCAGTGCATTCGAACGATGTAGCGGGTTGATCATCGCCAGAGTGACAAGCTGGTTTTCAATGTCGTTCGAAATACACCAGAGAATGCGAAAACACAGCAGCGCGCCTTTATGGTGCTTGCCGCTCGATTCCGGATAGGGCAAGCTGCAGCGATGATTCTCGATAGTATCTGGTTTGTCCTCCTGCACCTGTTTGTTCAAGTGGCCGTGATGGTGCGCGTGTTGCAGCGGCCGAATCGCGAACCCACCTCGCGGATTGCCTGGGTGGTTGTGGTGTTGGCGTTGCCGGTGATTGGAATCCTCGCCTACCTGATGCTTGGCGAGACCAATATCGGACGCCGCAATCAAAAAGCCATGCAGAACTTTATGGGTGGTGAGCTACACCAGCAGACTGTGAATGAGGGGTTGGCGAAGGATCCCGGCAGTGTGCCGGCCCGATACGCCCACCTGTTCCGGGTGGGACATTCGATTAGCGCCTTTCCCGCTGTCGCTGGCAATACGGCTCGCTTGATGGAGGATTCAGTGCAGTCCATCGACAGCATGGTAGCCGATATCGATGCTGCAGAACGGCAGGTCGAAGTGCTGTTTTATATCTGGCTGGCAGACAATAGCGGTACCCGCGTTGCTGACGCATTGATGCGCGCGGTCAAGCGCGGGGTCAGCTGTCGGGCGATGGTGGACGGTCTGGGTTCCCGGGCGCTATTGAAATCCAGTCTTTGGCGCGCGATGAAGGCAGCCGGTGTGGAGGCTGCCGTAGCGCTGCCGCTGGGAAATTTCCTGTTGCGCCCGCTGCAGGGGCGTGTCGATTTGCGCAATCACAGGAAAATCATTGTTATCGACAGTCGTATTACCTACTGCGGTAGCCAGAATTGTGCGGATGCAGAATTTCTTGTGAAAGCCAAGTATGCACCCTGGGTTGATTCTGTCGTGCGTCTGGAGGGTCCGATTGCGCGCCAGAATGAATTCCTGTTCGCCAGTGACTGGAAGGTTTATGCCGGTGAAGATTCTGTCATCGGTGACGAGATCACCGAGACCAATGGCGATCAGGGCGTCATCGCTCAGGTCGTTGCGAGCGGCCCCACTCTGCGCGCATCCGCGATGCCGGAACTGTTCGTGTCCCTGATGTTTGCCGCGCGCAGCGAACTGGTTATTTCCACGCCCTATTATGTGCCGAATCAGTCGATGCAGTCCGCGCTGTGTGCCGCCGCTTATCGGGGAGTACAGACCATACTGATTCTCCCGGCCAGAAATGACTCCAGGGAGGTGGCCGGCGCCAGCCGCAGTTACTACGCCGAGCTGTTGCAGGCAGGGGTGGATATTCGCGAATACGTGGGCGGACTCCTGCACAGTAAAACGGTGACCCTGGATGGCGAGATCGTACTGATGGGTTCTGCCAATATGGACAGGCGTAGCTTTGATCTCAATTTCGAGAACAATATCCTGATGTATGACCCTGTGCTGACACAGACGGTGCGCGCGCGACAGCAGAGTTATATCGACAGCGCGAATACGGTATCGCTGACTGAGGTCGAAAGCTGGTCGCTGTCCCGACGGCTGTGGAATAATGCGATCGCGATGCTGGGCCCGGTTCTGTAAAACGGTCTGTTCCTCCCAGCACCCATCTGTTTCCCCTCGGACAATGTCAGTGCGCTGGCAGGAGTACACAATATGCAGGCATATCACCAGTTGGAGGCGCGCAAAAAGCGCGTTGGCGCGCTCAATAACGCGATGGGCATTCTGCAATGGGATCAACAGACCATGATGCCAGACGGTGCCGCGCCCGGTCGCGCGACGGTGCTGGCGGAGCTCAGCGTGATGGTGCATGAAATGGAGACTGGGAGCGCACTGTCTGATCTGATCGAACAGGCCGAGTCTGAGGCTGGGCAGCTCGATGACTGGCAGCGCGCCAACCTGCGTGAAATCAGGCACGAGTTTCTCCACGCCAATGCCATGCCAGCGGATCTGGTTGAAAAACTTGTGATGGCCCAGTCAGATTCCGCCATGACCTGGCGGCAGGCGCGGGAAAAGAATGATTTCAAAAGTTTGGCTCCCAAACTCGATGTCCTGTTCGCGCTAAAGCGAGAGGAGGCGAACGTAAAGGCCGAGGTTATGGGGGTGACGCCCTACGAGGCCCTGCTCGATCAGTTTGACCCGGGGCGACGGGAAGTGCAGGTGGATGCGATTTTCGAGGATCTGGAGGGTTTCCTGCCGGGCTTCGTACAGCAGGTGATGGAGAAGCAGGCCGGGCAGCCCCAGCCGGTGATGCCGCAGGGCCCCTTCCCTGTAGCGCGGCAAATAGCGCTGAGCCACGAAATCATGCGGGTGTTTGGCTTTCCGTTCGAGCGCGGCCGTCTGGACACCGCGCATCACCCCTTCAGCGGCGGGGCCGATGGTGATATTCGCATCGCTACGCGCTACGACGAAAGTGATTTCACTAAAAGTCTGATGGCGGTTATTCACGAAACCGGCCACGCGTTGTATGAGGATGGGCGCCCCGCACAGTGGCTGGGGCAACCCGTGGGCAACAGTCGTGGCATGACACTGCACGAAAGCCAGTCCCTGCTGCTGGAGATGCAGGCGGCGCGCTCCGAGGAATTTATTCACTTCATTTTACCGACGATAAAACGTCTGCTCGATGGCTCCGGCAGCGCCTGGGAACCGGAGAACATACTGCGTGTCTACCGCCGCGTTGAACCCGGTCTGGTGCGCGTATTCGCGGATGAGGTGACTTACCCGCTGCATGTCATTTTACGCTACAAACTGGAGAAGGCGATTCTCGCCAACGAACTGAGTACGGGTGATTTACCATTGGCCTGGAATGACATGATGGAACAATTGGTGGGTATCAGGCCCAGCGATGACACCGACGGAGTGATGCAGGATGTGCACTGGCCGGAGGGGATATTCGGCTATTTTCCCACATACTCTCTGGGGGCCATGGCGGCCGCGCAGTTGTTCGCAGCGGCGCAACGGGAAAACAGCGATATACTGCCGGGGTTGGGCAGGGGCGATATCACACCACTGTTTGACTGGCTGAATCGGAATATACGCAGCCAGGGCTGCCTCTACATGCCAGATGAACTGATAGAGAATGCGACGGGCGCGCCGCTGGGCACCGCAGCGTTTAAAGCCAGTATCCAGGCGCGCTACCTGGATTAGGCACACCGCGCGAAGGGCTGCGCATTCACTGCGGTGTTGACGACCCTAAAAGCTGATGGATGCTTCGAGTCCATAAGATCTGGGTGCGCCCAGCACATAGGATCCAGCACCCAGCGATTCGGTATTGGAGAACCCCCCCTGGAAATACTGCTCGTCGGTCAGATTGTCGACGTAGAACCATACCTGGATATTGTCGTTGTTGGTCGGCGTGTAGCCGAGCCGAAAGTTCCACAGGGTGACATCGTCGATGGTGGCGCGATCGCGAAACGCCGTATCCCAGGCCGTTGCATCCAGCCCGGTATAAAAGGAATCGCGATAGTACAGGGATAGGCGTGGTGCAAAATCGCCGATCGCGGTGGGCAGGATGACCATCGCCGACAAGGAGTAGGTGAGTTTGGGGATACCTGCGAAGTTCTCGTCTGACCGATCTACAATGGATTGCGTGGGCGGAACAGTGGACGTATCGACATCAGAGGCCACGAAAGTATTATAGCTGGCGTCGGTATAGCTGGTAGTTGCCGTGAGAATGACATTAGGTAGTGGTAGCGCAGTCAACTCCATCTCGAATCCCTGGATCGTCGCGGCACCGGCATTGTCAATGAAGAGCAAAATGTCGGCGAAGGAGCGGCCCTGTTCCGTGATGCGAATCTGGATATCGTCGTAGTCCATATAATATATCGCGGTATTGAAGCGTAGACGCTGATCGAACGCGTCGAGTTTCAAGCCGAGCTCGTAGTTGCTAACCGATTCGGGCTCAAACTCGGAAATTTCCAGCCCTTTCATTTCAAAGCCACCGGATTTGAAGCCTCTGCTGTAGGTGAAATACAACAGGGTGCTGTCCAGTACTGTGTCTTGCAGATAGCGCTGGGGCACGTCGATTGCATTGGTGATGGTAGGCGTCCACTTCGACCACTGCTTGTCTTCCTTCACTTTGCCGCTATTGGCGCGAATGATATCGCCGCTCAACGTCTCGTACTCCTCTACCAGACGTATCGGCAAATAGGACGGAGGGTTGGCATAGAAGCCGCTTGGGTCTGCAAGCGACACTACATCGAAGGCGCACAGGGCAGAGCTTGCACCGGGCACAAGGTTTTCCTCTACAATCGCGTCGCAATTGGATTCATACAAGGTGGCTTCCCGCTGGCGTTTTTCTGTGGTGTAGCGGGTGCCAATGGTCAGTTGGTACCAGTCGGTGACATCATAGGTGCCCTGGGCGAAAATTGCATAACTGTCGTTGCGCAGATCGCTACTGGTGCCAATAACTTTCGGTATCAGCGTGCTCGTGTCTGTTTTGTAGGAATAGCCATTAAAGCCCACCAGGTTACCGGATACCGTGTCGTTGATCTCTTCGCTGGTGACAAAAACACCGGTTGTGTAGGACAGGCGCTCATCAAAAGCTGTACTCGAAAGCTGTAACTCCTGGCTGTACTGATTGCGCTTTTCCGCGTTCGGGAGGGAGAAGTTCCCCTGACCCGCAGCCAGGGAGCGCTGTAATGCGCCGATGACGGCAAGGCCGTTGGTTTCAACACCGGTTATATCAGTGGCGTCGCTGTCATCCACAATACCGATGTCGTCCTGGTGGCTCCATGCCGTGATGCTCTTGATGTCAAAGTCATCGTATTTCCAGTTCAATGTCACGCCCAGAATCTGGCTGCTCATCTTGAACTTGCTAGGGCCGTTGATGAGGATCTTGTCGTCATCGGCTGCTGCTTCACTGGCGTTGCAACGGGACTGGTAGGCGCTGGGCTCGGTGAATCCCGGCCAGGAAAACGTATTAAAAACGCCATTGGGGTTCTGGTAAACACAGGTCAAGCCCGCGCCGTTCTCGTCTATCTTCGACCAGTAGTAGAAGGCATCGGCGCTAAACGTGTCGGTAGGCTGCCAGTACACCCTGGCAGTGGCACCGAGTCTGTCTTCATCGCCGTATTTGTCACCGTTGTAGGTGCTTTTCAGGTATCCATCGAGGTTGGTGCTGTTCACGCTGACCCGCGCCGCCAGTGTGTCACTCACCAGGGGGAAATTACCGCTTACTTTCAAGTCGCGACGACCGTTATTGCCCAGGCGTGTCGATACGTGGCCGGCGTAGTCTTGCGTATCCGGCATTTGCGTGGATACCAGTAACGCGCCGCCGGTATTGTTTTTGCCGAACAGGGTGCCCTGCGGTCCACGCAACACTTGTATCGAGGAGGGATCTACCACGTCCAACAACTGACTGTCGGTACGCGCGATGTAAATGGAGTTAATGTAAACGCCTACACCAGGATCAAGGACTGCCGATGATTCCTTTTGGCCGACGCCACGAATGAATATGGCGGCTGCCTTATTGCCCATTTCACTGAAAATAAGGCCAGGTACAGATTCCTGAAGATCGCGGGTATTGGCAATACCCGCTATTGCCAGTGTTGCGGCTGAAAACGCCGACACGGCTACCGGAGTGTCCTGCAGCGTCTCTTCCCGTTTTCTTGCCGTTACGATGACATCTTCCAGTGCCATTTGGCCCTGATAGGAGTTGGCTGTCTGGCTGTCGGCGACCACCGGCAGTGCCACGCAGGACATAACAGCCAGCAGGAGCCGTCTTGCCCCCGAACGATGCTGATCAGCCGCCTTCAAATGCTTACTCACAACCAGTACATCTCGCATTTACCGTGTGTCACTAAAAACACGTCGCTAGTTGCGAAGTATGGTACCAGTCATAGTGGCTGGGTGTCGTGTTAGTTACGGACTAAACGGCGGACACCCGAACCTGTATTTCCTAGAAGTCGTATCTAACTTCTATACCCGCCATGCGGTTGGCATACTTGGGTACCAGTTGAATATAGGCGTTTGGCAACAGCGCTGGGCTATTGGCGTAAATCAACGAGGCGTAGTTCTTGTCCATCAAGTTTTTGACGAACGCAGTGACTCGATAACCTTCACTTTTTCCTTCTATCACTGCCCGAATATCAACAATGGCATAAGCGTCCTGCTCTGTGTAGGGATCCTGCGAAAGCTCATAGAGCACGTCGTCTTGCGCGCGTATATTGGCGCCGAGAATCACGTTGAAGGGCATGTCATCCAGCGCGATGGTGTAATCAGTATTCAGGTTCATCTTCCATTTAGGGGTGTACGGCAGTCGTCCGCCCGAGAGATCCTGGAAATTATTCGGGCACTCGCCTCTGGCTCTTTGGCCTCCGCTGCAGTTGCCGTTGGGGTAGTCATCAATCTGGGCGTCTGTGTAGACAATGCCGCCACTGATAGACCAGTTTTCCATCGGCAGGGCTATGAAGTCCATCTCTACGCCCTGAGTAGACACCGCCCCGACGTTGGTCACAATTATGGTACCCAAGGGACCGATATCGAGCGATGTTTCTGCCTGAAAGTCATGGTATTTGGAGTAAAAAGCATCGATGTTAAAGATCAAACGATTGTCGAGCCAAGCAGATTTCAAACCCACTTCGAAAGAGTCACTGGTTTCAGGATCGACACTGCTGCCGCCTGCAACCAGGCCGGTGTCGAATGCAGGGCCTTTATAGCCGCTGACGTAACTGGCGTAAGCCATGGCTCTCTCGGTGACATCCCATTGCAGCGCTATCTTGGGTGAAAAATTGGTTTCGTCCAGTGAATCACTAGCCTCGCCAGGCTCTGGGAATATAATGCCGTCAGTGCGGTCCGCCCATGTATGGTAACTGAGATCATCATAGGTAAACCGTCCGCCAAGGATGAGACGCCATTCGCGCCAGAGATTGAAGTTCACTTCGCCGAATATGGCCGTATTTTTGCTGCTGACGTTGGTTTTCGACTGCCGTGTGGTGGCTGGAACAATCGGCTCAAGCACTCCGGCGGTGGCCGTATTGCTGGTGTCTACATCTTGCTCAAAATAGAAGGCGCCTATGACGTAGGAACCCCAGTCCGTTGGCTGTGACGCCAGGCGAAACTCCTGTGAAAACTGATTCTGGTCAGTTTTTGGCGGAGCGGGGAAGCTCAGTGACAGCGGGTTTTGTGGTGAATCATCCAAATCCACAATACCTTCGTTTTGCCAGTCCCGATAGGCGGTAATCGACGTTACCATAAAGTCTTCAATGTCCCAGTTGGCCGTGATGGAATAGCCAGAACTTCTTACATCTGTGAAAGTGCGGTAGTCATTGTTGACGTCCTGGTTGTGTTTCGATGGCACCACGGGTAATTGCTGTTGTAACAAGGTTTGTTGGTCCGGGCCCGGCAGAATCGATCTCACGCTGAGCGCGGTACAGTTACAATCGCTTTTGCTGTAGTCGCTGGCGAACGTGATGTCCATGTAATCGGTGGGCTCCCACCGCAATTTTCCGCGGATGTTAAACGATTCGTTATCGTTTACCTTCTTGTCGTTATAGTAGTTCTTGGCGTAGCCATCGTCGTTGACGCCGGAAGCGGTCAGGCGATACCCAAGCGTGTCCGTGATGGGGCCAGCCACGCTGCCGTCCATACGGTACTCACCCTCTTCAATGGCAGTAGCCGACACGGTTCCGCTAAGCTCAGGTGTTGGATCCTTGGTGATGATGTGGACCACACCGCCAGATGCGTTCTTGCCATAGAGGGTTCCCTGCGGTCCACGCAGGACTTCAACCCGCTGAACATCCACAAGATCCAGGAACGCCATGCCGGAGCGCCCCATCACCACGCCATCAAGCATGGTAGAGACACTGGGATCCACGCCTGGGCTGAAGGTCTGTGTCCCTATCCCTCGAATGTTGAATGACGACGTCGCGGGTCCGGAGCTGGCCTGTACATTAAGGGTGGGAATCAGCGTCGCTAACTCCCCTGCATTTTTGAGCTGTGCTTCGGCCATTGCCTTGCCGGAAAGCAACGAGACAGCTACCGGGACATCCTGCAGATTTTGCTCGCGCTTCTGGGCAGTCACAATGAGTTCTTCGAGGATGGGGCTAACACCGTTTGTGGATGCCTGTCCCAGTCCGGGCACCGGTAACAGGCTCACAAATAGCGCGGTGTGTATAAGAGTTACCGTTTTTCTATCAATTGTCATTTTTGCGCCTTACATTTTTGTTATGAAAAATAGTGTTATCACGCTGCGCTCGACACTCGCAAAGTCGCACAGGACTCGGCGTTGAGTTATCGAATGTATATCCCCTACGCAGTAAAAAGTAGTTCCCGCCTAATGATGTGCGGGTTGTCGATTGTGTTGTCGCAAGCGGAAGTTGTACCGGGTAATCTGCACGCCTATTTGCAATTTTTTCCAGAGCGATGCGGTCTCTATCGATTCCAGTAAATCCGCAGGGAAAATACTCTTATAAGTCGGAATTTTGTGTGCGTTGCGAATGGATGCCAGCGAATTGTCCCATTCTTTCTCCCACTCGATATCCATCATTACCGGTGTTTCGCGGCCGTGTTGCCATGCCTCGCAAATGATCTGCATTAGAATGGTAAATCCCCGGGGCTCTTTGAACGTGCTGATCGCCATCACTGCCGCGAGAAACACTGAGGAATAATTGTGTCCAAACTGGGCGAGTTGAAAGGCTGAAATCGCGATCTCATTGGAGGAAGTCGTTTCATACCCGGCAACCAGATGCCATACGTCGTGCATCTGCAAAATACGCGCATTGAGATAATGCAGGGAGTGGGGGAGTTGGCTTAATGCAATGGATTCACGGTCGAGCACTTCCGGATCGTAGCCATTTTCCACGATCATATTGTACAGCGATCGCCCCAGACTCTCAGGTGGGCACTGGGCGAGTGCGGGTATATCTGTGTGCCCCGGGATCGGGTTTTTGACGGCCTCTGCTGATCCCCAGTGATGGCGCGCCTGATGCTCTGCAAGCTCGGCCATTTTCGGATGTACTGCGCCAGCCAACGAAGCGACGGCCACCGTTATCGAGAGCGCGTCATAACCATCGTCGTGACCGTCAACGACCGCCCAGAAGGCCGACCAGAAACTGTCTTCCATCGGTGCCTCGGGGAGTCCGACAGGCACTTCGGGTGCAGGACCTGAACCCAACCAGGCCGAGGCGATATTGTCGCACACTGCTTCGCACGCATCGGGGCAGGAATATGCCACCCAGGCCATTGCGGCTGTCAGTTGTAATCGCCCCTCAGATTCGCCCCGTTTTGCCGCTGCCACTGCTGCAGCGATAGTGTTGGAATCCATTCGTCTGGCGGATTGTTGCAGCCGTTCTCGTTGCGACATGATTTGCCTCCAATGACATTATCGCTGAGGGCTGATAATGGGCCCTTCAATTTTTTTTGATAGTGGGACTTTTTTTTCTGGACTGAGTATACGACTTATATTCTCGATGTGAACCCCTGAGAGCCAGTCTGTCCAGTTCAATTCATCGCGTCAGCATTTGTGCATGAAAAAAAATTGACAGCCATTTTTTTGTCAATTTTAAGACGGGCTAAATTGGCTTTTCTTGCGGGTTATTGCCATTTTTGTCCACGCTGAAAATGCGCCGGTCAAAGCTTAGTGAACAGTTTCAATAATTGTTGTTGCGCGAGTTGGTAAATGCAAGGTGGTGTCTGGTTCTGAACAAGCGTAATTTTTTCCCGTCAGAGGAATCTTGTTCTCGTACGACAAGACAGGGAATAGGTGTGATTGGCATGCTCGGGGCGTGCGTTTATGATGTGATCCACCGTTTTACAACATGTACATGAGGTTAGTAATGAAACGTAGCGTCCATGAAGACTGATCGACCGATAGCTACCGCGAAAAAAGGCAAGCCTGGCATAGGCACACTCAGTGCACTGTCGATTGGTATTGGCGGCATGGTGGGCGGCGGTATCTTCGCCGTTACCGGGCTAACAATTGAAGTGACTCGCGGTGCCGCACCTCTCGCATTCCTGATAGCCGGTGTTGTGGCTTTGCTCACCAGCTACTCTTATCTGCGGTTGACTTTGCGGTTTCCGGGTGAGGGCGGCACCGTCGAGTTTCTCAATCGTGCGTTCGGCAACGGTGTATTCTCTGGATCAGCCAACATCCTGTTACTCCTTAATTACGTGGTGTTGCTGGCGGTATACGCCTATGCATTTGGCAGCTATGGCGCAGCCTTTTTCCCCGCTGACGATAGAGAGTTCTGGCGGCATATATTGATCAATGTCGTTATGGTTGGGCTGGTTCTCCTCAACGTTTTTGGCGCCAGCCTTGTGCTGCGCTCCGAGAACATTTTCAATCTGTTGAAGATGCTGCTGTTGATGGTCTTCATCGTTGGCGGGTTGGTTACGCCAATGGAGTGGCAGCGGCTGGAACCTACCGAGTATGTTTCAACCATGGGTCTTATCGCCGGTGCCATGTTGATCTTTCTTAATTATGAAGGTTTTGAACTGATTGCCAACGCCTCCAAGGATATTGCCGATCCCAAGCGTACTCTGCCCATTGCGTACATCGGTGGTGTACTCATCGTGATCGTGTTGTACGTATTAATCGTGACAGTTGTGGTCGGACATCTGGGGTTTGCTGATGTCGCAGCATCCAGTAGCCACGCGTTGTCTGCAGCGGCTCATACATTTATGGGGCGGGTGGGGTTTATCGGTATCGCCGTTGCGGCCCTGCTGGCCACCAGTTCTGCGATCAATGCATCTTTTTACGGTACCGGGCGGCTCACCTACATCATTGCCAAGAGCGGCGAATTACCCAGTGAACTGGAACGAACCTATCGAGGAGAGCATCTCGAAGGCGCTTTGATCACGGCAGCACTGGCGTTAGTTGTGGCCAACTTTGTGCCGCTGGAGTCGATTGCTACAATGGGTAGCGCGGGTTTTTTGGTGATTTTCATGGCGGTCAATATTGCTAATGTTCGTCTGGCCAAAGAGACCGGCGGCCACACCTGGATTTCTGTGCTGGCGGCGATCAGCACAGCGTTTGCGTTGATTGTGCTTTGTGTCGAGGTGGATGAGAACCCCGCAACCCGCAATCACCTTTGGATTTTGCTGGCTATGGTGATGTCATCGTTTGTGATCGAGATGGCCTGGCGGCGATTCCGCACGCCCCGCTAAATGCGTGCACAAACTGATTGGATTACTGGGCAGGGTGGTTGTCGGGGTGTCTGGATATTCGCCATTCCTCAATGCCAAAACCAGCCGCGAGCAGTAGATTCAAAACGGTATACACATTGACAGGAAATAGAAACATCAGGGCGACAGCATAGTACACGAAGCTAATCGCCAGGGCGCGGCGGAAAGGTATTTTAAGGGCGCACAGCCAGACCAGTAAAATCATCCAGGTGGCCTTGCTGAAATATACCAGTTTGGCGACCGCTAGATGCGCTGCGGGGCTATTGCCCTGCGCATACTTTGCAAAGATGGCGAAATCATCCTTGGTCCAGAAATTCCACTCAAATTTGAGATGAATGACGGTGTAGCACAGTAGGAAGAGTCCATACATGGACAGGAACTCGCGCATTACCGCCCGCTTACTCTTCATAGTTGAATCCACGTTGGCACGTTATACCGATAGGGTTCGGTCATCTTACATGCGAAGGGCATTGAAAGAGAAGTTGCCGTTTGCCGTGTTCACCTCGTCATTGCTGACAGCACGGGCACCGTCGCCCTATAATCCGTGCATGAACAGCGCCGTCTCTACGGGCTGTAGTTGTACACACTACTGTCTGCCACTTTTTTGCGAGGTTTCCATTGCGCCATTCCATCGCAGTCCTGCTGTTACTCCTGTGCATCGCCGTATCGACGAATGCGGCGGAAACCACAACCGTCTCGGTCCCGATCAATCTCGATTATCCGCTGATGCGGCAGTTGCTGGTGAAGCAGCTCTTCACTGGACCGGGTCAGAGCCGGGCTATCCTCAACAACACCAGTAGCTGTAATCAGATTGTGCTGACTGACCCGCGGCTCCATCCGCAGGCCACACTGCTTGAGATCCAGGCGAGTGTCGCGGCACAGTTGGGTGTGAGTTTGTTCGGCAAGTGTTTCACCATGATCAACTGGGAGGGGAGTGTCGGCTTTCTCGGACTTCCGGTAATCAAAAGTGGAGCGACTTCACTCGGATTCAAACCGCAGGGTATCTGGTTGATGAAAGCAGACGGAGAGAAAGTCACGTCGGGCAGATTATGGGGCTACGCGCAGGGGCCAGTGCAGGATCTGTTCGGCAGCTTTTCCATTAATTTGAGTCCCTTTACTGCGGCGCTTGGTTCATTCCTGCCCGCGGTACTCTCTAATCGCCCGGTGGCGCAGCTTCAGGAAATCCTCGACAGCCTGAAACTCGAGAATGTACGAGTGGCGACAGAAAGCCTCAGTGTCTCACTGCAGTTTGATATTAAAATGCTCCCCCAGGTGCCGCCGCCGCCAGAGGAGGTCCTTACCGCGGAAGAACTGCAACAGTGGGAATCCCGCTGGCAAATGATGGACGCACTATTGGTTTTTGCCGTTAAACACTATGCCGCAGAGACTCACCTTGAAGCATTGCGCGGCACCTTGCTGGATATTCTTATCGACAGTCGGTATCAACTGGTTGATGCTTTGGCGGCACCCGTGGATGGGTCAAAAGACGTGGTGCGCACCTGGTTTGTAGAAAGCTGGCAAAAGTTGAACCCGGTAATCCGCCAAATCGCGTTGCAACATGAAGGCAACGAGGCACTGATGTGGATAAGCGTGCTGGCAGCAACTGACGCTCTGTCTGCTCTGGACCAACTCGGGCCCGGGATAGGCTTGGACATTTCCAGTGATGGGCTGCGGCGCCTGGCGCGCATGATAAACCAGGGCGTAGAACCGGACGATCTGCTGTATGACGACGCTGTTGACCCTGAATTGCAGCAGCTATTCCAGCAACAAATTGAATTGCGGGCCGTCAAGCCTACCACCTGGAATATTAACTTTTCTCTGATCAGGCAGGCCTATGCCGGTGAGCCTGAAAACAAGCTCAATAGTTGGGTGCCTGAAAGGGATGAAATTGGCGAGTACGTTGTCATGGTGTCTGATTTGCTCGATAACAGCGCCGACTCAATTCTGGAGAAATACAAACTCGATCAGGCCTATTATGGATTGTTTAAAAAACTGGTGCTGGCTACCGCCTGGCAGGAGAGTTGCTGGCGGCAGTACATTGTGCAGGACGACCAGCTAGTACCGTTGCTGTCCAGTACCGGCGACGTCGGTTTGATGCAGATGAACGAGCGTGTGTGGCGCGGATTTTACGACCTGCAGAAATTGCGCTGGGATATCACCTACAACAGCATTGCAGGTACCGAGGTGCTGCTGGATTACCTGTTGAAGTATGCAATCAGGCGCAACGAGCACCAACAGGCTGGTGGGCTGGATAATCTGGCCAGATCCAGCTATTCCGCCTATAACGGCGGCCCCAGCAAGGCCTCACGCTATCGCAGGACAGACGTGTCGGCCTACCAAAAGAAAGTCGATGACGCTTTTTGGAAGAAATACCAGCGCATCAATGAGGGTAACCAGAGTGGGATAGCACGCTGTCTGGGTGCGGTGACCTAGCAGGCGCCGCTACTCGTCGTGTTTGTCTACGCGTCTAACCCCGCGACGTCTGGCGTATTCAGCGGCAGATTTCCCTCGCCCCAACTAGTCCCCGTACAGATCGGGAATGACCGGCAGTTCGGCTGCGGCCTGTTTGTGTCCAAGCCGTACCGTGCGGTTGTGTGCTGATAGCTCTACCACGACTTCGATCCTGCCACCCTTGTGCAGGAAGTCCTCGATGTGGGTATTTATTTCGGTACGTAATCGTTGCTTGGCTGGCAGAGTGTCCTGATGCTGAGTCGTATACATGGTTCGCCCCTTTGTTTAACGTGGATGAACAGTGCCGTATCTATGTTTCACCCGCGCGACGCAGCGGTGAAGTATTTGTGACCGCTTGTGGCAACGCATGGGCTATATCTTGTAGTCAACGCTGTGCCACAATAGAACCTCTTCAAACAACGGAGTGGGACGTAGCATGACGAACAACAATAAGGCCATTGTCGAGAAAATGTGGCAGGCACTGAGTGATATGGATTGGGACGTGATGAAGGCCTGCATGCACCCCGAAATTCATTATCGGGATGTGCCCAGCGATGACCCGGGTGCGCACGGCCCGGAAAATTGTGTCAAGCGCCTGCAGATTGCATTCAAACATCTGCAGAAACAGGAGCAAGAAACGCATCATATTGTTTGCGAAGGCGATGTAGTTTTTATTGACCACACAGAAACCTGGACATTTACGTCCGGCGAAGTGGCAGCCCACACATTTGCCACCATGCACGAAATTAAGGACGGTCTGGTGTACCGGTGGAGCGATTTCTGGGATTTGCAAAAATTTGTAGGCCAGTTCCCCGCCTGGTTTCTGGAAGAGATGATGAAATCCACGGCTGACGACTTCACAGACTAGGTGCTGTGAAAGGCCGCTGACGGGTGTCGCGGCCTGTGACCATCAATTCACCGGAAGTTCCGCAGCGCTATGCGCCCACGCTGATCAGTTGCGTTTCGGGCTGGCCAGTCTCGTCAGTGCGATAACGGTATTTCACATCGCTACCCGATGGCGCGTCCTTGAGTCGTGTGTCCTGAGGAAGTTTGAATTCCATTTTCTGGCTGCGTTTTATTTTGCAGCGAGAATCTTCATCGTACTTACTAATAGAATGTATTGTCACACTGGTAGTGTCCTGGCCAGCCTGCTCTCCGTGCTGCACCGTGCCTTCCAGCAAGCAGTCCTTCTCACTGTCCGCCACTACCAATGGGCTAACCAGGAAAAGTGCCGGGATGATCATCGTTTTGAGTAAAGGGTTCATATTATGTGCCTCCATTTATTGCTTTCTATAACCTTCAGAAAAACTGTACACCTAAATGAATCGCGCTTGCCACCTCGCACAGCTAAAAAATTCATCAAAATGTAACATTAGTGTGTTTAGGGGGTGATTAATACTCTGCATCGAAACGTTCCGGGAGAGGGCCCAGGCCGCGTAAAGTTTTTCCAGCACTGTCATCTCTCTGTCACATCACTGTCAAAAACCGCCTCTATACTCGTTGCCAGTAGCTCCAATGCCGAGCCCTGACAGGGCCTTGAACGAGACTGGTCGTATATGAATTCCCTCCTGAAAATTAGCCTTATCCTTATGTTGGCCTATACCACACAGGCAGCGGCTCTTTCGTTTTCTCCTGAAGAGTTCCAGGCGTCGCGAAAACTGGCCTGTGTGCTCGCCCAGCAATCGCTTGGACAACTAACTGAGGAGGAGTACGGCGAGAGAGCGCACACGGTGCTCGACGGGTTTGATGAACTTGAGCGCGACAATATTCTCGCGCAGGCGGTGGGCTATTATGGTGGCCTCGTTTTCTCCATCGCGAAAAGCGATCCCACTGGTGTGTCTCCCAAGCTTGAGGACTTCTTGTCAAGCAGTACTTGCGTTGACGGTTATAGCAAGGTGACATTACGCCTGTAGTAGAACGCGTGGGGTAGCGTGATCGCGTCGCCCCGGACTTAATCCAACTCGTTTTCTCCACTGCGCCTGAAACCCGTTCGGGCTAGCTGCAATAATACAATTTTTTCGCCATCTGCATTTCGCGCCATCCTGAAACATTTAACAAATCTGCAACATAAACATCACAAGACTGTCATTCGATGTGACTAGCATGCTCCCGCATAGACGACAGATCAGTTCTGTTTGTACCCAGTGTCATACACGGAAGCTCAGGCATCCAGGTTCCGGCTTCTGGAAAAGCTTTTTGTACATACACCAATCCGTTCTCAGGTTAAGGCGAACAACCAATATGAAACGACTAGCAGTATACGCGGGGCTCTCGCTCTCACTTCTATCGCATCAGGCGCTCAGCGCCAATATGTACCTCATGGTGTTTTACGATGATGCTCCACTGAGCGGCGCAACCGTGTTTCTGGACGAGCGCAGTTTGGGAGCCACGAATAGTCGCGGCGGGGCAGAAGCTGTACTGGAGTCCGGCGACCACGTATTGAGCCTGGAGGATGACAATATCAACTTCCCGGTTGAATTCAGTTCTGCTGCGGAAGAAGACGTAGAAATAAAGATTACATTCACCGCCAGTGCAAGCGATGACCCCAAAGTGGATATTCGCAAATTTGGTGAGGAGGGTGCGTTAGGCGAGGGATTTATCACCGGAAAAATTCTTGATGCCAGTGGCGCAGCGCTAGTAGGCGCGACCGTCGCAGCAGCGAATTCTGCTTATACCTCAAACACCGATGAGTTCGGCGTGTATGAGCTTAAGATTCCACGCGGTGAATACACAATCGACATTAGCGCACCGGGATACCAGGATGTCTCGGTACCCGATGTCCGTGTGATGGCGGATATGGGTGTCAATGCGACTGTGACACTGCGGCCACAGGGCGCAGTGGCGATTGCTGCGCCTACAGTGACAGCACCGATAGAAGAGGTGTTCGTATTGGGTGTGTTCAATCCGCAGGAAAATGCAGCCAGCGTCGAGCGCTATGCCGGCTCGATCACTAATGCTATCGACGCGGCCCAACTGGAGCGTTTTGGTGACAGTGATATCGGCTCTGCCCTGAATCGTGTCGCGGGTGTGGCCATTGTCGACCGTAAGTATGCGACGGTTCGCGGTCTGGATGGGCGCTACATTTCCAGTACGCTCAACGGTCTGCTGATGCCCAGCACCGATACGCAGCGCAGGGAAGTCGAGCTGGACCTGTTTCCCACCGTCATCGTCGGTGGCATAGAAATCCAGAAATCGTACACCGCCGATCAACTGGCGACTACCACTGGCGGCGCAATCCAGATAGAGACCAAAGGTATTCCCGACGAGCGCATCCTGCAAGTGAGCGGATCATTGGGCTATAACCCCGGTGCCACGGGAACGGATATCCTCAGTTATGCCAGCAGTAATGGCGATTGGGCGGGGTTCGACTCGGGACTGAGAAAATTACCCAGTGGCGTACTCGGTGCGACAGATGGGGGTCGATCACTAACCGTCTGTGACCCTGCTGTTGATCCGGTGCGTTGTACCTCCCCTGCACAGGCGGCGCAACTGGGTGTCCAGTTTCAGGATGATTACAAGGTTGGTGATAAAACCGGCCTGCCTAACACGGAAGTGTCGGTAGCCTATGGCGACAGATTGCCCGCCGGTGAAAATGAGTGGGGCTACTACCTGGCAGCAGATTTTGACCGCACAACCGTTGATCGCGGCAATGCGGAGCTCAGCAACCCCCTCGGTATCGAGGGGAACTATAAACGTTCACAGGAAACTACTGCAATAACGGCTTACTCGGCGCTGGGCTATGAGTACGGCGACGCCAACGAGGTTCTGTCCAAAACCCTGTACCTGCACAATACCGACGACATCACCCGCGTTGAAAACGGTATTGATCAACTGGAAGACAACCAGACAGATACCTATTTGCTGGACTGGATAGAACGTCAGTTTATCTCCCAGTCATTCACCGGCCACAACGAGTTTGATTTTGATCACGGTGTGCACCAACTGGACTGGCGTGGTGCTTACTCTCAGACTGAGCGGGACGAACCCGATCGTCGCACCTATACCTACTTCAATAATTTCCTTTCCACGTCTGCTTTTGAACGTCGCTGGTCCAAGCTGAAGGAGACCAGTAAAGACCTGGGCGCGGATTACTCCATTGATCTGGATTGGGGAAGCAACAGTGCGACGCAGATAAAGGTTGGGGGCATGTGGTCCGATAAGGACAGGAATTTCGATCAGTACCGCTTTGGTGTAGGTGTCACAGAATTCGGCAGCGATATCGACCTGAATATCGATCAGAGCCTCGAGAATGAGGTGCTTCCCTATAACAACTTCGCGATCAGCAAGGTTGTCCTGAAAGCCAATACCACCGATACCGACTCCTACGATTCCCAGGAGGAAATACGGGCAGGGTATCTCACAACAACTACCGATTTTGGTGAAAGCTGGACGCTGTTGGGTGGCGTACGCTTTGAGAAGTTTAACCAGAAGATAACGTACCCCAATGATACGCGTGCCAACAACGAGCTCGATTATGACGATTGGTATCCGGCTATCAACTTGACGTGGCGGGCGACCGAGGAATTGCAGTTCCGTGCGGGCTATTCCCAGACAGTGTCATACCCCGGAATTATCGAGCGCTCCGAGGCACAAACCTATGACCCCGAGACAGATGATCCAATATTTGGTAATCCGGATCTCAAGGTGTCCACTATTGATAACTCGGATTTGCGCGCGGAGTACTACTTCTCTGACAGTGAGAGCGTGTCGCTCGCCCTGTTCTATAAGTCGATAGATAACCCGGTTGAGCGTGCTATACCAGACGCTTCCGGCTCGGCAGCCAGTGGTACGACATTCGTCAACCAGGAGAGTGCCGACCTTTCCGGTGTCGAGATCGATGGCACCAAGAATGTCCTGGAGACAGATGACTATCTGGTCTTCGTCAGTGGCAATGTGTCCTACATTGATTCCAAGGTGGATCTGTCCGATAACTCTTTGCGCCTGGAAGGTAGTTCTGCAGATGGTCGCGAACTACAGGGGCAGTCCCAGTGGCTGGGCAACCTGCAAATCGGTATGGATCACTATCCGACGGAGCAAAAATTCACCTTGCTGGTGAACTACTTTGACAAGCGAATATTTCGGATTGCGCGCGGCCAGAACACCGGTCCTGAGTACGAGGATGCGCGCGTGCTCGTCGATTTCACCTATGAAAAGGTCTGGAACGACCACCTGGTGTTGGAAGGCTCGATCAAGAACCTCCTCAATACCAAAGTCGAGTACTCACAAAATAGCAACACGATTGAAAGCTACAACGTGGGTCGGTTCTTCAAGGCCGGTGTGACATACAAGTTCTGATCTTTGTGCGCAAGACGGCAAAGAGAAGAGTGTTGGATTTTTTAGCAAAGCGAAGAAAGTGCAGTTGATCTGCATTGAATTTTAACTTGATCAGGAAGCAAATCATGTTCAAACAAAAGTTGTTTATAACATTACTTGTGCCGCTCATCTCCGGCATCGTCGGCTGTGGTGGCAGTGATGGAGACAATGTCAACATTAACAATGAGTTTGGCAGCTCAAGCAGTTCAGGCTCCGGCAGCTCCAGCGGTTCTGGTGGCGGCGGTGATTGTGACCAGGTTATTTTAGCCGACTTTGTCGACTTCAATGCTGATTGCTCCGTCGGTACGCTGTCTGGCACCATCAACTCAGACTACACCTTGCTGAGTCAGGTGCAGTGGCGACTCGACGGCACCGTGACGGTTGGTGAAGGCAACCGAACAGTGAGTAATCTCAACGATGTGCAGGCCGTTCGCGATGCGGGCGTAACCCTCACGGTCGAGCCCGGTACGGATGTTCGCGCATTCGATACCGGTACACTGCTGGTTACGCGCGGTTCCATGCTGATGGCCGAAGGTAGTGCGTCACAGCCCATTACATTCAGCAGCCTTGATGATAACTATGATGGTCTCGGTGAATGGGGTGGCGTCATCATCCAGGGCTTTGCTCCCCAGTACGGCCAGGGCGATACCGGCCCCTGTTACGGCACGGGTGACGTCTGTAACGTCGAAGGAGAGGGCGGTACTGACATATCGGTGTATGGCGGCAACGATCCCGCTGACAATTCCGGCTCAATGCGCTATGTGCGTATAGCAGAAGGCGGCCTCATTGCTGGCCCCAATAACGAAATTAATGGTCTGACCTTACAGGGTGTCGGTCACGGCACAATGCTGGAGTATATTCAGGTCCACAACAACCTGGATGATGGTATCGAGTGGTTTGGCGGGACTGTGAACCTGCGCTATGCGGTACTGACCAATAACGATGACGATGACATTGATTACGACGAAGGCTATATGGGCAACATACAGTACGCCCTCATCGAAAAAAACAATGTCAACGAAACGCCACAGGGTACGAATGACCCACGCGGTGTAGAGGCCAATTCAAGCGATTCCGCTTATGTTCCTCAAACAGAAGCCGTATTGGCGAACTTCACCATTATTGGTGGCAAGGTCAACAACAACCCGGCTTCCGCGGAAGGTCAGCAGCCCGGTATGCGTCTGCGCGGCGCGGTCAAGACCGCTGTTTACAACAGTTCAGTGAGCAACTTCAATATTGGCTGTGTGCGCATTGATAACGCGGATGTGAATGGTGATGGCTCCAATGTTGTGCCTACTGTTATCGGCATGGTGAACTTCCTGGGTGATTGCCAGGATGGTCTGTTTCAAAAGCTCTCACCCGATGTCGATGACAATGTCGGCTCGAGCGTGCTGACCTACAGCGACACCATGGCCATTCAGGAGAGCGCGGCGCAACTGGCTCAAGCGCCTACCATCAACTCGGTAAACAACGGCTCGGGTTTTGTGTTTGATCAAACCAACTTTATCGGCGCTGTTGACCCCAATGGCGACGCCTGGTGGCAGGGTTGGACATTGCCCGGCACTGTCACGGAAGGGGAGCCTGTGCAGGTGGCTGATTTCGTAAGCTGTAGCGATGACGGCACGAATTGTACCATTACAGGTCGCGTCGACGAGGATTACACCATGGTAGCCGGGGTGGAGTGGCGACTGGATGGCGAAGTCATTGTTGGTGCGGGTAATGTCACCGTTGCTAACAGTGCGGACGTGCAAGCGATACGCAATGCAGGTGTCACATTAACCATTCGTCCGGGTGTGAATGTTCGCGCTTTCGATACCGGTTCTCTGATCGTGACGCGCGGTTCCAAGCTTAATGCCGTCGGTTCTCCGGCAGCGCCGATCACGTTCAGCAGCTTGAACGACGATGACCTCGATGGCGAGGGCGAATGGGGTGGCGTGATTATCCAGGGCTTTGCGCCGCAGTATGGGCAAGGCGGCACTGGCGCCTGCTTCGGTAGTGGCACTGTCTGTAATATCAAAGGCGAGGGCGGCACCATCGTGGGCAACTACGGTGGTAACGATCCAGCCGATGACAGCGGAGCGCTGCGTTACGTGCGCATTGCGGAGGGCGGAAAAATCGCCGGTCCCAATAACGAGATCAATGGTCTGACTCTGCAGGGTGTAGGGTACGCCACTGAAATCGATTACATTCAGGTTCACGGTAATCTGGATGACGGTATCGAGTGGTTCGGTGGCACCGTCAATGTGACGCACGCAGTGCTGACCAATAACGACGACGATGACATTGATTTCGATGAAGGCTACAGGGGTAACATTCAGTACGCCATTGTGCGCAAGGATCCCAATAAAACGGCTCCCACTGGCAGCAATGATCCTCGCGGTATCGAGGCCAACTCCAGCGACGCGGATTATGCGCCGGAGACGGAAGCGGTACTGGCCAATATCTTGATCATAGGCAGCCCCGTCAATAACTCTGCAGGTGGTGAACAACCGGGTATGCGTTTGCGTGGTGCGGTTAATGTGTCTATCTACAACACCGCCGTGCGAGATTTTGATACTGGCTGTATCCGCATCGACGATGCCGATGTCAATGGCAACGGCACACAGATAGTGTCCTC
>JBBKWY010000106.1:0-4078 GCA_037969215.1 Halioglobus sp.
CTGGATATGCAGGACGCTCGTCTACTGGCAAGCAAGGTTTGTCTGCCGAAAGAGTGCCAGCACCGGCTTCGTCATTAGTCTCGGCATTGGCTATCCCCATCGAAACGAACTCTCTGGAAAGTCGCAGAAGTTGGCATAGCGCCGAATCTGCTATTATCGGCCAATGTTGCAGTTCGCAGAAAAGAGACCGGGAAGATGAAAGCGGGTTTTCGTTAGATGGAGCTGATTGTATTTGATCTGGACGGGACTCTGCTGAATAAGCAGTCCGAGATTTCTCCCTATACGCGTGAAACCCTGTCGGGCCTGGCCGAGCGTGGTATTGCCTATACCGTTGCAACCGGTCGCACCTTGCACGCCTCCGTCGATATCCTGCAGGGACATGAGTTTGTGTTGCCGCAGGTGTTCAAAAATGGCGTGATGATCTGGAATCCAGGTGAGGAGACGTATAGCCACCAAAACTTCCTGACCCTGGACGAGCTTGGCCAGGTACTCGAAGCTATTCTCGCGCAGAAAATCACGCCTTTCCTGTTTACTCTGGGGCCGGGTAATCGTCATGCCATTTACCACCCGCCTTTGCAGAACGATGTGGAGGGGAAGTTGGCTGCCGATTTTGCCAAGCGCATGGACATCGATGTCCTGCCAATCGCCGAACTTCCGGCCGATGCGGATATAACCAATATCAGCGCCTTGGGCATTCCTGCCGCAGTAGAGGCCGTTGAGCTGATGATTGGCTCGGAGCAACACCTGGTGGCCTACACCGGTGCGGCGCTGGAAGACAAGAGCATGAAGTGGATCGATATTCACCACAGCAATGCCAGCAAAGGCGGCGCCGTGGAAGTGCTGCGGCGCCAACTCGGTGCCAGTAGGGTATTGTGTTTCGGTGACAGTGATAACGATCTGAGTATGTTCGCCACCGCCGATGAGTGTTACGCCCCGGAGAATGCCAAAGAGCCGGTCAAGGCGCTGGCCACCGAGGTAATCGGACATCACGACGAGGACGGCATCGCCCGGTTTCTGCGGCGACGGTTTGACCTCCCTGATTGACAGCCAGGCTGCGTATTCCGGGCGCGTTAGCGGTGGCTGTTACCTTGGAGCGGCATGCGCTAGCCGTTTTTTTTGTTTAAGTACAGACCAAATAAGCGGGCTATATTGAGTCGTTCACCCCTCTATTCACTGTGGTATTCTCGCTGGCGTCGAGCACCGTATCTCCGTCCTCTTGCCAGGAAAACGTCATGTTGACCAGAAAAACCACTGTAGCCCTCGCTCTGATTTGCCTCAGCTGGATGGGCTTGATTGCGCTGCCTGCAGTCAGTGATCCCCTGCCGTTCGAATTAAAGTACAAGGTGATCCTGTACCCAGCGCGCGATGGTGCAGCGGTTACCATGACTGTGGATAAAGGCGAATTGCTCAAGCACGTCAATTTCGACAACCCGCAGGCCAGCATCTCCGACATCAAGGCCAATGGCGAACTGACGGAAAAAGAGGGCCGGGTGTTCTGGGATTTACCGGATGGCCCATCGACATTGTCCTATTTTGTCAAAATCACTCACCAACGCGATCCGGGAAAATACGATGCCATCCTCAATGAGGACTGGGCTATTTTCCGCGGCGATGACCTGATCCCCGCTATGCATATCGATACAGGCGATGTCATCGGTTCATACTCTCAAGCCACCCTGGAGTTTGTGCTGCCACCCAACTGGAAGAGCGTAAAAACCGGCTGGCCGCACATCGAGGGCAATACATTCAGCATCGACAATCCCGAGCGGCGACTTGACCGGCCGACAGGGTGGATGATCGCCGGCGATATCGGCACCCGCTCTACCACCATCAAGGGGACGTCCATCACTGTGGCAGCGCCCAAGGGGCAGAACTACCAACGTATGGATGCGCTGACCTTTTTGCGATTTTTGTGGCGAGAGATCCAGAAAGCCTTTATCGAAACGCCCGACAGACTGCTGGTGGTGGGGGCGGGCGACCCCATGTGGCGCGGTGGTCTCTCTGCATCCAACTCTCTCTTTTTACACGCCGACCGCCCGCTTGTCAGCGAAAATGGCACAAGCTCACTGGCGCATGAGTTGACCCACATGGTGACGAGGATTTCGGGTGTCACTACGAAGCAGGCCAATGACGACTGGATCGCTGAGGGTATCGCCGAATACTATTCATTTGAACTTTTGTACCGCGCGCATGGGATCTCCAAGGCGAGAAGGAGCAAAATTATCCGGGACCTGAAGAAATGGGGCAGCGATGTTAAGCACCTGCGGACATCTAATTCGACAGGACCAGTGACCGCACGTGCGGTGGTACTCATCGACGAGTTGAACACTGAAATTCGCCAGCGTAGCAAGGACGAATATTCTATTGATGATGTCACCCGGCAACTCATGGTGATTCGCAAAGTTTCGCTGGCGGATCTGCGCGCGGCAACGGAGAAACTGATCGGCCCGAATATCGACGCGCTGGACTCACCCCTGTTGCGTTGATCTATATTGCTGCATGCTGTTGCACTTGCAACGTGAGTCTAAGCAGGGCCCTTTTAGTTGAGCCCTGTCACTGGTTCGAGGGTCGGTCAACCAGACTCAGTGATTCTCGGGCTGTTTTCTGGCTGCTCAGGGAATGCACCCCTTATTGAGTTTTTCTTTTCCCAGGATGTGGTTTTTTTGTCGTCTTGGTAACTGTTCAACTGGCACTGCTCTGGCGATAGCCGCCGAGGCTTCTCCCCAGCCATTGCAGTGTGCCCAGCCGTGCCGACCGCGCAGCAAGTTCAGGATGGCTTTGCAAAATGCGTAGGTGTGAAAGAACCAGAGGACTTTGCGTTTGGTTGAGTCCTTCGGTGTGGCGTTGCTACAGATCAGTTTGTCGTCATACATAAAGCGCTCTGACAAGCCCACGGCACCGTAGGCATCGACCGTCACCCGGCTCCCTGCCGCCAGACGAGGCCCCAACACCACTGCGTCCAGGTAATCGCCATCGCCGCCAATATACTGGCACACAGACCCGTAGTTATAGGGGCAGGGCAGTGGCGAAATGAAATCGATGGCGCCATCGCTACCACGTTTCAGGAAGCTACCCCGCGGAATTTCTATAAGCACCTCTACACTGGGTGCTATAGATCCCGATACATCACAATCAGTGGAATTCATCACAGCGACTCTAATCCCGCTATGCACTGCTGGCAAGCAGGTTTCCCGGGAATAAGATGGCAGAGCCCTTTTGGGTGAATCCTTTCACTGATTCAATTGATAGCTGCTCGCGTTGGCCGCCGCCGTGATCCTGCCCAGCGCAGGGCCTGTATCCCTGCGCTGGGAGAGGGCGAACGCGCTAGTTATCGCCGGGAGGTGAATCGTTGTCCCCTTCCAGCGAGTCTGGCGGTGAAGCGATATACAACTGCACACCAGCGTCCTTGTCAGCCTGTGTGAAAGCGAACCTGATGGTAGGGTAGTTCACGCCTGTTTTGTGTGCTGTGACGGCGTAGATGCCTTCCAGAGGCATATTCAGCCAGGTGACGCCACCATCCACAGAGACATCCAACTGGTTGATGTCAGGGATCACATCCTTGTTAAAGTAAACCGGTCCAATATAGCTTTCTGACGCAGGGCTAATAGATACCGTTGCGCCGGGGTCGCCATGGGGAAGCCTGTCGTCGTGCATACTTCCCCACGATTTCCCCACAGTGACTACCATTGCATTCTCAAAGAAGAAATTGGGATAGCCGTTACTGCGCATCATCCCCTCTACCAATGGCAGCATGGCGAACTCAAAAAAGTAGGGCTCGATATACTGAATCGCGAAATCGATATTGTCCTCGTCAACAATGGTGTTGATATTCGTCTTGGTGGTAATCCAATCCTCTTTTTCGAAGATAAAGGAAAACTCGAGATCGACGCCGGCGTCCTTGACGATGTACATCGTCCACCAGCCCGTGTCATCCGTTTTAATATCCAGATCCCGGGTCTCGGGGAATTCGGCAATCCAGACCTTCGTATCGGGAACCGTGGCGTGGTAGTCGATGTATTGCAGATCTTTATCACGGCCAAAATGATTGGTCTTGCCGCTAAGCTTTACGATAGTGACT
>JBBKWY010000107.1:0-54607 GCA_037969215.1 Halioglobus sp.
GAGGCTTCGCAATAACAAATATATTTTCGCTGTTACTGCGCGTCTCATCTGAGCTTGCGTAGGGGTTGCAGTGTACTGATTGGGAACACCGTCATTATCGCTATCAATACCGAACTCGAGCTGCAGGTTTTCGACGCCCTCCACCAGGCACCGCGAGGTCATTGCATTACCGGCAAGCATTTCCATACACAGGCTGGGAATGTCATCGTCGGTTTCATAGGAATAGGTACGAATAAAAATAATGCGGGAGATTGCCTCCCAATAGCTGAGTGTTGGTAGTGCCTTCGACGCATCACGCAGATCCACAGGACGCAGCTTTTCCCACTCGGGCTCAACGCCCGAGGTTAAGCGAAGATACCAGCTCTGAATGCGGGAGGACGTAAGTGTCCGGGCAGGTACGCCCCGCAGTAAGCTGGCATCGGCGGCAGTGCGCTTTATCGCGATAAGATCAGTATTCAACGCGATGGCATTGGCGTCGAGACAAGTCAACGCTGTGTGATGCAGTGAGACCGGTGGTGACTGACCGCTGTAATCATTCACCAGATCCAGTGGATGGCTCCCGTCCAGCACCCAGTCCCAGTCACTGCAATCGACTCCAACAGACGCTGCTGAGAATTTCGCCGACGTGGGAATGCCTCCATAGAACCCGGCCATGACTAACTCTCGCGACAGCAGGCGCATCGCATATCGGCCGTTTTCCTGCATGCGCGCCATCTGTTCTTCATAGTGGTAGTTGCGCTTGGCCACCAGATACGCGCTCACCATAGCGGCGCTGAGAAGCAACCCAAGCAACAGTGAAATCAGCAGCTCCACCAGCGTCAGTCCTCCTGTGAAGACACTACCGTTTAACCGCCTACGCCGATGCACGTTCATTGCGCGGCAATAAAAGTCGACACGGTTACCTGATGACGTTGCGACGTATCGCCCGGTGTGTCCTCCGGCTCGCTCTCTACATCGACAATGCCTTTACAATCGGGGGTCACTGCGGGACCGGCCGTCATTACGCCACGCCAGCTGATTGTTACATCCACCTCCCCGCCATCGCTGGCAATACAGGCATGTGGCGTAAGCAGCCCACCCACAGAACCTACTGAATCCTGTTCTGAATCGCCGACGAGTAGCGATTCCCATTGCCAGAGATCAAAAGCCGCCAATTCCTGGGCCGTGCATACCGTGATATCGCAATCAGCATCGGGTCGGGGTAGACGATTGCCCGCATCCCCGACACCGGCAACTTGATAGGCTGGAATCTGGCCAGGGTTAGCGCGTATACGCTCCAGCACATCCCGTATCAGAGCAGTAGCAACTGAACGCTGGCTAGCCTCAAAGTGAGTCTTCTTACCCACCAGCTGAGCCGATAAGAGGCCCATCATACCCATCGAAAAAATCAGCAGTGCCACAAGAAATTCAAGCATGCCAACGCCTGCGTGCGCCTTTACAACCAACACAGTCAGCAAGCCTGCGGCCGCGCTCGGTGATGCCTCATCCGCAGGCCTGCCTGTCAACCGGTTGGACATACACCCCACCCCTCTACTACCCGTGCCCGGCCCACTATATTTAAAACGATACTCAGTGATCGCACTACGGAATGCCGCTCCGGACAGAACATAAGCGTACGTGTGCTGTGTGAAGAACCATCGGGAAGGTAGTTAATCAACTTGAATGCGTCTTGAGAGCCACTGCGATTGGTTAGTTGAAACCTCTCAGGCAAACCCTCGAAAATTCGAAGGACTTCATCGGTGCCCGCGTCCACCACTTTGTCCTTATCGGTATTGGCGAACACTATCCACCCCCCTGCATAGATACCCGAGCATTCGGGGATGCCGGTAGTCGCCATCGCGGAAGGGCAAATACTGACGGGCAGGTTTCTCATCACAGCTTCACTGCGTGCCAAATTGATCGCATCCAGAAATCGGCTGGACTCGGCACGCAGCCGACTACTGGCCAACTGGCTTTGCATCAGCGGGGTTCCCACTGACAGGAGCGTAGCAAGCACCACCAGCACAATCATCATTTCTATTAGCGTGAAACCCCGGTCGGGGCCACGCAGCGACTTCCTGTCCACAGCTTTTCTCCTTGCTGGGACAAGCTTAGGAAATTAGAGACAATGCGCCAAGTAATTGGCTGGATATGCCGGAAGGGGGATATGCCGATACCCTGCAGCGGGCAGCGGCGTGGCGCGCTGTGCGCCTATAGATTCTTTACAGCGATACGCAGTTCGCGCGGCAGTGAGAAAGTGACATTCTCGGGCCGGCCGGCGACTTCAATCGGAGCGCTGGCACCCAATGCGCACAGACCATCCAGCACCTCCTGCACCAGCACCTCAGGCGCAGAGGCCCCGGCGGTCACACCAATGCGCGACTTCCCTATCAGCCAGTCCGGGTTGATATCCTCGGCGCCGTCCAGCAAGTAGGCTTCAGCGCCCATCCGCTCAGCCAGTTCCCGCAAGCGGTTGGAGTTGGAACTATTGGGTGAACCCACCACTAACATCAAGTCACAATCGGCGGCCAGTTTTTTCACTGCATCCTGGCGATTCTGTGTGGCGTAACAAATATCATCTTTGCGTGGCCCCTCGATATTGGGATAGCGCGCACGCAGGGTATCGATGACCTTTGCCGTATCATCCATCGACAGGGTTGTCTGCGTCACATAGGACAGATTATCCGGATCCTTTACCACCAGTGTAGAGGCCTGCTCATCGTCTTCCACCAGATAAATATCACCGCCAGCTCTGCGATCATACTGGCCCATCGTGCCCTCTACCTCGGGATGCCCGCGATGACCAATCAGCACACACTCACGACCTTGCATACTGTAACCGGACACTTCCACATGCACTTTTGTCACCAGCGGGCAGGTGGCATCAAACACCTTCAACAAGCGCTCGCCCGCCTCTCGGCGCACCGCCTGTGACACGCCGTGGGCACTGAAAATCACAATGCAGTTATCGGGAACTTCGTGTAAATCATCGACAAAGATGGCACCGCGCGCACGTAAATCTTCCACCACGAACTTGTTGTGCACCACTTCATGACGCACGTAAATCGGGGCGCCAAACACTTCCAGCGCCCGATTGACGATATCAATTGCGCGATCGACCCCGGCGCAAAAACCGCGGGGATTGGCCAATCGAATTTCCATTCCCAAACATTTCTCCTGCTGTGCGATGCAATACGCACACAAAACGGGTTCTCTGATACTAGTGTAGTTCTGCGGGCTCCACTCGGTGAATCAGGACATCAAACAGAATTGTACGTCCCGACAGAGGATGATTGAAATCGACTGTCACCTCATCATCATCAAACGCGATAATCATGCCCGGCACTTCGCTGCCGCTGGCATCAGCAAAGGAAAAAACCAGGCCAATTTCCAGCTCCGCATCGTCATCAAACTCATCGCGCGGCAGATACTGCACATTGTTGTCATTGGGCTGGCCAAAGGCATTTTCAGGTGAAACGACAAACATTTGACGCTCGCCAGGAGACATCCCAAATAACAGGCGCTCAAAACCGGGGAGCAGGCTGCCATCGCCAATCACGAAATTCACCGAGTCACCACCAAAATTGGTATCCACTTCCGAGCCGTCTTCCAGACTGACTGAGAAGTTCAAAAACACACGGGTGCCTTCACTGACAGGTACCATACTCATCAATCTGATTTCCTTACGCCAACGGCGGGCTTATCGCGGTGCAAAAAGCTGTCCAGCAACATGCAGGCCGCACCCACTGAGATCGCCGAATCCGCGATATTAAAAGTGGGAAAGTAATGGTTCTCGTAGTGTACTGAGATAAAGTCGACCACATAGCCAAGCGCCATGCGATCCCACAAATTGCCCAGTGCGCCACCCAGAATCAGCCCTAGACTCAGCGCCAGCAACCGCTGCCCACGAGGCATTACAGCCAACCAGATTGCCAGCGCGATACTGATACAGCCGGCCAGGACAGCAAAAAAGTAACGCTGCCAACCTCCGGCATCGCTGAGAAAGCTGAAGGCGGCACCCGTGTTGTGGTGCAGCGTGAGATTGAACCACCAGAACACGGGTACCGGCTGCGCATAGTCCAAACCACTGGTCGCCAATATTTTGGTGTACTGATCCAACAGGATGACCACCAACGCCAGGACAAACCAGGGAAGAGCGTGAATTCCGTTACGCAAAACAGCGGTGCTCCCCTTGACCATCCACATTTTCGATACAGCGGTCACACAAGGTCGGATGTACTGCGCTGTGTCCCACTGAAGGACTGCGATGCCAGCAGCGTTCACACTTCTCGTCGGCCGCTACCGTAATCTGCAATTTCAGTTCCGGCAGTTCAGTAATAACGGCGTCATCACCCGCGTCATCCAGTGGCATCACCGTCGCAGCGGATGTTATCAACACAAAGCGTAATTCATCACCCAACGCGAGCAGGGTCTCGCTCAATTGCGTTGTGCAGTACAAAGTCACCGCAGCATCGAGCGAGCCACGCAGCACACCCGCAGCGCGCTGCGCTTCCATCGCCTTATTGACGGCGCCACGCACCGCCATCATGCGCTGCCAAAATGTGCGCCCCATGGCATCATCAGCGGGCAGACACTGCAAACCGCCATACCACTGCTCCAACATCACCGAGGAGCTGCGCTCACCCGGCAAATTTTCCCAGATCTCCTCCGCGGTGAAGCTTAGTATGGGCGCAATCCACCGCACCAGGGCTTCACCGATATGGTACATGGCTGTTTGCGCAGAACGCCTGGCGACACTGCTTGCCTGGGTGGTGTACTGCCTGTCCTTGATGACATCCAGGTAGAACCCACCGAGGTCTATCGCGCAAAAATTATGCAACTTCTGATAGATTTGGTGGAAATGGAAGCCGCGATAAGCCTCGAGTATCTCCACCTGTAACTGTGCTGCCCGGTCTACCGCCCAGCGATCCAGTGGCAGCATCTCGGAAAAATCCAGCGCATCGACAGTGGGGTCAAAGCCATTGAGATTAGACAACAGGAAACGTGCAGTATTGCGAATCCGACGATAGGAATCCGCCGTGCGATTGAAAATCTCATCGCTGACCGTCAGCTCTCCGCGGTAGTCGGTGGCCGCCACCCAAAGGCGTAAAACATCTGCACCCAGTTCGCCCATCACTTTCTTTGCCGGGATGATGTTGCCCAGTGACTTGGACATCTTGCGACCATCACCATCCACGGTGAAGCCGTGCGTCAACACTGTTTTGTACGGTGCGACGCCTTCGATGGCGATGCTGGTCAACAGCGAGGACTGAAACCAGCCGCGATGCTGGTCCGAGCCTTCAAGATACAGATCTGCCGGAAATTGCAGCTCTTCGCGCTGCTGTAATACACAGGCGTGAGTAACGCCGGAATCGAACCAGACGTCGAGTGTATCGGTCACTTTTTCATAGTCACCGGACTCGTCACCAAGCAACTCGGCTGCATCCAGATCAAACCAGGCGTCGACACCGCTCTGTTCCATGCGCTGTGCGACCTGCTCCATCAGCTGTGTGGTTTCAGGGTGCAGAGCCCCCGTCTCCCGGTGCACAAACAGCGCAATGGGCACGCCCCAGGTGCGCTGGCGCGAGACACACCAATCTGGCCGCTGGGCTAACATGCCATCGATACGCGCGCGGCCCCAGTCGGGCAACCACTGCACGCCATCCACCGCCGCCAGCGCTCTATCCAACAAACCCTCCTGGTGCATACTCACGAACCACTGCGGGGTGGCCCGGAAAATGATCGGCGTCTTGTGCCGCCAGCAGTGCGGGTAGGAGTGCTCGTAGTCTTCACTGTGCAGCAGCACACCGCGTTCCTGCAACAACGCGATGACATTGGCATTGGCTTTCAACACGTGCTGCCCTGCGAAAAACTCGGTATCGGGCAGGTAAACACCGTTGCCGCCCACGGGATTATAGACTTCCAACTGGTACTTCTGACCTACCACGTAATCATCCTGACCATGTGCAGGAGCAGTATGCACCGCGCCAGTACCCGCCTCTGTCGTGACGTGATCACCGAGGATTAGCGGCACCTGTCGATCCAGAAAGCAGTGCTGCAGCATCAGGTGCTCAAGTGCCGCACCCTTGCAACGCCCAAGTACCTTGACGGTGTCCAGACCAAAACGCACAGCACTGCTCTCAGCCAGTTCCTCCGCCAATAACAGCGCTCGCCCCTGACCTTCAATCAAAACGTAATCCAGCTGCGGATTCAAACTCACAGCCATATTGGCCGGTAGCGTCCAGGGCGTGGTGGTCCAGATAGGGACAGCAATCTCACCGTCGTAGTTCGAACCGCACGCTGCATTGAAGGCAGCGGGTTCGATGGCGACAAAGGCGACGTCGATCGCAGGCGAACGCTTGTCCTGGTACTCCACTTCGGCCTCAGCCAGAGCCGAACCGCAATCCATGCACCAGTGCACGGGTTTGAACCCCTTGTGCAGGTGACCGTTCTCCACGATACGCGACAACGCCCGAACAACATTGGCCTCGAACTTGAAATCCATCGTCAGATAAGGGTTGGCCCAATCACCGATTACGCCCATGCGCATAAAGTCTGTGCGCTGACCGTCGATCTGGCGCCGCGCGTACTCACGGCACTTTTGGCGGAATTCGGTAGGCGTCACCTTGCCGCCGGGTTTCCCCACCTTCTTTTCGACATTCAATTCGATGGGCAGGCCATGGCAGTCCCAACCGGGTACGTAGGGCGCATCAAAGCCATCCAGAGTCCGGGACTTGACGATCACGTCCTTCAGAATTTTGTTGACCGCGTGCCCCAAATGCAAATCACCGTTCGCATAAGGCGGGCCATCATGCAGAATGAACTTGGGCCGGCCGGCACAGACATCGCGGATTTGCTGGTACAAGCCCATGTCCTGCCATTGCTTGAGGCGCTGTGGCTCGCGCTGCGCCAGGCTGGCTTTCATGGGGAAGGCTGTCACGGGCAGGTTCAGTGTATTTTTGTAGTCGCTCATATTTTTAAATCGAGTTCTAGCCCCGGTTAAACCAGGCCCGAGTATTCTCTATATCCCTCGCAATGTTTTTCTGCAGCTCAGCCACAGAACCAAACTTGATTTCCTCCCGCAGTTTATGGCGAAAAGTCACCTCAATATACCGGCCATACAGATCTATCTCTCGATCGAGCAAATGGACCTCCAGATTGGCCTTGATACTATCATCCACTGTGGGTCGCACGCCCACATTGGCCACGCCCTGTGCCTTGTCCAGCCCACCACCACTGACCTCCACGATGTAGACACCGGACAATGGCGCTCGCAACCGTCGCAATTCCAGATTGGCCGTTGGCGTGCCTATGGTCCTGCCCAGTTGACGGCCGTAAATCACCCGGCCGGACATAGTGTAAGGGCGCCCCAACAAGGTCTCTGCGGCGTCAAAATCTGCACTTTCCAGCGCCTGACGGATACGAGTACTACTGACCCGCTCACCGTCGATAGCAAATGTGGGAGTGGACCCGGCTTCAAAGCCATAGCGCAGACCACGCTCCCGAATGAGCTGTATATCGCCCTGTCTATCAGCGCCAAAACGAAAATCGTCTCCCAGCATCACATAGCGCACACCTAGCCCCGCGACAAAGATATCGTCTACGAAGCGCTGCGCTGACATGCCGCGAAACTGTTCATTAAAACGGATACGCAATAAGCGATCTACTCCGAGCGCTTCCAGCGCGCGGCATTTCTCCCCAAAACTCATTATTCGCGCGGGCGCCTTGAGTGGCGCAAAAAACTCCCGTGGCAGTGGCTCGAATACAATAATGAGTGAAGGCAGATTAAATTCTGCCGACTTTTCAAGCAGGCGGCGGATCACCGCCTGGTGACCAAGATGCATACCATCAAACGCGCCGATCGTAGCGACACAACCGTGATGTCTGGGCCGCAGATTGTGCAGGCCTCGAATCAATTCCATGGAGTATGAAAGCCCAGTCAGACCAAACGGTGCAGTATAGCGAACTTGCGCTGCATAGCCTACGGCCTGGGCACCCTCATCCGAGTGAATATATCACCCAATCCAGTACCTAATGCGCAGGCGGCGCGCGCAGGTGTGACATTCGAGTCCCCAGCAGCCCGTGAGCCGCGAAATAAACAACGACTCCGACAGCACACAGGAGCAACAATTCCCCCGTTCGGCGCAGCCAGTGCCAATCCAGCCAAACACTTTGCTCTGGTACCAACCACAAGATGGCAGTAACCATACAGGCGCAGGCGAACAGCAGACGCCGCAGGTATAGCGCCCATCCCGGCTGAACGTGATAGAAGCCACTACGCAACAGCCCTCGAAATAACAGGCCGGCGTTAAGGATAGCCGCCAGACTGGTCGCCAGCGCGAGTCCCACATGGCCAATGTTCCACAGATACATCAGCGGTAATGCCAGCGCCAGATTCATAAACATATTTGCGACCATCGCAATGATACCAATCTTCACCGGGGTAGTGGTGTCCTTGCGAGCATAGAAGCCTGGCGCCAGCACTTTCACCAGCATGAAAGCGATCAAACCCACGCTATACGCCTGTAAACTCAAGGCCGACATGTCCACATCAAACGATGTCAGCTCGCCGTACTGGAAGAGCGTGATCAGTATCGGACTGGCCAATAGCATCAGCGCCAGGGCTGATGGCACGCCGATCAACAATACCCAGCGCAATGCCCAGTCCAGGGTGCCACTAAAATGCGTTTCACGGGCCGCTGCGCGATGTGCCGACAGATTCGGCAGAATAACCGTGGCGATGGCAATACCGAAGATTCCCAGCGGCAGTTCTGCCAGCCGATCAGAGTAATACAACCAGGACACACTGCCGGTCGGCAGAAACGAGGCCAGCACAGTATCCAGCAACAGGTTAATCTGGCTGACCGACACGCCAAACAGCGCGGGGACCATCAGCTTGAGAATTCGTCGCACGCCCTCGTCCTTGGGATCCCAACGGGGACGCGGCACCAGTTCCAATCGGTACAGAGATGGAAACTGAAACAATAACTGAATCACACCCGCAATCAGTACCCCCCAGGCCAACGCAAAAACGGGCACTTCAAACCATGGCGCCGCCACCAGCGCGGCAAATATCAGGGACAGATTCAGGAATACAGGCGTGAAGGCCGGCACTGCAAATCGGCCGTAGCTGTTCAATATTGCGCCACAAAACCCGGTCATGGAAATGAGCAGCAAATACGGAAAGGTGATGCGTATCATCTCGGACGTCAGACGGAACTTTTCGGGCTGCCCGACGAAACCCGGGGCAAATATCATCGTAATGACAGGCGCAGCTAACATCGAGATAGCAGTGATCAACAGCAACGAGCCGCCCAACACCCCCGCCACACGATCCACCAGCGCCTTCACGGCTGCCTGACTGCCCTCGGCCTTGTAGTCCGCTAATACAGGGACAAAAGCCTGGGAAAAAGCACCCTCCGCAAACAGGCGCCGCAGGAAATTGGGAATCTTGAAAGCGACGAAGAAAGCGTCAGCGTTAGCGCTGGCACCGACAAATGCGGCAATCACCACGTCGCGCAACAACCCCAGGACCCGCGAGGTCATCGTCATGCTGCCCACTAGCGCGCTGGATCGCAGCAGACCGGGCGCATTCTTGGCAGGAGTGTTCACTTTGCTATCAGTCATGTGGGATCTAGCGCTGGCACAGCCTCAGCACCAGCGCTCCCGCAGGGCAGCACCGTGAATATGTAACCACTGCAACGCAATCAGGGTATGTCCGTTGGGAATTCGATTATCGGCGAGCATCTGCAACGCGTCCGTCCGCGGGATCGAGTGCACCAGAATGTCCTCACCCTCCTCCTGCAGCCCGTGAAGCTCACCTATAGCGGCCTTATTTACGCGGCCACAAAAAAGTCGGACCTGCTCCGTGCAGGCACCCGCGCTCGGAAAGACCGTCGCGATGGGCAGCAGTTCAGAGAGTTCGCACGCGGCCTCTTCCATTGCCTCGCGATGAACCACCTCTTCATCGCCCTCCCCTGCCTCCACCACACCGGCGATCAGTTCCAGCATCCACGGGCTGTCATCGCCGCGCATCGCACCGGGGCGAAACTGTTCAATCATTATCAGGCTGTCTGTGATCGGGTCATAGGGAAGAACGCCTACCGCATCTCCACGATCGAAGATCTCGCGCACTACAGGCTCGCTCCAACCACCGGCAAACCGTCGGTGCTGCAGGGTTAATCTGCGCATGGAATAGTGGCCTGACCAGACTGCCTGATCTTCCAGCACGCGCACATCCTGCGCCCCAAACTGTAATTCCAGCGACTTCAAAAGCGCCCGCCGGTATACCAGTTCACATCACGTGCATGCGTATCCACCTCATCCACTACATCCAGTATCAGTGCGAACAACGCCATGCGTACCAACAGCCCGTTATCGGCTTGGCGGAAAATGGCCAGATTGGGGTTGTCGTTCAAATCATCATCCAACTCCCGGGCGTTGACGCGGGAATCCCGGGGGAGCGGGTGCATAATGACGGTATTCGGTTCGCAGTTATGCGTATAGATGCTCTGATTCAAACGGAAACGGCCACGATAGAGGTCGGCCTCTTCCTGAGAGTTAAAGCGCTCCTCCTGAATACGGGTGGAGTAGACGATATCGACGTGGGAGATACTCTCTTCCAGCTTGTCCGATTCCAGTACATTGTGTCCGGTACTGCGCAGACTCTCGACAATCTCTGGCGGCATGCGCAATGCCTCAGGTGAAACCAGGACGACCTGAACGCCCTTATACCGACATAACAGCTTGCACAAGGAATGCACTGTGCGGCCGAAGCGCAGGTCGCCCACCATGGCGATGCGCAGTTGATCAATACTTCGCCCGCTTGCGGCGATTTCGCTGCGAATGGTATACAGGTCGAGCAGGGCCTGACTGGGATGTTCATTGCTGCCATCGCCCCCGTTGATCACAGGAACGCGACTGGCCGCGGCAAATTCGGCCACCGATCCAACCTCGGGGTGCCGCATGGCTATCACATCCGAGTAGCCGCTCAGCACCCTGGCAGTGTCGTAGAGGGATTCTCCTTTGGCAATGGCCGAGTTTTCAAACCCCGTGGTTTCTCGAACCTCGCCCCCCAACAAGTTAAAGGCGCTGCCAAAGCTGACACGTGTTCGCGTACTGGGCTCAAAGAACATCGCTCCCAGAATGGCGCCATTGAGCACCTGGGTAACGCGCCGGCGATGGGCATAAGGCACCATCTTATCGGCAACGGCGAATATCCGTTCAACATCTTCCCGCTCAAATTGGGAAACAGAGAGGATATGGCTGCCGGCAAACTGCACACTGGTTCTCCTGGGCTGACACTGGGGATGACACGGGTTACGCGGCTGACATTATAAGGGCGAGACGGGGCCCTGCCCATGTGCGTAATACCAAAGAAAGGGACTGGTCTCAGGCCAGCAGAGTATCTGCGTAATCCAACAATTGCTCCATCAGCGCCTGCTGTGCAGCCGAAAGTTCTCCGCTGGCGCTGAGCGTCTCAATGTCTGCCTGAAACTCTTCCATGCAGTACCCAGCGCCGAAGTCTGGCTCCGTGAGTCGCTGAAACCGATATTCTTCCCAGGCTGCGTGCTCCTCGGGAGAAAGGCTATCGGGATAATTGCGCGCCCGATATCGGAACAGCATTTCGGGCAGACGCTTGTCTTCGAAGACAAACGTTGCGACGGCGAGTTCCTCCGGAGTCTGCGCACGCACCTGCTCCATGGTCCGCTTGTCTGCCTCGGAGAAGAATCCGCCACCGTATAGCATCAGATCAGGGTCATTGACCGCCGCGAAGCTGCGCCCCCCGCAGACCGTTTGCACTTTGGCAGTGAATTGAGCAGCCTCACGATCGCGGTACTGTCGCAGCATGTCCAGGTGTTTGCGGCACAACTCACCGCTAATACCCAGTCGTTGCGCCGTCGCGGGATCGGCCATCTTTGGCGTCAGCAGGATCGGACAGCGATTGATATGGATCGATTTAAAGCCGAGCCTTTCCGTCCCTGGAGGCAGATCTTCGGTGCGCATATAGAGCAGCTCCTGAAGCTTTTCAGCGGGCAAATCAAAAAGCGGCTGAGGATCTGCGCTCAGGTCAAAGCAAATGATTTCGTTGCGATTGTGCGGGTGCACTGCAAGCGGGACCACCAACGCAATATTGTGACGAGTGGCGCCAAACATGCCGGACACATGCAGTACCGGTTTCATGCCCGCAATATCCAGTTGTGACATTGCCGTACGTTTGTTGCGGCAATTCAGCACGTAATCGTACAACTTGGGCTGCTTATCCCTGATCAGGCGCGCCAATGCGATAGTAGCGTGTACATCAGACAATGCATCGTGGGCGGCTGCATGGCTTATCCCATTGGCGCGCGTAAGGTCCTCCAGTCGGAAGCTGGGCAGGCCATCCTCCCGCAGCGGCCATTCGATACCGTCCGGTCGCAGCGCATTGGTGGTGCGCACCATATCGATAATATCCCAGCGGGAATTCCCGTTTTGCCACTCCCGTGCGTAGGGGTCGAAAAAATTGCGATATAGGGTGTGACGGGTGATCTCGTCATCAAAGCGCAGCGAGTTATACCCCACCCCGCAAGTCCCGGGCACCTCCAGTTCACGATGAATTCGAGCTATAAACTCAGACTCAGGCAACCCTTCTGCCAGCGCCTGCTGCGGTGTAATGCCGGTGATGAGACAGGCCTGTGGATGTGGCAAAAAGTCATTGGCGGGGCGACAGAAAATTACCAGTGGTTCACCGATGACATTCAGCTCAGCATCCGTGCGCACCCCCGCAAACTGCACTGGCCGATCCCGAGCGGGGTTGGCGCCGAACGTTTCATAATCGTGCCAATAGAATGTATCAGGCAACTTCTATCGCCTGCGCTGCGATTTTTGCTTTCCAGATTTTCGGACCCAGTTCATGCACGGAGGAACCCGTAACATCTACTGCCACAGTGACGGGCATGTCTTTCACTTCAAACTCGTATATGGCCTCCATACCCATTTCAGGAAATGCAACAACCCGAGCGGAGGTGATCGCCTTGGACACCAGATAGGCTGCACCGCCGACTGCCATCAGGTAAACCGCGCGATGCTTTTTGATTGCCTCAACCCCGGCCGGCCCGCGCTCGGCTTTGCCAATCATGCCCAGTAGACCCGTGTGCTCGAGAATGAAATCGGTAAATTTGTCCATGCGGGTCGCCGTCGTCGGACCAGCCGGCCCCATCACTTCATCGCGTACCGGATCGACTGGGCCAACGTAGTAGATAAATCGTCCTTTCAGGTCGACCTCCGCAGGCAGCCCCTCCCCGCTCTCTATCAGTTCTTTCATTTTCTTGTGTGCCGCATCCCGTCCGGTCAACATCTTGCCAGATAACAACAGCGTATCGCCGGGCTGCCACTGAGCGACGTCCTCCCGAGTGATTGTGTCCAGATTGATACGGCGGACGTTGTCTCCAGCCTCCCGGGTAATGTCCGGCCAATCGTTGATATCGGGGGGCGTTTGCAGGGAGGGACCGGAACCATCCAGCACAAAATGCGCATGTCGTGTCGCCGCACAGTTGGGAATCATGGCAACCGGCAGTGACGCGGCATGCGTGGGATAGTCTTTAATTTTCACATCCATCACGGTAGTAAGACCGCCAAGACCCTGAGCACCGATTCCCAGTTTGTTGACTGCCTCCATAATCTCCAGGCGCAGCTCCTCTACCCGGTTGGATGGGCCTCGCTCGCGCAAATCATGGATATCGATGGGCTCCATGAGGGCCTCTTTGGCCATTACGGCTGCCTTCTCTGCAGTGCCGCCAATACCGATACCCAACATGCCCGGCGGGCACCAGCCCGCACCCATGGTGGGAATCGTTTTCACCACCCAATCCACAATACTGTCGGACGGGTTTAGCATGGCCAATTTGGATTTGTTCTCTGAGCCACCCCCCTTGGCCGCTACCTGCACATCCACGGTATCGCCCTTCACTACCTCCATGTGGATCACAGCCGGGGTATTGTCTTTGGTATTTTTACGGGCGCCTGCAGGGTCTTCCAAAATCGATGCCCGCAGCACGTTGTCCGGGTTGGTGTAGGCTCTGCGGACGCCCTCGTTGACCATTTCTGACACTGACAGCTCGGCATCCCACTGTACCGACATGCCAATTTTGAGGAATACGGTGACGATGCCCGTATCCTGGCAGATGGGGCGATGGCCTTCCGCACACATCCGGGAATTGATCAGTATTTGTGCCATCGCGTCTTTAGCAGCGGGATTTTGCTCCCGCTCATACGCTTCGTTCACTGCCTTTACAAAATCCAGAGGATGGTAGTAGGAAATAAATTGCAGGGCATCTGAGACGCTATCGATGAAGTCGTCCTGTCGAATAACAGTCATAGTAAGGGTCCTTGTGGTGCGAGGATAAAAAAGGGAGCTTTATCATACACCCCCGGTCGTCAACAGCAGGCATCGAAACCGGCCTGCTGGGCTATGCGTAAATACTCACTACGGCGCCGACTGCGCCCTGATGGCGGTCTGCATCTGACTCAGGCTGGTATTGACCTGCTTGCGGAAGGCGTTTATCGACGCCACCCATTCCTCATTACCCGCCACACGCTTTTCCAGCTTGGCCAGTGCCAGGTTAATCTGATTGAGGTTGTCCGCCACACGCTCTACCTCGGCCTGATTGGCCTTGGCGCTGGCAATAAGACGCGCAAGATCACCCGAAATACTTTTCAATTCGGCGATATCTGTTTTTAGCCTGGCGTTATCACTTGATGCTTCTTTCAGCTGCGACTGCGCACCGGCAAGTGTGCTTTGCACACTTTTGATGCTGCTATCCTGGCTGGCATTGGCGGCCTCCAATTTACCCAGACGCTCCTTGGCCTCCTTCCAGACATTGTCCCAAAGCTTGCGCACTTCTTTTTCAAGCCCGGCTATTTTTACCGCCTGGACCTCGGCACTCTGGTTCATACCTTCATCGGTATCCGACAATCTGGCCTCCAAATCACCAATACGCAGGGCGTAGTCCGCAATTTGATCATTGGCCTGCAGTAATTGTGCCTGCAACTTCCAGGCCCACACGCCTACGGCAACAGCCGCTATCAGCGCAAGCGCAATGAATACGCGCGCCAGTACATCCCTACCGCCCTCTTTGGGCGCTTGTTTTTGAGAACCGAGCGGACGACTTGCTTCAGCCTTACTTGCCCGGGGCTTGCTACTGCCACGCGAGGGCTGGCTGTCCCGAGTCGGTATGATGGAGGGAATGTGATCTAGATCATCATGTGGCATGAGAGAAATACACTGTATATATAGTAGAGACGATTATACATATCGCCTACTGGATCGGAACAAAAAAAGCCGGGAAAACCCGGCTTCGGTATGGCTGATGCCTGTTTAAATGAAGGCGAGTAATACCCACATCAATACAGTCAAACCAATGCTGCTGTGAATCACGCCTTTTACGCTGGCCATTGGGCCCATCTTGCCGAACAAACCGTTCAGTTCCAGCAAAATCACAATCGCGATACACACGAAAAATGCCAGACTGCTAACAGCGTGGTCGACTGCAGGGTGCATGGACGCAAGCATAGCGAATAGCATAGGCCCGGACAGTAAGGTATTCGTGCGCGACGCCAAGCCAGCTTTAGCCGCACTTGATGGGCCATCACCTTCTTTTAATCCCAGCACCACCTGTTGCTTGGGCCAGATGACCAGCCACACGTTCAGAAACATGAAAGTTCCCGCCAGAGCACCAATCCAGATGACGGGATTGCCCATCATGTTCTTTGTAGCACCTGTCAGGTGCAGAAGAATCAGGCCGGTCAGGAAGGTAAACATTGCGCCCCAGCGGAACCACCACAGCGCCCGGGGAGCCAGTTTCTTCATTGCGTCAGCCTTGGCACCCGCCTCAGCCTCCTTGAAGTACTCGCCCTGAACAAAGTTAAAGTAGTACAGCATACCTATCCAGACGACACCGAACAGGACGTGCGCCCACCTGAAGGCAAAATCGATAATCATGGTTTTCTCCTATTGTTGTTTTATATACACCTGCGGTCATTGTACAGACAAAAAAGGAGCGGAGTCCTGCTAAACACGACTCCGCCCCCTTTTTTTTGACGACAAAAACCCCACCAAAAGGCAGGGTTTTTGTGGTTTTGAATCGACCTGATTTACATCATGCCGCCCATACCACCCATACCGCCCATGCCGCCCATATCAGGCATACCGCCACCGCCACCGGACTCATCATCGGCTTCGCAGATCATCACCTCAGTGGTAATCATCAAGCCAGCTACTGAGCCTGCAGCCTGCAGCGCAGTACGTGTGACTTTAGCGGGATCAAGAATACCCATCTTGATCATATCGCCGTATTCACCCGTCGCGGCATTGTAACCGTAGTTACCGGTGCCGTTGGATTTCACGTTGTTAAGCACCACCGAGCCTTCAGCACCAGCGTTCTCAACTATCTGACGCAGCGGAGCTTCCATAGCGCGCAGGGCCACGTTGATACCGTGAGTCTGGTCTTCGTTGTCGCCTTTCAAGCCAGTAATTTCCATCAGGGCACGAACCAGAGCGACACCGCCGCCGGCTACAACACCTTCTTCGACCGCTGCGCGAGTAGCGTGCAGTGCATCTTCAACACGGGCTTTCTTCTCTTTCATTTCGATCTCGGTGGCAGCGCCAACCTTGATTACTGCAACACCACCGGCCAACTTGGCCACGCGTTCCTGCAGCTTCTCACGATCGTAATCTGAAGAAGTATTCTCTATTTGCACACGGATTTCGCTGACGCGTGCTTTGATTGCCTCGTGGTCTCCGGCGCCATCAATAATGGTGCTGTTGTCCTTGTCCATGGTCACGCGCTTCGCGGTTCCGAGGTGCTCCAGCGTAGCGGATTCCAGATCCAGACCAACTTCTTCAGAAATCACAGTACCGCCGCTCAGGATAGCAATATCCTGCAGCATCGCTTTACGGCGATCACCAAATCCAGGTGCCTTACAAGCAGTCACTTTGACGATGCCGCGCAGATTGTTGACAACCAGAGTGGCCAGCGCTTCACCTTCAACGTCTTCTGCAATTATAACCAGCGGCCGGGAAGCCTTGGCAACCTGTTCCAACAGAGGCAACAACTCACGAATGTTGGAGATTTTCTTTTCGACCAACAGGATCAGCGGATCGTCGATATTGACGCTCATGCTTTCCTGATTATTGATGAAGTAAGGAGACAGGTAGCCGCGATCAAACTGCATACCTTCAACCACATCCAGTTCATTTTCCAGACCGGAACCTTCTTCAACAGTAATCACACCTTCCTTGCCGACTTTATCCATAGCTTCAGCAATGATAGTACCCACTGCTTCATCGCTATTGGATGAGATCGAACCGACCTGAGCAATCGCCTTGCTGTCTTCGCAGGGAATAGCTGCCGCAGAAATTTTCTCCACTGCAGCGGCAATGGCTTTGTCGATACCGCGCTTGAGATCCATAGGATTCATGCCGGCAGCTACAGATTTCAGGCCTTCATTTACGATAGATTGCGCCAGCACCGTAGCAGTAGTCGTACCGTCACCTGCGACATCAGAAGCCTGGGAAGCGACTTCCTTGATCATCTGCGCGCCCATATTTTCAATCTTGTCTTTGAGCTGTATTTCCTTCGCTACAGACACGCCGTCTTTAGTTACGGTAGGGGCACCGAACGACTTGTCCAGAATTGCATTACGGCCCTTGGGACCCAGTGTTGCCTTGACTGCGTCAGCCAGTATGTTCACACCTTTCAGCATGCGCTGGCGAGCGCTAGTACCGAAAATTACGTCTTTTGCCATGGTGAAAATTCCTTACGAATGAATCAATTTTAAAATCGAGAGAAGCAACGACTTCGGGGTCTTAATCGACCACTGCGAAGATTTCGCTCTCACCCATGATGATCAGCTCTTCACCATCGATCTCAATGGTGTTGCTGCCAGCGTATTGGCCGAAAACAACCGTATCGCCAACTTTCACAGCCAGAGGCCGCAGATCACCGTTCTCCAGCACCTTGCCGTCGCCGACTGCGACGATCTCACCCTGATTGGGCTTTTCTTTGGCTGAACCGGGCAGCAAGATGCCTCCTGCAGTGGATTTTTCTTCTTCCTTGCGACGAACGACCACGCGGTCGTACAGCGGACGGATTTTCATTTGTGTAACTCTCCAAAATAACAGTGTTATGTGGACCCCGTACTTGGGGGGGTTGGTTGCTTAATTGGGGCGTGAAATCGGATTTCAAGACTCAATTAGCACTCTTTTCATGAGAGTGCTAATTCTAGCCGGGAATCGCTTGCCGTCAAGTCCAGGCCGGCCACACCCGATGCACTACAAAAATAATATTTGTTGTATATTTACAATAGGTTACGATGGCTTATCGTCATCAACGTGCCGAAAGACCCCCTCGATCGTCTCGTGCCCCTCCGCTCCCTGCTCTGGCATGGGGGCCACGGTCTGTGGGCCAAACACCACCCGCGCAAGACGACGTCGCAATGGCCCCACCATCACAATGAGGGCGATGACGTCCGAAATCATCCCGGGGAACATCAACAACAGGCCTGCAAACCCCATAGCCATGTCGTCCAGGAACAACTCGGGGCCAATAATTCGCCCATCCTGCGCTTGCCGTAAACGCTCAAACATACCCCTGCCCTGCCGCTGTAATATCGCCAGACCAATGAACAGGGTGGCGAAAACATAGGCAATGGCGGTCAGCGCGCTGGTTTTTATACCTAGCTCAATCAGGGTGAAGAGCTCCAGCCAAGGCAAGAGCATTATTACAAATCGCATCAAAATGGGTTCTCCGGATTACAAGTTAAGGTATGGGGACGATCCTCTATTTTTCAAGAATAGCGAATAATCGCGCCAGAGCGTCCTCGACGCAATACGCACCGTCTGACACACTAATAAGGTGTATTGTCGAGAGCTTAACCAATGACCGATTGCGACCCCGGCCACAACCAGCGCATCTGGCAGGTCGTCGCTGCAATTCCGCCGGGCAGGGTGGCAACCTATGGCGAAATAGCACAAAAAGCCGGAATGGCTCGCGCTGCCCGACGGGTCGGTTACGCCTTGCGAGGACTCCCGGCCAACACGCGCATTCCCTGGCACAGAGTTGTGAACGCACAGGGACGCATCTCACTTCCAGAGGACTCAGGCTCACACGCCATCCAGCGCGACAGGTTAGAACAAGAGGGGATTTTGTTCAGTCTCAAGGGCAAAATTGACCTGCGCCAATACGGGTGGTGAACAGCCAATCGACAGGTATTCGCGCTGCTCAGATACCTACCACCTGAGCCGGTGAATCTTGGAAGCCTGAGTGGGTAAGTGTCCCATGAAGTGGAAGGTTTTATCCGTCATAATTTTGTCATGCCCACGAATCTCGGCGTACTCCTGCCTGAACTGCACTACCCTGGCATTGCGTTCTTCCGCGCTGACGTTTGTCGTCGTTCCCCCATGCAGTTGGTGAAAGCTACCTTCACCGATAAGTTGCACTGGCGTAACGCCACTGACGTCTGCCGCTCGTTTGAAAATATCCGAATTGATCAGGCCGCCACCGGGAGAAGCAAAGCGCTCATCCGCTCCGCCCAACTCCTGAAACAAGGATCGCTTCATAAACAGGCAATTGGACTCAAACATGCGATTCAACCAGTTGATATTTTCAGCACCCGCGCGCAACGGGGTACCTATTTCATACAAGCGATACCCATCCTCTGGCCAATGGATGTCTTTTAGCAACTGATCCTCGACACTCTTACTGTATCCCTGGACGATCGAATCGTTCTGCGTGTCCGGGCCGAGCCAAAAATATCGCGTAGCGACGACCGGGTTTTCATAAGCCGCGAAGGAAGCCAGGGCCATTCGAAACACGCCCGGGGTCAATATGTGCGCTCCATCTATCATCAAGCAGGCGATATCGCCGGTAGCCTCCCCGAGTGCGACGTTAATCGCCCCCGCCGGAGAGTGCGAGGCATCCTGCATTTGAATCAGGCGCACGGGTACATCCACGTGCGCCCAGGATGCCGGATCCAATGGCACCGGCGACCCGTTGTCCACCAGGATGACCTCATAATCCAAATTCTCGGCACCACGCTGATATCTGCGTGACAGGCCGAGCAAAGTTCGAGGAATTTCCCGCGCCATATTATAGGCGATGAGAATGACCGAAAGTTTCATTGAGATCTCATATAAGGTTCTGCCAGGACGCAAGCACCAGCATAAAAATAACTGAGCAAACATCATAATTGATGTACACATTGTTTAGCAAAAAAAGCACCTGCCCAGCGCCCGCTGCTTTTGCCAATGGAAACTCAAGCGCGAATCGCGCACCAAACTAATCGACGAGTTTCCCAGCGAGCCGCGCCCTACGACGCTCTAACGCAGTGATATTTGAAGCGAAAGTCGGCATATGACCCATATAAGTAAATGAGACATCAGCCATCAACTCGCTATGGCCTCGTATCGCCTCATACTGTGCTCGATAGCGATCCAACAGTGCGCCTCTCTTTTCCTGGTCCCCATTGGTTGTGGTACCACCGTGAAACTGGTGAAAGCTGCCTTCGCCAATAATCTGAACCGGCGTAACGTCAGGCGATTCTACCGCGCGTTTAAATGTATCCAGGTTAAGAAGGCCTCCACCCGGATAGGTGAAGCCTTCATCCACCCCACCCAGCGCTGTCAGAAGCGATTTCTTCATAAACAGACAATTGGATTCAAACACCTTGTTGAACCACGCGAGCCGCTTGGCCCCGGAGCGCAATGGTGTGCTGATTTCGTAAAGGCGATACCCATCCTCTGGCCACTGAATGCGCTCCAGCAGCTTATCTTCAGCAAATCTGTCATATCCTCGAGCAACGGACACTGTTTGCTCTTCAGCTCCCAGGTAGAAATATCGAATCGCAACTACTGCGTTGTCAAAAGCGCGGTAAGCTGAAAGTGCCATTCTGAAAACCCCCGGCGTCAAAATATGGGCGCCATCAATCATCAAGCAAACAATTTCGCCTGTCGCCTGCTCCAGCCCAATATTTATTGCTTTTGCCGGCGAAGGTGACGCATTGGACAGGTGAATCAGCCGAACAGGGACATCCACGTGAGCCCATGATGCTTCGTCCAGAGGAACCGGTGATCCGTTATCGATCAACAGGACTTCGTAGATCAAATCCTGCGCTCCGTGCTGGTAGTCACGCGCCAAACTTTGCAGGGTACGGGGTATCTCTCGCGCCATATCATAGGCGATAAGAACAACCGATATTTTCATAGTATTATCCTGTAGCTGCCCTGCCGAAACGAGATACCTCATCTCTGGGATTATGGATTCTATAACAAACAAAAACTGAGCCTCGAACGGCAAAGACTCTTTAACAGCCCTGCCGCTCCAGGTAAAAAATATAACGTACTCTGCCAAAAAAAGAGGATCTTGAGTAGCCATGGAGCTTCCCATACAGTAGATCATCAAGGTAGAGTTATGTCACTGAATTATAAGCGGAAAAGCCAACCTCCTTCTAGCTAGGAGCGAGCATATCCAGTAGAGTTGGGCGCAATGTTCATACGATATCGCAAATCTTTGGGAATCTGGGGGGTTCTCGCCGCGCTCTTGCTTGGCCGAAGCGGGGGTGCTTATGGAGCAGAGCTTGCTTTTGTTAATCTCGACCTTCACCGTTCGGTTATTTCTGATGAATTAACACAGCAAACGGTGGGGCAAGTCTTTCAGGACTCAAGAGGAGCGGTTTGGTTTGTTTCACAGGAAGGTCTGAACCGATATACAGGACACGAATTAGAAAATTATAGATATTCGTCTAAGGATCCCAATTCATTACCCACCAATATCGTAACTCAAATTGTTGAAGATAATGAGGGCGTTTTGTGGCTCTCGACTCGAGGTGGAGGGTTGGCCTCTTACAATTCAATATCCAACGACTTTGATACGATATATGCAGATCCAAACAATCACGATACCCCGTATTCAAACGACGTTCTGACCGTGTTTTGCGATAGAGAGGGCATATTGTGGCTTGGTTATTTAAACGGGTTCAGCTCCTTTGATCCCAAGCGACTTGCATTCCATCACTACATATCCGGCTCTCCCAATATCCCATTCATGGGAGAAGTAAAGGATTTCACACAAACACAAGATGGAGCTATCTGGGTTGCAACGGAGACTAATGGGTTACTTCGGCTACAACCGTCAACTGGGCAAGTTGACGCGTTTACACACAGTGCCGAAAATTCCGACAGCATAGTTCCTGGTAGATTGTACCGACTGATTACCGACAAGAAAGGAAACATCTGGATCTCGTCGGACAATGGCGGTATCAGTAGATACAATCCCACTACCAACACATCAACAAACTTCACTCACTCTGAGACTGACAGCAGCTCATTGTCATCCAATCAAACATCAGATATTTTTCAGGATACAAGCGATGATATTTGGATAGCGACATCAGAAGGATTGAACTTATTCTTACCAAAAACAAATAATTTTATACGGTATAGCCGCCAGAATACTGAACTCCCGAATGACGCCATTACCAGTATAAATCAGACACGAGAGGGAAAATACTGGATTGGAACGCGATCAGGTTTAGCATCAGGAATGAAGACACACTTTCAAAAATTTAGCCACTCGACAAGTAATCTTTCCAGCGACTCAGTAAACGCATTCGCTGAAACTGGGGATGGAACACTCTGGGTAGGCACAGACGACGGCCTCAACAAGCTCGCCCCCCAAAGTAATGCCTTTGAATGGATTAACGAATCAACGCAGCCAGCGATTTCAGGCCCAGTCGTCATGAGCCTACTCAGCGATGAAAAAATACTCTGGATTGGCACCTATAATAGCGGCCTTAATAAGCTTGATACTGAGCTGGATGAGGTTACCGTTTATCGACATAGCCCGCTCGACGAAACTACTATAGGAGCCAATGGCATCACTTCTATACTCCGATTGTCGACCGGGCAACTACTGATAGGCACCTATGGTGGTGGGTTGAGCCTCTACAATGAGAAAAGCAATCAGTTTCTAAACCTAAAAAGTGACAGAAATGACCAGTCAACGATCAGCAATGACATGGTTCTCGCGATCTATGAAGACTCAATGGGGCTTGTTTGGGTTGGCACAGAGAATGGGCTGAATCGCTTCAACCCGGCCACCCAGGAATTCGAGCGCTATTTTACACAACGAGGCAAACCAAATAGTTTGTCCAGTAATATCGTGTGGAGTTTTTATGAGGACGCAGATCGCAACTTATGGATCGGCACGCTAGGCGGCGGACTAAATCGCTGGCCCGTACGAGATCGAATGGAAGCCAAGCCGAATTTCATACATTATTCAGACAATATTTCCCTTCCAAGCTGGAACATATACGGCATACACGGAGACGACAATGGCAGACTGTGGGTATCCCATAGCAAAGGGATTACAAGTCTAGACCCAATTACACTTGTATCGTACCAGTACGGGGTGAGGGATGGATTACAGTCAACCGAGTTCAACTTGGGGGCGTCCTATGAATCGAGTACTGGAATAATTTTTTTTGGCGGTATCAGAGGCTTCAATACAATCAATCCCGACTTGATTTCATCTGATAGAATTCCGCCACAGGTTGCAATTTCACAAATAAAGGTGATGAACGAAAGGCGTGAGTTTAGTTCCCCCTATTATGCTCTCAAGGCGATAGAACTAGGGTATCAGGACAGGATGCTATCGGTTGAGTTCTTCGCCGCAGATTACTCCAATCCAGACCTGGTGAATTACGCGTATAAACTTGAAGGGATAAATCCAGACTGGGTGGTATCTCCCGACGCTAGGATTGCATCGTTCACCACACTTCCTCCTGGAACTTACAACCTGAAAATGGCTGCAGCCACACCCGACGGCACTTGGAACTGGGATGCACTCAGTATACCCGTGGTCGTTGCACCGCCACCTTGGCTCAGTCCATCAGCCTATGCAGCATACATCATTCTGGCTGGCGCAATGATTGCTTTCTACTTCTACAGGCAGGCTGAACAAACGAGAGTTTCACTACATAGACAAAGAGAACTGGAGCACCGTGTAGAAGAACGGACACGCGATCTTGAGGCCGCAAGAAAAGTGGCCGAGGAAGCCACAAAGGCGAAATCAGAATTTCTGGCCACCATGAGCCATGAAATCCGCACGCCAATGCATGGCATCATTGGCATGACAGAGCTACTTCTACATACCACGCTCAATGGTCAACAACAGCAGTTCGCACGCGCTGCACGCAATAGTGGCGAGTCGCTGCTGAATCTAATCAATGAAATCCTGGATTTCTCCAAGGTTGAAGCCTCCAAGGTAGAGTTAGAAAAAATAGGCTTTAACCTAACGGAGCTGATCGATGACATCTGTTATTTACAGGGAGAGCCCGCCAACAGAAAAGGCCTACAACTGAACAATATCTGTCACCCAAAAACACCGAACATCTTACTCGGCGACCCAACCAAAATTCGTCAGGTTGTGATGAATTTAATCAGCAATTCCATCAAGTTTACTCATAGCGGGAATATAAATATTCGTGTGGTGCCCACATTTAGCTCGTCCAGCTTGGGAAGTGCGATGATAGATATTTGTGTCGAAGACGACGGTATAGGTATGGATGAGGACACGCAAAAGCGTGTTTTCGAACCGTTCACTCAAGCGGACACTAGCACAACCAGAGAGTATGGCGGAACAGGTCTGGGACTGACAATATCACGTCACTATATCGATATTATGGGAGGAGACATCGCCATTCGCTCTGCCTTAGGCAAAGGTACAAAAATAACGCTATCTATCCCCATGGATTTTGAAGATTACAGCGAGCTTCCAGCGAACCCATTTGACGGTTTGACGGCTGGAATACTTACCGCTAATTCTAATACATATCAAATGACTGCTAGCCATTTGTCGCGTCTGGGAGTGACGTCATATCCAGTTTTTGAAGAAGATATCATCGCAGAATCGAGCGAGCACAGAGACATTATGGTGATTGACTACGAGAAAGGTTCACTTTCCCCGGAGATCGATTTTAAATTGAGCAAAGTTAATGCGCGCATCGGTGTTTTTTTAACGCCACTAATCGACAGCGAGCCCTCAGTCGCTTTCCCAGGCTGGACAGCCATATCCAAACCCATCACCTCAAAGGGACTTGAGGAGGCGCTGAAAAAACATATCAATGCGGCAGGAATGGTTAGAGCAATAGCAAGCGATACATCCAAGGCTAAACATCCAAAGAAAAAACAAATTCTGGTAGCAGAGGATGTACACACTAACCAACAAATTATCGTCGAGATGATTCGACTGCTTGGCCACGAGGTCGACATAGCCAGTAATGGTCAAATCGCCGTTGAAAAATATATGTCCGGAGAGTACTCGCTAATATTTATGGACTGTCAGATGCCTGTGATGGACGGATACACCGCCACCAGACAATTGCGTCTAATAGAGATGGAAAAAAACATCCACCGCGTCCCAATAATCGCACTAACTGCAGGGTCGGATCAGGAGGACAAAGATCGCTGTCGCGAAGCGGGCATGGATGGATACTTGACTAAACCTTTTTCGATATCTGATATACAGCAGAATATCGACAAACATCTGCAAACGGAATTTATTGAAAACGAACCGATCGGAAGCGCCGAGTTAGATGACAATGCACCAACGTCTAGCTGTAGCGAAAGCCCAGCTGAATCAAAAGTATTGGATCTCTCCGCGATAGAGAATATCAGAGAGATCGAACGGCAAACAGGCAAGGAGTTATTACCTTCTATTTTCGAAGGATATATCAAACAAATGGAAGAGAAGCTTCGAGATATTGAACGCGATGTTCGCTCCGAAGATCACGTATCCTTGTATCGAACTGCCCATGCAATCAAGTCGATGAGCGCAAACATAGGGGCTCATAAAGTGAGATCGATCAGCGCACATATAGAGGGATTGGGCAGACAGAACGAACTTTCCGGTCTGGTGGAGGCAATAAGTTCGCTAGCGCATGCCTATCAGGAGTTTTTGGTGGAATTTGACACTGCGCTCACCAACTGAAAATCTTCTGATTTCGACCAACCAGAATATTTCTATTTTGGCGATACACAACACTGGCTCAAAATACACAAGTGAACTAAGCTCAGAGCATAATCATAAAACAACACCTATTATAAATATAATCGAATATGCCGACAAATACAGTGCGGAATGGACTAATAACAGGCGTCTATAGCGCTTTATCCATTGCTTTAGTTGTTAGCTTGGCTTGGAGTGCTTATGGCGCACAGCCCAAATTAACAAAATCACGTTTATCCGATTTACTCCAACAACCAACAGTATCCGCAATTTACCGCGACAGTGATGGAATTCTTTGGATCGGTACAGAGCAAGGCCTGCATCGATACGATGGCGCTAATCTCACTGTATTTGATTCCGCCAGCGGAAATAAGAACAGGATCCCAGATTCCGAAATAAGAGATATCGTAGAGGACAGCGATGGCAACCTCTTTGTTGCCACTTCTAATGGGGCACTATTAGAATGGGATCGCAAGGTGGCAGCATTCAAGTCCATCATATCACCCAAATCCGTTGGGGAGACAAAGCTAGTTAGGCTGCTTTTGACGATGAATCGCAGCGTATGGTTGCTTAGTAGGAACCAACTCCGCCTCTACGACCCTATTTCTAGAATCGTCGCAGAATGGGTGGAGAATATAGAGCTTCTGAAAATTGTCGGGACGCCCCGAGATATTGTGGAGGATGCATCTGGGAATATATGGGTGGCAGGAAATCTTGGCATTGTATGCCTTCTCCTTGAACAAAAGTCACTTTTAGCGATTGACGTTACTACGTTAGGTTTTCCAGAAAATTCCAGCCTAACAGCACTGGAAGCATTAGAAGACAATAGGCTGCTCATTGGGACAGATACTGGACTGTTAGTGGTATGGGATATAAATTCTGGGGCGTCGTTCGCTACTGCAACATTGGGAGAAGATAGTCATACTTATATCTCACAATTCCTCCAATACGATGATCAACTGCTCATCGGTACAGACAGAGGCTTGTATTTATCCGATAGAGAACTGTCACATTTCGATGACATAGGAAACAGGAGTGACGAGCTTTCTAATCCAAACATATACTCTCTCTTTCAGGATGGAAAATACATTTGGATTGGCACTATAGACGGACTGGACATTCTTTCATTTTCTCCATTTGAACTCTTCAACGCAAAGAATAGTGGCATACCAAACGATATTCTTTCGTTCGAGGAGGATATCGATGGTCATTTTTGGATCGGCACCTACGACGGGCTGTATCTATATAACGGGAACACCCGAACTCATGGGAAATTTGTAACGCAAAATAATTCCGTCAGTATCGATCAACGAGTGGCTACAATTGCAGCAAGGGAAAGTACTTTATGGTTGGGGCTTATTCGCGGTGGCGTGAAAATTGTCAACACAGTATCTGGTCACCAGAAAAACCGAGATATGGCCCGAAACAGCGATGCAGGTATAACGAAAATAATGGTCATCGCTGGAAGCGAAGACATGTTAATAGCAACATATGATCAGGGTCTATTTCGTATCACCAATGACCACACTGTCTCTTACTACGAAAATGGCGCTCTCCCTCAGAGCTCCATCACGGCACTATTCCAGTCGACGACAGGGATTCTTCTGGCTGCCTCTGAAAGCAAACTATACCAGCACTCTCCCGAGACTGATCTGTATCGTAGAATGCCAATAGAATTTGGATTGGGCGAGAAACATCCGCTCATCTACTCATTTGGTCAAACCTCTAACGATGACATACTGATCGGAACAAAAGACCACGGAATTTTCCGGTGGGCTCGAGAAAATCAACTTAGCAAGAATATGGTGATGCAGCCATTCGGTATTCGAGGAGATCTCAAACATTCAACGATCTACGGCATCGAATCAGATTCGGAAGGAAATGTGTGGTGCTCAACTGAAAATGGAATTGTCAAACTGGACCCAAAGGGACAATTGATAAAAAGATTTACTGTTGCAGATGGCTTACAAGGCAGTGACTTCACCCTAGGAGCGTCCTTCACCAGCAAAGCTGGCCTCATTTACTTCGGGGGCATGAATGGATACAACAGATTTGATCCAATCCAAATTGATATCGATAGCTCTGCGTCACCCATGCGGTTAACTGGCATTGATCTGCCAAGGCAGGACAACCGGGATTTGGGAGAGCTCAACGAACTGAAGTCTTTGCAGCTTACCCACAAGGATCACTTCGTCGCTTTTCAGTTTAGCGTACTCGACTTTATCGATGCCGAGAAGAATCAGTTTCGGTACAAGCTTGAGAACTTTGACACCGAGTGGATAGAGAATGGAACAAGGAACACCGCAACTTACACAAACCTGCCTTCCGGCAACTATGTTTTACGGGTTCAGGGTGCAAACTCTTCCGGCATCTGGAATCGTGAGGGCATCACTCTGGATGTCAATGTACTCCCAGCGCCCTGGTACTCATGGTGGGCCTATTTAGTCTATAGCGTAGGATTTTCGTTTCTTGTTTGGGGATTGCTTCGTATCTATCGTAGTTATGCCATCGATAGAGAGTCAGCTCAGATGGCCCGGGATATGTTCGAGGCTGAGAACAGAGCAGATGATGAGATGCAGGAACAGCTAGAGCTACAGGATGAAATGGTTCTGTCATCTTACCGGCACAATCTGACGACATTATCATTGGTAAGCGACTGTATAACCTACCGGAGTGCCAGCCTGCCCGATGATGTAAAACGTAAGCTGACGGATAGCAGTATCCGACGCATCGCCGCTTTATCCAGCCTTGAGGATTGCCTGAGCTATCAGGCGGGTGGTCCAGTCGCGAATCTGCAAAAATATACTAACGGTATTTTCGCAAAGCTACTCAAAGATGCACCTGTGAAGCCAGAAACTATAGTCACTATTATTGAAGTTTCAGACATGCCAATTCCAATTGAGTTAGCGTCTCCTATTTCAATCATAATCTATGAAATACTCGAAAACAGTGTTCAACACGCCTTCGAGCAGGATTCACCGGCTAACTATATCCAGGTGACACTCTCCCTCGAAAAGGACATCGAGGCAGCCGCAGACTTTCTTCATTTGTCTTTCAACGATAATGGTGTTGGCGTTCCTGATAAAATCGAGGAACTCGCCAGCGAGGATTCCGGGATTGCTATTGTGGGATCCATTGTCTCGAAGCTAGGGGGAAGCCTGAACTTCTCTGGCAAGGGAGGCACCCGCGTCTCGATCAAAATTCCCTACGACGCTTGAATTTTCGTAAACCTTCGAATGCCAACTAGTCAGCTTGGCTTTTGCAATGGTACATTACATCGCTGTGGCGTTAGACCAATCCGATGAATGGCATACTGCCATTTTGTCGACGGGATTTTTGATGTTTTTGAACTCTGGCGGGGCATAGTGGAAAAGAGCGAAATTCGACTACATGCTTTTGGACGAGCATGCCATCTGGTTATAGACAATAGTGATGACAGGGGCGCTGAGCTTCTTTCCCTGTGCCAGGATGAGCTACTAAGGCTGGAACAGAAATTCAGTTCCTACCACCCGGAGAGCATCACCAGCCGGATTAATCAGAGCGCAGGAACGGGCTATTTCGTACCACTGGATGCGGAGGCTCGCAGCCTGTTCCTGTTTGTAAATGCGCTCTGGGAAGAGAGCAAACATATATTCGACCCCACTACCCGAATCTTGCAAGATTGCTATGACGGCTCGGGTGCGCTGCTTGCCTCGCAGGACCAGTTGCATAGAATGTTGAAGTTGGTCGGCTGGAAGAACTTCGAGATAGCAGACGCGGGGGCACATCTGACCACCAAGGGCATGCTCATCGACTTGAATAGTTGTGTGCGTCCCTATGCACTGGATTCGTTACGCAAGCTCTTACTGAAACGAAATGTCAGCAACGCCTATATCGAAATGGGGCAGGATGTAGCGACTATAGGCAAGCAACCGGATGGCGCGAACTGGCTAATCGGTGTACGAATTCCCAAAGGAACACGAGCCGCAATCGTTCGGCTAAAGGTTAATCATCAGGGATTCGCTATACGCGGAGACTTTGAGCACACCTTTATTCAGAACGATGAACGGTTTGGTCGCGCATTAAGCCCCATAGATGGCCAACCGATCCCAGGGCTGCTCAGTGTTACCGTCATCGCTGAAAACTGTCTCACCGCCTGCAGTGCTGCCAGTATTGCGCGGCTAAAGACTGAAGCTACCGGGCTCAAATGGCTGGACAAGCTCGGGTTGCCCTGGATGGCTATAGACCGGCAGCTTACTTGCCACGGCCCGCTGGCACCCATCAATTAGCAGGTTATCGGCCCTCGAACAGGGGTTTGCGCTTTTCCCGCTTGGCTGAGAAGCCTTCCTGTAAATCATTCGATTCCAGGCACATCATGGTTAATGCTTTGACCTCTGCGGGATCGACGACTCCCGCCGCGGCTTGCCGCAGGATGCGTTTCATGGACTGAACTGACAGCGGCGCGAGATCGGCAATATGCTGTGCATACTCGCGCACAAAACTATCCAGATCCTGCGGTGACACCAAATGATCCAGAAAGCCGATCCCCAGCAGAGTATCCGCATCAAGCTCTTCAGAGGCGACCAGAATTCGCTTGGTCACGCTCACCCCCAGACATTCAATGAATCGGGTTATCCCTGAAAGCGGGTAGCACAGACCGATAGCCGCAGCCGGCACACGCATACGACAACCTTCTATGCCGATACGAAAATCACAACTAACAGCGAGTTCTGCGCCGCCCCCGAATACATTTCCATTCATAGCGCAGATAGTCGGGATCGGCAGATCCGCCAGCTGACCAGTCATTTTCTGGAAAGCGTCATCGTCAATCTGGCCGTCACTGAGCTCATGGAGAGCGGCGCCAGCGCAAAAGGTCTTCTCACCGGCACCAGTAACAACAAGCACCCGCACCTTGGGATCAGCAGCAATCTGATCAAGCCGTGCGTGAATGCCCTGCAACTGCTCCCGGCCGAGGGAGTTGTGGCGCTGAGGGTTGTTCAACGTCAGGTAGCCGACATGTTCAATGCGGCGATAAAGGATTGTCTCTGTCATCTGATCTTCATTGTTGAATGTCATTCGAAGTGTCGCATAGCTTGTGCTGGGCCGCCACCGACGGTCCAAAATCATAGACAAGGGTATGAGCGGACAGCATACTTCAAGTGTAGAGGAGATTCACACAATGACACAGCGGTGTGGCTGGTGCGGGGACGACCCCCTGTATGTTGACTATCATGATAAAGAGTGGGGCGTGCCAATACGGGACGACCAAACCCTGTTCGAATTTCTGATTCTGGAAGGTGCCCAAGCTGGATTATCGTGGATTACCATCCTGCGTAAACGGGAGGGATACAGGCAACTGTTCGATAACTTCGACGCACAAAAGATTGCCCGCTACAGCGATAAAAAGCTCGACAAGCTGCTGCTGGATCCCAAAATTGTTCGAAATCGCCTGAAGGTGTACGGTGCCCGGAAGAACGCCCAAGCCTTCCTGAAAGTACAGCAGGAACACGGCAGTTTTTCGGACTATATCTGGGGCTTTGTGGACAACCAGCCGATACAGAATCGCTGGAAGGCGTTAAAAGACGTTCCGGCGACCACCCCGGTTTCTGACCAATTGAGCAAGGATATGAAGAAGCGTGGCTTCACCTTCGTGGGTTCCACGATTATGTATGCCCATATGCAGGCCACTGGTATGGTAAATGATCACACCACTGGATGTTTTCGGCGCAAGCAATGCGCCGACTTGCGCTAAGCCTCCCATTCCTGACATGAGCTGGTAAGATATACAGCCCATCAGCGAGAATTTCACTTGTCCGCCGCCATCCCCGAGAAACCAACGTCTACCAGCCGTAGTGTCTGGCGTTTGGCGTGGCCGACGATTCTCTCCAATCTACTGTTCACCACCGTTGGTTTCATGCAAATCAAAATCGTGGCGCAGCTGGGCACCAGTTCTGTTGCAGCAGTCACGACCGGTCAGCGAATATTCTTTCTGGTACAGGCACTGATGATGGGTATATCAGTAGCGGCCACTGCACTGATTGCACGGAGTTGGGGCGCCCAGGATATCCGCAAGGCTGAGTTGGTGTCCTGGACATCCCTGATTATGTCTGTGACGCTGGCAGCCTTGGTCAGCCTACCGATCGTCCTCGCGCCGAAAGCCTTGGCCAGCGTATTTGGGCTTGACGAGGAAACCACTACGCTCGCTGCGAGCTATATTTTCTGGCTGAGTCTGTTTAACGTTTTCGCTGCGATCAACATGCTGCTTGGGACGGCGCTCAGGGCGACTGGCGACGTGATCACGCCATTGTGGTATCTGCTGTTCAGCTCTGTCCTGAACGTGTTCTTTTCCTATGTGATGGCCTTTGGTGCGGGCCCCATACCGCAATTCGGAGTTGCAGGGGTCGCGCTGGGCGGCAGCTTTGGCGCTGCCCTGATCACCATCGCTTTTGTCATTGCCTGGTGGCGTGGGCACTTTAACCTTAAACCCGCCAGCTCCCTTGCCGTGGACTGGGGAGTGTGCCGACAAATCATCAGTATCGGTGGCCCCGCGGTACTCGAACAAGGCATTGTGCAAATTGCTTTCCTGGCCTTTTTTGCCGTCGTGGCCCATTTCGGAACGGTCGCCTACGCCGCCTACGGTATCGGGATTACCCTGGTTGCATTTCCCATCGTAATTGGATTTGGATTTGGCATTGCGACCGCTACACTGGTCGGGCAGCAACTCGGCGCCGGGAGAGTCGACTTGGCTGTATTGGCTGCCACACGCTCTCTGCGTATGGCGCTCGCTGCCATGATCACACTGTCCATCGCACTGGCGTGGTTCGCGGAAAGTCTCGCGCGGTTTATGATCGACGATCCGGAAGTCGTTCACCTCACGGTAGTTTTTATGTACATCATTGCGCTGGCCCAACCGCTTATGGCGTTTGAATTCACTCTGGGTGGCGCTTTACGTGGTGCCGGCGATACCCGGTTTCCTCTGGTAGCAACCTTTTGCGGTGTCATAGGCGGACGCCTGATTCCAGCCCTGACGTTCCTTTGGCTGGGGCTTTCCGTCTACTGGATATTCTCGGTCATGCTGCTTGATTACGCCATAAAGGCGACAATACTGACTTATCGTTTTCGCTCCCGTAAGTGGCTCAACGTGCAATTTAGTGCAGCTGACTAGCCAACTTCCGCATGTCACTGTAGACAGCGACAAAATAAATACTTAAAGTTGGAATTATCGAATTAGCAGTAGGTCTGTTGCTCCTGTATCAGGAGCCCCTCTCATGACAGAAAACAGCACACAGAATACGCGCCGTGACCCGTCGCCTTTCAATCGCACGGTACAGCACGATGCCAAGCGGGCGGCAATTCTGTCGCAGGCTGCCAAATTGTTTAATTCCAAAGGTTCCCGAGCGACCACGCTGAAGGATATCGCCGAAAGTCTGGGATTAACCAAAACCAGCCTGTACTACTACGTCAAAACCAAGGAAGACCTGATCTACCAGTGCTATATGGTCGCTCTGGAGCACCATCACCACAAGCTGGATGAGATCGAAGCGACACACCCCGACGCGCTGGCCCGCGCCTCCGCCTTTTTTCGGCAACACTTTGAAAATTGGCTCGCTGCCCAGGAGGGCCGGGGGCCGCACATTGCCGCGCTGCTGGAAATTGCCGCGCTGAAGGGGGCTCACCGGCAAGAGGTCGAGGCGGGTTACATCGCAATGTTCAAGCGACTGCGAGAGTATATTCGCCAGGGTATCGCCGATGGCTCATTGAGAGAGTGTGAACCCAGCGCCACCACGCGGGCCATACTGGGCTCGGTAGACTGGACATTCTCATGGTTGCACAACATTCCTCTGGATCAGGTGAGCGCCACGGCAGAAGAAGCGTGGGATATACTGGCCCGAGGCATTTCTGCAGGCAAGGGGGAATATACTGCGGCCGACATCAGCCACGAGAACGAACAGGTGGCGCTATTGAAGGGGTTTGATCGCGAAGAGCAAAATCGCCTGAAACAGATCGCGTTTTTGAAAACTGGCACCCTGTTCTTCAACAGACAGGGCTTCAACGGCACATCGCTGGATGAAATCGCAGAGCACCTCAACGTGTCGAAAGGCGCCTTCTACTACCACATCAACAACAAGGAAGACCTGCTGTTTCGCTGCTACTGCCACTCGCTGGACATCACGGAGAAGATTCACGCGCAGGCGGCGCAGTCCATGGGCAGCGGATTGCAAAAAGCCGAGTTGACGTGTCGTCGCACATTTTATGTGCAGAACTCTGACGTCGGGCCACTGATTCGATACAACACCATTACTGCGTTACCCATGGAGCGTCGGCGTGAAATACTAAAACGCACAGATAACGCCAATGAGCAGTTCGGCAATTTTTTGAATGCAGGCATGAACGACGGCAGCGTGCGCTCTGTGAACACCTACGTCGCCCAACAGCTTGTAGCCGGTGCAACAAATGCCGCCATGCACCTCAAACAGTGGCGTAAAGTAGACAATATCGACAGCGCCGCCATCGATTATTTTGACATTTTTTTCAACGGTTTATTGCCGCGCGCAGTAAACCAGAACACCTAATTCCCAGGAGCATCTTCGTGGCCAGTGATATAGACAAACTTCTTAAACTTCTCGAGGTCAAGCAGCTCGACAAGTACCTTTTCAGTGGGCTCAGCTCCAGACGCCCGGCGCGCGTTTTCGGCGGCCAGGTACTGGCACAGGCCCTGAACGCTGCGACCCGCACGGTGGAGACAACCCGCTTCGTACACTCCATGCATGCCTACTTCCTGCGACCGGGAAACCCCAGTAAGCAGATCATTTACCATGTGGACCCCATTCGCGACGGCAAGAGTTTTACCACCAGAAACGTTATCGCCAAGCAGGACGGGATTGCCATCTTTAGTTCCTCGATTTCCTATCACATTGAGGAACCTGGATTGTCGCACCAGTTTGACATGGCGCAGGTACCCCCACCGGAAGAGCTTGAGTCTGACTTTGACCGGTGGTCGCGTATCGCGGCAGAAAACCCGGGCAAAATAGATCCGCCAGGCGCACAGCCTATCGAACGCAAAGCGGTACAACCGCGTGATTATCTCAACCCGCAACCGCAGGAACCGGAGCAGCAAATATGGTTCCGGGCGCTTGGCGATCTGGGAGACGACCTGAGCAGACACCAGACAGTACTGGCGTTCATGTCTGATTTTGGTTTGCTGGGCACGGCGCTACTCCCGCACCCCTACACAGGAATGGACAAAGCCCTGCAGTCGGCAAGTCTGGATCATGCCCTGTGGTTTCACCAACCCTTTCGGGCGGACGAGCATTTGTTGTACTGCCTGGATAGCCCTATTTCAGGAGGAGGACGAGGTTTCAGTAGAGGTAGTTTCTATACCCGTGAGGGTGTGCTGGTTGCGTCCACTGCACAGGAATCGCTGTTGCGCCTGCGCCAGGACTAATTGACGTGTGTTTCCATCTCCGCCCCGAGCGCCACTAGATCCAGGCGGGAACCCGTGAGACGAAGCTGGGTAATTGACCCATTGGCCGGCGAAAAGCACAGTGTTTGGGGACGATCAAGCACCTGGCCAACGACAGCGTTTATTACCAGAAAATGGGTAAATATCACCGTCGTCTGGCGCAGTTCCAACAGTTGCTGAAGCGCTTTACTGCGCCATACCTCCAAGTCTGCCGTCTGCTGTGACCACTGCTGTTGCATAAACTGTCGCAACCACACCTGGCGCTGCGCCAATGGCACCGGCGATGGAATTTCTCGAAACGTCGCATCTTCCTGAACGCGCTGGCGCAACACCCTTGCAAGCGGCGCGGCGGTCTCGATGGCTCGTTGCAAGGGGCTGCTAAGTAATAGTGAGCCCTCACCTACGTGCGGCACAAGCTGCCTGGCCGCTGCTTCAGCCTGCTGTCGCCCGAGCTCGCTGAGGCCCGGATCGGGCGACTCCCCCCAACCGGCCGAAGCCTCACCGTGTCTGACGAGAAATATATCCATAGATCGGTCGGTCACTCTTTATCGATACGTGAGAAGCTTTTCGCCGCTGTGTTCGCCCAGCACCTGTAAATACGAGCAGTCATTGAAACCGGAAAGTGAGACTTTAGACCCACTGTAAAATAACTGTGTCACAGAACAGTTGAAGATGGGCTCATACAGTTGGTAGGTTTGCTGACCGCCAAGCCCCAACACCTGAGCGACAATGGTCGCCAGTGTGCCGCCCGAGGTAAATATTCCGATAGTCTTGCCACTGCCCTGCTCCTGCATGACATCGACCAACGCCTGGCGTGCATTGCCGGAATACTCGGCCCAGCTCTGAATCCGCGAATCGTCGCACGCCGGAGACACCCAGTAATTAAAGACCGCATCGATGACTTTCTGGTAGTCCTTGCTGTTGCTAAGCCCCTTTTCTACCAATGCCGCCACCTTCGGGTTGTGTTTCACCACCTCCGGCATCAGGTAAGTCAGTTGCTCTTCGTTCTGGATTTCATTGAAACGGGGATCGATATGGTGGGGTACCACCGTGGGCTGACTGGCGAGGGCCAACCGGGCCGTCTCGCGCTGGCGCGACAGGTCGCCACTGTAGACGGCGTCGAAACGGATGCCGTGGTCACGGAAATATTCGCCCGCTACACTGGCCTGCCGACAGCCCAAATCGGAGAGCTTGTCGTAGTTTTCGGCACCGAAAGAGGCTTGACCGTGACGTACCATGTATATCGTTGCCATCAGGCGCTCCGGGACACAAGATTGGGTTGCCTGTCGAAACGCAGTTCGCGTCGATAGGGGAAAAAGTCTTCAACATGCCCGGTGTGTATCTTCTCCTGCAGCCCCTGCCAGAAGGAGGCTTCATAGATATCACTGTGCAACGTATCGAAAACCTGTCGCGCTCGCTGGTTGCCCGAGAAAAAGAGTGCAAACTCCTCCGGAAAGATATCGTTGGGGGCAACCGAATACCACGGTTTGCTGGACATCTCCTCCTCCTCAGTTCGCGGCTTGGGTATGGTGCGAAAATGACAGTCTGTCAGCGGCACGATTTCGTCATAGTCGTAGAACACCACTCGCCCGTGCCTTGTGACACCAAAATTTTTCAGCAACATATCACCCGGAAAAATATTCGCTGCCGCCAATTGTTTGATGGCATTGCCATACTCATCCATCACCGCTTCCACCTGCTCGTCGGTGGCACTGCGCAGGTACAGGTTGAGCGGCGTCATGCGACGCTCGACATAGACATGCTTGATAATCAGGGTTTTGCCGTGTTCCTCGAGCACCGAAGGCGCCACCTTGCGCAACTCTTCCATCAATTCATCGGAGAAGCGCGCTCTGGCAAACGCCAGGTTTTTAAACTCCTGGGTATCGGCCATGCGACCGGCGCGATCCCAGCGTTTCACCAGCGTGTACTTGGCTTTCACTTGCTCACGTGTCATGTCTTTGGGCGGCGTAAACCTGTCCTTGATGACCTTGAACACAAAGTCGTAGGACGGCAGGGTAAACACCGTCATGACCATACCCTTGATACCGGGCGCGACATTGAACTGGTCAGAGGTGCTTGTCATGTGCCGAAACGCACAGCGGTGGTAATACGTCTTGCCGTGTTTGTTGTGGCCCATGGCACTGTAAATTTCGGATATGGGTTTGGCCGGCATGAGCTGTTGTAAAAACAACACACACTGTGCCGGGATGGTGGCATCCACCAGGAAATACGAGCGGGTAAAACTGAACAGTACGCTGACCATATCCGCACCGAACAGGATGGTGTCGACGTAAACTGCCCCGTCCTCGTTGTGCAGGATGGGCAGTACGATCGGCATGGATTGCCCACCACTGAGGATACGCCCTACCAGATACGCACCCTTGTTACGGAAAAAATGATGCCCCAGCACTTGAAACTCGACGTCATCCTTGTTCAGGTCAATGTGCGGCGCAAGATTGTTGAGTAACGCCTCCTGAATATTGTGGATATCCCGATCCAGGTCTTCATAGGGAATCGAAAAGGCAAAATCCTTGAGAAGCCTCTCCAGCAGGGTACTGAGTGACCCCTGGAGACGATAAGTTCGATACACCTTACTCACATCCGCCGGCGGCATATCGCCATGCGGTGAAAATACAAAGGCGTATTCATCACGGATTTTACGATGCTTAAAGACCGCGCAGTAAACAGAGTTGAAAAAGGTCTCGGCGATCTCAAAATTGTTGTGGCCGTCGATTAACTGCGCGTAGAGCTTGCGCGCCTCGCGCCAAAAATTGAGATCGTTGAGATCATCACCCGCAATAAGCTCCACGTACTCCAGGATGTCTTTCGTTTTAACCTTGTAGAGATCAATGCGCTGAATGGAGGCATGGCGGATACCCTGCCAATCGGCATTCTCAAACCGCGTCTTCGCGGCCAGCGTAATATTCTGAAACTCGGCGAAATAGGATTCAAAGCCATTCAATATGGCGCGGGCAAAGCGCTCTCGCGTCTCTACCTGCGCCACTGAGACTTCACTATCTTCCATTCAACTGCCGCATACCTGTGGGTGCCGCGTAGTCAACGCGAGCACTGCCATGCCAGCATTTTTTCTCACAGCATTTCCTTCGCAAACAACTCAAGAATTGCAGGATTGGCGACATTCAACAACATGGAGCCCACCTCACCGCGCTTACCGGCTTCTTTCCACGGCGCGAGTCGCTCGATGATTCTGCCGTGCGATCCCACCAGGCCCACCTCGTCCAACAATTCGTTGGGCACCAGCGCTGTCGCTTCCTCCTGCTTCCCGCTGAGATACAAATCCTGTATCCGCGTCGCCACATCTCCATAGCCGAGACGCGTGGCATAGTCGTGGTAGAAATTTTTACCCTTAGCGCCCATACCACCAATGTACAGCGCCAGCCACGGGCGCAATGAGTCAAACGCCGCCGCGAGGTCATCATTGGCAGCAACCATCACAAAAGGCGCGACATCAAAATCTTTCAAGCTTTTGCCGTTACCCGCTTTGGCAAAGCCCTTTTCGAGATGATCACCCAAAATACTGTATTTGTTAGGGTCCATCCAGACGGGGAACACACCGTCGGCCACTTCACCAGCGCAGGCCAAACCCGCAGGTGTGATGGAGGCCGTGTAAATGGGAAGCTCCGGACACCCTTCCAGAATAGACTTTAACGGCTTACCCAGCCCCGTAGTGCCAGGACCCTTGTTGGGCAGCTGGTAGACTTTCCCGTCAAACTCCACCGGTCCTTCGCGCGACATAATCTTGCGCATTATCTGGATGTACTCGCGGGTGCGCGTCACCGGCTTGCCGTAAGGCACACCGTGCCAGCCTTCAACCACCTGGGGACCCGATGCGCCTAGCCCGGCAATAAAGCGGCCACCCGACAACTGGTGCAGGGACATGGATGTCATCGCACACATCGCAGGTGATCGCGCCGGCATCTGCATGATCGCCGTACCGACCTTGATTTTTTTGGTCTGGGCCAGGATCCATGCGGCACTGGACACAGCGTCATTACCGTACGCTTCCGCTGTCCATACCGAATCGAACCCCATGGATTCTGCCTGTTGTATCAGCTCCATTGGCAGGTGAATTTGCTTGCCCGAATAGCCCAGCAGAAAGCCCAGTTTCATAGATAATCTCCAGTACTTACCAGACCAACACGGCCCGAGTTAATGTGATCAGCGCGCGATCGCGCCAGTATTAAATATTGCCTGATGCCAGGCGCAATTACCAAAAAATAGTAAAGCGGCCACCGCATTCGCCAGCCCGGTAAACACCGTAAACTTTCGGGTCCACCCGGGTATTACGCAGCCTCAGTACAACAGACTGTATAGTTTACGCTGGTACTCGACAGCCAGCGGGTCACCCTTGCCCAGCGAGGCAATCGAGTCGAGCAGCATACGCTTGGTCGCACCATTCCCATGGCCCAGATCCTTTTGCAGTATAGCGACAAGCTGTTCCATCGCCTCGCGAAATTGCCCGGCGTTGGTGTATTGCACGCCCAATTGATAGCGCACGTCCAGATCGTCGGGATTGTCCGCTAACTGCTGCTCCAGCGCTTCAATTTCCGGGGATTTAGCCGCCTCACGCTTGATCTCCAGCTGCGCGCGCAGCTGCTCGTAGCCAGCATCCTGGTCGGCCATCCGCACGCCGTCCAGCAAGGCAGCTGCCTCATCCAGACGCAGCGATTCTATCAGCGCATGGACGTAGGTGAGCGTAATGTCGTGCTGCTGTTTGGAATCCTGCCACGCCTGCCGCAACGGAATCAGGGCTTCGTTATACTCTCCCCGCTCGATCGCCTCCGCCCCCAGTTGCAGTAAACCGTCCCAGGGCTTGGGCAGGTATTTTCCCAACATCTCTCGAATAAACGATTCGGTCTGCGCGCCGGCAAAGCCATCCACCGGTTGCCCATCCTGGATGACCATCACGGTGGGCAAGTTGCGCACGCCTAACTGCTGGGCGATGCCCTGCTGTTCGTCGGCATTCACTTTGGCCAACAGGAAAGCACCCTCGTATTCCTTGGCGATTTTCTCCAACAGCGGCATCAGGGTTTTGCACGGTTCGCACCACTCGGCCCAGAAATCGACCACCACGGGGCGTTTGTGGGATTCCTCGATGAGAAGTGCTGAGGCGTTGGTTTCGTCGATGTTGACTATGTAGTCGGTCACGGGCTCCCCTTGTGACTATTCAGTGCGGCGTTTTGGTAGTCGCGGTGTGGTCGCATTAGATCCCCCGCAGTACCCACGCAGGGTGTGCGTGGGTACTGCGGGCTCATTTTATCTCGTACCTTACAGGCCGAGAACGTCCTGCATATCGTAAAGACCCGCCTTCTGTCCTACTAACCAGCCGGCAGCGCGCACGGCGCCCCGGGCGAAAGACATTCTGCTGGAGGCCTTGTGAGTAATCTCTACGCGCTCACCGTCAGCGGCGAAGGTGACAGTGTGATCACCGACGATATCACCGGCACGCACGGTGGCAAAGCCGATAGTGTCACGCGCTCTTGCGCCAGTCTGACCCTCGCGTCCGTAGACGGCGACTTTGTCCAGATCACGTCCCAGGGCATCGGCCACCACTTTGCCCATGCTGAGGGCAGTGCCGGATGGGGCGTCAATCTTATGACGGTGATGCGCCTCGTAGACCTCGATATCGACATCGTCACCGAGGACGCGCGCCGCCATATCCAGCAATTTGAAACACAGGTTGACGCCGGTGCTGAAATTGGAGGCCTTGCAAACAGCAATAACGCTCGCCGCGTTCTCGATGTCGCCTTGCTGTTCAGGGGTAAAGCCGGTTGTTCCGATAACAATCGCGACGTTGTGCTCGCTGCACAGCGCGAGATTAGCCAGGGTGGCCGCCGGCACTGAAAAATCAATCAACACATCGATATCGGCTATCACTTTCGCCAGCGCATCAACTACTGCGACGCCATTTTTACCCTGCCCAGCCAGTTCACCGGAGTCGGCGCCCAGCAGCGTACTTTCCGGGCGCTCAATGGCTGCGGTCAACGTCAGGCCTTCCGCCAGACTGATCGCCTCGATCAGGGTGCGTCCCATCCGTCCGGCCGCGCCGGTAATACCGATGCGTACGGTCACAGTTTCAACTCTTCAAAGAAACTTTTCACACCCTCAAACCAACTCGTCTGGCGGGGAGACTGGGCCTTGCCGCCCTCGCCCAGAGTACTGCGCAGTTCTTCGAGTAGTACTTTTTGTTCCTTGTTGAGTTTGACCGGCGTTTCTACCACCACCCGGCACAACAAATCGCCCACGCCACCACCGCGTACGGGCTTGACGCCTTTGGCGCGCAGTCGGAACAATTTACCAGTCTGCGTCTCGGGGGGGATTTTCAATTTTACGCGACCATCCAGGGTCGGCACATCCAGATCACCACCCAACGCGGCATCGACAAAGGTGATGGGCACCTCACAGAACAGGTTTTTACCATCGCGCTCGAATATCGGGTGCTGCCTGACGGACATCTGCACGAACAAATCACCGGCTGGCCCGCCATCAGGGCCAGCTTCACCCTCGCCGGACAATCGAATACGATCACCGGTATCCACGCCGGGAGGTACTTTGACCGAGAGCGTTTTGGTTTTTTCCATGCGACCCTGGCCGCGGCAGGTGCCACAGGGATCGGTAATCGTCTTACCCCGTCCGCGACACGCCGGGCAGGCCTGCTGTACCTGGAAAAAGCCCTGTTGCATGCGCACCTGACCCGCACCTCCGCAAGTACCACAGGTCGCCGCAGAAGTGCCTTTTTTGGCACCGGAGCCGTCGCAGGTATCACAGCTACACAGGGAGGGCACACGAATTTCAACCGTGGTGCCCTTGACGGCATTCTCCAGAGAAATATCCAGTGTATAGCGCAGGTCTGACCCACGCTGCGGGCCGCCGCGGCCACGCCCGCCACCACCACCGAAGATATCGCCGAACACATCGCCGAAGATGTCGCTGAAATTCTCGCCACCGAAACCACCGCCGCCGCCACCCATGCTCTGGTCTACACCTGCATGGCCATACTGGTTGTAGGCAGCACGTTTTCTGGCATCCATCAGGACATCGTAGGCTTCGGAGGCCTCTTTGAACTTATCCTCAGCGGCCGGATCATCCGGGTTGCGATCAGGATGATGCTTCATCGCCTCGCGGCGATACGCCTTTTTGATGTCTTTTTCATCGGCGTCCTTACTGACACCGAGAATTTCGTAGTAATCGCGTTTTGACATAAATTCTTGGGCTTTTTTCAGCTTTTATGGAAATGACTACGCGGGCACTTAAGTCCCGCGTAGTCCTGGTCAATGTATGGGATGGACATTCTGTCCATCCCGCTGGCGACACGCGCTAGCCGTTACTTCTTGTCGTCTTTCACTTCCTCGAACTCTGCGTCGACCACATCGTCGCCGCCGGAAGCTTCGGCGCCGGCTTCAGCACTGCCGCCTGCGGCTGCCTCGTCCTGCGCTGCCTGTGCGGCAAAGATCTTCTGCGCCACGGCACCAGTCACCTCAGTCAGCTTGGCCGCAGCAGCGTCGATAGCGTCTTTGTCGTCAGCCTTGAGCGCCGCGTCAGCCTCGGTGATAGCGGCTTCGATGGCAGCCTTCTCTTCATCAGTACCGTGTTCACCCGCTTCATCGAGTGTCTTTCTGGCAGCGTGTACCAGACCATCGCAGGTGTTGCGCGAGGCTACCAGCGCCTCGAACTTCGCGTCAGTCTCGGCATTGGCTTCGGCATCGGCGATCATTTTCTCGATGTCTTCGTCATTCAGGCCGCCGGATGCGGTAATCCGAATGGACTGCTCCTTGCCGGTGGCCTTGTCTTTGGCCGACACATGCAAAATACCGTTGGCGTCCAGATCGAACGTCACTTCCACCTGCGGCATGCCGCGCGGCGCGGGCGGAATATCAGCCAGATCAAAGCGACCCAGTGATTTGTTGCCGGACGCCTGTTTACGCTCACCCTGCACCACGTGAATGGTCACGGCTGTCTGGTTGTCATCCGCAGTGGAGAATATCTGCGACTTCTTGGTAGGGATCGTTGTGTTTTTCTCGATCAACGGTGTAGCCACCCCACCCATCGTTTCGATACCCAGCGTCAATGGCGTCACATCCAGCAGCAACACGTCTTTCACGTCACCGGACAGTACCGCGCCCTGGATAGAAGCACCTACAGCCACTGCCTCGTCTGGATTGACATCCTTACGCGGCTCTTTGCCGAAGTAATCGGCTACAACCTTTTGCACCATCGGCATACGCGTCTGGCCACCTACCAGGATCACCTGGTCGATTTCACTGGGGCTAAGACCGGCATCCTTCAGCGCCATTTTGACCGGCTCCATAGAGCGGGTCACCAGCTCTTCCACCAGAGATTCCAGCTTGGAGCGGCTCAGTTTGACCACAAGGTGCTTCGGACCGGTGGCGTCAGCCGTAATATAGGGCAGGTTCACCTCGGTCTGCTGCGCGCTGGACAATTCAATCTTGGCCTTCTCGGCAGCTTCCTTCAGGCGCTGCAGTGCCAGCGGATCGCTATGCAGATCGATGCCACTCTCTTTCTTAAACTGTGCGGCGAGGTATTCGATCAGCCGCATGTCAAAATCTTCACCACCGAGGAAGGTGTCACCGTTGGTAGACAACACTTCAAACTGGTGTTCGCCATCCACTTCGGCGATCTCGATGATGGAGATGTCGAAGGTACCGCCGCCCAGGTCGTACACCGCAATGGTGTGATCGCCCTTGGACTTGTCCATACCATAGGCCAGTGCGGCCGCTGTCGGCTCATTGATGATGCGCTTGACTTCGAGGCCGGCGATTTTACCGGCGTCCTTGGTGGCCTGGCGCTGTGAATCGTTGAAGTACGCAGGTACGGTGATGACCGCTTCGGTCACCGGCTCACCGAGGTAGTCCTCTGCGGTCTTTTTCATCTTGCGCAGGATTTCAGCCGACACCTGTGGCGGCGCCATTTTGTTGTCTTTCACCTGCACCCAGGCATCGCCATTGTCTGCCTCGATAATTTTGTACGGCACCATGGTGATGTCTTTTTGAACGACGTCATCCTTGAACTTGCGGCCGATCAGGCGCTTGACCGCAAACACGGTATTGTGCGGATTGGTCACGGCCTGACGCTTGGCGGCCTGGCCGACCAGGATTTCACCGTCTTCGGTATAGCCGACGACTGAAGGCGTTGTACGATCACCCTCTGCATTTTCGATTACCTTTGGCTTGCCACCCTCCATTACGGATACGCAGGAGTTCGTGGTGCCCAGGTCAATTCCGATTATCTTACCCATTGTCTGTCTCCAGTCTGTATGCGCAGGCAGTACCTGCGGTTGTCAAATAACGTTGTTCTGTATATTGGCCCTATTTGACTGATTTCAAGGGCCAGATTATTCCTCTGGCCGTAATCAGCCCCGGATTACGCCCCGCCCGGACTCTTGCTGACCATCACCATCGCCGGTCGCACCAAGCGGCCGTGCAGCGTATAGCCTTTTTGCATCACAAAAATCACCGTATTGGGCTCCACATCGGCGTTTTCCACCATGCTCATGGCCTGGTGCAGCTGAGCATCAAAGGGCTCGCCGGCGGGGTCGATCGCCTCGATGTGAAATTTCTTCAGCGCGTCCTGAAAGCTTTTGAGGGTCAGCTGCAGGCCCTCGGCGATAGGCTTGACGACTTCATCGTCGCCGGAGCTCGCCTCCAGCGCGCGCTCGAGGTTGTCTACCACCGGCAACAACTCAGCGGCAAAGCGCTCCAGTGCGAACTTGCGGGCTTTTTCGACGTCCTGCTCAGCGCGGCGCATCACATTCTGGGCATCGGCCTGAGCGCGCAGCACGGCGTCTTTGGCGACGGCTAATTCCTCCGTCAGATTGGCCAGCGCATCCTCTTCGGACAGCTCTGCCAGTGGTTCGGAAGCATCCGTACCGGTTTCTAAGGGTTCAGCTTGTTCGTTAGCCTCGGGCTGTTTTGTCTCTTGCTTGGCCACACTAGGACTCCATTGTCTGTATGCATTCTTCACGCGCCACATAAATGCAGGCGCGCAATCCCAATCTTTAGGCGGATATGGGGTCAATGCGGGCTATTTCAAGACCTGTGCAGAGGAAATTAGTCAGCGTGAACCCGGGTCCGATCAGGCCAACGGGTTAATCGTAAACACCTAACTGGACAGCGCCGAGCTCAACATCCGGGCGGTCACATCGACAATGGGAATCACCTGCGCATAGGCCATACGCGTGGGACCGATGACCCCCAGTACACCCAGTGTTCGGGTGCCGTCGTTATAGGGCGCTGTGACCACACTGTAGTTGCCGAACACCTCGTAGCCCGATTCCTCACCGATAAAGATCTGTACACCCTCGGCGCGCGTGCAGCGCTCCAGCAGGTGTAGCAAGTCTTTCTTCTGCTCGAAAGAATCAAACAGCTCACGCAACCTGGACATTTCCTCGGCCGAGGCGCCGCCCATCAAGCGAGACTCGCCGGCCATCACGTACTCGTCTTCTTTATCGTCCTGATCCAGCGCGCGATTGGCGAGATCCAGTGAGGCCGCCAGATAGCTGTCTATCTGGGTGCGCGCCTCCTGCATTTCGCGCAGAATTCGCTCTTTCACGCGGTTCAGCGGCTGGCCGGCGTAGCGCTGGTTCACCATCGCCGCCGCCTCGCGCAGCTCTGCCTCGGTAAACGCGCGCTGGGTGTGGATGATGCGATTTTGCACCTCCCGCTCGTTGACCACGAGGATGACCAGCACACGCTCGCCGGAAAGGGGTAGAAATTCGACCTGCCGCAGTTGATTGGCCTCCTGGCGCGGCACAGTGACCAACCCGGCCTGGGCAGTAATATTGGATAACAACAGCGAGGCCGCCTGTACCAGTTCTGTCGACGACTTATCCGGGTTCAGCTCCGCGCGCAACGCCGACATCGCCTGGTCCGCCAGCGGCTGTACCTGCAGCAGGGAATCCACGAACAGGCGATACCCCAGGGCGGTTGGCACGCGGCCCGCCGAGGTATGGGGCGAGTGCAGATAGCCCCGGTCCTCCAGATCGGACATCACATTGCGAATAGTGGCCGCGCTGACCGGCAAACCGGCAGACCGCAGCAGGGTACCCGACCCCACGGGCTGACCGTCGCGAATATGATGTTCAACCAGCGTTTTTAACAAAATACTGGCGCGCTCTGAAATTGCCCCTGCTGCCATAGGTTCCCACCTGTAAAGCCTTGCCTAGGGTTTTATCACAGCAGCGAATAATTACAAAGCCGTAGCAGTAACATATTCCTTTCACGCCAGGAGTGTTTATACCGCCTCCCTTCTGGGGTATAAATGGCGAAACCTCAGGTAGATCTCCCATGCTCGCGCAAATCACTATCAGCAATTACACCATCGTGTCCGCACTGGACATGGACTTTTCCACGGGAATGACCGTGATTACCGGCGAGACCGGGGCCGGCAAGTCCATCATGCTGGATGCACTGGGCCTGTGCCTGGGTGACCGGGCCGACCCCAAGGCCGTTCGCCACGGCAGTGAACGCGCCGAGATCACCGCCAGTTTCGATATCGCAGCGATCCCCCAGGCGGTGGCCTGGTTGCGCGAGCGCGACCTGCACACCGGCGATGAGTGCCTGCTGCGCCGCGTGGTAACGGCGGATGGCCGCAGTCGCGCCTATATCAATGGCAGCCTCAGTACCCTGCAGGACTGCGCCGAGCTCGGCGCGATGCTGATTGATATCCACAGCCAGCACGCTCACCAGTCACTGCTGCGCAAACCCATGCAGCGCGACCTACTGGACGCCTATGCCGGCCACAAGGCCCTTACCCGCAGCGTGGAGCAGCACGCCTCCGACTGGCTGCGCAAGCGCCGCGAACTGGAACTCCTGGCCGGCTCCAGGGATGAACACACCAGCCGCATACAACTGCTGGCTTACCAGGTGGAAGAGCTCGACACCCTGGACCTGCAAGAGAGCGAGTTGGGCGAGCTGGAGCAGGAGCAGATCCTGCTCGCCAATGCCGAGGACATTCTCGTGGCGGCGCACCTCGCACTGGAGCTGTGTGAGCAGCAGGAGAGCGGCACACACCAGGCCCTGAAACTGCTGAACTCTGACGTCCATGCCACCCCTGCCGCCAACAGCGCCAGAGAGCTGCTGGATTCTGCGGCAATAGCGCTGAATGAGGCCCACGGCGAAATTCAACAGCATATCGACAGTGTGGAGGTGAACCCGGAACGGCTGGCGGATGTAGAGAAGCGCCTGGAGAGTATCTACGATGTCGCCCGCAAGCACCGGGTGCTGCCCGAGCAACTGCCCGCTTCGCACCTGGCGCTCAAAGACGAGTTGCAGGGCCTGGAAGATGGCGGCCAGCGCGTGTCCCAGCTGGAACAGGAAATGACCGAGCTGGCCCGACAGTACGCCGTCGACGCCGCACAACTGGGGAAAAAACGGCGCGCTGCCGCCAAAAAGTTGGTGACAAAGACTTCTGCTGTACTCGCAACACTGGCGATGGAGGGGTGTCAGTTCGAGATAGCACTCACGCCGCTAAAAAGCGCTGACCCGCACCCCCACGGTAGCGAGGAAGTGGAATTCCTCATCAGCACCAACCCCGGAGCGCCCCCCCGGGCATTAGGCAAAATTGCCTCCGGGGGTGAACTGTCCCGCATCAGCCTCGCCATCGGCGTGGTCACTGCCCATACGGCCACCGCACCGAGTATGGTATTCGACGAGGTGGATGTGGGTATTGGCGGCGCGGTCGCCGAAGTCGTTGGCAAGTTGCTGCAGACACTGGCGGAGCGAGCGCAGATACTGTGCGTCACCCACCTGGCACAGGTCGCCGCGCAGGGCACGCATCACCTGCAGGTGAGTAAAACCAGTGGCGGCAAGTCGGTAGAAACACGGCTGTGCCGACTGGATACAGAAGAAAAAGTACAGGAGATTGCGCGCATGCTGGGCGGGGTCAAAATTACCGCGCAGACGCTGGCCCACGCGCGGGAAATGCTGGAAAGCTAACGCGGGAGAATCAGGTGGGGTCTTTTTTCTTGCGAACGTACAGCACCAGCGAGTGGTCTATCAGTTCAAAGCCGTGTTCTTTGGCGATCTCGCGCTGACGCTGCTCAATCACCGGATCGGTAAATTCCACCACCTCACCGCTGCTCATACACACCATATGATCGTGGTGATCGCCGGTGTCCAGCTCGAACACGGAATGGCCCGTCTCGAAATTGTGGCGAGTGACCAGGCCAGCCGTCTCGAATTGCGTCAGCACGCGATAAACCGTGGCCAAACCCACGTCTTCACCGGCGGTCAAAAGCGCACGATAGACGTCCTCAGCACTCATGTGCTGCGGAGCACCGTCTGAAGATTCAAGAATTTGCAGGATTTTGACGCGGGGCAGGGTGATCTTCAATCCTGCTTTGCGTAACTCCTGGTTTTGCTCTGGCATGGGGATGGGGGTTCTCTGTTCTGGCTAGTGGATGTATGATGCCACCCCAATAGAGTAAGTGGAAGTTATATCCCATGCGGATTGTTTTAATCGCCCTGACAATTGTCTCGCTTAGCGCCTGCGGCTTCGTTGGCTTTCCCGGCGTCTACAAGATCAATGTAGAGCAGGGCAATATTGTGACGCCAGAGATGGCCGCGCAGCTCAAACCCGGTATGACCCGCCGCCAGGTGAAGTTCATTCTGGGCACGCCACTGGTTGAAGATACCTTCAACAAGGATCGCTGGGATTACCTGTATTCCAAGCGCAATGGCAAAAAAGTACTGAGTCAGTCACGTTTGACTGTCGAGTTTGACAGCGATCTGCTGGTGAACGTGTCCGGTGACCTCGCCCCCTCCGACTGGGGCGCAGCAGTGAGCGCATCACCGGCGGCGACCAGCGCGCCGCAAGCAAACACGCCGCAAGCAAACACGCCGCAAGAGAGTGAGCCCGCTCCAGGAATACCGGTCCCCTCCTCCTAACGGCTGGCGGTCACTCCGTTTTGTCGTGTTCCCGACGCGCTTTGGCGCGCTCCGCACGCGCCTTGCGGACCTCCTTCGGATCGGCAATGAGTGGCCGGTAAACCTCTACCCTGTCGCCCTCGCGCAAAACATGAGCCGGTGCCACCACCTGACCAAAAATGCCCAGCGTGGCATCATCCAGATCCACCCCGTCAAATTTATCGGTGATACCCGACTGTTGCGCCGCCTCCAGCGCCGTGGTTCCCAGCGGTAGCTTAAGTGCCAGCAGGGCCTGTTTGTGGGGCAGCGCATAGGCCACTTCCACGTTTATTGTAGTGTCATTGCTCATTGCATCAGCCATAGAGTTGAGTGGCGCGACGACTGACGGCGTCCACCATGTTGTTAGTCGCTTTATCGAACAAGCGGGACGCCGCGGCGCCCAGCAAGGTACTGTTAAATTTGAACTCGAGATACAGACTCATTTTGCAGGCCGAGTCACCCAGCGCGCGAAAATCCCAGCGCCCGGCAAACACATCGAAGGGCCCATCGAGCAGTTCCAGCGTGATTTCCTCTGCGCCGTACATGCGGTTGCGCGTACTGAAACTTTGTTTAATACCACCGCGCGCCAGATCCAGGCGCGCTTCCAGCAGATGCTCGTCGCGGTGCAGGATGCGCGCGCCCACACAGCCTTCCATGTAGCTGGGATACGATTCCACATCGCTCACCAGATCGAACAACTGGCGTGCACTGTAGGGCAGCAAGGCGCTGCGGTTAATGACTGTCATGATTGTGATTTTACCCTGTAGCTATAATCCACTCACAGGAGTGGCGCAAAAATCAGCAGCGCGATGGCCAGCGGCGCAATATAACGCAACAGAAAGCGCCAGAGCGAGAAAAACAGGGCGGACTCCCGCGCCAGCTCCAGCCTCAGAATTTCCGGTCGCAGGCGCCAGCCGACCAACAGCGTGATCAGCAATGCTACCAGAGGTAGCAGTATTCGCGCAGTGACGACGTCCAAAACACCGAGCAGGTTTTGTTGACCAAACCACTGCAGGCCCGCGCCCGGTTGAAACGACTGAACCACCGCCAAGCCCAGCAACCACACCACAGCCCCGACAATCAGCGCTGCGGTAAAGCGGCTCAGTCGAGCCAGTTGCATCAACATGGCCACCACCGGCTCCATCAGCGCGACGGCTGACCCCAGAGCGGCCAATACCATCAGCACAAAGAACACTGCGCCGGCCAATTCTCCCTGCATCAGGTTGCCAAATGCATAGGGCAAACTGATGAACAGCAAACCGGGGCCGGCATTGGGCTCCATATTATTGGCAAACACGATGGGAAAGATGGCGAGCCCCGCCAGCAGCGCAATAGCGGTGTCGAACACGGCCACCGCCATAATTGAACGTCCGATGGGAATGCGTTCCGGGGCATAAGCGCCGTAACTGATTCCCGTGCCCACCCCCACTCCCAGCGTGAACAGCGCATGCCCCAGCGCAACCAGCACCGACTGGCCGGAGAAATCCACCAGACGCGTGGAGAACAGAAAATGCCGGGTGGCCGCCATGTCGCCGTAATCAAAGCCGTACTTGATCAAAAATACCAGCATGGCGAACAGCAGCGGGACGGCCAGCCAGACCAGCACGCCCAGACCACGCCGCACGCCCAGCACTATGATGCCTGACGTGACCAGCAAGAACAGGCTCTGCCAGTACACCTGCTGCATCGGCTCAGCCAAAAACTGCTCAAAGTGCGCCCCCACCTCCGCCGCCCGCGCAGCGGAGAACACACCGGTCTGCATAAAGCCGACATAGGCCATGCCCCAGCCGGCGATAACAATATAAAACGACAGGATCAGCACACTGGTGAGGCAGGCCAGCGCACCGACCAGCATCCAGCCGCGTGAGCGCAGCGAGCCGTCACAGGCACGCCGAATAGCCGCCACCGGGCTGGGACCACCGTACCGGCCCAGCACCACCTCTGCGACCATCACTGGCGCGGCAATGAAAAACAAACACAGGACGTAAGTGATCACGAACGCGCCGCCACCGTACTCACCCGTGAGGTAGGAAAAACGCCACAGGTTGCCCAGGCCCACTGCCGATGCCGACAGGGCGAGTACAAAGGTGGTGCGACTGCCCCACCTCTGTGGCGTATTGGGGTCAGCCACGATCGACGAACGAATGCTGGAATGTCATTGGCTCAGAGTGCCGCAGCCCAGCCAGCCTGACAAGCCTGAAAAGATGAGGATTCGCTTTCCCCTGTTCGCCTTCTCCGTATAATGCGCGCCATGGCCAAAAAGAAACCAAAAGCACCCAGCAACGTCATCGCCCGAAATCGGCGTGCCAGTTTTGACTATCAATTGACGGATACGTTCGAAGCCGGCGTGGCGCTCAGTGGCTGGGAAGTCAAAAGTCTGCGCATGGGCAAAGCTGACCTGGCCGACTCCTATGTCCTGATGAAAGACGGCGAGGCGTGGCTATTGGGCACGCACATCCTGCCGCTGGACACCGCCTCCAGCCATTACGTGACAGACCCTACTCGTACCCGCAAGCTGCTCCTGCACAGAAAAGAGCTGGCGAAAATCCTCGAGGCCACCTCCCAGAAAGGCCTGACCTGCGTGTGCACCCAGCTCTACTGGAAACAACACCTGGTTAAAGCGAGGATCGCATTGGCCGTGGGCAAGAAGGCGCATGACAAACGCGATACCGAGAAAGACCGGGACTGGAGCCGCCAGAAGCAACGCATCGTACGCGCCAACGTCAAACAGTAAAAATGGTGCCTGCATCGGCGGCAGCACCTTATTAGAAGTACAAAGTCTAAGTAAATATTTGCGCAATTCACCAATCCATACCATATTGATACTGTGAGTGATTGCAGCCATCGAGCTGAACGTCAGCAGGTCAGATGTGGCCTGACACACAGTCATTCACACCTTGGTATACGGTTTAATACCGCCATACTTCCCCATGGAGGGAAGTGCCCGGTGCAGGGAATCGCGCGATGCGCTCCCGCACCACTGGGCCCATACCAGCAGGCCGCAGTCGACTGGCATTCGCCAATCGGAGGCGGCTTTTTAGTGTCAGCCGGTACGGGCCACTGTTACCATAGGCCTCTCTCATTCCTTCGGCCGCCCCCCTGTGAAACGATTCATTATTGCCACTGTTGTGATTGCGTCCCTTGGCGCTGTGATAATCTGGGGGGACCGTCTTCTCGCTCGCACCCTGGACGCTGAACTGGCCCCGCTACTCAGCAAACAGCTCGGTTTACCGGTAAAGCTGGCGCCGATACAGGCGGGAATTCTGCAGCTCAAGGCGACCAGTAATAAATTAACCATGGGCGACCCCAAGGACCCGGCTGTGGTGGCGACCTCGGTTGAAGTCACCCTGGCGTGGTCGGCCCTGCTGCAAGGTGAAGTTCGACTGGTGTATGCCAGTGCGGATGATCTGATGGTGCGTCCCTCGCGCTGGCCCAGCAGTGACACACCAATGCCGGACAACTACGAGTTTCTCGACCCCTACCTGCCCCGCACACTGGAAGTGGCAAGCGGGCGCTATGTCGACGACAGCGGCACGCAATACCCGGTCAACCAACTGCACTGGCAGCGCCTCGCCAGCGGCAGGGCTACCGCCAATTGGGTGGAGAAACGCAGCGCCGGCAATGTCGACCTGAAGTTGCAGCTGGCCTCGCTGCCGGATTTGTTGCAACTTGCCCCACTGCAAAGTGAACTGACAATCAGCGCCGATGGCAAACACGACTCCACCATTACCCTGAAAGCCACATTAGCGCCCGGCAAAAAATCCGCGTACACGCTGCAGCTCGACCTTGAAGCAGCGGGCATGACCGGGCAGATGGCCGCCACCGGCCAGACCGCCTGGGCGCTGCCGGACCAGTCCACCACAACCATTCCCCTGCTGGACAGCACCAAGCTCACCGCCTTATTAAATAACTACCGCGATACGGACAAGCATGTCGACCTCCCCGCCCTGCTGGCCTCAGCGCCACCGCAACTGACGCTGCCTTTGCATCAGGGCCACGTTGCCATCAATGAGATCCACGTTGACGATGAGATCAGCAAGGACACCACCTTCGACTTCACCACCGGCGAGACCGGCGTGCAGATTACCGCCCTGTCCAGCAATGGCCCGGCAGGCGTTTTGACGGGCGCGCTCGCCATTGTCAGCGACAGCAAGGGCTGGGCGGTGAACCTGGATGCGACAATACAGGCACGCGATGCCGACGGCAGCATCGCGGCCCAATACACAGGCTCGGATTGGCTGCTGCGCAGCGGCCACGCCACGCTCAAGGGCCAGGGCGACACCTGGGACACCCTGCTCAATTCACTTGTGGGTGATGCTGCGCTGGCGGGGCACTATCACAGCACAGTCGACACGCCTGTCGCTATCACCGCAGAGCTGGACAAGCGCCCCGGCGCTTTCGCACTGGAGCATGTGGAGATCACTCTGGGCACCGGGCAACTCAGTGGTTCCGCTGTGCTATCTGGCTCAGAGCAACGCAAACTCAGTGTAGACCTGAAAGGCGCGCACGTAGACCTGGGCTTTCTGTTCGACAAGGCGGATTCCGAGCCGCTTCCCGGCATGTCCCTCCCGGCGTACCTGAATGTGTTGCCCGAGCTGGAATTGAGCGTGGCGCTCGATGTGAAGGACCTGCAATCACCGGCGCTGAAACTGCGCGAGGCAAGCGCCACACTGGAACGCACCGCGCGCGGCGGCAAACTGGTCGCCGTGGGCAAGGGCAATGATGCTGGCTTGCTTAACCTGACCCTGGAAGCAGACGCTGCGCCCAACGAGCCCACCGACTTTCAACTGACGGCGAAGTTCACCGATCTCGATATCCCCGACATGTTCCAACAGCAAGGCCTCTTTTACAGTCGCAGCACTGGCAGCCTGAACTTCAGCAGCCGGGGCGCTGGCATGAAGGAAGTCTTCACCGCGATGAAGGGCTCGGCAAAAGTGTCTGTGGATCTTCGCTCTGATAACGATTGGCGCCGCAAAGCACTCGCGGCAGAGAAGCTGGAATTTACGGGTAATTCCCACCTCGTTATCGATCAAGATAGAATCGTTGGCGTAAAGATTGAGCAACTCGATGTCGATTCAATCGACCAGGATCTGACCGGCACGCTCTCCCTGATAGCCGGCCGCAACCCCTGGTTCGTGGCTGATCTGGAATCAGACAAGCTGAATATCGACAGCCTGATAGCCTTACTCCCCAAATCGCCA
>JBBKWY010000108.1:0-89608 GCA_037969215.1 Halioglobus sp.
GGAGGGTGAGGTGTTCTCCGTGGGCGCGCAGTAGATCGCCCAGTTTGCTGGCGTCGCGTTCCACCAGAAAATCCCACTCGTCGCCATGGAACCAATAGTGGGAGCCGAGATGAAACAGCAGGGCCCATGCAGCGATAGCGAGGAAAATCACAAACACGCCGAGTGCAGCGCGTTCGCTAGTTCCTCCGGTATGTGTGTATGTCGGCGTGACCGATAACTGCATAATTTCCCCGAGTTTCGGTAGTCGCCGAGTGCTGGCGCTTCAAATCCTTGTTGTGTAGTTAGAATCAGGGAAATAAGGAGCCCAGTCAATGTTTGCCGGTTTAAGGCACAGCATGCACTCACAACGTCTGCCCCCGCCGCGGTCCGCCCAATACACAAGTGCCGACCAGTGCGATACCCGCCGCCGGTAACCACAGCACTTCAGATCATGGAATTTTGGCGTCCCTGACGTTTAGCCGGAGCAGGGAACAATTCGATGTGCAAAGACAGCAAAAGGGAGGAAGATCGATACCTGCTATTTCAGGCCGCTATACGATTGTTAATATTAATAATAAGACAATACTCGCGGTGAAGTCGCGACAGCCAGTCCGCGATGTGCCGGTGCTTAGATCGGGGCGGCGGGAGCGTCTGGCGCTGTGGATGTTCATTGGCTATCTGGTGTTGGCCGGTCTGTTGATCCTGTTCAGGTTGGGCAGTTACCACTGGTTCTTCGGGGACGAGTGGAGCTTTCTGGCCGAGCGCGACGGCTCCAACCTGCAAGACTTGTTCCGATCCCATGGTGAACATTGGGTGACGTTGCCGATAATATCCTATCGCATTCTTTACTCGCTGTTTGGTCTACACAGTTACCTCCCCTATCAGGCCGTGTTGGTTGCGAGCCATCTGGCCTGCGCCGGACTATTGCGGATTGTAATGCGTCGAGCGGGCGTCGGTCCCTGGGTTGCTACGCTTGTCGCCTCGGTGTTTGTGCTGCTGGGCCCGGGAGAGGAAAATATTGTATGGGCCTTTCAGATTACCCTCGTGTTCGCATTGCTGTTTGGAATGTGCCACTTGGTTCTGAGTGATCACGATGGCCCGTTAGACCGACGCGACTGGTTCGGACTTTTGGCTGGCCTGGCCGGCCTGATGTCGTCGGGGCTGTCACTGGTGATGATACCTGTCGTCGGCTTTGCCGTATTCATCCGTCGCGGATGGCGGCTCGCGCTCTTCCACACCGCACCACTGGGTGCGGTCTATCTGGTCTGGCTGTTGCTATCGAACCCTGAGAGGATACCTAATCCGTACGGCCGATCGGCAACCGTCAGCGAGATTATTGCATTCGTATGGTCCGGTGTACTTGCAGGACTTCAAGCCATTGGAGGGAACCTGAGCAACGGCCTCTTGTTGTCGGTTGTGTTGTTCATCGGTCTTGTCTTGATTGGCAAAACAGATTCCAACTGGCGCAGAATCGGCCCCTGCGCTGCCCTGTTTTTTGGGGCGCTCATGTTCCTGGCGGGCACCAGTTTTTCTCGGTGGTATGTTGCTTCAGTGATCGATCAACAGAGTCGCTATCTCTACCTGCTGGTGGCATTTGGTTTGCCATTGCTGGCCGTTGCCGCAGATGCACTTATCAGGCGTTGGCGAATACTGGCGGCCCTGATTATGCTTCCGTTCGGGGTGGCACTGGTGCTGAATCTGGAGGGATTCGGTACTCGCGCGCCATGGACTCCGGCGTACCATCAGCGGCAGAAGGAAACAATTTTGTTGATGGCGCACTCTAAGTTGGCTCAGCAGGTTCCAGGCGATGTGCGGCCTAATATTTGGTTCACCATTGGCTGGTTACGAGAGGCTGTCAGGGCGAACAAAGTACCCCAGCCGCCGGTCGGTGCAGAATCCCGGGCTGATGATCTGCCAATGCTGCTCGTTGCGGCGCAACGTAAAGACAAGGTGTCCGGAAAATGCAGCCTTATTGCTGCAGGCACGATACTGGAAACGAGAGCAGGAGAGATTGTAGGATTTAAATTCGATGTTCCGCCCGCTCCGGGAACCCCGTACTTCATGCAGAACGCAGTGGTATTCGATAGAATCGGTGATGCAGGATCCTCAATAGGATCCATCGGGTTTCTCGAATCGTTCGGAGCCACGCTGGAATTTTCGGTAGATGGCTTGAGGCTGGCGCCTCATGCCGCATCGTCGAGTCAAAAGCTACTGCTGTGTCGTTGAATGATGCCCGATAGTTAAGACCGAACTGAGTCTAGTGTAACTTCGCCTCTCTGCGGTATCTCAGAGGCCGTCCTATCGGAGACTTGAACTCCCAGTCGCAGTCGGGATCACTGTAGATCGGCGTTCCCATGCCCAGAACGGTCAATTGCTGTGAGTCTTCCACGGTGAAGGAGGCGGGGCCAAATTCACGCAGCGGCTTAACCTCTTTCGTCCAGTCCTGCTGCCAGCCAGCCTGCTTACTTTCCAGCATGCATGCGTACCACTGAGCATAATCATGATTCAGCGCTATGTGCAGGGGAAACACCCTGTCGCGCGAGGGCAGCATTGCATGCTGTACCTGCAATACCGTGTCGAGCGAGCTGTCATCTGTGATACCCAGTTTGGACACCAGATAATCACGAATCTCATCTATGAACAGACGCCAGCTACCGGGGGGTACCATTATTTCTTTCAAGCAACCCAGGGTAAAGGAGATCGTAGGCCACCGCGCTGGGTGGGCGCGAACCTCTTCATCCAGCGTGCGGTAAAAGTCTATCTCGCGTATACCAGATTCATAGCGGACAAAACGTGCTACCTGCCTGAGAACGCCATAGTTCTCGCACAAAAAGAACAGACTACGCCTGCGGTGCATTTGTTCATAATCGTCGGTACTGAAGGACGACGTCGCAATAATCAGCGCCTTATCGATACTGGTTTGAGCATGCTCGGACTTCCAGTCATCCTCCAGCGGTCGGCTTAGCTTAATGTCAAATTCGCCGAAGTAGTCCGGTTCGTTCATGGGGCTGTTGACCAATATTTCGGTGGGATTCACACGAGCCTGAACTTCGCGATCAATGGCTTGCTGCAGATCCCCCTCGAAGGACTCAACCGTGGACCCCGGGAGCCCCATCATCATTTCGACAATCAGCGGTAGCTTTGCCTTGCTGAATTCCACGGCAAGCTCGTCATATTTTGAGACTTTGATGTTTGATCGTTTTATCGCAGCAAGTGTTTCCGGGCTGACAGATTGCAGGGAGAGCGTCCCTACCGAAACAACTTCTGCCTCCGCAAATATCTCGACGATTTTTTTCAAGTGCTTGACCTGGTTTTTCGCATAACTACTTTCAAAGATTTTTGGGTAGCCGTATTGCTTCTTGAGCTCAACAACCTTGCGAGCAATGTCAACATCGCGGTCAAAAACACCAAAGTTGGCATCTGCAGAAAACACGGTCTTGACTTTGTTTTTGGCGCACCATTCCAATTCTGCAAAGACTCGATCCAAATCAAATTTGCGGATCTTCGTGAGTGTGGCTGAACCCCAGTCACAGAAAGTGCAGCCAAAGGGGCAGCCGCGATTGGTTTCAATCGTTTGCATCAGAATCGGAAGATTGCCGATATTGTCGAACAGACCATTGGTGTAGGGCGAGGGCAGAATATTCAAGTCGGGAAGTCTGTCTCGTGCTGCAGTGGTAGTATACTTTTCCCCGATTCGATAGGTGAGTCCAGGGACGTCTGCCAGTACATTCAGATCGCGCGAGCTTTCAGATAGTCGGTTGCGAAGTTTGTCCAATATCTCAACGAAAGTAGCTTCGCCCTCGCCGTGAACAAGAATATCAATATGCGGGTTGAGCTCAAGGTAGCGCGGTATATCCCGATCATATTTTGGCGTATCGGGCCCACCGTGAATGCAAACCCCCAGGGGGTTCATCTCCTTTGCGCGCTGCGATAGCTCCATGTTTCTCTTGTGAGACCAGATATAGTTTGAGAACAGAAAAATTGCAGGCGCTTCATCTCCCTGTAATGCAGGAACGGAAAGATTGCCCCAGTCAGGAATGAACTCGTAATCTTCGTTGAGACTTCCCTCGTCGTAGGCCATCCCGTAGGACATCATCAGACCCATTGATAAGAGCGGTTGCAGCTCAGTCTGGACGGGTATTACTTTGGTGCGTATATGACCAGTGCGCTCACGACGCAGCTTTTCTTTCTCTTCAGCCGCCTGCAGCGACTGCTGTACGATTTTCTTTCGTTCATCCGAGACTCTTTGCACTTCGCGTGACTCAAGCTTTGCAGCATCGTCAATCACTGTCACATCTTTTGCTATATGGAGCAGCCCGGCGGCGAGCAGTCGTTGCATTAGATTGGTAAAAGCGGGCAGTTCAATTTTTAAATCGGCATATTTTTCTTGCACTCGTCTGAAGGCGTTTTCAACGGTGCGCGGACGGCCCATTTGTTTGGCAATTGTCAATTCTTGCGCCGACAGGGTAATCAACGGACGGCCATCGTGGTCGAGGTAGGAGTAGCCATTGGCATCCAGGCGCAGCACAAATGGACGAATGAGGGTCAGTTCGCCTGCCTCGGGAAGCGCGACGCTTGAATTTGGGACAGCACTGGCCACCAGAGCGGGAACGGCAATGACATCAGTTTGCAGCAGCGCGCGGCTGCCGAGTGCATCCAGTAAAGTCTGTCGAGCAGGAGTGAAAGAGGAATAGACTTGTTTCTTGCGTCCCGCCGCGAGGTGCTGCAGAAATACAAGATCTGGCTTTAACAGTGGGAAGTCCGGGGATTTGTCAGTCGCTGGCAGAATCAGCTCAACTTGGCTTGCTACCCTGAAAACGATCAGCACTGGGCCTGCGAGACCTGGCGGTGACGGTTTTTCACCGCCTTCACTTTGTGCTGGCATTGAACTTTCCATCGCTACATTGCTCCGACTTGTTGCAGTACATAGGGAGCGCTGTTGATAAAGCTCCTTTTGATGCTGATTCTAGAGTAGTTTGCCTGTTGTGCTTCGTCAGATCCTCTGGGACCACTCACCCGGTTTTATACGAGACTATTTTTTACGGGTTACCCTGTCAGTATAACCTGTTAATAGGTCAAGCACCGAATTTTTAAGCGGTACTGGCTCTCAAAACTGACCATCTACCACCCGTGGAGTCGGTGTTGAGCTTGCATTCGATCCGCGTTCATGAAGCTGCAGATTCACGATTCGAAGCGTAGCCAGAATTCCGGCGAAGACTTGATTGGAATGCACCCCCCGGGTCTTAATTTCCTGACCGTCGCAGTCCCAGGTAATGACGCATTCAGTGAGTGCATTGGTGTGGCCACCCCGGGGGATACGTACCTCATAATCCAGCAGTGTCGGCAACACATAACGCCTTGAAGCCATCACTTCATTCATTGCGTATATGAAGGCATCGAAGCCGCCGTTACCAAACCCCGTGGCGTGCAATATTTCACCGTCCACATCGATACGGATACTCACGGTCGATTTCAGGTTCAGGCCGCTGGTGACCGAGCAGTTCAGTAATTTGATGTGGTGGTAGTTCTTGCTCTCCAGCACATCGGAGATGATAAAGGGCAGGTCGTCAGCGGTAATCAACTCTTTTGAATCGCCCAGTTTGACGATTCTGGCGAGTACTTTCTTCTGGTTTTCCTCGGACAGGTTGAGGCCGAGCGCCTCCAGATTTTTCGCCAGCGATGCCTTGCCGCTCATTTTTCCCAGCGCATAACTGCGGGTGCGGGAGAAGCGCTCGGGACTGAGCCGTGTTTTATACAAGCCGCCTTTTTTGTCGCCGTCCGCATGAATTCCGGCTGTTTGCGTGAAGACGTCAGCGCCAACAATGGGTGCATTGGCAGGTACCCGCTTGCCGGAGAAGGTTTCCACCATCGTGCTCAGTTGCACGATGTAACTCTCGTCAACCGACAGCTCGACCCCCATCTTATCTCGCAGTGCGACGCTCACTTCCGCCAGTGACGCGTTGCCCGCGCGCTCGCCCAGGCAGTTAACGGTGCAATGGATTGAGCTGACTCCGGCGCGAACGGCCGCCAGCACATTGGCTGTGGCCAGGCCGTAATCATTGTGCGGGTGAAAGTCGAACAGTTGTTGTGGGTAGCGTGTTGTCATGTCGCTCAAGCTGTCGAACACTTCTTCCGGAGACATCACGCCCAGTGTATCGGGCAACATGAAATGCCGGATGCCGCAGTCTTTTAACTGGTCCATCATCTGGTAAACATACTCGGGGCTATTGCGGTAGCCGTTTGACCAATCCTCAAGATAGGCATTCACCTGCAGGCCTTTCTCCAACGCATACTCGACCGTCGTCAGTATTTCGGCCACATGCTGTTCCAGCGTTTTTCCCAGCTGCTCGCGGCAGTGCTTCTCACTGCCCTTGGTCAGCAGGTTGATTACCTGGCCGCCAGTTTGCACAATCCAGTCCACACTCTTGGTGTGATCGACAAAACCCAGCACTTCGATACGGTTCCCCAGGCCCTGCTGCTGGGCCCATGCATTGATACTGGAGACTGCGTCCTTTTCCCCTTGGGAGACACGCGCAGATGCGACTTCAATACGGTCAACTTTCAGCTGTTGTAGCAAGCCCTTGGCCAGAGTGACTTTCTCCTCGGGGGAGAAAGAAACCCCCTGAGTCTGTTCACCATCGCGCAGGGTGGTGTCCATTAGCTGGATATGTCGCACTGTCTTGTCCATAGTATTTCCGTCGATTGCCTGGCTTGTGGCAAGAGTAACCTCAAGCGAGCTTGCAATTATCGCTGATTGGTGCTGCTTGTACAACGATACGCGAGATCCTCGCCGTTCTCATGGACTGCTGGGTGCCGAAGGTTTGAAAGCAAGGCCCCGGCAGGGGGCCGCTGACATTGCCCTCTGTTACACCGCGTCACGCTACAACCCTGTTCTGCGGGGTGCGAGGTTTGCTACAGTGTCAAAAACCACCGGACAGCAGGTAATACAATGACACTTATAACGCCAAAATCTCGCGACGAATTGGTCGAACTTGAACCGGTATTCCAACTGGTTGAAGCGTCAATGGGCTTTCTCCCTGCCAGCATGCTAACGATGGCACACTGGCCGGAGCTGGTGCAGGCATTTGCAGGTATGGGCGGCACCATTCTCGCGGGCGGCGAACTCGACTCCGAGCTAAAACAACTCATCGCGTTTGTCGTCAGTAATGCAGCGGGCTGTCGCTACTGCCAAGCGCATACTTCTCATGCCGCAGAGCGTGCAGGTGCCTCTGAAGAAAAGATTCAGGCGGCTTTTGAGTTTGAGTCAAGTGAGCTCTTTTCGGAGGCCGAGCGTGCTGCTTTACGCGTCGCCTTACATGCGGGTATGAATCCCAATGCGGTCGAGCCGGAGCACATGAAAACGTTACAACAGTATTTTTCTGACAAACAGTGCATCGAAGTGGTCGCCGTTATCAGTATGTTCGGATTCCTCAATCGATGGAATGACACGATGGCAACTACGCTGGAAGAAATACCATTGTCGTTTGCCAGCAATAAACTGGTACACAGCGGTTGGGATGTTTCGAAGCATGGCTAGGGATTAGCCGCGCTTGAGTTAACAATTGTCCCTCCTGAGACTGGGGCAGAGGGCGGACCGCTAACGCGTCAGGCGGCGCAGCGATTCGTGCGGGTGACAGTCTGGGATTGCTGTAGTAACAAACGAATGGCGTCCGGTTCACGCAGGCGTTTAACCTCCTCGAACAACTGCCCGGCCTGCGGAAAATAGCCGCGCATGTACACCAACCACTGTTTGAGGGGGTTGCCCGCACAATGTGCGTCGTAGTGTTGCAGGGTCATCTCAAAGAAGTGCAGCAGCAGAGGCATAACGCCGCTCCAGGGCAGGGGTTCCAGCGTGTCGCCATCGGCATTCGCAGCGGCAATCAGTCGCGGGAGGTCGGGGCGGCAGATTGCACCGCGACCCAGCATCAGGTCATCGCAGCCGGTGACCGCCCGACAGCGCAGCGCATCATCAACACTCCAGATTTCGCCGTTGGCAATCACCGGCAGCGACAGCCGTTCCCGCGCTTCTGCAATCGAGTCCCAGTATGCAGGTGGACGATAACCATCGCGTTTGGTGCGCGCGTGCACCGTGAGTTCAGTGGCCCCCGCGGCCTCAATACCTGCGGCGATGTCGAGAAACAGCGCTTTATCCTCAAAACCCAGGCGGGTTTTTACTGTAACGGGAATGTGCGCGGGCACTGCAGCGCGCACCGCCGCGGTGATGTCGTGCACGCGGTGTGGCTCGCGTAGGAGAATGGCGCCACCGTCGGAGCGATTAACCGTTTTCGCCGGGCAGCCAAAGTTGAGGTCAATTCCCGGTGCACCGAGCTCCGCTGCCCGCGCGGCATTCTCAGCCATTACCGCCGGTTGGCCACCCAGTAGCTGCACATAAACAGGCACACCCGAAATAGTGGTCCCGCCCTGCGCGAGTTCCGGACAGAGGCGGTAGAAGACTCGCGGTGGCAACAGGCGCTCGGTGACGCGCACAAATTCCGTAACACAGCGATCCACGCCGCCCAGAGAGGTGAGCAGCTCCCGCATGGTGTGGTCGATAACGCCCTCCATCGGGGCGAGCATCAGGCGCATTGGGAATTCCAGTAGAAATAGGTGTGGGTGAGCATTATACGTTTTAATGTCTGCTTGATGCTGTGATAATTTCGGCACAGGCTAGCGCCCAAACCTGTTGAACCGGCGAAAACCCAAAAATGACGGAGCTTAAGAGTGAAAGAGTTTTCTATAACGATTACCCCGCGCTTCTACGAAACCGACGCGCTGGGCCATATCAACAACGCCACTATTGCCGCTTGGCTGGAGGTGATCCGGATGCGTTTCCTCGAGTCGTTGGCCGACAGCAACGAAACCAACGCCAAGAGCTGGATTCTGGCCTCCGTCCAGATCGACTTCATCGATGAAACATTTTACGGCACCGACGTTATCGGCAAGGTGGTCGATGCCAGTATCGGCAATAGCTCATTCACCTTGCACTGCGAGATATCGCAGGGAGACAGGCAGACCGTGCGGGGCAAGGCCGTGTTGGTACATCTTGATCTGGCGAGTAAATCGCCTACCCGTATTCCGGATCGACTGCGAGAAAAGCTCGCCGCGCTCTAGTCTAGCGCTGCCCTCGCTTAAGCAGGCGAAAGAAATCGTAAGAGGGGTCGCCAGGGCCGGGCTTGCCGATATAAGAGCCCTCCACCATGGGGTGGCTGAGGCAGACGGTGGAGGGGTTGTTAAATCGGGTCCAATCCGCGACGACCGCGCGGTGGCTGAACTTCCACACGCCCGCACGTTTTTCGTATTTGTCGAAATAGCGCCCGCCGATGAGGAGATCGACCGGCCCATTGTCCGTGCGCACCTGATGAAAGGCCAATATATAGATCTCACCTTCTGCATAGTCACCGTCCACTGCAATGTTCACCGTGGTGACGTTGTGGTGCAGGATCAGCATGGGTTCCTGAATGGCGGGCAGTTGGTCAATGAAGGCCATGGCCAGGCCTTTGAAGAAGGCGCCGTGATCGTCAGTGGCATCATCGTGGTAGAGGGCGCGCATCTTGTCGTGATCGTGCCGATCGGCGGCATTGCAGTAGGCGTGGATCAGGTCTGTGATATCCTGTTTATCCAGCAGTGCTTGTAGGCGTGTATCCATTAATGTTTACCCAGGGCGTGTTGATAGGCGGTTATGGTGGCGGCCAGTCCCATCCGAATCGCGTCTACGGTGAGGGCGTGGCCAATGGAGACTTCCAGTAGGCCCGCAATAGTGGCAAAACGCGGTAGATTCTCCAGGTCCAGGTCATGCCCAGCGTTGATACCCAAACCCTCGTCAGCCGCGACCTCCGCTGCGCGTACAAACTGCTGAAATACCTCATCCACATTCTCGCCTAGCTTGAAGGCCCGGGCATAGGATTCAGTGTACAGCTCGATGCGGTCTGTACCGGTTTGCGCCGCGAGGCGGATCTGCTCCGGATCAGGGTCCATGAACAGGCTGGTGCGGATACCCAGAGCGTGCAACTCCTGCACCAGTGGCGCTATCCGCTCACCATCGCGCCTGAGGTCAAAGCCGTGGTCCGAAGTCAGCTGCCCGTCGCCATCCGGCACCAGGGTGCACTGTGCGGGGCGAATTTCCTTTACCAGTGCCATGAATCCGGGGTAGTCCTCCACGTCGACGCGTTCGCTGCTGCGCGGTCCAGTGAATGGGTTGCCCTCGATATTGAATTCAACCTCCAGCATCGCCGCCAGATCGAAGCAGTCGCGAACGCGGATGTGTCGCTGGTCGGGGCGCGGGTGAACCGTGATGCCATCGGCGCCGGCGTCGATACACATCTGTGCGTGCAGCGGAATGTCCGGGTTGGTGGTATCGCGCGAATTGCGGATCAGGGCGATTTTATTGAGATTGACACTGAGTGCAACCATCAGGGCAACTGGCGCACAATGTCGTTGATGATGATGGGCTGCTTGGGCACATCGCTCATCCCACCCGCCGTGCCAGTGGGTGCTGTGGCAATGAAGTCAACAATATCCATGCCTTGGATAACCTCGCCGAAGACGGTGTAGCCTTCGTTGCCGGGCGACCAGTCCAGACGCAGGTTGGAGCGCTGGTTGATAAAAAACTGCGAGGTGGCGGAATCCGGGTCGCTGGTGCGGGCCATGGCCACCGTGCCCCGGGTGTTGTGAAGGCGATTTTTGGACTCGTTGGCAATAGGGTCCGCCGTGTTTTTTTCTACCATGTTCGGCTCAAAACCACCGGCCTGGATCATGAAGTTGGGGATGACGCGATGGAATATAGTGCCTTTGTAGAATCCGTTATCCACATAACTCAGAAAATTTGCCACCGAGACGGGCGCCTTATCGCCAAACAGCTGCAGTGTGATATCCCCCTCACTGGTTTTAATCACCACGCGTGGGTTGGTTGAGGCGTTATCCGCACCGACAGCAATGGCGGGCAATAACAGTGACAGGCAGAGTAATAATACGCGAATCATAGGATTCTCCTTTACGCCCAGCTGGAATTTTTGCGGCGCTTGGGCACCAGTCGAGGGGCTACCAAAGCAATGATGACACCGAGTAGGACCGCCAGTGCGCCATTCATGAAGTCCTCACTCTCAACTTTGTCCTGTAAGCGCAGGTTTTCGGCGCGTAGCATTTCTACCTCGGAGCGCAAATTCTCGGTTTTCTCCACCAGGCGACGATTCTCTATATCCATCTGTTCCGCCTTGCCGGACACCTGTTTTAGCTGGTAGAGCTCCTGTGCGACCGCATTGAACTGTTCATCGCGAATCTTGGTTTGGTCAGTTAATTCCTCAGGGTTACCGTCCACCAGAGCGTCCGCTTCGGATAACGCAGCACTTGCCGCTTCGGGCGCCGCTGTAAGCTCAAGCAACAGCTTTTGCGAGGGGATCCAACCGGTGTCGCCAGCGTCTGTGGTGATGTCTGCCCACAGGCCGTCTTCGGACGTACGCGAGACGATGAGACGGGCACGGGGAGGGATGCCCCGGTGTACGATCTGATAGTCGTCCCCGGCACCGGCGCGCAGGGGTACATCCTGATCGCCGCTGACATAGCGAATGTCCTCCGCCAGCGTGGCGTTGGAAAACAACAGGCACAATATCAATAAGGGTACGGAGAATCGCAAGGTCTTGTCCTCTATAAAACGTGGTTGATGAAAGTTAATGTAACGTCACCGGCGGTGAAGGTGAAGCTCAGGGCAAAACCAGTTTGTACGGTTTGACGGTAATTTTGCTGAACACTCCCGCGTCCACGTAGGGGTCGGAGTCAGCCCATGCCGTGGCGGCTTCGAGACTGGCGAATTCGGCGATAATCAGGCTGCCGGTAAAGCCGGCCTCACCGGGTTCCTCCGCGTCGATTGCGGGGTGCGGGCCCGCTGCCAGCAGCTTTCCCGCGTCTGCCAGTTCCTGCAGGCGCGCCAGGTGGGCAGGGCGCGCGCTCTTGCGCAGCGGCATGCTGTTTTCAACATCTTCACAGAATATGGCGTAGTACATGCAGGTTTGATCTCCGTTAAGTGCCTGTCTGGTCGTTACTGCTGCTCTTCCGCAGCATCTTCCTTCAGATGAGGGCTGATGAGGAAAGCCGTGAGGAGGGCCAGCACCAGGGTAAAGCCGATTGCCGAATACATTTTATAACTGACCCACGTCGATTCACTGAAACCGTAGGCCACGAAGAGGTTGAGTCCGCCGACGACCAGAAAATTGGCTGTCCACAGCAGGTTGAGCCGGGTCCAGACAGGCTTGGGCAAATGAATTTGGCTGCCCAGCGTACGCTGCATCAGGTTTTTGTCGCCTATGAACTGGGACAGCCCAAACGCAAGTGCCAGTGCCCAATTGAAAATAGTGGGCTTCCACTGGATAAACATCTGGTTGTGAAAGAACAGCGTGGCGCCACCGAAGATCAGCACGGCCGCCGCCAACCACATCAGGCGCTTCTCAAACTGGCGCGTCAGGGCGAAGGTAAAGACCACCTGCAGTACCGTGGCTATCATCAGCACGGCAGTGGCGGAGTAGATGCCATCGAAATGGTAGGTCCAGCCCAGTAGGGATACACTCTGGCCATCCAACTGGTAGACGATAAAAAACAGCGCAATGGGAATGAACTCAGCAATTTGCTTCATGGATTCTATTGTGCTCCGGCTGTTATCATGTGGGGATGATTATTAAAGTAGATTCAATTGGTGGTTGTGTCGCCCAGCGTGACTATTGTGCTGATTGATTTTCACACCCACACCAGTGCCTCCGATGGCGCCCTCGATCCCTGCGAACTGGTGGCGCGAGCACTGGCCAGCGACATTGAGCAACTGGCGATCACAGATCACGACACAATGGCCGGCTACGAGGCAGCGAAAGCTTATCATAGCCAGCGCTCCGGCGGTATGCAGCTCATACCTGGAATAGAGTTTTCCTGCCAGTGGTCAGGCACGACCATCCATATTCTGGGTCTGGGCATGGATTCTGCGCACCCTGTGATGCGTGATGCGTTGCTAACGATGTCTGCTGCGAGGACCGAGCGCGGCGAAAAGATAGCCAAACGACTCGCCGCCCGGGGCTTCGATGGCGCCTTGCAGGGTGCCTTGGCAGAGGCCGGTGGCAGTCAATTGGGGCGGCCACATTTTGCTGCATGGATGGTTGCTCAGGGTCATGTGGTGGATCCGAGCCAGGCGTTCGACAAATATCTGGGGCAGGGCAAGACAGGAGATGTGAAGGCCTTCTGGCCGGAACTGGCCGAAGTCGTCGCCTGGATCGTATCCTCCGGCGGCGCAGCGGTGATCGCGCACCCCTTGAAATACCGCTTTACCGGTATGAAACTGCGCCGTCTTGTCGAGGCTTTCGTAGCGGCGGGTGGCTGCGGTATTGAGGTCCTCAGCGGCAGGCAAACGCGTGATCAGACCGCACAACTCAGTCGTTTAGCCCGCAGTTATGATCTTGAGGTGTCACTGGGCAGCGATTTTCACCGCGATGCACCCTACAGCGCCATGTTGGGTGTAGAATCCACGCCGTTTGAGGGATTGCGCGGCGTCTGGGAGCGATGGTCGCCCGCTTCATAAGCTAGATAACAAAGAGATGAAACTGTGAGCCAGTTTTTCCAGATACACCCGGAAAACCCCCAGGCGCGCCTTATCCGCCAGGCGGTAGACATTATCAAGGGCGGCGGTGTGGTGGTGTATCCCACGGATTCGGCCTATGCACTGGGCTGCCATATCGGCGACAAGAATGCGCTGGACCGAATTCGTCGCATCCGCAAACTCGATGCCAAACACAACTTCACTCTGATGTGCCGCGATCTGTCAGAGATCGCGACCTACGCCAAGGTGAGCAACAGCGTGTACCGCCTGCTCAGGCACACCACGCCCGGCCCTTATACCTTCATTTTACCGGCCACCTCAGAGGTGCCCCGGCGGCTTATGCACCCCAAACGTAAAACCGTCGGATTGCGCGTCCCCGACAACCCTATCGCAGCTGCCCTGCTCGCCGATCTGGGGGAGCCGTTGATGAGCGTGACGCTCATTATGCCCGGCGACGAATTTCCCCTGATAGATCCCTACGATATCCGTGAGACGCTGGAACACGAGGTCGATCTGGTCATCGATGGCGGCTACTGCGGTCTGGAGCCGACAACCGTGGTGGATCTGGCGGACGAAATGCCGGTGGTGTTGCGGGTGGGTAAAGGGGATGTGGCGCCGTTTGACGTTTAATTGAGGCTGGAATTTCAGCGTAATGCGCGGCGGGTTTTACATGAATCAGAATGTCCAAAAGCGGAATCGCGCTAAACAATTACTGGAGAGCGGCAACATTGGGGAGGCCCTCTCCCTGTTAGCGCAAAATATCAAAGACTCCGCCAAAGATATCGATTCCATCTATTTGGCGGGCATTTGTTACGCCAGGTCGGGAAACTTTGCCTCCGCAGAAAAGCACTTCAATAAAGCCGTCAAACTGAATAAAGGTCTGTTTCAGGCCTACGCCGATCTGGGGTTGTCACAGTCCGCTCAGGGAAAGCTCAGCGATGCTATCCGGTCATTCAAGCAAGCATTGATAATAAATCCGGCGTTTGCGCCCGCTCACTCGAATATTGCGCTCGTCTATCTCAGGACTCATGAGGCGAGAAAAGCACTTCATCATGCAAACCAATCCGTTGCGATAGACGGCATAAATCCTGCTTACCAGAATGTACTGGCTTTGTGCTATCGAGAGTCAAACCAGACGGAAAAAGCGGTTGCTACGTTCAAAAATATTAACGCTACACACCCTGAATATTATGGCGCTTTTCAGGGGCTCTATGAAACTTATCGGCTCATTAACGATATTCCCAATGCGGAGAGCGTGTTACTGCGTGCAAAAGCACTTTTTAGTGCGCATGTACCTGTCTACAAAACCCTGGGGAAACTCTATGAGCAGAGTGACCGCGCGGATCAGGCTCGAGATCTCTATGCAGAGGCAATTGACAGCTGCGGCGACAGACCCGATTTGCTGATTTCACTGGGCCGAGTGAACCGAATTCTGGGAAACTTCGATGAAGGGCTGGCACAGATCGACAAGGCCCTGAGTATTGACAGCGCCTATCAGCCAGCCCTTGCCGAACGCTGCAGTATGCATATTCTGAAAGGGGAGTATGACGAAGCTCACACCTTGTTAGGCAACTTTATCTCAGCAAACAAGCAACAGCCTTTAACCCCCGGCCTGGCACTCGCGTACGCCCAGGTATGCAGGCTGACCAAGCGCTATGAGGACAGTGTCAAAGTACTGCGCAATACGCTCGAAACACCGGGAATAACCGATGACATGACGTCAGTTATCCTGTTTTCAATGGGCGATGGCTACGACAAGATGAACAAGTATGACCGTGCTTTTACCCTGTACGGTAAAGCCAATAATGTCGCCAGATGCAAATCAGATATAGAGTTATACCTTGAAAGTTTGCGTAACATTGAGAACGGTATTCGCAGTGGTTACCCCGACAACGCTATCCGCTCAGATAGCGCTACCCGCAAGCCGGTATTCATCGTTGGCATGCCGCGCTCGGGTACATCACTCACGGAACAGATTATAGCCAGCCACCCCGACGCCTACGGCGCGGGTGAGTTAACGCAGTTATGGAGTATCGGTCAGGAAATCAGTCGCAGCAAAAATCTTGAGCACTACACCGAAAATTTGGCTTCATTGGGTAAGGAGAGCGCTAATCTGTACGCCGAGCGCTATCTGGCGGATATAGAAAATCTGGCGCCCCATGCATCGCGTGTCACAGACAAGCTACCGCATAACTTTATGAATATAGGGCTGATTAAACAGCTATTTCCTGACGCTTCCATTATCCACTGCCATCGCCACCCCTTTGATACATGCCTGTCTATTTACTTTAAAAAATTTAATGACAGCCATCTTTATGCGCGAGATTTGTCCGAAATTGCCAGGTTCTATGCTGCATACAGGGAGCTGATGAATACCTGGGGCAGCACAGCGACAAATATTTTTAGTCTCAAGTATGAAAGCCTGGTGGCCAATCAGGAAAAACTGTCACGCGATATCATCAGCCATATAGGGCTGGACTGGGACGACAAATGTCTGAGGCATTATGAATCGGATAGACTCGTTACGACGCTAAGCTACACGCAGGCCAATCAGCCTGTTTACACGGGCGCCGTCAATCGATGGAAAAACTACGCACGTCACCTTCAGCCACTGATAGATGTCCTGGGGGATCCGGAGCAATACGAATAGCAATGGTTATACGTACCCGTACTGACGGGTGCGCCGCAGGAAGAAAATGAAGTAGATTGCCCACAGCAAATCCCCGGTACCGGCTATAAATGCGAGCAGGGTGGAGGTACCGCTAAGCCACAAAGCACCGATAAACAGGAAAACTACGACCTTCAGTGCGGCACCTATGCTGACAAAAAAGCGCATCCGATCATGCCGGAAACCAACCAGTGCGTAGCCCACTCCGAACGCCATTACAGCGGCCCAGAACAGCGGTTGCAAAAAGATCGTAGAGACCTCGGTGATCCGGGTAAGGAACAGGCTGGTCAACAGTTCATTACTGAATACGCCGACACCGCCGATAATCAGGTTCCACAGTCCTGCCAGCAGCAAGGGAATGAAATAGGCTGATGCTTGAGTGAGTGTGGTAGTGCTCATTGATACGGTCTCCGATAACAGTTGTAGTACCATGCAAATTTTTTAGTGGTAGAGCGCACCATAAAGAATGTGATAAAGCCCGATGGACAACGTGAAGTCACCTAAGCATTTTGAGGCTGTCGATTGGAAAATCGTTCGCAGCCTACCGCTCACATTTCTGACCCTTGATCAATCATTACTCCTATAATAGGGTAGCATTATTAGTTAAACACTAATTGAGGTTGCCCTGAATTCTCTGCTGCGCTACCTGCTCCTCGCTTTTTGCCTCATGTTGGCAACGAATTTTACTTACTCCGCTGATAAGGTCGTGCTGCAACTGAAGTGGAAACACCAGTTCCAGTTTGCGGGCTTTTATGCCGCCCAACAGCAAGGTTACTACGCAAAGGAGGGGCTTGAGGTAGAGTTACGCGAAATCGGCGATTCAACCACCCCTGCCGAATCCGTGCTCAGTGGCGACGCCCAGTATGGCATCTCTGACACCAGCCTGGTGCTGCAACGCTTGCATGGCCAGCCGCTGGTAGTGCTGGCGACCATTTTTCAACACTCCCCCATGGTATTAATGACCACCCGCTCTTCCGGCATCGTCAGCCCGGCGCAACTCAAGGGTAAACGAGTCATGTACCGAAAGAATATTGATAACGCGGTGCTGTTGGCAATGTTCTCTGAAGCGGGGTTGGGTCTGGATGAATATACACACGTCGAGCAGAGTTTTGACTATCACTCGTTGTTGAATGGCGAAACAGATGCGCTGGCGGGTTACACCACCAACCAACCATTCAACTATCAACAATTGGGCGTTCCAATTAACATTTTGGCACCGGCCAATTACGGCATTGATTTTTACGGCGATATGATCTTTGTCGAAGAGACCTACCTGAAACAGCACAAACAGCAAGCGCTGGCCTTCCGCCGCGCCAGTCTCAAAGGCTGGAACTATGCGCTGCAGCACCCCGAGGAAATTGTCGATTGGATACTGGCCAACCTAAACACCGACAAAAGCCGCGAGCAATTGCTGTTTGAAGCAAAACGCACTGCCCGCCTGATCCAGCCGGAGCTTGTGGAATTGGGCTATGTCAATCCCCGTCGCTTCCTGCGCATTACTGATATCTATAAAAAGCAGAAAATGGTTGATGCAGAGGCCGAGCTCGAGGGCATTATTTATCTGGACTATTTTGTCGACAAATCAGCCGAGGAGCTGAATCGATGGCTGTCAGTTGCCGCCATTGTGCTGGTAGTTTCTTCAATCATCGCACTGATATTGTGGGTGATTTATGTTCGTCTCAAATACGAGGTTACAGCCCGCACGCTGGAGCTGCAAACGGCCCACAACGAGCTTGATAAATACCTGACGCTGATCAACAACTATGTAATAACGTGCACCATTGGCATGGATGGACGGTTGCAAATTGTCTCCGACGCCCTGTGCTCTGTCACTGGCTATAGCCCACAAGAGCTGATGGGTAACCAACACCAAATGTTGCTGCATCCGGATGTTGACGCGGAGATACTCCGGGAGATTGCCAAGCAGATGAACGCACGGCAATTCTCGTCAGGAGAAACAGCCTATCAGAGTAAAAATGGGCGAAAAATCTGGCTGGAATACGATATGGCGCCGCGGCTGGATGAGCGGGGCGAGCTTGTCGGTTACACCGCTGTCTATATAGATATCACAGCGAAAAAAGAGATTGAAACCCTGTCGCTCACCGATAGCCTGACCAACTTACCCAACCGGCGGCAACTGGATGAAACGATAGAGAAAATAATGGCCAATGCAGAGCGTCACACGCGGTCATTTTCGGTCATCCTGATAGATCTCGATAAGTTTAAACAGGTGAATGACAACTACGGCCATCTGGTCGGTGACGAGATATTGCAAGAAACCGGACGGATACTGCTGGAGAACACGCGAAAGGGCGATACCGCAGGCCGCTGGGGTGGAGAAGAATTCATAGTTGTCTGCCCTGAAACCAACGGTGAGGCCGCCGAACAACTGGCCAATCATTTGCGTGGCATCATTGAAAACCACCCGTTCGAAAAAATCGACCGCCAGACCGCCTCCTTTGGTGTGGCGCAGTGGGGCGCAGGTGAAAGCTACCAGCACTTACTCAAACGAGCAGATCAGGCGCTGTATCATGCCAAGGGACAGGGTCGTAATCGTGTGGTAGGCGCTGCACCCTGGCATGATACAGCGCCTGGATTACTGGAGACTTGATACCTTCTTAGGGTGCCGGTGTTTGAAATTCAGCGGCGAGTGCCCCGGAGGGGGGGCGTGCAAAGAGAAGATGGTGCGCCCGGAGAGATTCGAACTCCCGACCAACTGGTTCGAAGCCAGTTACTCTATCCAGCTGAGCTACGGGCGCATGGAAGAGGGGGGATTATATAGATTCCTGGCCTCGGCGGAAGGCCTTTGTCGTCAATATCACGCTATATCCGCCAAATTTTCGCATCTTTTGATCGGGTAGCCAGCTGCGCGGCCGATTCTGGCGCATGAGGTGGTCCGGGGGCGAGGCGCGCAAGGTGGTGGGGGAACTCCCGCTGGCAGACGGGCGCAGGGACATTCGTCCTCACCCTTTGGTGATTTACTCAGGTATACTGTGGCGCACCTAAAGTCAGGTAATGACAGTGTCAGTCAACGAATCCAACACAGAAGCTCCAGCCGACGCGGAAGCGGTGCAAGACACCAGCCCTGAAGGGCAGGCTGTCGCGCAAACTGTGGCCGGTGCGGTGCCGTCGCAGCCGGGTGCGCGGCCACAACAGAACGAAATGCCTTTCGCGGTCGTCATGGGCAAGACGCTCACCGAGTTCCCGAAGGATCTGTATATCCCGCCGCAGGCGCTGGCGGTCTTTCTGGAGGCCTTTGAAGGCCCACTGGATCTGTTGCTCTACCTGATCAAACGGCAGAACCTGGATATTCTCGACATCGACGTATCCCGTATTACCGAGCAGTACATGCAATACGTGGAACTGATGGATGCCATGCAGTTTGAACTGGCCGCGGAATACCTGCTGATGGCCGCCATGCTGGCCGAGATCAAATCGCGCATGTTGTTGCCGCGCGCCAGTGAGGTGGAAGACGACGAGGAGGATCCGCGCGCGCAGCTTATTCGGCGCTTGCAGGAATATGAGCGCTTCAAAAAGGCGGCGGAAGATATCGAGGAATTGCCGCGTGTCGAGCGGGATACCTGGATAGGCAGCGCAAGTCCCCCGGAATTGAATCGTGAGCGGCCCGAGCCTTTCGTTGAGATGCGGGAATTGATGCTGGCGATGGGCGAGGTGATGCGCCGCGCGGATATGTTCGCCAGTCACCATATTTCGCGAGAAGCCCTGTCGACGCGCGAGCGGATGAGCGAGGTGTTGGAGCGCTTGGCAGGCCGGCAGTTTGTGCCCTTTGTGTCGTTGTTCAGTGCGTCCGAAGGGCGCTTGGGAGTGGTGGTGACGTTTCTGGCCATCATGGAGCTTATCAAGGAATCATTAGTGGAAATCGTGCAGACCGAGATTTTTGGCCCGATCCACGTCAAGGCAAGGTCGGAGTAACATGTCGGAAATCGGTTTGGTGCAGATTATCGAGGGTGCGTTGTTGGCTGCTGACAAGCCACTCACGGTAGTGCAGTTGGCGGAGTTGTTTGAGGAGCACGAACGGCCGGACAATACAGCGATTCGTGAGGCACTCACCGAGGCCGTAGCACGCTGTGAAGATCGGGGTTTTGAGCTGCAGGAAGTGTCCAGTGGTTTTCGCTACCAGGTGCGGCAATCACTTAGCCCTTGGGTAGGGCGCCTGTGGCATGAGCGTCCGCAAAAGTATTCGCGCGCGCTGCTGGAAACCCTTGCATTGGTGGCCTATCGACAGCCCATTACGCGCGGCGAGATCGAAGAAATTCGCGGCGTTGCTGTTAGCACTAATATCATCAAAACCTTGCATGAGCGTGAGTGGATACGGGTGGTAGGACACCGGGATGTACCGGGTCGGCCATCGATGTACGCCACCACTCGGCAGTTCCTGGATTATTTCAGCCTGAAGACACTGGATCAATTGCCTGCACTGGCAGAAATCCGCGATTTGGAGACGCTCAATGCGGAGCTGGGCTTCAGTGATCCGCTGCCGGTGTCACAGCCCATGCCTGGGTTTGACACAGAGGCGGTGTCCGAGACGGAGCAGGCATCGGAAGCGGCATCAGCGCAAATGGATATCACCGAGGCGAGCCCGAGCTTGACGGTGGTTGGTGGCACGGCGCACGAGCCGTCGGCCAGCGAGAATTCCGACGATACCGATGAGCCCATTTCACTGGCTGAGGCGGCGGATGATCTGGAAGCGCGAGCCGCGCAATCGCAGCCTGACGATGTGGCAGTCGTCGACATTGATGAAGACATCGATGAAGTTACAGAAAATAACGACGATTCGGATTTAGATGACTACCCGAACCGTTCACCCTCCGAACCCGAATCACAGGTCTGACCTGATATGGCGAATAAGTCCCACAGGGGCGCACCCCGTTTGCAGGGCAAGCAGCCAGCAAGCACCGACACCAAGCCCGCTGTGGCAAAGCCACCGGCGGCTACTGCCAGCACTGGCGAAAAACTGCAGAAGGTACTGGCGCGCGCCGGCCTCGGCTCGCGCCGGGAAATGGAGCGCTGGATCGAGGCTGGCAGAGTGGCGGTTAATGGCAAAGTCGCCCACCTCGGTGATCGCGTTGAAGCGCGTGATGAGTTGGCCGTCGATGGTCGCTCTCTGGAGATAGCGCCACCGGAGGAAGCGCGTTGCATTCTCTACCACAAGCCGCCCGGGGAGGTTTGCTCGCGCAATGATCCGGAGGGGCGGCGCACAGTATTCGGGCGTTTGCCCAGTCTGAAGACGGGCCGCTGGATATCCATAGGTCGTCTGGATTTCAACACCTCTGGCCTGCTGCTGTTTAGCACTGACGGCGACCTGGCCAATGCGCTAATGCATCCCTCATCCAACATCGAGCGCGAGTATATGGTGCGAGTGATGGGTGACGTGCAGGACGATATGCTGCAGCGCATGCAGGAAGGTGTGATGCTGGAAGATGGCATGGCGCGCTTCACTGATATCCAGCAGATCGGCAAAGGCGGTATCAACCGTTGGTACTGCGTGGTTCTGATGGAAGGGCGAAATCGCGAAGTGCGCCGCTTGTGGGAATCCCAGGGACTGACAGTGTCCCGTCTCAAGCGGGTGCGCTACGGCGACGTATTTATTCCGTCCAAGGTCAAACAGGGCCAATGGGTGGAGTTAGAGCGCGTGGACGTTAAATCGCTTTACCGGATGGCCGGTCTGGCGCCGAAAGAAATGGCGCGCAGCACGGCCAGGGAGCGCGAGGTAATGGAGCGACAGTTCGGCAAACGGCACAGTCGCGGCAGTGCGGGACGCAGCCCGGCCAAGCCCACTAAAAAACGCGATCGATACTGAGAGACTCGGCGTTAGCGCGCGTCAAATGCCTTGCCGGTAACCCCGACGCTGTCATCCCCCATCAGATACAGGTACGCGCCCATGATGTCCTGCGGTGAGGGATTATTGGTGGGAGTCTCGGCGGGGTAGGCCGCTCTGCGCATGGCCGTATTGGTGCCGCGTGGATTCAGGCTGTTCACGCGAATATTGGAGGTATTCTCCAGCTCATCTGCCAGCACCTGCATAAAACCTTCAGTGGCAAACTTGGATACGGCATACGCCCCCCAATACGCTTTGCCCGTGCGGCCCACACCTGAGGATGTCACAATGATGGACGCGCTGGGCGCCTGCTGCAGTAGTGGCAGCAGGTAGCGGGTCAGCAAGAACTGGGCGTTGACATTCACCTGCATCACCTCCATCCAACTGGCGTAACCGGCGTCTGCTAATGGGCGACGGTCGCCGAGCAGTGCGGCATTGTGCAGTATGCCGTCGAGGCAGGAAAATGCCTCGCCCAGGGTGGCTGCCAGATTGGCGTAGCTCTCCTCGGTCGCACTGGCAAGATCCATTTCTATGATGGCGGGCTTGGCCCCACCGGCGGTTTCGATTTCATCGTACACCGCGTCCAGCTTGCTGCCTGTTCGTCCCAGCAATAAAACAGTTGCGCCATGGCTGGCATAGCTGAGCGCAGCAGCGCGTCCGATACCGTCGCCGGCGCCGGTCACCAGAATGGATTTACCTGCCAGCAGCTTGCTGCGCGGGACATAGTTGTCGGGGATGAGATGAGCGGTCATGCGATGTCCTGTTGTTGGCTGCCCAAAATCAATTCGAGCAGATCGGTGCTGCGCTGCGCCTCGGCGTTCGCGCCCCAGTGCTGCGGGTCGTCACCCGGTTCGATATAGCCATAGCTGGCAGCGATGGTATACATACCGGCACCGCGTCCCGCCTCGATATCGCGCAGGTGGTCGCCCACGTAAATCGCCTCATGGGGCGCGCAGTTGAGGTCGCGACAGTTGCGGTACAGTGATTCCGGATGCGGCTTGCGGTTGGTGATGTCGTCCGGGCAGACCACGCTACCCGGTGGCGGTTGAATATTCAGTTTTTCCAGCAGCGGTGCCGTATACGCACGCGGCTTGTTGGTGGAAATGCCCCAGGCAATACCCTGCGCCTGCAGGCGCGCGAGCAGGGATTCTATGCCGGGGTAGGGTGTGGCTATCGTGCCCAGCACTGCGCTGTACAGCTCCAGCAGGCGCAGTCGATTGCGTTCGAACTCAGGCGCGTCCTCGGGCATGTCCAGGCCCAGGCTGACCAGTGCGCGCGCGCCGTTGGAGACCGAGGCGCGTATGCGCGCCGGGTCCATCGGCTCTCGTCCGTGCTCGGCGCGCAGGGTCTGCACCACGGGTACGAATTCGTCGGCAGTATCGACCAGCGTGCCATCCAGGTCGAAGATGACGGCGCGCAGTGTTCCGGGAAATGCAGATCGCGAGGGTTTCATCAGGCGGGCTTCACCGCGTGCACCATGTAGTTCACGCTGACATCGGCGTCATTTAAACGGTAGCGCCTGCTCAGCGGGTTGTAGGTCAAACCGGTCATGCCCTGCATTACCAGTCCCGCATCGCGCATCCAGCCGGCCAGCTCTGAAGGCTTGATGAACTTCGCGTACTCGTGTGTGCCCGCTGGCAACAGCTTCAAAATATGCTCGGCGCCGACAATGGCGAAGGCGAACGCCTTGGGGTTGCGATTGATGGTGGAAAAATACAGCGCACCACCGGGCTTCGCCAGTGCCGCACACGCGGCGATGACGGCGCCCGGGTCAGGCACGTGCTCCAGCATTTCCAGGCAGCACACGATGTCATAGGCTGCGCCTTCCTCCTCGGCCAATTGTTCGGCGGTGGACTGGCGGTAGTCGACCTCGACACCCGATTCCAGTTGGTGCAGCCTTGCCACGGCAAGTGGCGCCTCGCCCATATCGATACCGGTGACGGTTGCGCCGCGCTGTGCCATCGCCTCGGCCAGAATCCCACCACCGCAGCCGACATCGACCAGACGTTTTCCAGCGACTGGAGAGTGTTCATCAATGTAGTTGGCACGCAGAGGATTGATCTCGTGCAGTGGTTTGAATTCGCTGCCCAGATCCCACCAGCGCGAGGCCAGTGCCTCAAATTTGGCGATTTCCTGAGGGTCTACGTTTAAATTTGTGCTCATTGTGCCGGGCCCTTCGTGTTAGCGATTCGCTGTTGCCATTGGTTGATACGCGGCGTGAGCGCGTCTAGATCGATGTGCGACAGCTTCCGGTCTGCCATCACCTGCTGACCGGCAATCCAGCTGTGGCTCACCTGGCTGCCATTGCAGGCGTAGACCAGTTGCGACAGGGGGTGGTAGAGCGGTTGCGTCTCGGGGCCCCGCAGGTCCACCGCAATCAGGTCGGCCTGTTTGCCTACTTCCAGACTGCCGATGCGCTCCTCCAGTCCCAGCGCTCTGGCGCCGTTGATGGTGGCCATCGCAAGGGCGTCTGCCGCCGGCAGTGCTGTGGCGTCGCCGGAGTGGAGTTTGGCCAGTAGTGCCGCGGTCTGCATCTCGCCGAACAGATTGAGGTCGTTATTGCTGGCGGCGCTGTCAGTGCCCAGCGCCACGTTCACGCCCCGCTGCAGTAATGTGCCGACGCGGCAGGTGCCGGAGGCCAGTTTCATGTTGGACTGTGGGCAGTGCACGACGTGAGCGCCGGTGGCCTCCAGCAGGTCTATGTCCTGGTCGCCCAGATCCGTCATATGCACGCACTGGGTTCGGGGGCCGAGCAACCCCAGGCGATGCAGGGTATCCAGTGGGCGCTCACCGTGTTGCTCCACGGCCTGCAGTACTTCGCCAGCGGTTTCATGCAGATGAATGTGTACGGGCGTATCCAGTTCAGCCGCGAGCGTGGCGATTTTGGCCAGGTTGGCCTCGCACACGGTATAGGGTGCGTGCGGGCCGAAGACTACCGTCACCAGCGCGCTGTGCTTGAAATCGTCACGCAGCGCCAGCCCCTTGCTGATGTAATCATCGGCATCCTTGCCCCAGGCGGAGGGGAAATCAAAGATGGGGAATGTGATCTGGCAGCGCATACCCAGACGCTGGGCCGTGGCGGCGCAAACATTGGGGAAGAAATACATATCGCTGAAGGTCGTGGTGCCGGAGCGTATCATTTCGGCGATGGCCAGTTCGGTCCCGTCGGCCACGAACTCCTCGCCGACATGCGCCTGCTCCGCCGGCCAGATGTGTTCTTCCAGCCAGGGCATCAGTGGCTGGTCGTCGGCATAGCCGCGCAACAGGCTCATGGCGGCGTGACCGTGGCAGTTTATCAGCCCTGGCAGCAGCGCGTGCCCGGGTAGCTCAAGCACCTGTTTCGCCTGGATAGCCTGCGCTTCAGCCCTGGGCAACAGGGCTGAAATTCGATCATCGGTCAGTGCAATGCTGTAGTTTTCCAGCACCACACCGTGGGGCAGTACCGGCACGATCCAGCCGGGATGGATCAGGGTGTCGACAGTGCTTGGTAGCGGTGATTTCATACGTGTTTTCCTGTTTCCCGACGTCTTTGCGGGCGTGCCTGTTGGTGCGCCATTTTGACCCGCTCACCTGTTGTTCGATGGGATTTGGGCTGCGGGCGCGAAAGTATAACCACAAATGGGGCTCAACTGCCCTAAAGGCGTCGATTTTCTGCAAAAACGTGGCGAGAAGGCAGTTAAATCCCGTATAATCGGCGGTTTGATTTCGGGGCTTGGCAGCATTCATTCTATCGCTGACTGTTGCTGTAAATATTCCCTGCATAAGAATTAACCGTTGTCCTTAAGATGCCTTCACAGCCAGTCAAGGAAGTCCTAGTAAATGGGTGAATTAGCCAAAGAAATCGTTCCCGTCAATATTGAAGACGAGATGAAGCAGTCCTATCTGGATTACGCCATGAGCGTGATCGTGGGTCGGGCATTGCCCGATGTGCGTGACGGGCTAAAACCCGTGCACCGGCGCGTGTTGTTCGCGATGAACGAACTCAGCAACGACTGGAACAAGGGCTATAAAAAATCCGCCCGTATCGTTGGTGACGTTATCGGTAAGTATCACCCGCACGGTGACTCGGCGGTGTATGACACCATCGTACGAATGGCCCAGCCGTTCTCGCTGCGCTATATGCTGGTGGACGGTCAGGGGAACTTTGGTTCTGTGGACGGAGACTCCGCTGCCGCCATGCGTTACACCGAAATCCGCATGCGCAAGATTGCCCATTCGATACTGGCGGATCTCGACAAGGAGACCGTCGACTTCGTCGACAACTATGACGGCACCGAGCGCATCCCCGCCGTCATGCCCACACGGGTGCCCAACCTGCTGATCAATGGCTCCTCCGGTATCGCGGTGGGCATGGCCACCAATATCCCGCCGCACAACCTGACCGAGGTGGTCAGCGCCTGCCTGGCACTGATCCGTGATCCGGAGCTGACCGTTGATGAGCTGATGGAACATATCCCGGGGCCCGACTTTCCCACAGCCGGCATTATTAATGGTCGGGCGGGCATCATTCAGGCCTACCGCACCGGACGCGGCAGGATTTATGTGCGCGCCAAGGCGGAAGTCATCCACGATGAAAAGCGTGGTAAAGACATTATCCTGATTCACGAATTGCCCTATCAGTTGAACAAGGCGAAGCTGATTGAGCGCATTGCGGAGCTGGTAAAAGAAAAGAAAATTGAAGGCATTACCGAGCTGCGCGATGAATCCGACAAGGATGGCATGCGCGTGGTGATCGAACTGCGTCGCGGCGAGATCGGTGATGTAGTGCTCAACAATCTATACGCCCAGACTGGCATGCAGTCTGTATTTGGTATCAACATGGTGGCGCTTGTCGATGGCCGCCCCAAGCTGTTGAATCTCAAGGAAATCATTGAAGCCTTTATTCGCCATCGCCGCGAAGTGGTTACCCGGCGTACGGTCTACCTGTTGCGCAAAGCGCGCGAGCGCGGGCACATCCTGGAAGGTCTGGCCATTGCCCTGAGCAATATCGATCCGATTATTGCCCTGATCAAGGCCTCCCCCAGCTCCGCCGAAGCGCGGGAAAAACTGCTGGCACAGGCCTGGGAGCCGGGTGATGTCACCGGCATGCTGGAGCGGGCTGGCAACGATGCCTGTCGGCCGGATGAACTGGAGCCACAGTACGGCCTGCACGATGGTAAATACCTGTTGTCGCCCGTCCAGGCACAGGCGATCCTCGATCTGCGTCTGCACCGCCTGACCGGCCTGGAGCACGAGAAGTTACTGAATGAATACCAGGAAAGATTGCGTGAAATAGCCGATTTTCTCGATATTCTCGGCGATCCCGAGCGCCTCAAGCTGGTAATCCGCGAGGAGCTGGAAGAAATAGTCACCGAGTACGGCGATGAGCGTCGCACCGTGATTACCGCATCCCAGCACGATCTGACCGTGGAAGATTTGATTACCGAAGAGGACAGGGTGGTGACGATTTCCCACGGTGGCTACGCCAAGACGCAGCCACTGAGCGACTACCAGGCCCAGCGCCGTGGTGGTACCGGCAAGTCGGCCACCGCAGTGAAAGACGAAGATTTTGTTGAGCACCTGTTAATAGCCAGCACCCATGCCACGATTTTGTGTTTCTCCAACCTGGGCAAAGTGTATTGGCTGAAGGTCTACCAGATACCGCTGGCTGGTCGCAATTCCCGCGGTCGCCCGATGGTCAACTTGCTACCGTTGGAAGAGGGTGAGCGAGTGACCTCAATTCTTCCGGTGGAGGAGTACACCGAGGGATATTATATCTTTATGGCGACAGCCAACGGCACAGTCAAGAAAACGCCGCTCACTGATTTTGCGCGCCAACGCAGTGTAGGCTTGCGCGCCCTGCAACTGGATGAGGGCGACGTGCTGGTGGGCACGGCGATTACCCAGGGCGATTGCGACGTGATGTTGTTCAGCACCGAGGGTAAGGCAGTGCGCTTCCAGGAAACTGATGTGCGGTCTATGGGTCGCACAGCGCGCGGTATTCGCGGTATCCGCTTGGGCGAGGGGCACGCGATGATTTCGCTCATTATCCCGCGGCCTGAGGGGATGGTGCTGACTGTGAGTGAAAATGGTTTTGGCAAGCGCACCCCGATCGCGGATTTCCCCACCAAAGGGCGCGGTGGCAAGGGTCTGATCGCCATGTCAACCAGCGACCGCAACGGCAATATGGTTGGCGCGGTGCAGGTCTTTGAAGGCGACCAGCTGATGCTCATCTCCAATCAGGGCACTCTGGTGAGAACACGCACGGACGAAGTGTCCATCCTCAGTCGCAATACTCAGGGTGTGCGCGTCATTCGCACCAAAGACGGCGAAAGACTGGTGGGCGTGCAGCGTATCGATGAGCCCGAGGAATTGCCAGAGATTGAATCCGAGTCCGCCACGGATAGCACCGAAGACGCCGCCGACTAACGCGGCTTTTAACCACCTGTTGAGGAAGTAAGTACGATGACCCGTTGCTACAACTTTTGTGCCGGACCCGCTTCGCTGCCGGAGTCTGTCCTTCAAATCGCCCGCGATGACATGCTGGATTGGCATGGCAAAGGCCTGTCTCTGATGGAAATGAGCCATCGCAGCGACGAGGTTGTCGGCGTTGCACAGCACGCCGAGCAGACGTTGCGCAGCTTGCTGGGTATCTCCGATGACTACGCCGTGTTGTTTCTGCAAGGCGGTGCCAGCACGCAGTTTTCCGCAGTGCCACTGAATCTGCTCGGCGATAGGCGCGGCGCAGACTATGTGAACACCGGGCAGTGGTCGAAGAAGGCGATTGAAGAAGCGCAGCGCTACGGCGACGTCAATGTGGTGGCCAGCTCCAAAGACAGCAACTTCTGCACGATTCCTGCGCAGCAGTCTTGGCAGCTGGGCGCAGACCCTGCCTACCTTCATTATGTTGCCAACGAGACGATAGGTGGTGTGGAGTTTTTCTGGACCCCGCAAGGCGACGTGCCGCTGGTAGCGGATATGTCCTCAACGATTTTGTCGCGCCAGATTCGCGTGGATGATTTCGGCGTTATTTACGCCGGAGCGCAGAAAAATATCGGGCCCGCCGGTCTCACTCTGGTGATTGTACGTCGTGACCTGCTGGGTAAAGCGCATCCACTGTGTCCCGCTATGCTCAACTGGCAAGTGGCGGCAGATAACGATTCCATGTACAACACGCCACCGACCTTCGCGCTGTATCTGTCGGCCCTGGTGTTTGATTGGTTGGTGGAACAGGGCGGCCTGTCCGCGATGGAGACACTCAATCGGCGCAAGGCGCAGAAGTTATATGCCGCTATCGATGGCAGTGATTTTTATTCCAATCCGGTAGAAATCCCCAGCCGCTCCCTGATGAACGTGCCCTTTATTCTGGCGAATGCCGATCTGGACAAGGTGTTTTTACAGGAGTCCGAGGCGGCCGGTTTGCTGAATCTGAAAGGGCATCGCTCGGTGGGCGGTATGCGCGCGAGTATCTACAACGCTGTGACTGAAGAGGCTGTAGATGCGCTGATTGCCTTTATGCAGGATTTTGAGCAACGTAACGGTTAAGACCCCTTATGGCAGACAGCAGGAATCTAGAGCAGGTCCGGGCAGATATTGATGCTATCGATCAGGAGATCCAGGGCCTGATCAACAAGCGCGCGCAGTGCGCGCAGCGTGTCGCCGATATAAAGCTGGCAGAAGTGGTGGCGGCAACTGCGGAGGGTGAGACCGGCGTGGAGCCGGTGTTCTATCGCCCAGAGCGCGAAGCGCAGGTTTTGCAACGCATTATCAGTCGCAATACCGGTCCTCTCGATGGCGCGAATATGGCGCATATCTTCCGCGAAATCATGTCCGCGTGTCTCGCCCTGGAAAAGCCCTTACAAGTTGCTTATTTCGGACCCGAGGGGACGTTTACCCAGGCGGCGGCAATCAAACACTTTGGTCACGCTGCAATCTGCGTACCGCAGTCGACTATCGATGCAGTGTTTTCACAAGTGGAATCCGGCGAGTGTCATTACGGCGTGGTGCCAGTAGAGAACTCCACTGAGGGCATGGTCAGCCACACTCTGGATAATTTCATGGATTCATCGCTGCAGATTTCCGGTGAAGTGGAAATGCGCATTGGCCTGCATCTATTGGTGGCGCCGGGCACAGCGGAGGGTGACATCACCCGCATTTGTGCACATCAGCAGGCGCTCGCCCAGTGTCGTATCTGGATGGACAAACACTGGCCGCAAATGGAGCGTGAAGCGGTCAGCAGCAATGGTGAAGCGGCGCGTATGGCTGCCGAAATGCCGGGCGTGGCAGCGGTGGCCGGTGATATGGCGCTGGAGCGCTATGGTCTGGAGGCGCTGGCAACACATATCGAGGATTACGCCGATAACACGACGCGTTTTCTGGTTATCGGCCGCGAGGAAGTATTACCCAGTGGCCGAGACAAGACCTCAATCATCGTCGCCAGCCGCAATAAACCGGGTGCGCTGTTCAATCTGCTGGAACCGTTCAGGCGTGGCAATATCAGTCTGACCCGTATCGATACAAGGCCGTCGCGCACTGAGAAGTGGGCATACGTGTTTTTTATCGAGTTTGAAGGGCATTTGCGCGATGACAATATCGCCGCAATTATGACGGAACTCGAAGAGCAGTCCATTATGCTGAAGCCACTGGGGTCCTATCCTCAGGCGCTGTTATAAGTACCTGTGTGAGCTACGCCACCGACACTGTTGTCATTGTTGGCCTTGGGCTGATTGGCGGTTCCCTGGCCAAAGCCTTGCGCCACAGTGGGTTTAGCCAGCATTTCATCGGCTGTGGCCACCGCGAGCCCTCGCTGCGACGCGGCGTCGAATTGGGCATCATAGACGAGTACACGCTTGATCTTGACGAGGCCATTGCGCGTGCAGATATCGTGGTGATCTGTACCCCCACGCTGACCGCTGCACAGATGCTTGAGCAGATCTTGCCGCGCCTCCATGGCCGCTCCGGTGGGCCGGTCATTACAGATGTGGCCAGCGTCAAGGGCAGCCTGCGCGATGCCGCGATTGCAGTGGCGGGCGCGGTGCCGCCACAGCTGGTGTTGGGACACCCGATTGCCGGCTCTGAACGCAGTGGGGTGGAGGCCGCCGACGTTAATTTGTTCGTCAATCACCGGGTCATCCTGACGCCCGTGGAAGGCAATGATCCCGCGGCGGTAGAGCTGGTGCGTGCGATGTGGACGAGCACTGGTGCGGACGTGCTCGACATGACCGTAGAGCGGCACGACGCGGTGCTCGCGGCCACCAGCCATCTGCCCCATATGCTGGCTTATACGCTGGTGGATGCGTTGTCATCGTCGGATGCCAGTGAAGATATCTTCCGCTGTGCCGCCGGTGGTTTTCGTGATTTTACCCGTATTGCCTCCAGTGACCCGACCATGTGGCGCGATATTGCGCTAGCCAATAAAGACGCACTGCTTGACGCTATCGATTTATTCAGCGAGCACATGAGTCGCCTGCGCGCCGCGGTGCAGTCTGAAAACGCCGATGAGTTAACCGCTACCTTTTCCCGAGCCAAACAGGCTCGCGATGAGTTTTCTGCCCTCCTGGCTCAGCGCAGCGAGCCAAAAATACCTTAAGGGTTACGTTATGCACTTCAAGTTACAACCCGGTGGGGCCCTGCAAGGCGACGCGAGAGTTCCGGGCGATAAATCCATTTCTCATCGCGCCATTATGCTGGGAGCACTGGCCGAAGGCACCTCGCGGGTCAACGGATTTCTGGAGGGCGAAGATGCCCTGGCCACGTTGGCAGCGTTTCGCGCGATGGGGGTCGAGATTGAGGGGCCGGTGGATGGCAGTGTTACGGTACATGGCGTGGGGCTACACGGACTGAAAGCCCCTGCGCAAGCATTGGATCTGGGCAATGCCGGTACCGGCATGCGGTTGCTGTGTGGCCTGTTGGCCGGGCAGACGTTTGACACCGAACTCACCGGGGATGCCTCCCTCTGCAGTCGGCCTATGGGCCGTGTGATCGACCCCCTGACAAAGATGGGGGCCCAAATTCAATCGACCGAAGGTGGCCGGCCGCCGCTGTCGATTCGCGGCGGGCAGCGACTGCAGGGTATTCACTACGATCTGCCAATGGCGAGCGCCCAGGTGAAATCGTGTTGTCTGCTGGCGGGCTTGTACAGCGAGGGCCGAACGTCTGTCACCGAGCCCGCGCCTACGCGCGACCACACCGAGCGCATGCTGAGAGGGTTCGGCTACCCGGTGCAGTCAGATGGGAACGCGATCTCGTTGCAGGGCGGTGGTAGTCTTCAGGCCTGCGATATTGAAGTGCCTGCAGATATCTCTTCAGCGACGTTTTTTATGGTCGGTGCGAGCATCGCGCCGGGGTCAGATCTGCTACTAATGCATGTCGGTATCAACCCCACACGGGTTGGCGTGATCAATATCCTGCAGCTGATGGGAGCAGATATCACCCTGCAGAACCAGCGTGAAGTCGGCGGCGAGCCGGTGGCGGACATTCGCGTCCGCTACGCCCCGCTGCACGGCATTGAAATACCGGTCGAGCAGGTGCCGCTGGCCATTGACGAGTTTCCTGCCCTTTTCATCGCGGCGGCCTGTGCGCAGGGACGTACTGTTTTGCACGGGGCTGAGGAACTGCGGGTGAAGGAGAGTGATCGTATCGCCGCGATGGCGGAGGGCCTGAATACACTGGGCATTATCAATGAGGTGCTGGAAGACGGTATCGTCATAGAGGGTGGGACTATCGGAGGGGGTGTCATCGATACCTTTAATGACCATCGTATTGCTATGTCCTTTGCTATCGCTGCGCTGCGTGCCACGGCAGAGATCACCGTGCGGGACTGCGACCACGTGGCGACTTCTTTCCCGGGGTTTGAGAGTCTCGCCCGGCGGCTTGGCTTGCAAATTAGTGCAGTAGCAGGGTAGAAAAATATGGCGAGCGTACCGGTCATTACCGTCGATGGGCCCTCCGGTGCAGGCAAGGGCACGATCAGCCATATGCTGGCCGATCACCTCGGTTGGCATTTGTTGGATAGCGGCGCCCTGTATCGGGTGACCGGTCAGGCCTGCCTCATCGAAGGTGTCAGCTGGGATGACCAGATCGCGGTCGCCGAGGTCGCGAGGCATCTCGATGTTGTGTTCTCCCTCGCCGAAAATGGTGAAATACTGGTGGCATACAAAGGCGTGGACGTGAGCGCCGCCATTCGTACGGAGGAGGGCGGGCGCGGTGCCTCTACTGTGGCGACGATTCCCGCTGTGCGCGACGCCCTGTTGGCCCGCCAGCGCGATTTTAAGCAACTGCCCGGACTGGTGGCCGATGGGCGCGATATGGGCACTGTGGTTTTTCGCGATGCCCCGTTGAAATTCTTCCTCACCGCCAGCGCCGCGGAGCGCGCGGAGAGGCGCTATAATCAGTTGATTGCGAAGGGGGAAAGTGTTAGTCTCCCGCGCCTTCTGGCGGATATCCAGGAACGGGATGAGCGCGACAGCAACCGCCTCATTGCGCCCCTGGTTCCCGCCGAAGATGCCATTGTCATTGACAGCAGCGCCACGCCCATTACCGAAGTGTTTGAGCGGGTGATGCTCGAAGTGAAAAAGAGAGGTTTTATCTAGCCGTTCTCGGCTTTTGACTCCTTCTGAATGGTTTTAAATGCTTCTTTTCCGACTGAATCCAGTCAGGGTGGGGAAAGTGGCTTATTTTGAATGGCCCGGGCCGACTGGAGGCGCGGTAGAGACAGATCATTGTCTCGATCAAACCAAACCAAACAGGTGCTAAGTAATGAGCGAATCCTTCGCCGAACTATTTGAAGAGAGTCTGAAAACCGTCGACATGAAGCCCGGGTCAATTGTGACCGGCGTAATCATCGACATAGATAACGAGTGGGTCACCGTACACGCGGGCTTGAAGTCCGAAGGTGTTATTCCTCGTGAACAGTTTATTGATGCTAATGGTGAATGTAACCTTAGCATTGGCGACGAAGTACAGGTTGCGCTGGAGGCCGTGGAAGACGGTTTCGGCGAAACCAAGCTGTCGCGTGAAAAGGCCAAACGTGCCGAGTCCTGGAAAGATCTGGAAGCAGCGCACGAAGCCGACGAAGTGGTTACTGGTATCATCAATGGCAAGGTCAAAGGTGGCTTTACCGTGGATATCAACACTATCCGAGCATTCCTCCCGGGCTCTCTGGTGGATGTTCGTCCAGTGCGCGAAACCGTGCACCTGGAAGGCAAGGAACTCGAATTCAAAGTTATCAAGTTGGACCAGAAGCGCAACAACGTGGTGGTTTCACGTCGCGCTGTGATGGAAGCGGCCAACAGTGTAGAGCGCGACGCACTGCTGGAATCGCTGCAGGAAGGCATGTCCGTCAAGGGTATCGTGAAGAACCTGACCGACTACGGTGCATTTGTTGATCTGGGTGGTGTTGACGGTTTGCTGCACATTACCGATATGGCTTGGAAACGCATCAAGCATCCTTCCGAGATCGTGGAAGTGGGTCAGGAAATCGATGTCAAGATCCTCAAGTTTGATCGCGAGCGCAACCGTGTATCACTGGGCCTGAAACAGCTCGGCGAAGATCCCTGGTTGGAAATCACTGGTCGTTATCCAGAAGGCAGCCGCGTGAAAGCCAAGATCACCAACCTCACAGACTACGGCTGCTTTGCCGAGCTGGAAGAGGGTGTTGAAGGTCTGGTACACGTCTCCGAAATGGATTGGACCAACAAGAATGTTCACCCCTCCAAAATCGTCAGTCTGGGCGATGAAGTTGAGGTGATGGTGCTGGATATCGACGAAGATCGTCGTCGTATCTCTCTGGGCATCAAGCAGTGCCAGCAAAATCCCTGGGATGCATTTGCAGGACAGTATGCCAAGGGCGCTAAAATCTCAGGCAACATCAAATCCATCACTGACTTCGGCATCTTTATCGGCCTTGAAGGCAACATTGATGGCCTGGTGCACCTGTCTGACATCAGCTGGCATGAGCCCGGTGAAGAAGCCGTTCGCAACTACAAAAAAGGTGATGAGATCGAGACAGTCATTCTGTCAATCGACTCTGAGCGCGAGCGTATTTCTCTCGGTATCAAGCAACTGGAAGACGACCCCTTCGGTAACTACGTCGCCGAGAATGATCGCGGCGCGATTGTGACCGGTGAAGTGACTGAAGTGGACGCCAAGTCTGTGACGATCAAGTTGGCTGAGGAAGTCGAAGGCATCTTGAAGGCCTCTGACATCAGCCGCGAAAAAGTCGAAGATGCCCGCAGCATGTTCAAGGTCGGCGATTCTGTTGAAGCCAAGATTATTGCGGTTGACCGCAAGAATCGCGGCTTGTCATTGTCCATCAAGGCCAAGGACTTTGACGATGAGAAGGACGCTGTGAAGTCGCTGAAAGACACGGAGAACGAAACAGCTTCTCCGGGCACTATTGGTGACCTGATCAAGGCGCAGATGGGCGGCGAGTAAACACCTGCGCTAAGCGCATAGTTTAGTCCCCCCGAAAGGGCTCACTCAGGTGAGCCCTTTTTTTATTTGTGCCACTGTAAAAAGGCTCTTCTCTTTCGTAAGAAAAATTCACTTTTCCGTTAAAAAATAAGGACTTGCGAAATATTTCGGTGCAGTACACAATAGTGGCCACACGTTAACAGCCATAAGAAAACCTCGAACGGGGGCTGCATGACCAAAAGCGAACTCATTGAGACAATCTTGTCCCGACAGAGTCAGTTGTCGGCAAAAGATGTAGAGCTGGCAGTAAAGACCATTCTCGAGCACATGTCCCAGGCACTTGCCAATGGCGAGCGGATTGAAATTCGCGGTTTCGGTAGTTTCTCCCTGCATTTTCGGGAGCCTCGACGAGGACGCAATCCCAAGACTGGCGATGCCGTTGAGCTGACTGGCAAGTATGTTCCACACTTCAAACCGGGCAAGGAATTGCGTGAGCGAGTCAATCTGGGTTTGCAGATGGAGAATTAGGCTTGTTCTGTGCCAAGCAGGCGGTATGATCGAAAGCTCATACCGTTTTTTTTAACCTTCTTTTACTGAACTGGACATTTCGATGAAGCAACTGCGAAAACTCCTGACTGTGATTGTCATATTGGCCATGCTGGTGGTGAGCGTGTTGTTCGCCCTGCAAAACGAGGCGCCGGTTCCGCTGGATCTTCTCGTCTACACCTTCGGACCGCAAAGTCTCGCGCTGTGGGTGCTGGTTGCGTTTGCACTGGGGGGCGTATTGGGCATGATTGTCTCCTCCGTTATTCTCGTGCGTACGCGCGCCTCGCTGAATGCCTGTCGAAAGCAGTTGGATCGGGCGCGCGATGACCTCAGCAAGTCGCGCGGAACCCCTGTGGTTGTCGACGCGGCATGAAGAGCCCCATCATCGTTGCACTGGATTATCCCGCTGCGCCTGCAGCGCTGGATCTTGCGCAGCGGCTCTCTCCCACGCTATGCCGTTTAAAGGTGGGCAAGGAACTCTTTACCAGCGCCGGGCCGGCGCTGGTTGATGATTTGCAGCAACTGGGCTTCGAGGTATTTCTCGATCTGAAGTTTCACGACATCCCGAACACCGTTGCGGGAGCGGTTCGCGCCGCTGCGCAACTGGGTGTTTGGATGGTGAATGTGCACGCCAGCGGTGGACGCAGAATGATGGAGGCAGCGGTGGAAGCGCTTGCCGCTTTCGACCGACCTCCGATATTGCTCGGTGTGACAGTGCTCACCAGTATGTCAGACCAGGATTTACAGGAGCTGGGGTACACTGAGACCTCACAGCAGCGAGTTTTACGGCTGGCAACGCTGGCTGCAAAAAGTGGATTGGACGGTGTGGTCTGCTCTGCACTGGAGGCTGAGGCATTGCGCAAGCAGTGCGGCGAGGCTTTCTGTCTGGTGACACCCGGGATTCGTCTGGCAGGTGACGATGCGGGAGACCAGCGCCGCGTGGTGACCCCAGCTGAAGCATTGGCACTGGGCTCTGATTACCTCGTTATCGGCCGCTCGATAACTGCCGCCAGTGATCCGCTGGCCGCACTACACCGTGTGCACGAGGAACTATTCCCCACGCCGTAGTATCAAATGTGGTCAGCTGCTCTCCCTTCCCCTGGATCACTGCTAGACTTTTCCCCGGTACGGATGCCTGCAAGGACGCAGTTAACCTATACGGAGATTTCACTATGACCAAATCCACTTTGCTACACAACAACGCCCGAACTGCCCTGGCAGCACGGGATATTCTCTCGTTTACCCCCGGGGGCGCAATCGTTGCCCTGATCCTGGCGCTGCTGCTGGCTGTGGGAATGCTCACGGGAAGCCCGTCTGCAACGGCGCAGGACACAAGCGCTGCTGTAACGCCTGCAGTTGCCAGCGCTGCAGGGCGGGTAAATATTAATACCGCTGACGCGCAAACCCTGGCGGCCAACCTCAAGGGAATCGGCGAATCCCGAGCGGCTGAAATTGTTCGCTACCGGGAGGCCTATGGCCCATTTGCCTCTGCTGAAGAACTCGTAGAGGTCAAGGGAATCGGTAACTCCACCCTCGACATGAATCGCGACGTGATAACACTGGAATAAGCTAAGCGCATCCGTATCATTAGGGGGCTTTTGCCCCCTTTTTAGATATCGGTGATTCAGTACAGTGAAATGTCTCGTCAGCGGCGCTACCGGATTCATCGGTCGTCAGCTTTGCCAGGAACTTGTCGCAGGCGGCCATACCGTTGTCGCATTGAGCCGACGCGGCGAACCGCTCAGTAGTGGGCAGCCAACTCAGGCCGTAGATCTGGCAGCGTGTGACCTCGATGTGTCTGTGCTGCAGGGCGTGGATGTGTGCTTTCATCTTGCCGGCGTAGCCCATCAGCAGGCGCCGGAGTCTGCCTATACGGCGTTAAATTATCGCGCGACAGTGCGCCTTGCGCGGTCGGCTGCTGCCGCCGGGGTCAAATGTTTCGTCTTTCTGAGTAGTGTAAAGGCGATGGGTTCTCCCCCTTCAAGCAATAGCCGTACCGAATCAGAGTGCACGCGTCCCGGTGACGCATATGCCTTGTCCAAGTGGCAGGCGGAGTGCGCGTTGCGGGAAGCCTTTTCCAGTGACCGTATGGCTGTAGCCATTGTGCGTCCCGCGCTGGTTTATGGGCGGGAAGTAAAAGGCAACCTGCAATCGTTGGCGGCGGGTGTGCGCTGGGGGCTGCCGCGGCCGCCGCAGATTGGTCGGCGTTCCATGATAGCGCTCGACGACCTGGTCAGATTGTTGCTGGTGATCGCGCAGCATCCTCCAGCGGGCGTGCAAACCTGGATCGCCTGCGGTGACGACGCCTACAGCACACAGGATATCTACGACCTCATACGTGCAGCCCACGGCAAGAAGAAGGGGGTCCAGTGGTTGCCGCGCCGGGTCTGGCAGCTGGGCGCCAGCCTGCTGGATACTGTCTCAAGCCAGAGCGGCGACCCCACGTATGAAAAGCTGTTCGGTACTGAGCTTTACAGCAATAAGGCGGTGGTGAACGATACGGGATGGCGTCCCCGGCTTGGTCTGGAGGATGTGATACGTCAATGGGGCAGTGGTTCATGACGGCAGTACTGGTGACGCTGGTTCTGTCGATAATATTATGTGGCGGCTATGAGCGGTTTGCCCGAGCGCGGCAAATTCTCGATACTCCCAATGAGCGCAGTTCGCATTCACTACCGACACCCCATGGCGGCGGCGCGGCGCTACTGGCAGCCTTTTTGCTGGGCCTGGTGTTGTCGGCATGGCTTTACGGTGCCTGGGCCCCACCCCTTGTTACGCTGACACTGTGTACGCTGGCACTGGCGCTGTTGGGTATTGTCGATGACCTGCGCGGTTTGTCAGTGCGCTGGCGACTGCTGGCCTATGGTGTTGTCTGTCTGTTCGCGTCTGTGGTGGTGTTGCGCGGCGCCATGCCAGCACACGCTCTCTACGGCACCGCTCTGGTGCTGGTCGCTGCACTGACGCTGCTGTGGTCACTCAACCTGTACAATTTTATGGACGGGATTGACGGCATTGCGGCGATACAGGCGGTATTCATCTGTGGCAGTGCGGCGCTCCTGACCTGGCTGGCGGGGCACGATCAAAGCTACGCCCGGTATTGTCTCCTGCTGGCCGCGGCGCACTGTGGTTTTCTGCTGTGGAATCGTCCGCCCGCGCGGTTGTTTATGGGGGATGCAGGCAGTGTGCCAACCGGCTTCCTGCTGGCGGCACTGGCTTTGCTGGGAGCCGTGCAGGGACAGCTCGACCCGCTGTGTTGGCTGGTGCTGTCCGCTGTCTTTATCACTGACGCCAGTTGGACATTGGTGGCGCGCATCCTTACCGGGCAAAAATTCACGCAGCCCCATCGCTCGCACGCCTATCAGCGCTTGAGCCAGCATTGGAATTCACACGCGCGAGTGGATCTTTTACTGTTGGCGATCAATGTGATGTGGCTGTTTCCGCTGGCGCTGGCGGTACAGATGTGGCCGGATCACAAATTATTTTTGGTATTTTTGGCATACCTTCCCCTGCTCGGTGGCATGGTGAAACTGGGCAGACTGGCGTAAAATTAAGCTTCACGCGCACCTTCATATTGTCACAATATTATGCGTACGCCATAGCTTAGAGCACAGGAGGTGACTTGCTAAATCGTCCTGGCAACTTCATAACCCGTCCCATCGTCGGCTTCATCGGCACTCTACGCGATATCCTTCAGAAAGCTGTTGAACTGCCGCGCAATATTAAGCAGGCCTGTCTGTTCTCCCTTGATATGGTGTATGTCACCGCCGCAATGTGGTTGGCTGTGGCGCTGCGCTTCGGTCATCTGGATTTTCATCTCGGCCCGGTGGAGTACGCTTGCGGCGCAGTCACCCTTATTCTCAGCGCGATGGTGTTTTTGCGCCTTGGATTGTACCGCGCTGTTATTCGCTTTATGGGTCAGCAGGCTATCTGGGCCATTGTCACGGCCGCCGGTTACTCCACCTTAATTTTGGGCGCGACGGTCTTTTTTGCGCGAGCCGAAGTGCCCCGATCAATGCCGTTCATCTACTGGATCCTGCTCGTTGTGGGTATCGGCGGCACCAGATTGGCCGTGCGAGCTTACTATCAGGCGAAGTTGCGAGCGCTATCTGAAAACGTGATTATCTACGGCGCGGGACAGTCCGGTCGGCAACTGCTACAAACACTGCAGCACGGTGAGCAGTACCATGCCGTCGTTTTCGTTGACGATGATGCCCGCTTGCAGCGATCTATCATCAACGGTCTGCAGGTAGCGTCACCGGATGATCTGGAACAGCTGATCGACCAGCACGATATCACCCAGGTGCTGTTGGCTATCCCTTCCGCGGCACAGGAACGTCGTAAGGAAATCATTAATTCCCTTGTCGGCTTGCCGGTCCATGTGCGCACCGTTCCTACAATCAACGAATTGCTGGCCGGGGAAGCCAGCGTTAACCAGATTCGCGATATCGATCTCGATGATCTGCTGGGCAGGGAGCCCGTGCCGCCTTACCCGGAGTTGATCGAGAAGTGCATCACCGGAAAGGTCGTGATGGTGACAGGCGCCGGGGGCTCCATTGGTTCGCAATTATGTCGCCAGATTGTACGTGCAGGCCCCCAGGAACTGATCTTGTTGGACAACTCAGAATACGCCCTGTACAGCATAGAGCGTGAGCTGCGGGCACTGATGACAGGACTTGGCTTGCAGGTGGAGCTGGTGGCGCTGCTGGGTTCTGTGCAGGACCAGAATCGCCTGGAGAGCATCTACCGTACCTTTGAAGTTCGCACGGTCTACCATGCGGCGGCCTACAAACATGTGCCGATGGTGGAGTACAACATTGCCGAGGGCGTGGCTAACAATGTCTTTGGTACGTGGTATGCGGCGACCGCAGCTCGCAAGGCAGGCGTGGAGACATTTGTACTGGTGTCGACGGACAAGGCGGTACGCCCCACGAATGTGATGGGTGCCTCCAAGCGGCTGGCCGAACTGATTCTGCAGGGCCTCGCGCAACAGGAAAGTGACACGCGGTTCTGCATGGTCCGATTTGGCAACGTGCTGGGTTCTTCTGGATCAGTAGTGCCGCTGTTTCGACAACAGGTTGAAGAGGGTGGCCCGGTGACCGTGACACATCCAGAGGTGTCGCGCTATTTCATGAGCATTCCAGAGGCGGCACAACTGGTGTTGCAGGCCGGCGCGATGGCTACCGGTGGTGATGTCTTCGTCCTCGATATGGGGGAGCCGGTACGTATTGTTGATCTGGCAAAACGCATGATCAGGCTCAGTGGTTACGAAATGGGTCACAACAACCATATGGGCGAACACATTGATATTGAGTTTATCGGGTTGCGTCCCGGGGAAAAATTGCACGAGGAATTATTGCTGGGGACTAATGTGACCGGGACAGGACATCCCATGATCATGCGCGCGGAGGAAGAGAGTCTGCCCTTTAGCCAAATTCAGCGACTGCTGGTGAAACTGCGTGGCCACTGCGATACGCTAGACTGCGATGGTATTAGCGCGGTGTTGAGTTTTGCTGTGAGCGGTTTTGGCGATCACCAGGTGCGTTACGACCACATGTGGAAACGGCAGGGTAAGCTGATCGCGAGAGAGGCTGCTGCAGCTTCAAACGTAAAGGAACTGTTCCCCGACACCAATTAGGTGCTTGCTGCAAGGTGAATTGAGCGGCGCAGCGTTTCAGCCTTCCTTTTCATCCACGTCAGCGCGCCGGTCGCATCATGGTCGACTATCTTCAGTTACTTGCCCACGTATGATAATCGCCCAGAGGGGGCAAGCTATTGCGCTTATCCAACATGGGATTCTGGAATCTCCACGGCGTTGCCTGGCAATGTGGCCACCGACAACAATCGACACCGCGCCTGGAAGTCCCCCATCAGGTTATCGAAGGTTCCCAGCGAGCCCAGGCGCTCGCCCAGTATCGCCAGTGAGTTCTCGTAAAGTTTCATATCCCAGTGATTTTTCTCGCGGAACTCGACGGTGAGTTCTGGTCCCAGCTGTTCAAATACCGACTCGATGCGTTGCACCAGTTCGATCTCGCGGCCGAAGGTTTCGTTCTGGCGGATGTAGGATAAGTCGATGTCGGGAAAGTACTTCTCCAGTTCATGCTCAAGCAAAATCATGCTTTCGTCATAGCGCTCTACGATAACGAGCAGCGGTGTTCTGATCAGCATCGCCACACTGTCCATATACGCCTGTTCGCCAATCACGGTGTCGAAATTGCTGGTGCAGACGCTGCAGTGAAAATTGCGAATGGTCGGCGCTACATCTGGCTGCATACGCCAGCGGACATAGTCGGCGAAGGACAGCTTTTTGGCTTGAATCGCGCCGGGGGTATTGGCTTCCTGACGGCGTTCAAAATCGTACACGGAGCGCGCCCGATCAATCGGATGTCGCAGTGAAATAAGCGGTAACAAGTGAAACTCTTCAGAGATGGGAAGCGGGAACCGGATGTGATGGCTGGAGAGGGCGGAAATCTCCTGGTGAGCTTCCAGATACGGCTTGAGATACGGCGCACCGCGACGCATATTGTCATCATCCCGATGGTCGACAAAACGGGCGCCAAATTGCCGTTGCAGACTCCAGTCCAGCGTGCTGCCCGCATTTTTGAAGAGATGGCAGTGCACAATCACAGGTCGGGCGTTGGTGAGTTTTACCTGCCGTTTGGGTGTTTCTGTTGCAAGAATCTGTTCCAGAGCCGTGCGGATTGTTTCCGTGCTGAACTGCTCTCTGATGACCTGACGGCAATTGGTGGAGAGTTTTTGCCAGAGATACTTTTCCTCGTACAAGGCGACGACATTGTCGGCGAAAGCTGTCTCGCTGTCAGAGATCAGGACATTGAGTTTGTCCGTCAGTTGCATACCTTCGGCGCCAATACCGGTAGTGACTACCGGTAGCCCGTACGAAAAACTCTGGCCGATCTTGCCTTTGACGCCTGCACCGTGCAGCAGAGGAGAGACAAAAACCCGGTTGTTGTTGAAATATTCAGAGACGTCCTCGACGTATCCCGTCACTGTCACGGATTCGTTTGCCATCCCTAATAATCGCGCTGTCGGCTCACTGCCGACGATCGTCAGATGGATGTCGGGTATTTGCTTCTTGATGCGCGGCAAAATGTAGTCGATAAACCAGATGATGCCCTCTTCATTCGGTGGGTGAGCAAAACTGCCGATAAACATCAAACCCTGGCGCTCTTCAAAGCCTTTCAGGCAGGGCTCCAGTGAGTGGATATTGGAGACCACGGCAATTTTGTCGGCAAACGCCTGATCTTTGAGCATGGCTTTTTCGGTCGGGCTCACAACCAGCGTGACATCTGCTTCCTCTGCCAGGAAGAACTCAAGATTTCTCCAGCGCTGGACTTCGAGCGCCAGGCGACGCTGTTCACGTACGTAGTGCAGATCGACGGTATCAAAAATAGTTTTTGCGTTTGAATATTTTTTGACCAGCTGCAGGTACTTCTTGGTAGTCGCGGGACGGGACATCAGCACCACGTCCAGTGCATTGCCATGCGCTTTGATGAAGTCTTCAAACTGCAGATCGCCGTAATAGGTTTCGATGCCAAGATCCTGCAAAATCCGTGTGTACCTGGGGTCGTAAGCCAGTTGATCTGGCCAGAAGGACACTTTGTAGCCCATGTCTTGCAGGATCTGCAGCATTCTGAGCATGCGCAACGAGCCTGAGTCGCGGTCGAACATCGGCAGATGATGATCAATGATGAAAATGTGTTTGTCGCCTGCTCTCTCTCTGGCGCGGTAGAGGTCAGCGGAGCTGAGGACATGATCTCTCTCGAGCACTTCCTGCCATTTTTCGATGAATGTAAGTCGATTGATGTCCTGATAACGTTTGTAACCGGAACTGGGGTCCTTGCCCGCTGAAGCGCCCCCGTAATGTACTATTCTTGCAGCGGGTTGGTAGATAACCTGGTAGTTGAGTGAGCGCACGGTAAAACACAGGTCTGCGTCTTCGTAATAGGCGGGCGCAAAGCGCTGGTCAAACCCGCCGATCTCGCGCCACAGAGTGTGTCGAATCATCAGGCACGCACCGGAACAGTAATCGACGGACTTCCGATAGGAGTACTGGGGGAGGTCAGGGTTGTCCCCGTGCCCATAGTTGCAACCGTTTCCGTCGCTCCAGATGATGCCGCCTGCTTCCTGCAGTGAGCCATCTGGATACACGAGTTTCGCACCCACTATGCCGGTGCGGTCGTCAGCGAACGGGGCCAGCATCGCATCGAGCCAGCCCGCGCTGACTTCGGTGTCATTGTTTAAAAATATCAGGAAATTGCCTTTGGCAACGGCGGCAGCCTGATTGCACGCGTTGACATAAACTTCATTGGTCTCATTGGTGAGGACTTGAATCCCCTCTACGGCTGCCAGAAGCTCGGGTGTTTCGTCTGTGGAGTTATTGTCTACGACAATGATTTCGCAGCTTCCCCGGTTGTACAGTGACAGTGATCGCAAGCAGTTGTAGGTAAAAGACCAGTTGTTAAATACCGGAATAATAATACTGATATGCGGGTCTTGCGCGATCGGAAAGGAAAGGCGGGCCTGCTCTTTTGAATCTTTTGGCGTCTGCTCCATTGCCATAGGCAGGGTGGAGGGCGACTCCTCGCCGGACGAATTGATTGTATCCGGCGCTTCAGATTCTTGCTCAGGCGCCAAAGCGGCGGGCTCCTCAATTGCAACATTGTAGATATTGTCGGGTTTGGCTTGAGGATTCGCTGCGGCGATATAGAGGACTTCCTCTGTCGCCAGCACAGTTGTCGGCGGGGGCGCAGGAGTGTTCTCCCATTCTGATTCGACGGGCTCTGTCTGTTCACGAATATCATCTCCAGCCTCACGGGCTGGTTGCGGACGCTCCTCGGCGTCCTCTGTCGGCAGAACCGTATTAACGTCTGTACCGCGCAGTAGTCGTTTACTGCGCTGGAGTATTCTTCGCAGCAACGTGCCTTCCGGGAATATAACCTCAACAGATTGCTGATACACGCGATAAACGCGCCAGGGGAGCATGGCAGAAATCTGGAGAACGACCTTCTCCAGTTCCTCGTTTCTGCTGTGCAGTAAAGCATGCCCGGCCTGCTGTTGGGCCAGTTCTCTCTCCTGCTCGGAAAGTGCTTGCTGGCGCGACAATTCATTGGCTTTCTGCGCTGCAATGGCATTTTCCAATGCCTGGTGTGACTGTTGGTAGCTGGCGATTTCAGCCTGCAGCGTCGCGATTTCGTCAGTCTTGCTCGAGACAGTACTCTGCAAAATAGTAATCTCATCTACCTGCGTCGATACCTGGTTCCGCAGGCCCGAGATTTCGCTTACGTGGGCGCCAACTTCGCTCTGTAATGTAGCTATTTCAGCGCTCTGGCTCGCTGCCTCGTGCCGGAGCGCGGAGATGGTGATGTGCGGCGTGAGTAGCTTGTTCTGCAGGAGCGTTATTTCCTTCTGCAGGATTGAGATTTCACCATGCAGTGCGGCGATATCGTTTTGTAGACCCTGGGATTTTCCCTGCAGAGTGATGCGGTCGTGATAGAGATGTTCCGTGTTCGCGATATAACGGTATTCCCGGAATGTTTTGTCTGCATCAAACTGCGCTTTGACACGATTTAACTTTGCTTGATACCAGACGGGCGAATTTTCTTCCTTGGCTCGCTCGATTGTCAGTACCACATCACTGTTGTAAAAGAGCGTCTGGTTGCGCTGAAACCGGTCGGCTAGATCATCAAGCGCTTCGAGATCTTCTGCTGCCGTCTCACCCTCTGATATTTTGCATAGCAGTCGATAGTAATCGGCAATAATTCTGTGGCAACGCACATCGAGATCGTCGTCTGGAACGTCGTGATGACGCATATTGTGGTCAAGGAACTTATCCAGCGCCTCTGGATCTACCGCTGAGAAGTTTGGTGCATCCAGGCCCACTGTCTCGAACACGCGCTCCATTGTTTCCCGGGGTTCACTTAATACAGATTCAAATGTCACAAAACAGCGAGGGAGATGCCGGGTATTTCGCTCGGCATCCAACATGTACTGCATCCACAGAACCAGCGCTTTTTCGATAGAAAATTGATCCCTTCGAGACAGCGAGTCGGCGATCTCGAGGGGATTGCGTATTACCAGCGCTATTCGCGGTGTGATATTTTCAGCCGCCAGTAAGGGCAGCCAGAAGGGCAGCAGCCTGCAAAGTCTTGGATCCTTAATCGCCGACAGTTGATCGTTGGGGATGTCTGTGCGCAAGAAGGTGCGGGCGTCCTCCAGCAGTTGCGAATCCTCGAGCCTCGCTGTCCAGTTTTCCGGCAGTGGCAGCGGGTCGTCCCAGGAGGAGTTGAACGATTCAAGAATGCAATTGTTAGCCAACACGACGTACTTATTCTCAAAGAAACCCTTGGGGTTGTCGCTTTGCGTCTCGAGCATTTTAGCGCCGAGATTTACCCCCAGTAGGTTGAGAATGCCGGTGAACGCAGATGTCCCGCTACGATGCATTCCCAGTACAATTAGACAATTTTTCATAGATTTATTTTGTCACGCATCAGATTTGGTATCTTTGCCCCGTGCGTTGGTTTATGGCGCGGCTGCTGTGGAAATAGCATCGGCACTATACCACCAAATATGCGGCAGTATCGAACCCACTTAGATCGCGAAATGGTACAACAAAAAGTCCCCTGCGAGGGTTTTGCGAGAGAGTATTTTTAGGCAAATTGCAGGGTGGTGCACAGTGGTGCGCGCTGGTGCTGGGCGGTGCTATTGAGGCGTTGCCCTGAGGGGGTTTTTAAGACTCTGTAGTTTGGCGGGAGAGGAATAGGGTTTGGCGGTGCGTATGCCAGCCTGTATATCGCTCCACGGCCGATAAACGGTATTTTGCTTGTACGCTTCGTCTGAAATTTCTATTGCTTCCGGTTTGCTGTCGGTTGTCATTGTATCGCCCTCAGTGTCCCTCTTCTTCAGCTGTGCCGGGCATTGCGCACGGACAGCTATCCCTGGGCGGTTCATTGGTATCTGACTTCACCCTAGTAACGAGGATAGGGAAATTCCACGTAAGCGGAACATGGGAGGGGTACCCAAATGAGGTAGCCCGCCATGCGCGGAGCAGGCGGTCTCACTGCCGCAGCTGTGAAGGCGTTGTTCCCGACCAGCGCCGGTAGGAGCGTCGAAAGTTGGTGGCATCACTGAATCCCAGCAGTGCTGCGATTTCGCCTACCGGCAATAAGGTGCCGGTGAGATATTCATCGGCCAGCGTATAACGCACCTGATCCAGCAGTTGTTGGTAACGCCAGCCCTCGGCGGTGAGCCGCCGTTGCAGCGTGCTTTCGCTCATATTGAGCTGCTGCGCCACTCTGGCGGCAGTGGGGAACTCCGAGCCGGACTGCAGCAGTACTTGCTGCACCCGCTCGTTAATGGTGCCGCCGTGCCCGCCGCGAACAATCAGGCGATCGCATTCTCGTCGGAAAATATCCAAAGCCGCTGGATCGGCGGTAGAGATCCTGTATCCCAGTGCTTCTTTGTCGAAGCTTAACGCTCTGAGGGGCTGGTCGAAACTGACATTGGGGCCGAAAATATCGTAGTAGTGTTGCGGGTCGCAGCGCGGTGAGTAGTCCAGTGCGAGACTGGTGGTACTGGTTTGAGCACCCGTGAAAATGCGACCGTTGTGGGCGATTGCCGCGTAGAGCAGTTCGACGTAGTGCTGCTCCAATTGCCTGGGTAGCTGGCTGCCTTCAACCAGCAGCGCGGCACGGTCGTCGCCGCGGTGCAGTGCGATGCGCAGGCTCGGCAGCAGGGCGCGGTTATAACGTACCAGGAGATTGAGTGCGTCTTCAACTGTGGTGCTGGTCATCAGCGCGTAACCGATGATGCCCTGGGCGGTGATATTGATCTGTGAACCCAGCCGCAGCCCTAACGTCGGATCCTGGGACAGTTCCAAAGCGCTGCTGAATATCGCATCCAGCTGCACTGCTGCCAGCCCTTGTGGTGAGTGAATGTCCGCGAGCGTGGCGCCGGTGCCACTCAATAGCTGATCTTGATCAATGCCCTGGCTTGCCAGCAGCTCTATCAGCAACGATATAAAATAGGCGTGCATTTGACTGTATTTAACCTGAATTGTGAATGTATTTAACCCTGAAAGAGGCTGTATTTAACCCTGCTTATGCTGGTATTTAACCCTATTGATTGCCGGGATGTCCATTAGCATAGCTCCATGTAATCAACGTTCTGCAATGGAGATCCCCATGACCGTTACTATACACACTGCGCATAGCGCTACAGATCAAACCCGCGTCATCAAGCCGCGCGACCGCTCACACGAAATTGCCGATGCGCTCGCCACCGATTGGCTGGATAACAATGCGTTCCTGACAGCATTTTTCAACACCATGTCCATCACGTTCCCGGTGGGCGAAAAATTCTTCATCGATAGTGTGCGCCATTACCGGGGTGATATCACCGACCCGGCGCTACTGCAGAACATCAAGGGCTTTTGCGGGCAGGAGGGCTTCCACCGCCGTGAGCACCAGCGTTACAACGAGCAACTGTGCGCTGCGCGCGGTTATGACCTCAGCAAGTTGGAAGGCAGCATGACCGGTCGTCTGCGATGGGCCCAGAAAACCCTTCCTCCGCTGACAAACCTCGGCATCACGGTGGCTATTGAGCACCTGACGGCAGTGCTGTCGGAGCAGTTGCTGGGCGATCATTCGGTGATGGACAAAGCGGACCCGGCAATGCGCGAATTGTGGCGCTGGCATGCGGCGGAGGAAATGGAGCACAAGGCGGTGGCCTTTGATGTGTTTCTGGCTGTCGGCGGAACGGACAAGCTGCGTAAATCCTGCCTGCGCCGTGGCAGCTTCTTTTTGATTTTCGAACTCCTGCGCGGGTTGACCTATATGCTAAAAGCCGATGGCCATTTATTTAGCGTTAGCCAGTGGCGCCAGGGGTTAAGAGCGCTGTTTGGCAAGAGCGGTGTGTTCGCCGGCGCCTGGGGATCGTACAGGGAGTTTTATCAGGATGGGTTTCATCCCTGGCAACAGGATACCCATGCCATGCTTGAGAAGTGGGAGGCTGAAACGCTGCCAGCGTGAGTGTGCTGGAGGTTCGGACAATAAAAAAGGGCTGCATTTCTGCAGCCCTTTTCTAGTTTTACGGTATATGGCTCCGCCTGCTGGGCTCGAACCAGCGACCCATTGATTAACAGTCAATTGCTCTACCAACTGAGCTAAGGCGGAATGGTCTCAACCGAAGGTCGCGTATATTAATGATGGACTGCGCCTTGGTCAACCGCTATTTCGGCATTCTACGCTGTTAGACGTTACAGGCTGCATTTCAATCCCATGTAGATGATAATGGGCGGCTATTTTTGCCTCTTACAGGGAGGAGTTCGTGTCCAAGCGTTTTAAGGTGGAATCTACTTTCCAACCTGCAGGAGACCAGCCGGAGGCTATCCGCCAATTGGTGGAAGGCGCGCGGGCTGGGCTAGCGGCGCAGACTCTGTTGGGGGTGACGGGTTCGGGCAAGACGTTCACCATGGCACATGTCGTGGAGCAGTTGCAGCGCCCCACTATTGTTATGGCGCACAACAAGACGCTGGCGGCGCAGCTGTATGGCGAGTTCAAGGAGTTCTTTCCGAATAACGCTGTCGAATACTTTGTTTCCTACTACGATTATTACCAGCCCGAAGCGTATGTGCCGTCCTCGGATACTTTCATAGAAAAAGATGCCTCGATAAACGAGCACATCGAGCAAATGCGCCTGTCGGCCACCAAAGCCCTGCTGGAGCGCAGCGATTGCCTGGTAGTGGCCACGGTCTCCGCGATCTACGGTTTGGGCGACCCCAAGTCCTACTTCAAAATGCTGATTCACCTGTCGCGTGGCGAGATCGTTGATCAGCGCGACATTCTGCGCCAGCTGGCGGATTTGCAGTACACCCGCAACGATGTGGATTTTCGGCGTGGTACCTACCGGGTGCGCGGCGATGTCATTGATGTTTTTCCCGCAGACTCCGAGCGGGATGCGGTGCGGATTGAGCTGTTTGACAAAGAGGTCGATAACATTTGCTGGTTCGATCCGCTGACTGGCGCGGTGGAGAGCAAGGTCCCCCGTGTGACCATTTTTCCCAAGAGCCACTACGTCACGCCGCGGGAAGTGCTGCTCGATGCGGTCGTACACATTGAGGAAGAACTGACCGGGCGACTCAAGCAATTGCGCGAGAACGACAAGCTGGTGGAGGCACAACGCCTGGAGCAGCGTACGCGCTATGACATGGAGATGATTCGAGAGCTGGGCTACTGCAACGGTATAGAAAACTATTCCCGCTACTTGTCGGGTCGGGCACCGGGCGATCCGCCGCCCACCTTATTCGAATACCTGCCGGGCAATGCGCTGGTGATAGTGGATGAATCCCACGCCAGCATTCCTCAGATCGGGGCCATGTATAAGGGCGATCGCTCGCGCAAGGAGACGCTGGTCGAGTACGGTTTTCGTCTGCCTTCCGCGCTCGATAATCGGCCGTTACGGTTTGAGGAGTGGGAGAAGCTGGCCACGCAGCGGGTGTTTGTGTCAGCCACTCCCGGCCCCTATGAAGCGGAAAAATCCGGGCGCACGGTGGAACAGGTGGTGCGCCCGACTGGCCTGCTCGATCCGCCGGTAGAAGTGCGCCCGGCCATCACGCAGGTGGACGATCTACTCGGTGAGATACATCTTGTGGTGGAGCGCGGCGAGCGGATATTGGTAACCACCCTGACCAAACGCATGTCAGAAGATCTCACGGAGTACCTGGCAGAACACGGTGTTCGTGTGCGCTACTTGCACTCGGATATCGATACAGTGGAGCGGGTGGAAATCATTCGCGACCTGCGCCTGGGCGTGTTTGATGTGCTGGTGGGTATCAACCTGCTGCGCGAGGGGCTGGATATGCCCGAGGTCTCCCTGGTTGCCATCCTGGACGCCGACAAGGAGGGCTTTTTGCGCTCCGAGCGCTCTCTCATCCAGACCATGGGGCGCGCCGCGCGTCACCTCAATGGCCGGGCCATACTGTATGCCGACAGGATGACCGGCTCCATGGAGCGCGCGATCGCGGAAACCGATCGTCGTAGAGAGAAGCAGTTAGCCCATAACAAAGAACATAATATTACCCCCGTTGGTGTCAAAAAATCGGTACAGGACATCATGGAGGGCGCCAGGCGTATGCCGACCGGCGCTAAGACCAAGGCCAGAAAGGTGGCAGAATCCAGGGCAGCTTATTCTGAAGAGATGGCCAAGCTGACGCCTGCGGCCCTGTCCCGTAAGCTCAAGCAGCTGGAAGGACAAATGCATGAGCATGCGAAAAATCTGGAGTTCGAGGAGGCGGCGGCGCTGCGAGACCAGGTCGCGGAAATCAAGCAACTCGCGTTCATTGGCTAGCAATATGCAGGGCCTGTCAGGAATAATCTGGCCCCTATATCAGCAGCCGCACATGGGTCCAATGCCAAGAATTGGATGGACAAGGACTGACAGAACGCCACAGAATGGACGTTGACCATTCACAACAGTGAAGATTTAAAATGAATCATTATCTGACAGTCTCAATTCTCGTTTTGGGTTCCTTTCTCATGGCCTGCAGCGATAGCAATAACAATGGCGGTAACCCACAGGTGGATCAAGGCCCACCCAACCCCTTTACTGGATTCGTAAGCAGCCTTTACAGTGGTGGTGACAACTGGCTATGCCACCCCGCGCTGACGGACACGGACAATGTCTGTGCCAGCAACCTTGATGCGACCCGGGTATATGCCGATGGTTCTAGCGAAATCGAGCCGCACATCCGCGCAGCCGACCCTGAAGTGGACTGCTTCTATGTCTATCCTACCGTTAGCGGCGATCCGGGCACCAACTCCGATCTGGAAGCGGGACCGGAGGAGATTTTTACGACACTCAATCAGGCGGCGCGATACACACGCTTTTGCCGCGTGTTTGCCCCCTTATACCGTCAGGCTACGCTCGCTGCGATTGTTGGCGGCACCTATGGCGAGGGAGCACCAATCGCCTACGCCGACGTTCTGGATAGCTTCAAGCATTACATGGCCAATGACAATAATGGCCGGGGTTTCATCCTGATTGGACACTCCCAAGGAGCGGGTCACCTCAAGCAGCTGATAGCGGAAACCATCGAGAATGATGAGTATCTGCTACAGCACATGGTCTCGGCACATTTGATAGGTGCCGCAGTGCGTAAACCCGAGGGATCCGATATAGGTGGTGATTTTAAGCAAGTGCCAGTCTGTCGCACCTCCGACCAAACGGGTTGTGTTATAAACTATTCCACTTATCGGGATTCTGACTCCGATCTCGCTGCGGGCCTCGCTGTATTTGGCACTCCTGCGAATGGATTAACCGCTATATGTACCAATCCGGCAGCCCTGTCCGGTGGTGACGCCAGTCTCAATAGTTATTTCCCTGTCGCGCCTACGCCTGGTGTCATAGACTCTCTCATCGTCAAACGAGCCGATGGGCCCTACGCAGATCCGGCATCGGCCCCGCCGATTACCACGCCATTTTATGCAATGCCGGATTTTATCAGCGGGCAGTGTGTGCTGGATGAGAATGGCATCAGCTATCTGCGGGCCACGGTGCACGCTGATCCACTGGATCCCCGGGCCGATGATTTCAATGGCGAATTCGTCATCTTCCCAGGGTGGGGCCTGCATCTGGTGGATATGACGCTGCCGATGGGTGACTTGGTAGAGCTCGGTTCTACCCAGGCAGAAGCCTGGCTGCAGGAGCAATAGCGGATTAGGATCTGCAAGGTCGGAGTGAAATTCTTCACCCCATCTCAGTGTGGGTACACCTTTACAATGTCATGACGTACGCAGCGTCAGTGTGCTTGTTTTTGGCGCACAGCAGTGACATTTCCGAACAGATCGGGCAGAATGCTCGCCGCTTCAGGGGTTGTGGCTACCAAAAACACCTCTGCGACTTAGAGCGCTCACGTGGCCTTTAGTAGGGGCCACCACTGACAAAAGGACCGCACATGCCTGTTATTACACTGCCTGATGGCAGCCTCCGCACTTTCGATCAACCCGTATCTGTGCACGATGTCGCCGCGAATATTGGCGCCGGCCTGGCCAAAGCTGCGCTGGGCGGTGTGGTGGATGGTCGCGAGGTAGACACCTCTTTTGTGCTTGAGCACGATGCCTCGCTCGCGATTATCACGGATAAGGATGACGCCGGCCTGGAAATTATTCGCCATTCCACTGCGCATTTGTTGGCGATGGCAACACAGGAGTTGTTTCCCGGTGTACAAGTCACCATCGGCCCGGTGATTGAAGACGGCTTTTTCTACGATTTCGCTACCGGGCATAACTTCACGCCTCAGGATCTCGAGAAGATCGAGCAGCGTATGGAAGAGCTTGCCGAAGCAGATTTACCGGTCGCACGGGTCGTGATGAGCCGGGAAAAAGCGATTGAGCAGTTCCGCAATATGGGCGAGAACTACAAAGTACAGATCATCGAAGCGCTGCCAGAGGGTGAGGAAATATCCCTGTATACCCAGGGTGCCTGGGGCGATTTGTGTCGCGGCCCGCATGTGCCCAGTACCGGCAAGCTGAAAGCCTTCAAGCTGACCAAGGTGGCCGGCGCTTACTGGCGTGGCGACTCCAACAACGAAATGCTACAGCGGATTTACGGCACTGCCTGGGCCAGTAAAAAGCAGCTCAAGCAATACCTCACCCGCATAGAGGAAGCCGAGAAGCGCGATCACCGCAAAATTGCCAAGAAGCTGGGCCTGTTCCATACGCAAGAAGAAGCCCCGGGCATGGTGTTCTGGCATCCGGCGGGGTGGAGCATCTACCAGACCATCGAGCAGTACATGCGCAAGGCGCAACAAAAGAATGGCTACCTCGAGATCAAAACACCCCAGTTGGTGGATTTGTCACTGTGGGAAAAGTCCGGCCATGCGGATAAGTTCGGCGATGACATGTTTATGCTGCAGTCTGAAGACAGGCACTTTGCGGTGAAGCCGATGAACTGTCCCTGCCATGTGCAGGTGTTCAATCAGGGGTTGAAGTCCTACCGCGATCTACCGCTGCGGCTGGCCGAATTTGGATCATGCCACCGCAATGAACCCTCGGGCTCGCTGCACGGCATTATGCGGGTGCGTGGATTTGTGCAGGATGACGCCCACATTTTTTGCACAGAACAACAGATCCAGCCTGAGGTTTCTACATTCATAGACTTTCTTCACGCCGTTTATGAAGACTTTGGTTTTACTGAAGTGATTTATCGGCTGTCTACACGGCCGGAGCAACGCGTGGGAAGTGACGCCGACTGGGATCGTGCCGAGCAGGCGTTGGCCGATGCGCTGGATGCGCAGAACTTGCCCTGGCAGGAGTTGCCGGGGGAGGGTGCATTTTATGGCCCCAAAATCGAATTTTCACTCAAGGATTGCATTGGCCGGGTGTGGCAACTGGGCACCATTCAGGTGGATTTTTCAATGCCGGGCCGTCTCGATGCCCAATATGTGGCAGAAGATGGCAGCCGTCAGGTACCGGTGATGCTGCACCGCGCCGTGCTGGGTTCCTTCGAGCGATTCATCGGTATATTGATCGAACATTACGAAGGCGTTTTTCCCACTTGGCTGGCGCCGACACAGGCGGTGGTGCTCAATATTACCGATAAACAGTCCGAATATGCCCAATTTGTGGAAGATTCCTTGAAAAACAACGGGTTTCGGGTCATTTCGGACTTGAGAAATGAGAAAATCGGCTTTAAAATCCGCGAGCACACAATTCAGAAGGTTCCCTATCTGCTAGTCGTAGGGGATAAAGAAGTAGAATCTCAGACTGTGGCCGTGCGTGCCCGTCGTGGTGAGGACTTGGGATCGATGGATCTCAGCGCGTTTATAGCGCGTCTCACAGACGATGTTGCATCTCTCGGCCGTATTGCATTGGAGAATTAGTATTAAGAAAGACAGTAGTAAGGGAGCCAGTAAGAAGGCGATTATTAACGACCAGATCACATCGGATCCCGTTAGACTGGTTGGCGCAGAGGGCGAGCAAATAGGCATCGTCACTCTTAAAGAGGCATTGGCAGCGGCAGAGGCCGCCACCATGGATCTGGTACTCATTGCCGATTCCGATCCCGCAGTCTGTAAGTTGATGGACTACGGTAAATATGTATTTGAAATCAAGAAGCAGAAAGCGGCGCAGCGCAAGAAACAAAAGCGCACGCAAGTAAAAGAAATGAAGTTTCGTCCAGGGACGGAGGATGGAGACTATCAGGTAAAACTACGCAACCTGACACGTTTCCTTGAAAATGGCGATAAGGCCAAAGTCACACTGCGGTTTCGCGGTCGTGAAATGGCTCACCAGGAAATTGGCATGGAACTACTCAAACGAGTAGAAGCTGATCTGGCCGAGTTGGGTGGTGTCGAGCAATTTCCAAAAATGGAAGGTCGACAGCTCACTATGGTTATCGCGCCCAAGAAGAAGAACTAGCGGCCTGTGAATGCCCTGGTTTCTTTATTTATCAACATTCAAATGCGGAGTATTTGATTATGCCTAAAGCAAAAATTCACAGCGGGGCTGCCAAGCGGTTTAAGAAAACTGCCGGTGGATACAAGCGTAAAAGCGCCCACAAGAGTCACATCCTGACCAAGATGACGACCAAACGTAAGCGTCAGCTGCGTGGTACCTCTATGGTTCATAAGAGCGATGTCGTTCTTATCGATCGTATGATGCGTGCTCGGTAATCAGTTCATTGGATAATTAGGGAGAAGACTTATGCCTCGCGTAAAACGTGGTGTTGTGGCCCATCGTCGCCACAAAAAAATATTAAAGCAGGCCAAGGGTTACTACGGCGCTCGCAGCCGTGTGTTCCGGGTTGCCAAGCAAGCAGTTACCAAAGCAGGTCAGTACGCATATCGTGACCGTCGTCAGCGCAAGCGTCAATTTCGTGCGCTGTGGATCACGCGTATCAACGCCCAGTCACGTGCTAACGGCCTGAGCTACAGCCGTTTGATCAATGGCCTCAAAAAGGCTCAGATTGGTCTGGATCGTCGCGTATTGGCGGACCTGGCAGTACATGACAAGCAGGGTTTTGCAGCGCTAGTGGAGCAAGCGAAGGCCGCTCTGGCCTAAGCCCACCCTCACCGCTGGTATAGCGGTTCGCTGGCTGCATGTAAGACATAAAGGGAAAGGGCCGAGCTCTTTCCCTTTTTTATTGGTGGGTTCCAACGAGAGAAAGCGTAAATGGAAAACCTCGAACCACTCGCGAATGAAGCGAAGGCCGCTATCGCCGCGGCAACCGATGGCGTCACGCTGGAACAATTGCGTGTCGATTATCTCGGTAAGAAAGGTCAACTGACAGGCTTGCTGAAAGGCCTGGGTAAATTGTCCGCCGAGGAGCGCCCCAAGGCGGGCGCGCTGATCAATGTTGTCAAACAGGAACTGCAGGATCTCATCGGTGCTCGCAAGGCTGCGCTTGAGGGCGCTGCGATAGAAGCGAAACTGGCGCAGGAAACTATCGACGTAACACTGCCGGGCCGTGGCCAATCCACCGGTGGCGTACACCCCGTGACGCGCACCATCGAGCGCATGGAAGATTTTTTCTCAAACATTGGTTTCGACGTGGTGGAAGGGCCTGAGATTGAGGACGATTATCACAACTTTGAAGCACTCAATATCCCGGCTCACCACCCGGCGAGAGCGATGCATGATACGTTCTACGTAGACGAACACACGGTATTGCGTACGCACACATCACCAGTCCAGGTGCGGGTGATGGAAAACCAGGCGCCACCGCTGCGTATTATCTGCCCGGGTCGGGTGTATCGCTGCGATTCGGATCTCACCCACAGCCCGATGTTTCACCAGGTTGAAGGCTTGTTGATTGACGAGCATTCCAGCTTTGCCGATCTGAAAGGCCTGATCGAGGATTTCCTGCGCGTGTTTTTTGAACGCGAACTGGCCGTGCGGTTTCGGCCGTCCTACTTCCCCTTCACTGAGCCTTCGGCGGAAGTGGATATCCAGTGTGTCAACTGCGGCGGCAAGGGCTGCCGCGTCTGTAGCCAGACTGGATGGATAGAGATTTTAGGCTGCGGCATGGTGCACCCCAGAGTGCTTGAGCTGTCGGGCATTGATGCCGAAAAGTATTCCGGCTTCGCCTTTGGTATGGGCGTGGAGCGACTGGCGATGTTGCGCTACGGCGTGAACGATTTGCGTTTGTTTTTTGACAATGACCTGCGTTTTCTCGAGCAGTTTTAAGGGAGAGATAGAGAGTGAAAATTAGCGAACAGTGGTTGCGCGAGTGGGTCTCTCCCGCATTGAATACCGAGGAACTGGCGCATCAGGTCACCATGGCCGGTTTGGAAGTCGATGCGATTGATCCGGTCGCGGCTGAATTTAGTGGTGTGGTTGTTGCTGAAATTGTCAGCGCAGAACCGCACCCCGATGCCGATAAGCTGCGCGTATGCCAGGTGAATACCGGTAGGGAAACGGTACAGATTGTATGTGGCGCCCCCAACGCAAGAGTCGGGTTGAAAGCGCCGTTGGCGTGTGTCGGCGCGGTGTTGCCGGGCGATTTCAAGATCAAGCCCGCCAAGCTGCGTGGCGTGGAATCACAGGGCATGCTCTGTGCTGAGCAGGAGTTGGGCTTGTCAGACGCGTCAGCGGGCTTGATGGAACTGGCCGCCGATGCCCCCGTCGGTACGGATCTGCGTCAGTACCTGGATCTGGATGACAAGATTATCGATATCAGCATTACCCCGAACCGGGCAGACTGCCTCGGTGTCGTCGGGATAGCGCGAGAGGTGGGCCTGCTCAACAGGCTCGCGGTCAACAGACCAAGTTACTCGAAAGCGACAGAGTCCATTACCGATACGCTGCCGATAACAGTGGCGGCGCACGACAGTTGCCCGCGCTATGTGGGACGCGTCATCAAGGGTATTGATGTATCCCGCCCCAGCCCGCTGTGGCTGCAGGAAAAATTGCGCCGCAGCGGTATTCGCGCCATCGACGCGGTAGTGGATGTGACCAACTATTTGCTGCTGGAACTCGGTCAGCCCATGCACGCGTTTGATCTCGATAAAATTCAGGGCGGGATTATTGTGCGCAAGGCGGAGCAGGGCGAATCCCTGGAACTGCTGGATGGGCAGACTATTTCGCTGCGCCCGGGCGCACTGCTTATCGCCGATCAGGCCGGTCCCCTGGCGCTGGCTGGAATCATGGGCGGGAAGTCCTCAGCGGTCAGTGAGACCTCTAAAGACCTCTTTCTGGAGGCCGCATTCTTTACGCCCAATCTGCTGGCAGGCAAAGCGCGTTCTTACAGTCTGCACACTGAATCTTCCCACCGGTTTGAGCGGGGAGTGGATTTCAAGTTGCAGGTAGAGGCGATGGAGCGCGCCACGCAATTGCTGGTGGAGATTGTCGGTGGCGAAGTCGGGCCAATACAGGAAGTGGTGTCGCAAGCGGACTTGCCACCTCGACCTGATGTCGTACTGCGCGCAGCGCGCATAGAGAAAGTGTTGGGGCTGGATCTGGCCGCCGCAGACGTGGAGCGTATTCTGAGTGGACTGGGCCTGGGTGTCACGGTCACCGACGAGGGCTGGAACTGTCAGATTCCCAGTTGGCGTTTTGATCTCGCCATTGAGGTCGATTTGTTGGAGGAGCTGGCACGGGTGTACGGTTACAACCAGTTGCCGGTGCGACACATACACGCAGATCTGCAGATGCAGGCCAAACCCGAGACGGAATTGTCGATTCGCTACCTGCGTCGTCACCTGGCCGCCCGCGGCTACCGTGAGGCCATCACCTACAGTTTTGTCGATCCAAAACTACAGCAGCTGTTTGACCCCGACCTCACACCGGTGCCCTTGAAGAACCCGATCTCAGCTGAAATGGCCGTGATGCGCACGAGCTTGCTGCCCGGGTTGGTGGAAGCGGTGCTGCACAACGTCAATCGGCAGCAGTCGCGGGTGCGCTTGTTTGAAACCGGGCTGCGTTTTGTCCCGGGAGAGGCAGGATTGCAGCAGATCCCCACGCTCGCCATGGTGTGTGCCGGGGAGCGGTTTGCCGAGACCTGGACTGCACCCGGTGAAAATGTGGACCTGTTTGATCTCAAGGGTGACCTCGAGAGTCTGCTGGCGTTGACGCGTATGCCAGCGGATTGTGAATTCGAGGCGGCTTCGCGTGCGGCGCTGCACCCGGGACAGACCGCTCGGATAACCCGAAAGGGGCAGCATGTGGGCTTCATCGGAGCGCTACATCCCACGGCGGGCACGCAAGTGGGACTGAGTGTGCCGCTGTTTGTGTGTGAAATTGACCTCGCAGTGCTACTGGAGGGAAAACGGCCTGAATTCACTGAGTTATCCAAGTTTCCAGAAGTTCGCCGCGATTTAGCCATAGTTGTCGACAAGACAGTCCCCGCGAGCCGGTTGATGGATGATGTGCGAGCGATAAGTGGGACTTACCTCACAGACTTAAGGCTTTTTGATGTCTATACGGGCAAAGGCATTGATCCTAAACGAAAAAGCCTCGCTCTGGGTTTGACATTCAGGGATCAATCACGCACTCTTGGCGATGAAGTTGTGAATCTGGCAATGGGTCAAGTTATTGATCTATTGGAAAAAAATTATAATGCTGAGCTTAGGAGCTAGGTAGAAAGGACGATGGTTGCTCTGACGAAATCTGAAATGGCAGAACGCCTATTTGAAGAGTTGGGGCTCAACAAACGGGAGGCCAAGGAAATTGTCGAATTGTTTTTCGAGGAAATCCGCGGTTGCCTGGAGAACAACGAGCAAGTGAAGTTGTCGGGTTTCGGCAATTTTGATTTGCGCGACAAAAGCCAGCGTCCTGGCCGCAATCCTAAAACCGGCGAAGAAATACCCATATCTGCCCGAAGAGTCGTTACCTTCAGGCCTGGTCAAAAGCTCAAAGCGCGAGTAGAAGCTTATGTTGGAACCGACCCACAACAATGAATTGCCCGCAATCCCCGGAAAGCGCTATTTCACTATTGGTGAAGTAAGCGAACTCTGCGCGGTCAAACCGCACGTCCTGCGCTACTGGGAGCAGGAGTTTCCGCAATTAAAGCCGGTCAAGCGCCGCGGTAATCGCCGCTATTACCAGCGCAATGACGTGCTCACAATCCGTCAGATACGCGATCTGTTGTACGACCAGGGTTATACCATTGGTGGTGCACGGCAGCGCATGACAGACGAGAATGGCAAGTCGCCGATCTCGCTAGACATGATGGCGGTGATCAAGGAAACCATTGAGGAACTGGAAGACGTGCTCAAGGTGCTCTCGCCCTCCAAATAACTTTGTATAAAACGCGGTATTGAGTATAATGCCGCCCTCGCAATTCAAGCGATCTCGGGGCGTAGCGCAGTCTGGTAGCGCACCACACTGGGGGTGTGGTGGTCACAGGTTCAAATCCTGTCGTCCCGACCAAATTTCCCTCTAGTAACATCCAAGAACGTCAAAAAAGCCCTGTTAATCAGGGCTTTTTTGTTTGAGCAGAATCCAAATTAGTCGCGTATGTTCGCGCCGGGTTGACGTGCAGCGCTGTATCGAAGACTGTGCGGCAGCCCGGGGCGGACTGGCACCTTTCGATATTAGGTTCTAGACTCAAAGAGGCTTTACCTGACGTAAGGAGAAGCACCATGAATCGTCCTGTTCTGGTCGCATTGCTACTCGCAGCTACATTGAATGGCTGTGACAAAAAAACCTCATCGGAAATCCCGCCGCCACCGACAGCGGTCGCCGACTGTTGCCAGTGTGTGACGCCGGGAAGCTCATCCACACCTTCCACACCGGTCGCCTGCGTCACGGGCACGACAACCCAGTCGGCCTGTGACCAGGCGTGTGGAAGCAACCTTGGCGGAATAGTGATTGGGAGCTGCAGCGACGGCGTTCGCTGTCAGTAGAGGTCACTTTACAAAAGGCACTTTTGTGGTTGCGTAGTGTGGCTGATTTAACGTCGGCTCAGCGATTTGTGGTCGACAATCTAGCCGTGTCTAGTCTATTCAAGCTTGGCAGATACCGGGTCAGCGCCGAGCACTATTGGACAGCGGCTGAGGCGGTAGTCGTTCAGCAAAGATAGGCATAATCTAAAAAGCCTTCCCTGAAGCCACCACGGTTTCGGTCCCGGCGCTCCCTGCGATCAAATTCAAACAGCGTTTCTACCGCATCCAGGTCTGGACGTTTCGCGACACTTGGCAAATAATTAGCGCCCCACCCCAAGGAACTTCTATTATGACCTACTCTGGACAGTGTATGTGTGGCGCGGTCCGCTATGACCTCGCCGGAGAGCCAAACGTGGTTACCGCCTGCCACTGCAGCGATTGTCGACGCAGCGCCGGCGCGCCGATGGTGACCTGGGCGATGTATCCCGAAACTGGCCTGACGCTGACGAAAGGACAGCCCAGGACGATCAACTCGTCGGGCACCGCCATGCGCAGCTTCTGTGCCGATTGCGGCACCGGGTTGTTCTATCGCAATGAAGCGATACTCCCGGGAATTGTCGACGTGCAGTCGTCTACACTCGACGATCCGGAGGCGCTGCCACCGCTAGTGCAGATACAAACTGCCGAGCGACTTCATTGGATGAAACAGCTCCATGAACTCCCTGAATTCGAGCGATTTCCCGAGTAAGTCGCAGGACAGACACACAACAACAACGCGGCTCGAACATACCACCATTCCGCCCTGTCTCACTGTAATGAGGACAACCAATGCCCAAGGCAAGTGACATCAAAAAGAACGCCGCGATCGACTATAACGGCAGAACCTACATAGTCAGGGACATCGAGCGCTCTGTTCCGCAGGGGCGCGCAGGCGGCAGCCTCTACCGTATGCGCATGTACGATGTTGTCACGCAAAGCAAAATAGACGAGACCTTCAAGGACTCAGACATGTTGAATCTCGCAGACCTCGTGCGCAAACCGGTCACGTTCTCCTACATCGACAGCAATGAGCATGTTTTTATGGATGCTGGCGACTACACACCGTACAACCTCAATTCGCAATCCATCGCCGATGAGATGCTGTTCATCAATGAGGAAACCGATGGTGTTCATGTCATCGTGGTGAACGAAGTCGCGGTAGCGCTCGATCTGCCGTCCATTGTGGAGCTCGACGTCCTGGAAACCGATCCCTCGATCAAGGGCGGGTCAGCAACCTCAAGAACCAAGCCCGCAAAACTGACTACCGGCTTGACCGTGCAAGTCCCGGAGTACATTGCCACCGGGGATAAGGTGAGGATAAATGTGGAAGAGCGCAAATTTGTGGGCCGGGCCGACAGCAAATAACCCGCGAGGAAGCAGCTCCCATGGTGGCCCACCAGGGGTAAGGCCAGACCGCATCTCCGGATGCGGCAATGGCCTCATGCGCGATCAGCCAAGCCAGCTAACTAGTCGCTCATTTTTTCCTGCGTTTTTTTTGCGGCGTCTTCGATATGCTCACCTGTCGCCTCTACATCTTGTCCCACACCCGCTGCGGTGTTGCACGCTGTAACGCCCAGGCCCAAAAGTACATAAAAACATAATGCGGTTAAGTGTTTCATGGTTAGTTTCCTCGATTGATGACAACTATCGTGCTGCAAGCAGCGCCTACTTTTTCAGCGCTTCGCCAAGCCAGCTTTTGTACGCGTGCAACTTCGATTCCACAAGCACAGCTCCTTGCCCCGTTTTTAAGGTGTAGGCAGAGTGAGCAGAATTCGCTCCACTGTTACGACCGCCCTTATTACTTACTCGGTAATATCGTTTAGTACGCATTACAGCCTCCTCAGCAATTGGCTTTTGTTGGTTCTGAAGTATGAATAGCAAAGAGCGTGCCAGTACCAGGACAATGAGTGCTTCACTGCGGCCCAGTACACCCGGTTCATTAAAATACCGCCTGCACTTTGTAAAAGGTTCCAGAACAACTCCCCAATTTACCAAGCGGATGCTCAGGTAAGCACCCAGGTAATTGAGCGTGGTGAATTCAGGACGAAACGCCGACATAGAAATTATTACTATTGTGCAACCGCTGTTCTATTCCGCCCGGAATCCCTCTTCACAGCAGTTCGCTAAACGAATAGACGGCGTAGCCATACTGCTTAAGGGACTATCGCTGCAGTATTGCTGTAAGCTAATCCCTACTTTGTCCCAAGTATCATGTATGACCCTGTCGCGTGCGCTACCGGCTCGGGGTACTTATCGCTGTCGCTGTAGACATAAAGTTCACCGACAATTGTTTTGCCACCCGTTTTCAGGAGGTTGCAATGTACCTTCAGATTGCAACTCCCTGGCGCTTTGTGCAGGAAGCTGAAATTCAGGTTGGTGGCGGTGAGACCTGTATCAAAGCCGAGCTGAGCGAGTAGGACGACATAGAAAGCCGCATCTGCCATGCCCATAATCGCCGGTCCCGATACATTGTCATTGTGGCCGTAGTCAGAGGGATCCACTGTGTAGGTCAGTATGGCGCCTCGTTCACTCAAAGCATCAATCTGCAACCTGGAGCGCGGCATATTGTTCGCAATGAAGGTTTGCAGTTGCGCTATGTTTGGCATTGTTGGCCTCTTTAATTTATCCAGATGGGATCGGTACCGCGCTGTATCACTGGTCCTTGGTTCGGTAATCCCCAAATTTCTCATCGCGTTCCTGAAGCGCCGCCGTTAATTTCGTGCCGCCTTCGGTGGCCTGCATAAAAGCCTTGAAGGTTTCCTGATGGATGGCCAGTGTGCAAATCTCGGTACCCTGGCGCAAGCCGTCGCGCAATCCCATAACTTCCATTTGCCGGTGCACTGCGCGTTTGTTCAGGGCGACAATATCGGTTGGTATCGCGGCGATGCGAATGGCCTGGGCGAGTGTGCGTTCCTCCAGTTCCAGTTCGGGAAAACTGCCGGTTGCCCAGCCATAATTAACGGCCTCTTCTCCGCTCAGGGAGTCGCCTGTTAAAAGCATTTCCATACCCTTGCGCATACCTACCAGCCACGGGTGGAATTGCATGTCGGGCACACCGAAGCGCACTGCCGGGTAACCGATCTGCGCGTTATCTGCCACGTATACCAGGTCGCAGCCTGTGGCCAACTCGCTGCCGCCCGCCAGGCAGTAGCCGTGTACCTGGGCGATAACCGGTTTTGACAGATCCCATATTTTCATCCAGCTCTCTACTACATGGCGCGGCCACTGACTGTCCCCGCCGGCGGTGTGGAAGGGGTAGTCCTGCCCGACATTGCCACCGCCCAAATCGTAGCCTGCAGAAAAGCAAGTTCCAGCCCCGCGAACAATCATCACATGCACGGAGGGATCCGCATCTGCCGTTTGCAGTGCGTGTAATACTTCGCCGCGGAGCTGGTGATTGAGCGCATTGCGTTTCTCGGGGCGGTTTAGCGTGATGCGACGAACGTAGGGGGCGGGTTCGTCAATTAACAAAACCTGATAGCCATCCTCGCCGTAGTGCGTTGTCTTGACCGGTGTGTTGGTATAGGGGTTGGATTGGTCGCTGTTGCTCATGATAAGTACTCGATTGCTGATAGATTCGCCAGCCATGCAGGCTGTTTCAAGGTGCAGATTAGTACAGTCCGCGCATTTTCCCAAATAACCCGTAGTTACCGGGGTGGTTTATACAGGGAAAAACTTCTGGCCATATTGTGGTTGCCGAACGTATTGTAGTAAAGCGAGCTATGGCCAAAGGCGGTTTTAGAGTACTGCTCGCCGGGCATTGAACTTATCTCCGATTGTTGTACTATCACCGGCATGCCCAATTGCCCACAAGCTGTGTCAGCGCCATGAAAGAGAAGCGGCTGTCTATTCTCATCGTTATTCTGATGGTATTGCAGTCCTTAACGGTTGTGGTGGAGGCGCATGCGTTCGAGCAATTTGAAGCGGCTACTTCCGCCCACGATGCGCTGCACTCAAACACGGTCCACCCTGATGGTCAGGATTCGCCTCTGGATCATGTCCTGCACTGCCCGCACCATGGATGCCACAGCCCCTTCTTTGTGTCTATCGGGATCAGTCTGCCGGTAGTGACTACTGTGTCATTGATAGATTATAGTTTTGCGGGCTTCAAACCTGATGCCCCCGTCTCCTCACTGTACCGCCCTCCCAGAATTTAATCCTGTATTTGCGCTTTGATCTCTCTGCATCGGCTTGAGCCGTTGCAGTCGGGTCGGTCTGTTCGTGTTCAATACACAGGATTTTTCTTATGTTGTATCTCTACCAGACGCCGTTCTCTGGCGCGCGGGGCAGTGACCTCACGCTTCGGTGGCACTTAATACTTGGCGTTATTGTTCTTTTATTCACCGTTGCTGCGCGAGCGGAATCGCCACAACCGTCACTGTCACTAACCACGGCGTTGCAGCAGGCGCTTGAGCTGAATCCAGCGCTGCAAGTGTACTCGTTTCGAGGTGAGGCTCTGACGGGTTCCGCCTATACGGCGCAGCTCAGGCCGGGGTACGAGGTGGGGTTTGAAGCGGAAAACTTTGCCGGCTCTGGCGAGCTTGGGGGGTTCGATAATTCCGAGCTGACCGTGTCGCTGTCCTCCGTACTGGAACTGGGCGACAAGCGCGCGGCGCGCAGTGGTGTGGTCTCCGGTAGTTTAGCGGTACTGGAAACTCAGCGGCAGCTGGAAGCACTGGAACTGCTTGCAGAAGTGACACGCCGCTTCATCGATACGCTGGCGGCCCAGGAGCGTATCGCGCTTGCCAGTGAGTCCGTTGAGCTTGCCCAGCAGACGCTGTCGGTGGTCAACAAGCGCGCTGCGGCAGGCGCGTCCCCGGACGCCGAGGCAAAACGCGCTCAAGCGGCGCTCGCCATGGCGCGGCTGGTTGAATCCGCCGAACGTCAGCGCTTTGAGTTTTTGAAAATATCGCTTTCAGCGCTATGGGGAGAGTCCACGCCGTCATTCCACCAGGTGGCAGGTGATCTCTTCCACTTCGGTGCGGATATTGCGTTTGAGACACTGTACGAGAGGGTCCGTAACAACCCGGCGGTGCAGCTGTTTGCAGCCCAGGAACGGGTGAAAGAGGCCGAACTGCGCTTGGTCAAAACACAGTCAAGCAGCGATATCAGCTGGTCCGTCGGTATCAGGCGCTTGCGGGAAGTAGACGATACGGCCCTGGTAGCAGGCTTTAGCATGCCGCTGTTTGCCGGACGTCGTAACACGGGCGAGATCACCCGGGCAATGGCGGAGCGCAACGTGATCTCGGTACAGCGCGAGGCGAGTGTTTTACAGCTTCACGCGCTGCTTTTCAGCGCTTACTCCAGTCGACAGCAAGCCAGGCTGGCGGTAGACCAACTGAATCAGGTGGTGATTCCCGCGTTGGAAGACGCTGCAAACCAAACCCGAGTGGGTTACCAACGCGGAAGCTTCCGCTACCTTGACTACATAACCGCCAGCCAGGAATTGCTTGAATCCAGGCGCCTGCTCATAGAGTCCGCTGCCGCTGTGCTCACCTACGGCGCAGAAATCGAACAGCTTACCGCTGATACGGTCTCGGCCACGCAGTTTGCGTTTAACCCCGCTACTTCAGGATATCCCCAATGAACGCCACTTTACCTTTCAAACACACACTCGAGCTGGGTCTCTGTAATGTTTTGGCCGCGCTGATGTTAGCGCTACCGGCCTACGCCGAACCTGAATCCACAGAAGAAGAAGGCCACATAGAACTGACCCAGGAACAGATAGCGCACGCCGGTATCGGGTTGGTGCAAGTTCAGTCTGGAGTGCTACAGGAGCGTCTCGCCGTCTACGGTACGGTTACGGCAAACCCTGAACAAGTTCAGCGGGTGAGTGCACGGTTCGACGGCGTCATACGCAAAATCGACAAGCGCATTGGCGATACTGTCAGACGCGGCGATACGCTCCTTGCGATTGAGGCGAATGAATCCATGCAGGAGTATGCCATCGTCTCCACGATGAACGGTGTGGTCACTCATCGAGCGGCCAATAGGGGCGAGCAGACCAATGGTCGAACGCTGTTGGTGATTGAGGATCTGTCGACTGTTTGGGTGGAACTGTCACTCTTTCCCAAGGATCTACCACAGGTTTCCCCCGGTCAGAAAGTACGCATCAACAGCATAAGTCATGACCGCTCATCCGCCGGCGTCGTGACGTACATCGCGCCAGCAGGGAACCTGGGTAATCAAACGGTGATCGCCCGCGTCCCGTTACCCAACCCTGAGGGACGCTGGACCCCCGGCCAATTTGTCGTGGGCGAGATCGTCTTGTCAGAGACTCACGTACCGCTATTGGTGAGTACTGACGCGCTGCAAATCATCGAACAGCGTCCTGTCATATTTGTGCAAAATGACGATCGCTTTGAACCGCGGCAGGTTGAACTCGGTCGTTCCGACGGCCGCTCCACCGAAGTGCTCAGCGGTCTCCGCAGTGGCGAGACTTATGTGGCGACGAACAGCTTTGTCCTCAAATCGGAGCTGGGCAAGGAGGGTGCGGAACATGGGCATTGAATGCGCGCTAAAACGATTACCGGTAACGGCCGCTCCGCAAACGTTAATGGGAGAGTGCCATGATTGATGCATTGATCCAGTTTTCCCTGACGCGCCGTTGGCTCATTATGTTTCTGGTCGCTGCTGTCGCAGCACTGGGTATCTGGAACTACCAGAACCTGCCGATAGACGCGGTGCCGGACATCACCAATGTTCAAGTACAGATTAACACTGAGGCACCGGGTTACTCCCCTCTGGAAGTAGAGCAGCGTATTACCTATCTGGTGGAGCTGGCGATCACCGGCTTGCCCGCTGTTGAAAGTACCCGCTCATTGTCACGGTACGCACTGTCACAGGTGACCGTTGTCTTTGAGAAGGGGACGGACATTTACTTCGCCCGCAACCTGATCAACGAGCGCTTGCAGCAAGCCAAGAGCGATATGCCAGCAGGCATCGGGCCGGTGATGGGGCCTGTGGCTACCGGTCTCGGTGAAATCTTCCACTATGCTGTTCACGCTGAGTCGGGCGCGCTGCAACCCAATGGCGAACCTTACGACGCGACCGCTCTGAGAACACTGCAGGACTGGGTGATCCGCCCGCAATTGCGTTTGGTGCCAGGTGTTACTGAAGTGAATACCATCGGTGGCTTCGAGCAGGAATTTCACGTGACGCCGGATCCTGCGCACCTGGTGGCGTACGGATTGACGTTTGATGATCTTGTGGTGGCGTTGAAACAGAATAATGCCAATGTCGGCGCCGGATACATCGAAAGGAACGGTGAACAGTATTTGATCCGCGTGCCCGGTCAGGTTGAGGATATTCCTGCACTCGGGCGAATCATTGTCGCCAACAGGGCAGGGGTTCCCATTACCATCGCCGACGTTGCCGAAATCAGTTTTGGTAAGCAGTTGCGCACCGGTGCCGCCACGTTGAATGGCGAGGAAACAGTGCTGGGTACGGCCGTTATGCTACTGGGTGGCAACAGCCGCACCGTGTCAGAGGCGGTGTCAGTGAAACTGGTGGCCATCAATAAAACACTGCCTCAGGGCGTGGTTGCCGAGGCGGTCTACAATCGCACGGTGTTGGTGGACAAAACCATTGCCACGGTGCAGACCAACCTCGTTGAGGGCGCTATTCTGGTGGTGATCGTATTGCTGCTTATGCTTGGCAATATTCGCGCCGCGCTGCTGACCGCGATGGTGATTCCACTCTCGATGCTGATGCTGATGACGGGCATGGTGCAGACCAGGGTCAGTGCCAACCTGATGAGTCTTGGTGCGCTGGACTTCGGCTTGATCGTCGATGGGGCGGTCATCATTGTTGAAAACTGCATCGCCCGACTGGCCGCAAGACAGCATGCTCTGGGTCGGTTACTACAGCGCGACGAGCGCTTTGAGGTGGTGTTTGCTGCCACCCGCGAGGTATTCACGCCCAGCCTGATCAGCGTGCTGGTGGTGATCCTCGTGAACCTGCCGATCCTGGCGCTCACCGGTGTCGAGGGCAAGATGTTCACGCCCATGGCGATGGCCGTCATTATGGCGCTGCTATCGGCACTGGTGTTGTCTCTCACCTTTGTGCCGGCGGCCGTGGCGCTGTTGCTCACGGGGCATATTGAGGAGAAAGACAATTTCATTGTGCGCAATGCCAAGCGACTGTATCGCCCGATACTGGATGGCGCACTGACTTATCGACTGCCGGTGCTGGTTGGCGCTGTCGTCCTTATTGGTGTATCGCTGGGTATCGCCAGCAGGATGGGTACAGAGTTTGTCCCTAATCTGGATGAGGGGGATATCGCCATTCAGGCGCTGCGGATTCCCGGCACCAGTTTGTCGCAATCGCTGGACATGCAGTTGCAGTTAGAGAAGGCGGTACTGGAGATTCCCGAGGTCAAAACCTATTTCTCTCGAGTGGGCACCGCTGAAGTTGCCAGCGACCCTATGGGGCCCAATATATCCGACGGCTATGTCATGCTCAAGGATACGAAAGACTGGCCGAATCCCGACAAGACCAAAGCGCAATTGTTGGCGGAGATCCAGGCGAAATTGGAGCTGCTACCGGGCAATGTATTTGAGATCAGTCAGCCGATACAGCTGCGCTTTAATGAACTGATCTCGGGTGTGCGTTCAGATCTGGGCATCAAAATATTCGGTGACAATCTGGATCAGTTGCTTGAATCCGGTACTGAGATAGCCGCAGTGCTTAATGGTATCGACGGTGCTGAGGGTGTCAAAGTCGAACAGGTGTCCGGGCTGCCCATCCTGTCGATAGAGGCCGATCGCGATGCGTTGTACCGTTACGGACTGAATGTTGCAGAGCTGCAACACGTTGTTGCCGCGGCCAGTGGGGGAGAGGAGGCGGGACTGGTGTTTGAGGGCGATCGCCGATTTGCGATTGTTGTTCGCCTGCCAGAGGCGCTGCGCAACGATTTGACGGCGCTGGCGCGGCTGCCAATTCCTCTTCCAGACGGCGGCTACGTGCCGTTACAGGAGGTCGCTTCGCTCAAACTGGCGCCCGGCCCCAACCAGATTTCCCGCGAAAACGGCAAGCGGCGATTGGTGGTTAGCGCCAATGTGGGGGGGCGCGATCTGGGCGGTTTCGTCGCCCAGGTGCAGCGCGAGATAGAGCAGAACGTGAGCTTACCCCCGGGGTACTGGCTGAGTTATGGCGGCACCTTTGAGCAACTGCAATCCGCCTCAGAGCGTCTCACCCTGCTGGTTCCGGTGACACTGGTGATGATCTTTGCGCTGTTAATGGTCACCTTCGGCTCCGCCAAGGACGCTGCTCTGGTGTTCAGTGGCGTGCCATTGGCGTTGACGGGGGGTGTTGTCGCCCTGTGGTTGCGAGACATTCCGCTGTCTATCACCGCAGGTGTCGGGTTCATTACACTGTGTGGCGTCTCTGTGCTCACCGGTGTGATGATGGTGTCTGCTTTTCGGGACCAGCTCAAGCAGGGTGCCGTTATCGATGCCGCGATCAGAGTGGGTGCAATGCTCAGGTTGCGACCGATACTGATGGTCGCCCTGGTTGCGGCACTCGGCTTTTTGCCGATGGCGCTGAATACCAGTACGGGGGCGGAGGTTCAGCGGCCGCTGGCGACCGTGGTTATTGGCGGAATTGTTTCTTCGACACTGCTCAGTCTACTGGTACTGCCGGGGCTCTACCGAATGGCGTATCGAAAGCGGGCTGGCGAGCAGCCCTGAGGTTTAGGGCAGGGGATAGATCAGTGCGCTGTTGGCCAGCTGCTCAGGCGCGACCAGACGGCGCTCGTTGTTCTGCCATTGCAGCACGAGGTTGCGTCGACCTATCTGGCGGCCAGTTTCGCTGACGGCGTAGGAGCCTATCAGGGCCTGGAAGTACATGGTTCGCAGTTGCTCGCGCACCAGGGCGTGTTCTGTGGTGCCCGCCAATCGTATTGCGGCTTCCAGTATTTCGCCGGCGCTATAGCCCATCACCGCGTACACCCCGGGGTGGTAGCCGTAGCGCTGGGCAAATCGATATGCAAAATCCTGTGCGCCAGGCTCGCGTGAACTACGCAGCCATTGCACGACCCCTAATACACCTTCTGCATCCGGGCCCAACTGTTGGGCAAACTCGCGCAGGCCTGGCCCGATGGTGAACCCCAGCATTTTGGGTTTCACGCCTTGTTTTTTGAGGGCGCGGACCATGGCAATGGAATCATCCAGATAGGAGACACCAAAGATCATATCGGCATTCACTTCGCCCAGACGCTTGGCCAGAGTCGCAAAGTCGCGTTGTTCGGGCGCATAACCTTCAACGAACACGAGCTTTAAGCCGTGCTCCTGCAGCTTGCTTTCAGCAACCGTTGCCAGGTCTTCACCGAAATCGGTACGCGCATAAACAAATGCCACCGTCTTGACGCCAGCATCGGCAGCGACTTGAAGGCCGTTCAGGTAGTCGCTAGTGGGGGTGTCAGCGCCAAACACGTTAGTCAGGCCGCGGCTCCAGATATTATCGTCGGAGGCAGCGGTGGTCACCATCGGGATATCGTATTTTTCAGCGATGAGACTGGCAGCAAGCGTCAGCGACGAGGAGTAGGGGCCGACCAGAATGTCGACTTCATCCTTGCCGATCAACTGTGTGAAACCAGTGACCGTGCCAGCATCGCGGGAGCCGTCGTCGTAATGGACGATTTCGACAGGCCGGCCCAGGAGTTCACCGCGGGCGTTGACATCTGCTGCCCACATTTGCAAACCGCGCAACTGCTCGATGCCGAACTCTTTGTAGTGCCCGGTCAGTGATTGAGTGGTACCTACTCTGATGGGCTCGGATGACTCAGTGTCGTCAGCCGAGTGGGCCACACGGGAAACCGCTAGCGTTAAAGCAAAAGAGATCAGGAGTAACTGGCGAATCACGTTCGTCCCCATTTTATTGGTCTACGTCCAGCTTACGCTTGGTCGAGTACAGCCAGCGAACCATCTGATACTCGAAGGCAGACCCGTTCTCATAGTATCGGAACGAGGTGTTGGCCCGGGTATCAATGGGATAAAGTACCGTTGTTGTCAGGTCCACCGGCTCAGATAAGACTTCGCTCTTTACCGTGCTCTGGACGTAGGCGTCAGGTATTTTGCCGAGCCCGTCGCGAAGATTGGAGGGGCCGAGGAATGGGATAACAAGATAGGGTCCCTGCGGCGTTCCCCAGAAGCCCAGTGTCTGACCGAAGTCTTCCATTGGTCGAGGAATATCCATCGCGGTCGCGACATCGACCAGTCCAAACAAACCGACGGTGGAATTGACGAGCACACGGCCGGTACTGTGCAGGAGTTTTTTGGGGCGCAGTTGCAGGGCAGAGTTCACCATGGTGAGCAAATCTTCAAAGTTGTTAAAGAAGTTGCTGACACCGGTGCGTCCAATCTTGGGCACTACCGTCTCATAACCACGCACGATAGGCAGGAATACGGCCTGATCGAAATGGTAGTTGAAGTTATAGATACGTTTGTTCATGCCTTCCCAGGGGTCATAGACCGCTGTGAGATCGTCCAGATCGTCCTGCTCTGGCGGCAGCAGTCGCTTGGCAGTAAAGATCGGCTCTGGATAGCTCTCGGCTTGTTCCTGAGGCTGTGGACCGCTGCTGCAGGCGCCAAGCGCCAGCGCTAGAACGGGAATCGAGAGACCTTGAAGGATTGATTTCATCACTGTATCTCCCCTTCGGTAAACGCGGCGACCATATGGGCTACATTGTCACGATAGTTCATGTTGCCGCAGTGGCCGCCGTAGGGGTAAATCGTGGCCCTGTCGCCGAACACACGGGGGAAAAACTCGATCTCTCCCGGTTCGAGGATGACATCATCGACATTGCCCATCATCGTAATTTTCTTGGCGTTGTGCAGGTACTCCTCAATGCTCTTCAGGCTCATTGAAGCGATAAACTGGTCACGGGTCATGGACGGTTCTTCGGCCTTGTAGAAAGGGTAGAAAAACTCGTGGTAGTAGTCGGTAAAGCCCAGTCGCAGGGAGACTTCGTTGTAGACGCGCAGATTGCTGTAGCGGTTCAGTGTCAGCCCTTTTGGCTTGATATAGCCGTAGTCGGCCATCACGTCAGAGGTGAATACCAGCGATGCGGATGAAACGCGGAAGGAGGTGCCAATCAGCGCGCCCAGTTCCTCATCTTTTAGCTTCAGTGCCTTGTAGGTTTTGTAGAGAAAATCCTCGCCACCGGCGTCAGCGGATTCCTCATACGTGGAAGTATAGGCACGCATCAGTTTGTCGACAAACTTGTCAAAGTTGTTGATGCCGCCGGGAATATCCTGGGTCATGCGGTCCAGCAGTGAAATAGAGTTGTACAGTGATACAGGCGGATTGATGAGCAACACACGTTTAAAATTGAAGGATTTGCGCTCTTCGTCCAGCTTCGATACAAACGCCGCGTTAAAGCCACCGAGGCTGTAACCGGTAACGTTGAAGGATGTGGCGGTGATCTCGTTCTTCAGCTCAGCCCAGATCATCTCAAAAACACGGTAGATATCTTCCGCGTCCCGCTCGGCATGACCAACGACACCTGTTTTGGACGCCGCGATAACAAAATTGTTATAGGTGGGAGAGGAGACGGAAACCACATGATAGCCGGCCTGATAGAACGCCTTGGCCATATTGGTGTTTTTGCTGCCGTTGTGTGAGGCGCCTGTTCCCGCGATAAGGAATATTAATGGGGCCTCGTGGTCTTGCAGCGCCACGGAGTAGAGCAGTTCATGCCCATAAAAAAACACGTCTGGCGTAACGCGCTCGGGAAAGATAACGATGCTTCGGCTCTTGAAGGGAATGCTCTCTGGGAGCTTGGCCTGATAACCCTCGGGCGTGCCGACCACCGTAGCGGCGAAGCGATCTTTAATGGGGTAGTCGTAGTCGGCGACAGTATTGACGGCGGCGAAGGTCAGCGAGGCGAACAGAAGCGCGCACAAGCCGGCAATCAATTGCTGCGTGGTTTTTGTTATTGTCACGTTAATTCCGGATCGTTCCCTGAGCGAGCGAGGATGTTGGCATGATTGGCGTGCGCTGTCACTACGCACGGCAAAAAAAACGTGCGTCTCTGCCGGTAAAAATGCGGTATTTATCCCGCGGAATGTAAATGCAGCGCCGCGATTATTTCATTGCGCAGTTCGGCGGGTGCGATCACTTTGTCAAAAGCCATAGCATCGGCGGGCACCCAGGCGCCCGATTGAACCTCCTTGAGTGTGGCCGCATCCGCGTCGCTCGCGCCGGCGGCTGCGGCACCCCCTATGGCGGGTATGCCGCCAAGATTCACGCAGGGTAGGGCGAGGCTGAGCAGTTGCCCGTCCCAGGGATTCATGCCCATCACGGAGCTGCCAAACCCGAAAGCCTTGCGCAGAGTCACCACAACTTTGCGTCCCCTGAAGCGGCGTTGCGCGAGGAACATCTGGCCTGCGGCTTTCAACACGCCGGATTTTTCAGCTGCGGGACCGGGCATCACGCCAGGGTTGTCCAATAAACTGACCAGCGGCAGGCCGAAGCTGTCTGCCACTGCAATGAAATGGCTGGCCTTGTCGGCGGATTCCCGGGTGATAGCACCTGCCTGCACGGTGGGTTGGTTGGCCATCAGCAGACAGGGAACGCCCCCGATACGACCAAGAGCCAGAATCATACTGCGGCCATAGTCAGGTTGTAGTTCGAACAGCGACTGCGCGTCGACCAGTTCGTGCAGCACCTCACGCATGTCATACGCCTGGTTCGCCTGCGGCGGAATGATATCCATAAGGCGTTCTACGCTGCGCCTTGCCGCCACGGGGTGGTCACGGTGTTCGGGCAAGGGGGCGCCCGCGCGCGCTGGCAACAGTGACAGGAAGTAGCGCGCCATCGCAATACAGTCCTGTTCGGTTTTTCCCATATTGTGGGCGACACCACTCTCGCGTGTGTGCAGGCTGGCGCCACCCAGTTCCACAGGGGTGGCCTCGATACCAAGCGCGGCCCGAACCAGCGGCGGGCCGGCGGAAAATAGTGCAGCGCCTTCTGCCATCACAATGAGGTCGGCGAACATGCCCGTCAATGCGCCATGACCGGCGGATGTGCCCAGCACCAGAGCGATGACCGGCACCTGTCCTTTGAGATCCGCTACCAGTTGCAGATCGTTCGGGCAGTTGGGGTAGCGCTCGGTCTGATTCCCGGCACGCTCCCCGGCGCCATCGAGCATCAACACCAGCGGCAGGCGTTGTTCCATTGCCAGGCGCACCAGCCTGGTGCGCTTGGCAGCATTGGGGTGACCGATGGAGCCACCTTTTACAGTAAAGTCCTCGGCGATCACCACCAGGCTGCGGCCATCAATGCGGCCGGTGCCACCCACCACACCATCACCCGCAAGTGACTCCTGGCCACCGGGTGGGTTGCCGCCAGCCAGCGCGCCGTATTCACTAAAGCTATCTTCATCGCACAGGCAGGCGATGCGTTCGCGCACATTCAACCGGCCTCGCTCCAGTTGTTTGCGTACCTTGTCGGTGCCGCCCATGGCTCTGGCAGTATCGGTGCGCTCTTGCAGTTGCGCTAATAGTGTTGTCCAAGCTTCGCGGTGGTTATTCAAGCGGGTACTTCCTGTGCAGGGTTCTTGAGCGTGCAGGTGAACATACGGAATGGTTTTTGCCAATAAAACATATCAAAATGAAGTGTGTAGTGGCTCGATTTGAACCATATGAGACTCGGGGTGATGGACGCAAGTCGTAGCCTCCGTCGTGCGCCCATACTCACGTGAGTCACGCCGGGCGGTGAGTTTCTCAACCCTTGGGGCCGATTTTGTGTATAATGGCCGGCTATCACAATTTATAAAAGGTCGAACTGACATGGCACGCAAACCCACAAGAGCCCCAGCGAAAAGAAAGCAACCTGCGGCAGTGGAAACATCGCAGTCTATCGAAGAGCAAACCAAACTATTTCTGAAAGGCGGCAACAAGATTGACGTCATCCAGTCAGGCATCAGTGGTCAACCCTCGATGGCCGTTAACAAACATATCAAATTGGGCAATAAAGCAGCCGCGTCATAGTTAGTACTGCTGATAACGGTGTGGTTCGACTGTTCGTCTAAAACAATCAGCGACGCGCGCCGTTAAAATCCCTTCATTTTGGTGTTGACATAGCAGGCGGTAGCTATATACTGCGGCCTGCTTGTACGCAAAACGATCTTATGTATACCATCTCGAAGTCTACCTGTAAGTACCTCGCCCTGTTTTTCATAAGTAATTTCTTCGCACTTCAAGCACAACCTGCCTTCAAGAAAGGCGTTAATTACATTTGAAAAATATAGGAAGTATGTATGGCTACTGGAACTGTTAAGTGGTTCAACGAAACTAAAGGCTTTGGCTTCATCGAGCAAGAATCTGGTCCTGACGTATTTGCGCATTTTAGCGCGATCTCAGGTTCAGGCTTCAAGACTCTGGCTGAAGGCCAGAAAGTTGAATTCACTGTCACACAAGGCCAAAAAGGCCCCCAGGCAGAGAACATCGTAGCGGTTTAATCCCCGTTCGATAAAAAGCCCGCCCTGTTCGCAGAGCGGGCTTTTTTATTGCCTGGATTTTTACAGCGGCAGATAGAACTGTTCGTACCAGCGGCGCAGTTTATTGATCGGGCCGTCGCCATCACACAAAATGGGATTTTCACGGTAGACCTTATCCTTCCAGATCTCCACATCCTGGCCAAATGCGACATGGGCCATCTGTGGATACATTTGTGCGAACTCCGGTGGCAGCGGTTCGTCGGTGAGACTGCTGACCATCACCGCTGAACACAGATCTACTTCGTCCGGTCCAATAGGCGTATGGCAGTTCACCCACCAGCTTTTGAAGCTCACTGCGGGACTTCTGGATTCAGTGTAGTAATACATGATCGACGGCCCGTGATAGGTAGCGTCTCCCCAGGCATCACTTTCTTCCCCACCCTCTTCTTCGCGCGCCGCCTGAATATCAAACACCACGCCCGGTGGAATGATCATTTTGGCATCGGGGTCGCGGCTCACCTTCGATATCTGGGTAACAGAGCGCTCATTGAAATGATTCTCGAAGGACTGCACGCTGCCGCCATGTACATGGGGAAAGTGCGCAATATCGACGATATTTTCTATGACATCACAGGGCTTGGCGCGAATACGTGAGCGGTTGAATACCCAGTCACCCCAGCCCTGTGGGCCCCATTCGGGAATGTCCGGCAAGTAGGCTTCCGGTGCTTCCTCGGCAAGCCCATACCACAGTGCAATAAATCCATTTTGCTCCAGCACGGGCCAGCCTTTCAAGGCATTGACCGCCTTGTCTGGAATACTCTTGGCATAGGGGATGGCGACACACTGGCCCTGCGGGTTAAACGTCCAGCCGTGGAATGGGCAGGCGATAGTATCGCCGCGTACCCGGCCCTCACCGCTGCCCAGGTTGGCGCCAAGGTGGGGGCAGTGAGCATCCAGAATCGCAACCTGCCCCGACTCGCCGCGATAGGCCACGAGGTCCTGGTCGAAGTAGCGCAGCTGTTTGACCTCACCCACCTGCAGTTCCTGGGAAAAAAGTACGATGTGCCAGCCTCTGGCATAGCGACCCGGCTCAAGGTAGGCGTACTTGTAGTTATTCATACTCACTCCTGTTATTCGCTCACGCCAAATGCGTGGCGCGCGGCGATGTAGGCAAAGGTCATCGCGGAACCAATGGTCGCACCCGCTCCGGGATAGGTATTACCCATCACCGCGGCGCTGGCGTTGCCTGCTGCATACAGCCCCTCAATGGCGACACCACTGGTATGCAGTACTCGAGCATATTCATCACACAGCAACCCCCCTTTGGTATCCAGGTCGCCCGGCTCACAGCGCAGTGCGTAGTAGGGCGCTGTTTCCAGTGGTCCGAGGGATGGGTTGGGGCCGACGGTTTTGTCTGCGTAGTAGCGGTCGTGTTCGCTTACGCCGCGGTCAAACTCGGGGTCTTCGCCGTTGCGCGCGTGGGCATTGAACGCCTGCACGGTCTGTACTAATGCGCCTGGCTCGATCTGCAACTTTTCAGCCAGTTCTGCAAGGGTATCGGCCTTGGTCAGCAGTCCTGATTCGAAGAGAGTTGGTGAAAGCCTCGCATCCTGCTCCACCTTCCCCGGCTTCAGGTGGCCGACTGCATACTTGGCCCGGTACTTGGCATCGAACACCAGATAGCAGGGGATTGCGCCCTCGCCTCTGGTCTCACTGTCATACTGCGCCTTGACGAAATCCTCATAGGGTTGCGCCTCATTGGTAAACCGTTTGCCCAGGCGATTGACCATGATGGAGCCGGGGTTGGATTTGCCGGCGATCAACGCCATCACTCGCCCGTCGGGAATGGTGTAGGTGGGGGACCACCACGCGCAGTCCATAAAGCCCAGATCCGCACCAATCTGCGTGCCCATGGTGACGGCATCACCGGTGGCTCCGGGCGCCGCGGCGGTCCACTCGCTCCCGATAGGCGCACGTTGATACTGCTGCCGCATTTCGGCGTTGTGAGAAAAGCCGCCGGTGGCCAGCAGGACACCGCGCCGCGCATGGATGCGTTGCTGCTTGCCGTCGTGGTTTACCAGTGCGCCGCAGACCCTGCCGTCATCCTGCAACAATTCCTGTACCGGCGAGTTCAGCCACAGCGGAATGTCTCTATCCTGCAGTGACAGCCGCAGCCTGGCGACCAGTGCCGGCCCGAGTGTCAGGCGGTTGTCGCGCTGCTTTTTCAAGCGGGCGGGAATATCCAGCAGATAACGTAGCAACAGGCGCAGGCCTGTTAAATAGGCGCTGGCGTTCATCTCCTGCAGGCCCTGACCTTCCTCCACCGTAACGTTGAAGGGTAGTAGCAGTCCGTCGTAGTGACCCAGTCTGATGGTGTCGGCATCCGCGCCCAATCTGCGCAAGTCGATGGGCGCGTTGTCCATGGAGCGGCCGCCGGTTTTGTAGCCGGGCACATGCTCGTAGTAATCCATGTACTTGGGCAGCGCGGAATACTCAACGTGACTGTGTCGCATCATGAACTGCAGCATCTGCGGGGCCCGGGTGGCGTAGGCGCGGATGCGCGCGTCGCTGACGCTGTCACCGATGAGTCCCTTCAGGTAGGCGTAGCCCTCCTCAGCACTGTCCTGGATATTCACTTCGGCCTGCCGATGATTGCCCGGAATCCATGCCACCCCGCCAGATTTGGCGGTGGTACCGCCGTAGACGGCCTCTTTTTCCACCACCAGTACGGAGCCGCCCGCCTCGTGGGCCACCACCGCGCCGGTCATTCCCGCAGCGCCTGCGCCTACGACTAGCCAATCAACAATCAGGTCTGGATTTTCTACGGCCATACAGTTCCACCTAAAGGATTTGTTGCCCAGTGTGGCAGTGCAAGGTGGCTTGAACCAGCATTCACCACAAATGCGGGAGGTCGGTTCAATATTCCGGCCACAGTGGTTGACCGGGGACAGCGCCGGTTCTATGGTCGTCAGCACCTTTATCGAAACCTACACTCACGGCAGCGAGCGCTCTATGACAACCATTCCCCTGGTCCAAATTCATGGCGTTAATGACTTGCGTCTGGATAACATTACACCACCGCTGTGCGGTCCCGATGACGTGGTAGTACAAGTGCGCGAGTGCGGTATCTGTGGCTCCGATCTGGGCTATCTCGCCATGGGGGGGTTGATGGGGCCTGGCACCCCCATGCCGTTGGGTCATGAACTGTGGGGCATGGTGAGTGAGATCGGCAGTAATGTGACCCATGTGGTGACAGGGGATCGTGTCGTCGTCCAGCCTATGAGCAATGGCAATAATATCGGCAATGGCGGCGCTGAAGGTGGCTTCTCGCCCTACCTGCTGGTGCGCAATGCGGCTCTGGATACAGCCAGCACACTCAAAATTCCTGCGGAATTACCGGAGGGCTACGGCGCGCTGGTCGAGCCTCTGTCCGTTGCGCAGCACGGCGCAAATCGGGTAGTGGCGACAGCGGCTGACAAGGCGGTTATCTTCGGTGCCGGTCCTATCGGTTTGTCGATGTTGCAGGTGTTGCACTACCGCGGACTGGAGAACATTGTGGTGGTGGATCTATCCGATCGGCGTTTGGAAGCGGCGCGTGCGATGGGCGCAATACCACTGCGTGCCGACGATCCGCAACTGACACAGCAACTCGTGGAGCATCACGGCACATCGAGTTTTTTCGGCATGCCCATGCCCGGCAGTACACTATTTTTTGAAGCCACCGGTGTGCGTGCAGTGTTCGAAAATATTGTCTCTATGGCCGGCCCCGGTAGTCGTATCTGCCTGACGGGTGTGCATAAGGAGGCTGCCACGGTCGATTTGGTGATGCTGTTGGCCAAGGAGGTCGCCATCATCCCGGCCATGGGCTATGACAGGGAGTTTGATGAAGTCATTGCGATGTTACAGTCGGGAAAATTTGATCCTACTGTCATGGTAACGCATCATTTCCCGCTGTCAGAGATTGACGCGGCCTTCGCAATGGCGCGTGATCCACAAAACGCAATTAAAGTTATGATCGATTGTCAGGCCTGAGCCAGTGGCAGTCGGATACGGAATTCACTAAGGGGTATTTATGCAGGATTTAGACGGTAAGGTTGCAGTTGTCACTGGCGCGGGCTCAGGCATAGGGGAGGGCATTGCACGCGCGGCTGCCGCTGCCGGTATGAAAGTGGTCGTTGCGGATATAGATATGGAAAAGGCACAGGCGGTGGCCGCTGACCTGGGTGAACACGCGTTGGCATGCAAGGTGGATGTATCCAGCCTCGCCTCGGTGGAAGCCCTGCGCGATGCAGCGCTGGAGCGTTTTGGCGCTGTCCACTTGCTGTGCAATAACGCCGGTGTCTGGATTGGTGCATTGATGCAAGAGGCGGATATCAAGGACTGGCAATACCTGATAAACGTCAATTTGTACGGTGTCATTCACGGTGTTAAAGCGTTCCTGCCGTTGTTGGTGGAACAGGGCGAGGGGCATATTGTGAATACGGCGTCCATGGGCGGTTTGATCTCAGGGCCTCCCGAAGGCCTGTACACAACGACGAAATTTGCGGTCGTGGGATTGTCAGAAGCACTGCTGATGGAAGTGGCCGACAAAGGCGTGGGAGTCTCTGTGTTGTGCCCGGGCCTGGTGAATACCAACCTGATTACCCAATCCTTCGCAATGCGCCCGGATGAACTCGACTCCGGCATCGATCACCAGCAGGTTGCACCGGATGTGGCCAACGGTATATCTCCGCTGTCGGTGGGTGACCAGGTAATGGACGCAGTGCGCGAAGGGGGCTTCTATGTCATCACGCACGATGACTACCGCGATATCATTGCGATGCGTCACGATGGCATTCTCGCCGCACTCGACGCCCACACGCAACGTTACGGATCAACATCCGGCAAAGGGGTGTAAGCGCCGCGCGAAGGCCGCTCAGGGTGAGGTAATGCCCAGCGCGGTTTTGGCGAACGCAAGCGCCGCGGCAGAGTCCACGCGCGAACTGTAGGCCTCGAGGAATAGCTTGCCAACCACCTGACCGCTTCTGTCGATAACAATCATACCCGGATGCGGTATTCCGTACTGAAAGTCACCGGGTGCGTAGTCTTCATTGAGTATGCCCAGTGTTTTGAAGCTCAGGGCGTCTTTGTCTGACAGCAGGGGAATGGTGATACCAAACTTGTCGATAAAGGCGCGCTGCAGGCTCGGTTCATCATAGGTAATGGCCACCATGCCGATGCCCGCCGCTTCGAAGCCCGCCTTGTTTTCCTGTAGCTGTATCATCTGGCGCATGCAGTAGGGACACCAGTCTACCGAGCGGCTGGCGATAAACACGGTTCCATTGGGACCGGCAAATTCGTCGATAAGCGTGACACTGCGACCCTCGTAGGTCGCCTGAAGCCCCGGGAACCGAGAGCCCACCGCCGGACCGGGATCGAAGTCGTCAGTATCACCGCTCACAAACATGTCCTGTGTGATTCTTGAAATCGCCAACTCTTTGAGCGGTTCGCGAAACACGTAACCGAGCGCAAGTGCAAGTATCAACAGTAAAAGGATGATCTTTAGCACATTTTTCATAATGTGTTTGTCCGTATCTATAGAATGGGTCGTGTCACATTGGAGTGTATCCGATAATTCACTAAGACTGGCGTGCTATTATTGGCATATGCTACACCGGGTATTATCCCTTCTCTATAAAACAGGCTTCGGGGCGTAGATCGATGAGTGACCAGTTACTGATGACAGTGCTATTTTTAGGGCTGCTCTACGGTCTGATTTTCACCAAGTGGGCGGCGGAGTGGGTGTTTGTCTGTGTCATGCTCGCGGCCTACTTTGCCGGTCTGGTGAGCACCGATGAAGTGTTGGATAAGGCCTCAAATAGTGGTGTTATGACGCTGGTCATTCTGTTGCTGGTGTCTACCGGTATCGAGAAGGTTTCGTGGCTCACACAAATGTCGGATAAATTGATTGTCCCCAGTTATGGGGGAACCCTGTTGCGTATGGGCTCGGTGACGGCGATATTTTCCGCGTTTGTCAATAATACAGCCGTCGTGGCTGCGCTGGCACATACCGTTCGCAACAACAAACTTCACCCGGCCTCCAAACTGTTGATACCGCTTTCTTACGCCACCATTCTGGGCGGAACGATGACGTTGATAGGCACCTCAACCAATCTGGTGGTGAACAGCTTTCTGGAGGATGCGACCGGCACCGGGCTCGGCTTCTGGGAGTTTTTCCCGATTGGCGCAACCGCCACGGTGCTGGGCCTGGCGACATTACTGTTGAGCTCTCGACTGCTACCACAGGGCAGTGCGCCGACCATGGATATCGATGAATACGTTATTGAGGCAAAGGTTGGCGAGGACTCGGGCCTGATCGGCAAAAGTATCATGGAAAACAAGCTGCGCGATCTCGAGGACTTGTTTTTGGTAGAGATAGTGCGTGGTGCTCACCTGATATCGCCGGTGACACCACAGGAGCGGATAGAGGCTGGCGACAAGCTGATATTTTCGGGTGATATCAGGCAGGTACAGTCACTGGAATCCTTTGATGGGCTGCGCCTGTTCGCGGTGGAAGAGGGCTTGTTGAGTTCCAACATGAAGGAAGTCATTGTATTGCCCAACGCGGCTATCGAAGGCAAAACGGTCAAGGAAAGCGCCTTTCGCTCGGTGTTTGATGCGGCCGTCGTCGGTATGCGCCGCGGCGGGAAGCGCTTGTCGGGCAAGCTGGGGAATATCACGATAGCGGCCGGTGACAGCATGATCCTGGCGGTGGGTCCTGATTTCAATGAACGGAAAAACCTCGATAAGAACTTTGTCATCACCAATGACTCAATCGGCAAAATTCAGCTGACCAGACTGCAGAATTACTTTGTCACCGGTGCTTTGCTGTTAGTGGTTCTGCTGGCTTCGCTGGAGTTGGTGCCGTTGATCAAGGGGGCGACATTTTTGTTGGTCGGTATGCTGTTTCTCGGCGTTGTCACTGGCTCAGAGTTACGCCGACGGTTTCCCTTCGAACTGTGGCTGATCATCGCATCGGCGCTGACAATATCGCAGGCACTGGCCAACTCCGGCCTGGTGACAGTACTCACAGACGCACTGCAGACGCACCTGGTAAGCCTGGGGCCTTTTGGTGCGATGGTCGGCGTGTTTTTCTTTACCTTGATACTGACCGAGGCGATGACAAACAACGCCGCTGCGGCACTGTGTTTCCCGCTGGCGTTCGGGCTGTCGCAGAGTTATGGCGTGAGTTATATGCCGTTCGTGATGGCTGTGGCGTTCGGTGCCAGCGCAAGCTTTATGACGCCCTTTGGCTATACCACCAACCTGATGGTACAGAACATGGGGGGGTATGAATTCCGGGATTATTTCCGCACAGGCCTTCCCATCTCGGTGGTGTTTTCTGCAGTGGTCATTTTTATGCTGCCCCGGTTTTTTCCGTTCTAGACGGCTTTCTGGCCAGGGCAGCAGGGCGGTGTGATCTCAGGTCATGCCTGTCGAAAATCCGCCATCCACCGGCAGTGTTTGCCCGGTAATCCAGGCCGCCGCTGGAGAGCTGAGAAACAATACAGCCGCAGCAATATCTCTGGGTTCCCCGGTGCGTTTCAGGCCCTGTCGCTTGAGCGTTTCTGCGACTGCTTCAGGCATGTTATCCAGCATGGGCGCCGTTAAATTGGATTGGGTAAGCCCTGCGGCTACGGCATTGGCGCGAATACCAAACTGGCCCCAACTCATGCCGAGCGTTTTCGTAAGCTGTACCAGACCGGCTTTTGCAGCACCGTAGCCGGGCGTCCACTCAAAGCCAAAGTAGGACGTCATAGAGGCAATCCCAATAAGACTTGCGCCGCCAGGGAACTGGCTTGCCGCAAGCAATTCCTTGCAGGCCGAACTGAGATGGAACACGCTGGCGAGGTTCACCGCAAGAGATTGATCGAACGCATCTGCCTCCCATTCGTTGCCCTGCATACCCCCGGCATTATTGACGAGGATATCCAGTTTCGATAACGACGCCGCCAGTGAAGAGAGTGCCTGACGATCGCTGACATCCAATTGCCGATAGGACATATCGGTAAGATCTGAATCGTAGTCGCCAGCGGATTTCTTGCGGCCTGTCACGATGACTTCCGCACCCGCATCCCGGTACTCGTGAGCGCAACCGAGCCCGATACCACTGGTACCGCCGGTAATCAGCACTGTGGCGCCGGCATAGTCGTAGGAAATACCTTTAAACATGTGAACCTCTTATTGTTGTGATCGGTTAGAGCTGCGGTAGCGAGTCGTTGACCAGTCCTGCACTCCAGCCGCCATCGGCAATAAACTCCGCGCCGGTGCTGTAGGTGGCTTCATCGGACGCCAGAAATGCGGTCAGGGCGGCCACTTCACGCGGCAGGCCAACGCGGGGGAGGGCATGCTGCTGATAAAACTGGTTGGCGTCTTCCTGTGACATGAAATCAGAGCCGTGCATCGCGGTGTAAATCCCGCCCGGGTGTACGCTGTTCACGCGTATATTAAATTTGCCCATTTCCATGGCGGCGGCCTTGGTCATGCCGCGCACAGCCCATTTGGTGGAAGAGTAGGCGACCAGCGAATTTTTCGATTGCAGGCCGTCGATGGAGGAAACATTGATGATGGAACCGCCGCCATTGGCTTTCAGGTGGGGGAACACTGTCTGCATGCCCAGAAAGACGCCTAACTGGTTAACGCTGACGATCTTCATAAAATCGGCTTCGGTGGTATCTACGATGGTCTTCTGGAAAATGATGGCGGCATTGTTGACGAGAACGGACAGGGAACCAAGTGTGTTGGCGACTGGCATAGCCGCTTCCCAGTCAGCTTTGCTGGACACATCCAGATGCACATAGAGCGCGCTGTCACCCAGTTCGTCGGCGAGCGCCTGGCCTGGGGCGTCCAGTACATCCGCGATCAGTACTTTGGCACCGTGTTCAACCAGCAGGCGAACCGTTGCTTCACCCATACCCCGTGCGCCGCCTGTGACAATTGCTACTTTACCTGCTAATCGTGTCATGTCTGTTCCTTTGAGTGTATTTATAGAGCAAAAAAAAGGCGGACACCAAAGGTGTCCGCCCGATATTACGATTGAAGGTACAGCTTAGAAGCGGTACAGAGCGCTAATGCCGACTTCGTCGTATGATTGCTCAAGCTTTCCGCCGCCCAGACCGAGGTCTGAACCGTTGATGTCGTCAGGGGATACATCTGTGTATGCCAGATCGACAGCAAGGCTCTCGGTGATGAACCACTGAACGTTTGCACGGACAGCTTCAACTTCAAAGCCGTTGTCATCTTCTTGCGCGTAGTCAACACCGAAACCCCAGTTGTTGTTCAGGTACCAGGTAGCGCCCAGTCCCCAAGTAGTGGGATCTTCGAAGCCGCTAACAACTGTTTTGCCGCCGTTGGCGCGTGCCATAAGGCCGCCATTACCGAATGCAAAAAAGTGTTCAACATCAAGGCTCCAACGGTCAGCATCGCCGCCATTGTTGATGTTGACGTCTTCATAGTTCAAAACAGCGGTGGTGTTTTGAGTGATGTAATAACCGACGCCTAAGCCCCAGGTATTTACTTCACGATCACCGGGCTCTGCACGTTCAAAGCTCACGTCAACGATAACGCCAGACAGCTTCCAGCCTGGGCCTTCCGCAACATAACGCATGTCAGCGTTGTACGTCTGGCCGTCTGCATCATCACCGCCAGAAATATCAAGATCGCCATCGGCAAAGCCAAGAGATAATGAAGAAGCGTGGTCCAGAAAGGCTGCTTCACCAAGAGGTCCCTTGCTTGTATCAACAGTTTCAAAGAAGTAAGTGCCACCAATGTTGTAAATGTCAGTGTCGTTACTATCACCGACGTTTCCAACGTTCGGGATGTTTCTAAAATCGTAATCGAAGCTGCCACGAGCATAGCCAGCATCTACTTGCCACTGGTAATCGGCTTGGGCAGTTGCTGACATAGCCAGGGCAATGCCTGCTACTAATGCGGTCTTCTTGAACATTGTGTTCTCCTTTCGGGGTCTCATAAATTACGGGCTCCCCTTCTTGATTGCGGGGATGACGCTATATTACCCATGCCACAGAGAGCAGCAAGGTAATAATTTGGCGCGCAGTAATGTGAACTATTTACTTGTTTTTGTAAAGCCGAGTGCCTGTTGATTTACAGAGCCTAAGGTTGTGCTTTCCGGGGTCATAAGGCTGATAATTTGTCAAAGTAAATCAGGGGTTTAGGGCGCAGAAGGCGCGCCTTTGCTCTGTTTTGCGCCTAAAGCCTGCGCCGATGAGTGAAAATCGGCTTGATCACTCCTGTTCGCTGCGTCCTTTGACCAGCACAGTCTGGCGACGCGCCTCAATAGCGGCCCCCGATGCCTGCTTGGCCCAGGCGATTGCGCGGCCTTCCTCCCACGCCAGAGCGTCATTCAGTGCCATGGAGTAACCCTGCGCTATCAGCATTTGGTATTCCTTCAGCACCTGTGGCACACAGCCGCAGATATCCTGCGCCATTTTGATCGCCCTGGGCAACAGATCTGCGGCGGCGACCACATGGTTGACCAGGCCCCACTCATAGGCCTGCTGAGCGAATATGGGCGCTCCGGTGAACGCGATTTCCCTGGCGCGTGACAGTCCGATCAAACGTGGTAATTTCTGGCTGAGACCCCAGCCGGGCAGCATGCCTACACGGGCGTGCGTATCGGCGAAGCGGGCGTGTTCCGAGGCGATCAATATATCGCAGGCCAGCGCCATCTCGAAGCCACCGGTGATGCAGTGGCCATTGATCGCGCCGATAATCGGTCCATCAAATCCCGCCATTGCCTGTGCTACCACATTGTCAGCCTCTTCTGCGGTATTGCTGGTATCGCTGGCGCCCAGTTCCTTGAGATCAAAGCCAGCGCAAAAGGCCTTGCCATTCCCGGTGAGGATAATGACCCTGACGTCGGGATCTGCGGTGCAGTCCGCGAAGGCCGCGACAAAGTCCCGGCGCAGCTCCCGCGACAGGGCATTCATCGATTCCGGGCGATTCATTGTTACGACGGCGAAGCCCTCGTGTTTTTCCAGTAGCACGGTGCTCATAATGGCGTTATCCAAGTAGTGAGGGTGATTTCAGTAGGCCGAGTTCCTTGGCGATGGCCGGTCCGCGCAGCACATTCTGCGGATTCCAGGCCTGTGGCGGCTCATTCTCCGCCAGCCAGGTGACGACGGCGGCGATGGCCGACGGTGTACAGGGTTTGAACCTGGCCATTACGGCATCGTCGATACCGGCCAGACGCATCACTTCGGTCATCACCAGCCCGGGTTCCAGATTGTAGACACGCAGGCCCGCATCCGGGTGCTCGGCGCGCAGGGAGCTGGCCATGCGAGAGAGCGCAGCTTTGGAGGAGGGGTAGGCAAATCCCCAGCCCCCCTTGTCAGCCGCCGCCGGGGGATCGGTGAATGCACTGTGGGACACCATGTTCAGTACTGTGCCGCTGTGGCGTTCCAGCATTCCGGGTAAAAACGCTTTAATTAATGCCAGCGGGGTGAATACATTGCCTTGATAGATCGCGCGCAACTGCTCCTCGGTGACGTCCAGCAGCGGCTCGATATTGCCATTGCCCTGATAGACCGCATTGTTGAACAGCAGGTCCACGCGTCCGAAATGCTGCAGCGCAGCCTCTGCGGCAGCTACTATGGATTGCGTGTCCAGAATGTCCGCTCTCAGGCACAGGGCCTCACCGCCCACCCTTGCCACCGCAGCGGCGGTCGCCTCCAGGCTGCCGGGCAGTGTTTCAGAGCTGCCGACATGGTCGTGGCTTTCGCCGTCTGCCAGGGTGCGGGCGGTAATTGCCACCCGGTATCCCGCCCTGGCCAGGGCGACTGCGGCCTCTGCCCCGATGCCGCGGCTCGCGCCGGTGATAAAAGCTACTTTTCCACTCACGGATTGTCTCCCTCTGCCTGTAGTAGTGTATTCAGGTTTTCTACGGTTTGTTGCACGGCGGATGTGCCCAGAATGTCGGCGTATTGCTGCCAGACCGTTTCTGTTGATTGCGAAAGCTCGTCGATCAGCGCATGGCCCCGGGGCGTAAAGTCGATCAATTTGGCGCGAGAATCACTCGGGTCCTCGCGCCGTTCTACCAGGCCCAGGGATTCCAGTTCGTGCACGATTTTCATCATCGACTGGGGGCGAATGTCCGCCGCATCGGCCAGTTCCACCGCCCGGCTGGCACCATTGCGCCCCAGAAAGAGAAAGATGGCCCGATGGCGAGCGCTGATGCCCTGAATGCCGCGCTCGTCCAGATCGCGATCGAGGCGACATTGAAAGTCTCTGGCCACTAGCATCAATGTCTGGCCCAGTCCCTGTTTGAGTTGTCGTTGGCTGGGCATTGCAATTCACTCTTAATCAGTTTACCTTATAATCAGTTTAGCTTTCTATATACATGAGGGTCAAGTGATGTTCCAGGTATTTGCGTCGACACCGGAGGATATGGGGCCAGGCCAAATTGGCGCGCATGCGGCGCGCGCCGAAGCGATGGGGTTTGACGGACTACAGGTGCCCGATGCGATCCACGATGGCCTCTTGTTAGCCGCTCTGGCGCTGAATGCGACGAGCACGCTGCTGGTGGGTACTGCTGTATTGGTGGCGTTTCCGCGCAGCCCGATGATCACGGCGGTTGCCGCCTGGGATCTGCAGTCGATGTCTGGCGGTCGTTTCGAGGTCGGTCTGGGCACGCAGATAAAGCCGAACATTGAGAAACGCTATAGTGCGCGCTGGGATTCCCCGGTGCCCCAGTTGCGCGAGTATGTGCAGGCGATGAAAGCGATTTTCCACAGCTTTCAGACCGGTGAACGGCTCAATTTTGAAGGTGACCACTACACGCTCACCAAACTGCAGCCCTTCTTCAATCCGGGCCCCATCGACCACCCGGACATTCCCATCCTGTGTGGAGCGGTCGGACCTGCGATGACGAAAATGGTCGGGCGTATTGCCGACGGCATGATTACACATCCCACCAATACACCGCCGCGCTATATTCGCGAGGTCTGCCTGCCGCGCCTGGAACAGGGCTTTGCGAGCAGCGGGCGCGATCCAGACAGCTTTAAACTGGTACTGGGGCCACTGACCGCCACTGGCAAGGACGAGGGTGAGGTCGCCACTGCCTGGGAAAAGCAGCGCAGTATGCTGGGGTTTTTGTATTCCACACCGGCCTATTGGCCCAGTCTGGAACTGTTCGGTTGGCAGGACAAGGGCCAGCAACTACTGGATATGACCCGCTCAGGCGATTGGGCGGCCATGCCAGGTATTATTACGGACGACATGCTGGAACAGTTCGTGCCGCG
>JBBKWY010000109.1:0-45262 GCA_037969215.1 Halioglobus sp.
CACTTCGTAGCGGCCGTTAGCATCAACTATTTTGACAACCAGGCTCACCCCACTGAGCCCCGTCGATCCGACTGACTGATAAGCACACAGCCTTGCCAAGCGCCAGTAGTACTTGCTGACAATATGTGAGAACCTTGAGATGGTCGCCAAAGGATTTTTTGGAGCACCCCAAGCAACCGCATATCCTAGCCCCCTACAAAAATGACTTTTTTGGAGCATGAAAATTGAAAACCAAAACACTGGTTCTCGCCGCGATTCTGGTAACCACCCCGATCTGCGGTATCGCCGCTGACGATACTCTGGATGCGGCCATCGGCGGCGGCGTGGGTGGCGCCATTGGAGCCGCGGTGGGCAATGAAGTGGGTGGAAGGGATGGCGCGATTGTCGGTGGTGCCATTGGTGGCGCAGCCGGTGCCGCTATTAACACAGATGACGATGATGACGATGATCAACACGACGAGCATGACCGCGACCATCACTACAGCGAGAAGCAAGGTAAAGGCAAATTTTGCCCGCCTGGACAGGCCAAGAAGGGCAACTGCTAGACCAGTAGAGAGAGTACTTTTCGCTCCAACTCCCGTTCCGGTCAAACTTACTGTGCCAACTAAAGTACACTCCCAGAACCCACTGTCGTCCACCCGTCTCAGCGATTTAGTTAGTCATCAAGCGCAGCGGCTCTTTCGGGGGCCGTTGTCTTTTGCTCATAAAGCCGATGAATTCTCTGTACCGCTAACGACCGCATTTAGGCGGAAGCGATCATGAAATTTTGGGGTGTAAATGTGGATTGGGAGTGTTGGTGACAACCCAATTAAAAATGGTGCCCGGCGACAGTATGATCGGGTCCGATCAACATCGGACTTAGGCGCTATGTCCAACGAGCAGTCGCAATCTGAGGCCTGCATAGAGCGACCTTACTCCTTCAGGAACCGATCAAACTTGGCTTGGTAATCCGGATGCCACCGGGACAGTGGTGGACGGTTTTCGATCAGGTCACCCATCGCCCAAGCCATGCGCTTGTTGTCCAGTTCTCTCGTTGTATCATTGTCTGGGCAAAGTATATAAAAGTCGCCTTTGGCCAGTGACTCAGCCATAAAGGTGACGACCTGTTCCGAAGTCCAGGCGTCCTCGGGCTTTTCAGGCAAGAATTTTTTTACCATCCCGGTATAGGTGAATCCAGGCACCAATAAGTGCGCGTTTATCTGACAACCTTCCTCATTGCGGAGGTTGTGCTGGAGCGCTTCGGTAACAGCCTTCACGCCAGCTTTGCTAACATTGTATGCAGGATTGCCGGGCGGAGTAGTAATGCCCTGCTTTGAACAGGTATTGATGATGATGCCTGGACTTCCCTGCTTGATCATAGCGGGGATGAAACTGTGTACGCCGTTGATAACGCCCCATAGATTAGTGTCGATGACGCTTTTCCATGCGTCGTAATCGGTCCAGCTTCCGCTTTGCCTGGCGACCCCTGCGTTATTCATGAGAATATCCACGTGCCCGTATCGCCCATAGGCTTCATCTCTAATTTTTTCCACGTCTGACAATTGAGAAACATCTGCGACTACCGCGAGCACCTCGCCCAGGTCGCTTCGTGCCTGCTCAAGCTTTGTCGCATCCACATCGGCGATACAGACCTCTAACCCTAGAGACTTGAAGTAGTGCGCCGCCGCCAGGCCGATGCCATCGGCACCTCCTGTTATGACAGCTACGTTGCCTGAGGTCAGGGCTGGATGTTGTCGCATTGGTAGTTTCTCCGTATAAGCCAGGCGTCTATCTGCGGAAAACAACAAGTTCGTCCAGCAGTAGAATACTAAACTGGCTTTGAGCATAACAGACTCTAAATGTCTCCCCTCATCCCAAAGCGGACATCAGCCTGATGTCGGTATGCTTTACGCTTGTCGATCCCAGCCCAATCAATTCGCACATGAACTCTGTAGCTATTGGCATCGTGCGTATTTTGCGTGATAAGGTTTCATCAAATGTAATAATAAAATGTAGAGACTAAACCATGAGGTCGATTCAAATTCTATTTGCCGCTTTCCTCTGTGTGGCGCTATCCACCCATAGGGTCGCCGCCGACGTGCCCAACCCGGGCTTCAACTCACTGTTCATCGGTCACAGCTTTTTCAAGCCCTTTGCCGATGGTATGCCCGACTACTCTGCAGCGGCAGGCATTGCAGGTCACACCCAGTCTGTGGTCTTTGGAGGTGGCGCTACGGGCGCGCCGGAGGCATTGTGGCAGCATGCAACCAGGGGCCCCCAAATCAGGGCAATCCTTGACGGCGGTGATGTTGAATTGTTCGGCATGACGTACCACGGGGATTATCCCACCACCGCAGGCTATGAGAACTGGATTGATTACGCGTTGGCTCAGAACTCGACTACGCGCTTTTTTGTCGCACTACCCTGGTCGCCTAACCCCCAGGGAACCAATGCGGCCAATTACGCCACCATTTGGCTCAATTTTCACGCCACAGCATGGCATGCCTTTATCGACTCTCTGCGGGCGCTCTATCCGGGCGTGGATATCTACGCCATACCGTACGGCCAAAGCGCGTTGGAACTGCGTAACCTGCAGGCCGCCAATAATCTGCCGGCTGCACCGAACCTGGTCGGCGCTGCCGCAAACTCAATTTTCACTGACGCGTTGGGACACCCGGGCAACATCTTGCGAGATTTGGGCCGGCTAGTGTGGCTGAATGCGATCTATGATGTGGATCTATCCACCTATACCTTTGGACCCAACTACACAGGCGCGGACTTGAAGGCGATTGCGGCATCAATCATGGATAGTCATGATCCGGACTACGACGCCGCCTACCACAAGGATTTCGACGGGGACCGCGTGGGCGATTCGATAGACAACTGCCTCATCACTGCCAATCCCGATCAGGAGGACATCAATGATGATGGTGTTGGTGATCTCTGCTCCGCAATTGGTTGCTAAATATCTTTAGAGATCGAAAATCTAGCCCGCCTCTGTGTGGTTTTTTGTAGGTGGTGTTTAAAGCTTCCTGTTCACTTAAAATCCGCGAAAAGACGCGTAGGAGTAGTTGTTAATGCGTCAGTATTTTTTACATATAAGATTATATTCACGGCGTATTTTTGAAATCACTAGATATAACATGTTATTAAATATGGGCTTATGTTAAGTGGCACGCTTCTAGCGTGCTTTACGCCGATAAATATAATTTTATGGAAGTGAATCCAGGTCATGAAAAACGCATTGCTTAAGTGGATAGCCGCTTTGGCGGTTTCCGTAAGCCAGACGGTGTCGGCAGTACCTATCACAGAGACCGTCATCGTCGGTAATCAGGAATGGGCGCAAGTTAGTCTGTTTACCCGTGTCAGCTGGAATACTTTAAATGCGCAATGCCCTGGAGGCGTATGTTCCATAGCAAGTACGGCCAATGGTCATGACCTTGCTGGTTGGACGTGGGCGTCTAACGATACAATGCAGGCGTTATTTAATTCGTTTACGGGTTTAGCATCACCGGCCCCGACCACCACTTCTGAGCAAGATGCCCCGTGGTCCCCTATCTTCGCTGCGTTGTTCACTCCCACGGACTATTCCCCCGGGGGCCGGATAGCGACCGGCGGATGGACATCCACTACACCAGGGAACGAGATCTCCTATTACGCGTACTCATCGTCTTATCCCGACCCTACCGACGATGATGAACTAGGATTCAGTTTCATCCAATTCGGAAACGATTTCCGTTTTGATAGTCTGGGGGCATGGTTCGTGCGCGATGCCAACCAGGTCCCTGTGCCAGCAACTCTAAGCCTGTTCGGTCTGGGAGTGGCCAGCATGTGGATAGCTCGCCGTAAGCTCGATGCCAAGGTTTAGCTTCTTCAAGCCTGCTGTCGTCCAGCGCCTCCAGCGACAGAGATAGTCATCAAGCGCAGCGGGCCTTTCGGGTCCGCCCAACTGCAGGCTTTCATTATTCATGTGCTAAACTCAATCGAAAAATAGCGACAAAAATAAGAGGTGTCACATCATGAACAGAGTCCTCCAGCTACTCATTCTGGCAGTTTTTTTTCACATCACGCCTGTTTTGGCCGGACCAATTACATCTGCTGACACCGTCACGGTCAATGGTATTGAGTGGGCCCAGCCGACCTTGTTCACTTCCTTGTCCTGGCAGGACATCAACAGCGTCTGTGATGCTTCAACCGCTGGATCATGTCAGCCCGGCGGTATGCTTAACACGTGGGATATGGCTGGCTGGGTATGGGCTTCCGTCGAGGACGTGAACAATTTATTCAATTTCTATCTGCAGGAAGGCGGTGTACCTCCAGAGGACCAACTGGTCGGTCCAAGCTCCATACACGAGATGTTCCTTAATCATGATGATACTGCGTGGGCACTCGCATTCTTTGAGGACGGGTTCAGGTCCAACCTGAACGATGGTCTCGGGCCAAATCTGGAGGGCCTAACCCGTTCCAGCGCCGGTCCCGGTTTGGTCTACGAGGCCGGCGCTGCACACACGCTATTTCTATCACCACCTTATGGCTATTATGATGATGTATTCGGAACAGGTTTAGCGGTGCCCGATACAAAGGTTGTTAGTTGGGTAGGTGCATTCTTTTACCGGGCACCGAGTGTGGCGGTGCCTATTCCCTCTACACTCTTTTTGTTGGCGCTGGGCGTAGGAGGTCTTTTCATTCGGCGTGAATATCAGCCTTTACTTCGTGCGTAGCGTCTATATCACGCCCGCTAAAAGTGTTTGATTTGAGTTGGTCTAGCATAGCAGTGTGTTGCGTTGACCGGTTGAAATCGCACCTCATAACGGTCATAGGGAATTTTTCGACGGTATTTCATTGGGGTGCGCAACTATCTAATCCCAGATCCATTGATGGCCGGGAAGCAGCTCTATTTCTTTACGCCTCTAAGATTCCCACGCTCAATCTGTTCGGCGATCTCGTTGCAGTAGGCTAACTTTTCAGCTCCGCAATGAGATATGCATTGCGACGTGTCAGCCAAGAGGTCCTGGTATAAATAGTCTTTTGCCGGCTGCGCAAGGTCGGGGCCGAAGACCAAAGTAGTCGCCTCCTTTCTTTTTGCCATCTCATAATAGTGATCGCACTTGACCTCGTCTTCGGCAAAAGCCGTCGCCGCTGTAACAGAGAAGACAATACAAGTTACGAAAAAAATCCGATACATTTACTCTCTCACATCTAAGCGAATTATCTGATAATACAATATGCCCGCCGGGTTTAGCTCAGTGGCAACTGAAGCCGCTATTACTGGGCTAGCGGCAACGATACTACCTTATCTGGTCGGCGCTGCTATAGAACGTTTACGGGCAGACAGCGGCAATGTGAAGTACAAGCGGGATTAGCACTACTTTTGCTACTAACCTATTACAAAGAACGGACTGCAGACAAACACTTAAAGCTATCCAGGTTATTAATTATTACCCACTTCTGTAGGCTTTTTCATGCCTGTAATTTGGGGGGCTGCTTTGTGCTGCGATAAGCAGATACTCAGCCTTTTCCAAGCTGCGACAGGGCTTATGCCCGCATGTGCAATTAGACTAGTTCGAGGAATCTTTTGCGAGGCTTCTTGGAGATTTCTTGGAACTTCCTGCTGTAAGCAGAGGCTCTATGGCCAGTACCCGAATACTTCTCTTCACAGCCGGCACAGAATGCCCTATCTTTTAGCGCGGATTGATCGCAGCATCGATACATACACGTCGCATGGGATAACCCCACAGAAGCTTCCATAGCCTTTATTCTTATGGTTCGCTCCTTCAGATACAAGGCCTCGGCCTCTTCTCGAAGCTCTCTAATCCTTGTCTCAAATGCATGAGAGCGGTTCTCTTGACACCAGTCAATCCAAAAAGAATGATCTGAGCGTCCAGACCTATCGGAAAGTACTGCCTGCTCTCTACTTTGCATAACATGTCGTATGAATTCTTGAGGCAGAGTCACATCATGGTGCTCAACGTAGTGCGACAAGTCGCTTCTCCATGTCCAGCTACTATCAAAACTTCTTGCCGATCCAAGTCTTGTTCCACAACCGAAAAGGCAGATATGAAACCACTGCAACTGATGACCATGAAAAAGATCATCCATGCTAGGCTTTGAACTGTTTAGGTATTTTACCACTGCTGTTTTTTCATTCGGCTCCCAGTCACCCACAAGCTCTTGAGGCAGTGCGCGAACATCATCATCATTGAGATTGTGTAACCATATTCCAATATTTTTTCGCATAATATCGCTCATGAAATACAGCCAAATATGAAAATCGATACCAGGAAATAAGAATACCCCTAATATCCGTATGAGTTGGCAGCGATCACCAAGAATAGTATAGCCAAAGCTTCCTCTATTTGGCGAAAGCTATCATGAGAGTGCGGGGTATAAACGTGGCATGGGAGAGTTGGAAACAACCCAACTAAAAGATGGTGCCCGGAGACAGAATGGGACCGGCAGCCGTTGTTGTGCCGACACGGGGATTTTCAATTTGGCTGGTGAAATTGGAACTATTTAAAAATCAGTCACTTAGGATGCTTGCCCGCTTTCTAACGTGACGTAATGGCACTACATGGTTGTCAGTAGCTGTTGATAACGTCACAAAATGGGCCACAGCGCCTGCATTAACGTGTGCATTTTTCTAGCGAGAGAAGTCCAGATTCTCCAGAAAGCCGTTGCCCTTTAACACCTCTTTGCGGTCCTTAGAAGAGAGTGGAATCCAATTGCTTGAGTTTACCCAATGGGGCGCAGAACTGATTCGGCAGTGGGTAATTAGAGCGTCTGGCTCCGGCTAAATCCACCATAAGCGGCGCTGGAGTGGCTCTTAATGTGTCAGTTATTTTTACATTTCGGGTATATATGAATGTTGATTTTAGATTCATTAGTGATAAATAACTAATAACGAAAGACTTTTGAAGAGCTGGCACACAATTAGCATGTTTTACGCTGGAAAATAAAAGGTAATAAAAAGGAAACCAAACCATGAAAAAAAACTGTATTAAATGGATAGCCGGATTGATGGTAGTCGTCAGCCAGACTGTGACCGCAGCACCCATCACGGATACCGTCATCGTAGGTTCTCAGGAGTGGGCACAGGTTGATTTGTTCACCAATGTCAGCTGGAATACTATAAATACGCAATGTCCTGGGGGAGTCTGTTCCTTAGCAAGTACGATCAACGGATACGACCTAGACGGCTGGACTTGGGCGTCGGTTGAAGCCGTTCAGGGTCTATTCAATACATATACGGGCCAAGCGACGTCGGGCCCGGCATCGTATTCCCAGCGGGGGTCCGCCTGGGCACCCGCGTTCCTCGCCGATTTTCGGGCGACCTCCAGTGACTTGCAAGACGAAGAGGTGGTTGGGCTGTCGGCGACCCGCCGTTTATCAGTGGTTGACGAGTCGGCGTACGCACCCAAGCTATTGGATGTTTACGCGGATCGGCTTCCGGATTACACCAGTACTTTCAATTGGGCGGAGGTGTCCGAGTCAGGACCGCGAGGCGGGTGGTTCGTTAGGGATGTGCCACCAGCGATGGTCCCGGTCCCGGCAACACTAACCCTGTTTGGTCTTGGGTTGGCCAGTATGTTGGTAACTCGCCGTCTGCGAGGTGCCAAGGTCTAGCTCTTTCAATCCCGCTGTCGTCCAACGCCGCCAGCGACAGAGATAGTCAGCAAGCGCAGCGGCCCTTTCCGGGGCTGTGTGCTTTTGCTCATAAAGCCGATGCATTTTCTCTATCGCGTTAGTTATCGTTTTCGCCGCCTGCTCAAAATCAATACGTCATCTATGCAGCGCACATAGGAAACGCTGGCTATTCCACGAATGTACTGCGCGTGACGATAGAGGGCCGAAATATGACGAAGGTAAGTCGTTGATGCTCGGGGAGCTTTTGAATGGGTCGTGTGATTAACAACCCAATCTAAAAATGGTGCCCGGAGACAGAATCGAACTGCCGACACGGGGATTTTCAATCCCCTGCTCTACCGACTGAGCTATCCGGGCGTAACGCAGGTTTTACATTCTCGCATTGCGCGAAAGGCGCGTATTAAACCTGTCTGAGGGGCTTGAGTCAAGCCACCAACGGCTTGTGAGCCTCGTCTTATTCAGAAGGTGGGACATAACCCTCGGCTTTGTCGTAATCTTCGCCGGAAAAGTACTTGTCCATTTCGCCCTGCAGGTACTTTCTGGCTTCTGCGTCCACCAGGCTCAGGTGCTTTTCGTTGATCAGCATGGTTTGGTGGCTCTGCCAATCCTGCCAGGCCTGTTTGGACACGTTCTCGAAGATTTTCTGGCCCTTGGGACCGGGATATGGCGGCGCGTCCAACCCTTCCATCTCTTTCTTGTACTTCGTGCAAAAAACCATGCGGGACATATTTAGTACTCCGATTATGTGCCTGTTTGTGATTCAGGGCTGGCCAATTTTGCCAGCAGCGAGGCCACCGGGGCCGCCAGACCGATTTGTGGGGGTTGGCGCAGGTTATACCAGAGCTGTCGTGAGGCTTCCATCACTGCGTGGGGGGTAATTTTTAGTTCTACCACTACCGGCGTGATATCCAGGTGGTAGTGGCTGAAGGTATGGCGGAACCCCGGCTGGACTTCAACCTTGTCGGGCTCGGTACCCCAGAGGTCCAGACATTGCGTGCGCCCGGTGTCGGGGTCATCGATTTCCGGGAAGCACCACAGGCCTCCCCAGATGCCGCTGGGGGGGCGTTTCTCCAGCCAGATCTCATTGTCGCCACCGCGTACTATCAGGAAAAAGGTCGATTTGACGGGTAATACCTTGCGTGGCTTTTTGCCGGGGTAGTCGCGCTGATCCGAGTGTGCCCGTGCCTGGCAGTCTGTTGCCAGTGGGCAGCGCTCACAGTCGGGGGCCGACCGTGTACAGAGCGTCGCCCCCAGGTCCATCATCGCCTGGGTGTAATCGGCGCAGCGTTTTTTGGGTGTGTGTTGTTCGGCGATATCCCACAGTTTTTGGTGCACAGCGGATTGCCCGGGCCAGCCGCCCACTCTGTGGTAGCGCGCCAGCACGCGTTTGACATTGCCATCGAGAATGCTGGCCCGCTGGCCAAACGCGATACTCAGAATGGCACCGGCAGTGGATCGGCCAATTCCCGGTAGCTCGATCAGGCCGTCGAGGGTATCTGGAAACTGTGCCTGCGCTTCGTTGGCAACCTGCTTCGCGGCCTTGTGCAAATTTCGTGCACGGGCGTAATACCCCAGCCCTGTCCACAGGTGCAGTACCTCGTCCTCGGGCGCTGCCGCCAAGGTCTGCACGTCAGGAAAGGCCGCCATAAAGCGCTCAAAATAAGGAATAACGGTTCTTACCTGAGTCTGCTGCAGCATGATCTCGGAGAGCCATACGCGGTAAGGGCTGGTGTCACGCTGCCAGGGCAGGTCCTTGCGCCCGTGTTGGTCGAACCATTTGAGGACGCGTTTGGCAAAGGGAGCAGGGCTTGGCATAGCTAAAAACAGGACAGGACGCAGGCGTGACAGGGTAATGGTTCACCTGCTGTAGTTCCAGCATTTATAGCGATGGATCACTTCGGGAGTTGGCACAAGTAGAGAGCTGGAGCGATATCTCTCCAGCGCGCCTGCTATGCAATAAAGTGCCAGTGAATTAAGGCGCGCATTCCCCTATAATGGCCGGCTTTTCGGGGGACGGGTTCCCCGATGTTACCCCGCTGGAGAACACCATGGCTGAGCGCAAGGCCACGATTACACGCAATACGCTGGAGACCCAGATTACCGCATCGGTGAATCTGGACGGCACCGGCAAGGCCGAATTTGAGACGGGTGTGCCGTTTCTGGACCACATGCTGGACCAGGTCGCGCGTCACGGCATGATTGATCTGAATATCCACGCGAAGGGTGATTTGCATATCGACGCCCACCACACGGTAGAGGATATTGGTATCACGCTGGGTCAGGCCGTGGCTGAAGCTGTGGGCGACAAGAAAGGCATTCTGCGCTACGGGCACGCCTATGTGCCGCTGGATGAAGCCCTCTCACGGGTGGTGATCGACTTTTCCGGTCGGCCTGGCCTGGAGTTCAACGTGCCATTTACCCGTGCGGCGATTGGCGGCTTTGACGTGGATCTGTTCACCGAATTTTTTCAGGGCTTCGTCAATCACGCACTGGTGACCCTGCATGTCGACAATCTGCGCGGCGACAATAGCCATCACCAGGCCGAGACGGTGTTCAAGGCCTTTGGGCGCGCTGTGCGCATGGCACTGACCGCCGATCCGCGTATGGCGGGCATCACGCCTTCCACCAAAGGCGTGTTGTAACAGGAATTCAGGTTATGAGTGGTATGGTCGCCGTTATTGATTACGGCATGGGCAATCTTCATTCCGTGGCCAGCGCGCTGCAGCATGTGGGTGCCGATGAGGTAGTGGTCACACACGATGCGGATCTGATCCGGCAGGCTGATCGCGTGGTGTTTCCCGGTGTCGGCGCGATCCGCGACTGTATGGCCGAGATACATCGCCTGAAGTGTGATGAATTGCTGACGCAGGCGCTCAACGAACAACATGTGCCGGTACTGGCGATTTGTGTCGGCTTACAGGCGCTGATGGATCGCTCGGAAGAGAACGACGGGGTGGATTGCCTCGGTATCATTCCCGGTGAGGTGCGCTTTTTCGGCAACCCGCTGACGGACGCCGCAGGGCAGCGCCTGAAAGTCCCACACATGGGCTGGAATGAAGTGCGTCAGCACCGGGAACACCCGCTGTGGGCGGGCATTCCCGATATGAGCCGCTTTTACTTCGTACACAGTTACTACGTGCACGCGCAGGATCGCAGCCTGTTGGCGGGCAGTGTCGAATACGGTGTCAGCGCCGACGCCGCTCTGGCCCGTGACAACCTGTTTGCCGTGCAGTTTCACCCGGAGAAAAGCGCAGACGCCGGGCTCACCTTGCTGAAAAATTTTCTGGAGTGGAACGGCCAATGCTGATTATCCCCGCAATTGATCTGAAAGACGGACAGTGCGTGCGACTGCGCCAGGGCCTGATGGACGACAGCACGGTGTTCTCCGACGATCCGGTGGCGATGGCTGCGCGCTGGGTCGAGGCCGGGTGCCGACGTCTGCATCTGGTGGATCTCAATGGCGCGTTTGCGGGCGAGCCGGTCAATGGTGAGGTGGTTACCGCCATTGCCGCCGCCTACCCGGATTTGCCGATCCAGATCGGTGGCGGTATCCGCAACCTGGAGACGATTGAGTACTACATCAAGGCCGGTGTGAGCTACGTGATTATCGGCACTAAAGCGGTTAAAGAGCCGGAATTTGTGGCCCGGGCCTGCGCGGCTTTTCCCGGCAAGGTGATAGTCGGTCTGGATGCCAGAGATGGGCTCGTGGCCACCGACGGTTGGGCCGAAGTCTCCGAGGTGCGCGCCACCGATCTGGCCCGCCGCTTTGAATCAGACGGTGTGTCGGCCATTGTCTACACCGATATCGCCCGCGATGGGATGATGCAGGGTGTGAACGTGCAGGCGACTGTGGCGATGGCGGAGGCCTCCAGCATCCCGGTGATTGCATCCGGTGGTATTACGAATATGGACGACATCCGCGGCCTGCTCGCGGTATCCAGTGCTGGCATCTGCGGCGCGATTACCGGCCGCGCGATCTATGAGGGCACACTGGATGTGGCCGAGGCGCAGCGCCTCTGTGACGAGGCCACTTAGTATGGGCCTGGCCAAACGGATTATTCCCTGCCTCGACGTGGATAACGGCCGGGTCGTTAAGGGCGTTAACTTTGTCGATATCCGCGACGCCGGTGATCCGGTTGAGATCGCGATGCGCTACAACGAACAGGGCGCTGACGAGGTCTGCTTTCTCGATATCACCGCCAGCTCCGATGGCCGCGAAACAACGGTACATACGGTAGAGCAGATTGCCGAGCACGTGTTTATTCCGCTGACGGTAGGCGGCGGTATTCGCTCGGTGGCGGATATTCGCACCATGCTAAACGCCGGCGCCGACAAGGTCAGTATCAATACCGCCGCTATCCACAACCCCGAACTGGTGCGTGAATCAGCACTGCGTTTTGGCTCGCAGTGCATTGTGGTCGCGATCGACGCCAAGCGCGTGGACGATGTCGACGGGCTGCCGCGCTGGGAAATATTCACCCACGGCGGCCGCAAGCCTACCGGTATAGATGCGGTGGCGTGGGCGGTGCGCATGGCTGAACTGGGGGCGGGAGAAATTCTGTTGACCAGCATGGATAGGGACGGCACGCGCAACGGCTTTGAGCTGGGCGTAACCAGAGCGATAACTGATGCGGTAGAGATTCCAGTGATTGCCTCAGGTGGCGTGGGCACACTGGACCATCTTGTCGATGGCATTACCTTAGGCGGCGCGGATGCGGTGTTGGCGGCCAGTATTTTTCACTTCGGCGAGTTTACCGTGCCGCAGGCCAAGGCTTATATGGCTGAGCGCGGCATTGAGGTAAGGCGTTAGGCCTACTCAGGATTCTCCCGGAGTCTCGGGTACAGGTTTCCTGTCGCGCATACCCAGAATATTGATGCCTTTTAATAATGCCAGGGCTTCATACAACTGGTTGTCATCCTCGAGTAGCGGGCTGATTACAGCTTTGGCTTTCTTGTCTTTGCCATTGGCATTGTTCAGATGGCCGGATAAATCGGCTTCGGTAATCTGGCGCGAGGGGCTGTACGCTGTCACGGTGGCGCGTTCGACCTCTATGTCGGGCACTATTCCCTCAGCCTGTATGGACCGGCCATTGGGTGTGAAATACAGTGCGGTAGTCAACTTGATGGCCCGCGAGTCAGACAGCGGCAGCACTGTTTGCACCGACCCCTTGCCGAAACTCTGGGTGCCCATAATCACCGCGCGACCGTGATCCTGCAGAGCGCCAGCGACAATTTCCGAGGCGCTGGCCGAACCCTGGTTGATCAATACAACAATCGGCGCACCGTCTGTGGCATCGAGGGGGTCGGCATCGTAATACATATCCGAGTTAGCGACTCGCCCTTCGGTATACACCACATTGCCACCGTTCAGAAACAGGCCTGCCACATCCACACTGGCGCGCAGTATGCCGCCGGGGTTGTTGCGCAGATCCAGTATCAGGCCCTTGAGTGTCTCCTCGGACATCAGCTTCTCTAGCGATTTGCGCACATCTGCACCGGTGCTGCTCTGGAACTGGGCTACACGAATATAACCGTAGCCGGGCGCGAGCCAGCTCTGGCGCACACTGGCGACTTTGATGGTATTGCGCACCAGGGTAACTTCAAACGGTTGGCTTTCGCCGGGCCTGCCGATAGAGAGTTCTATTTTGCTGCCCTTGGGGCCGCGCATGATCTCGATGGCCTCGTTCAAGGTCAGGCCTTTCACCGGCACGTTACCCAATTTGAGAATGATGTCGCCGCTGCGCAGGCCGGCCTCCGAAGCGGGAGAGCCGTCTATGGGCGAGATGATTTTGACGTAGCCGTCCTCCATGCCAACTTCAAGACCCAACCCGGTGAACTCCCCGGAGGTAGAGTCTTGCAGGCTCTGGAACGCGTCCTCGCTCAGGTAAGCTGAATGTGGATCCAGGCCCATCAACATGCCCTGTATCGCGTATTCCAGTAGCGTACTGTCGTCGATTTCCTCGACATAGCCCTGCCTGATCTGATTGAACACTTCGGCGAAAGTGCGCAATTCATCGAGTGGCAGCTGACCCTGTTCCTCCACTGCCGCCAGGGGCGCAGATACAGACAGTGCGAGTGCAGTGGCGATGCTCGCCAACGGGTTTCGGAGCGTGGAATCAAGGCGCATGGGTATAGTCTGGGGGCCGGTAACCTGAAGGGCCACAGTCTACCTCATTCCTCCCCTTCAGCGCCAAGCTGCTAAAGTGGGATAATGCCTCAGTTTGAGCACCAGTTGGCGGGGTTTGTGGGCTTGCCATCGTGGCGAATTTCAAAATACAGGGCGGCCTGTTCTTCGCCGCCGGTATTGCCCACTGTGCTGATGGGGGTGCCGACCGTCACCCACTCGCCCACTTCCCTCAGCAGGCTTTCATTGTGGGCGTACAGGCTCATGTAACCGTCGCCGTGATCGATGATCAGGAGGAGGCCGGAGCCGCGCAACCAGTCGGCGTAAACCACGCGGCCGTGATGGATGGCTTGTACGGTAGTGCCCTCCTCGGCGGGTATGGTGATGCCCTGCCAGCGCATCTTGCCCTCGTTGCGCGAGCGGCCGAAGTGGTTACTGGCTGTGCCAGCAACGGGCCAGGGCATTTGGCTCTTGGCGCTTTGGAAGGTGGCGTAGTTGTCTGGCGTTTTCAGATCAACGACGGCTTCCTCAATCGCGCGCAGCAAATCTTCCAACTGCTTGCGATCCTGTTCCTTCTGTTTCAGTTGGGCGCTGCTCGTGCTAATGCTGGCGCTCAGTTCTTCCAGCGCCAGCGTGCGGTTGGCCTGGGCGACGGTGAGATCTGTCTGCTGTTGCTCCAGTGTGTCGCCGCGGTCCGCCAATTCTGTCTGGGTGGTATCAATACGCTGTTGTACTTCCTCGAGTTCCCGCAGTGTGGCGCGGTATTTTCTGAGCAGGGTATTGCGCGCGCGGAAGAAATACCGGTAGTAGCCCAATGAGCGCGCGACCGTATGGGGGTTTTCCTGGTTGAGTATGACTTTTATCTCCCCCTGGCGACCCATCTGCCAGGCGGTCTTCAATTCCTGCGCAATGCGCGCCTGCTGTTTATCACGCGCTTGTTCGAGTTCGCCGCGCTGCGCCTCCAGCGCCACCAGCTCCTTCGCGCCATCTTCCAATGCCTGTTGATTCTCGCTGATCTGGCGCTGCAGGGTCCCCAGTTCTACTTCAGATTGCCGCAACTGCTGTTGCAGTTCGTCGTGGCGGCTGCTGGCGGCAGATATTTCCTCGGTAATGTTCTTGATGTCCTCTTCCAGCGTTTGCAGCTGCTCTCGCGCTTTTTCCTCGTCGGATTGCGCCAGACCCTGCAATGGGAGGACGGCAAACAATAGCGCCAGAATCAAGTGTCGCCTGCGCGTCTCAGGCATCAGAAATAACCGAGAGGTGTTTGTCTGCGCTGGTCAAGCGGAGGGGGTGAGCAGGTTGTGGCCGGTCATTTGTTCCGGCTGTGGCAACGCCATTAAACCCAGCAGAGTCGGTGCAATATCGGCCAGCACGCCGCCGGCCGGTTGTAGCCCCACCTGCTTCGCACCGATATAGATCAGCGGTACCAATTCGGTGGTGTGCTGGGTGTGTTTCTGGCCGGAGGCATAGTCGAGCATTTGCTCGCAGTTGCCGTGGTCGGCGGTGACCAGTGCCTGGCCACCGACCTGCAACAGCGCTGCTTCCACCCGGCCCAGGCACTTATCCAGTGCTTCCACCGCTTTGACTGCAGCCTCGAAAACACCGGTGTGGCCAACCATATCGCCATTGGCGTAGTTGCACACGATCAGGTCGTATTTGCCGGATGTGATGGCCGCCACCAGCTTGTCTGTCACTTCGGGGGCGCTCATTTCAGGTTGCAGATCATATGTTGCCACATCGGGGGAAGAGATGAGTTGTCGCTCCTCGCCGGGAAACAGGGCCTCGCGGCCGCCGCTGAAAAAGAAGGTTACGTGGGCGTATTTTTCTGTCTCGGCGATCCGCAACTGGGTCATATCGCGCCGGGACAGGTAATCGCCCAGCACGTTATCCAGTTTTTGGGGTGCGAAGGCGCAGCTGGTGGGTAGATCCGCTGCGTATTCCGTGAGCGTCACGAAATCGGCCAAATGCGGGACTAGCTTGCGCTCGAAATGGTCAAAACCGGCATCGACGAAGGTGTGGCTCAGTTGCCGCGCACGGTCTGAGCGGAAGTTCATGAAAAGTACGGTGTCATTATCGGCGACGACAGCGGGATTTTCCCGCTCGTTACAGATCACTGTGGGTAGCACAAATTCGTCGTTTTCATCGCGAGCGTAAGCGTCACTCAAGGCCTCTGCTGCGCTGTCAGTGCGGTAGTCGGTGGCGCCTTCGGTGAGCATCCGGTAGGCCATTTCGATGCGGTCCCAGCGATTGTCCCTGTCCATCGCGTAGTAACGTCCGCAGATGCTGGCAGTGCGGCCGCAGCCGAGCTCAGCGAACAGCGCGTCGGCTTTCTCCAGCGAGGGGCCCGCGCTGCGTGGCGGTGTATCGCGACCGTCGAGAAACGCGTGCAGATACACGCGCTTGGCGCCGCGCGCGGCAGCCAGCCGAATGGCGGCGAAGATCTGTTGCTCGTGACTGTGCACGCCGCCACTGGAAAGCAGGCCGAACACGTGTACCGCGCCATCCGCCGCAATGGCCTTGTCGATGCCACTGGTCAGCGCGGGATTGTGGTTAAAGCTGCCATCACTGATGGCTTTGTCGATACGCGTGATGTTCTGGTAGATCACGCGCCCCGCCCCCAGGCTCATGTGGCCAACCTCGGAATTCCCCATCTGTCCGCCCGGCAGGCCGACGTCTTCACCCGAGGCAGATATCAGCGCGTGCGGAGACTCGGCCCAGAGGCGATCCCACACGGGTGTGGCGGCACTGGCGATGGCGTTGTCTTTTGTTTCCTCACGGTAGCCCCAGCCATCCAGCACAATCAGGACAGTGGGCTTCTTAGTACTTTCGCGCATGGTTAATTCCGACCAAACAGGGGATTTACAGTGTGTTAAAGCCGCCCATTTTAACCTGTCTGGCAGGACAGTGCATTGTCCGTCTGCCCGCTTGGCGATGCTGTGGCGACGTTTGTGCTGTAGTGCGCGATACGCGCAATGTCGGACTGGTTGCACTGTGGCAGACCCTGTATACTTGCGCCCCTTCTTCACTAGGGTCCAACAAGCAAACTCATGGCACTATTTCTTGAATTTCTGTCGCAACAATGGATTCTGGTGGGCGCCCTTCTGGCGGTCATTGTGATGTTGATCTTGCACGAAGGTCGCAAATCCGGCCCGTCACTCTCGCCGCAACAGGCGATAAACGTGGTGAATAGCGAAGACGGCGTCTTTATAGATTTGCGAGACGCTGCCGAGTTCAAGAAAGGACACATCGTCAACGCGGTCAATATTCCCTCGTCCAAGTTGCCAGCGCGCCTTGTTGAGTTGGAAAAGTTTAAAGATAAACCCATTGTGCTGGTGTGTAAGATGGGCCAGCAGTCGAGTGCGGCCGGTAAGCAGCTCAAGGCTGAAAACTACACCAAAGTGTACAAAATGACCGGTGGCATGATGGAATGGTCTAACCTGCAACTGCCTACGGTTGGCTGATAAAAGCGATCTGATATGAGTAACACTGCCACTTTATATACCACGCGGTTCTGCCCTTACTGCGTTCGCGCGCGGAACCTGCTGGATGACAAAGGCGTCGCGTACGAGGATATTGCGGTTGACAACAATCCGCAGTTGCGCGGTGAAATGATGACCCGCAGCGGGCAAAATACTGTGCCGCAAATCTGGATAGGTGAGCAGCACATCGGTGGTTGTGACGAGTTGATGTCGCTGGAGCGCCAGGGCCGCCTGGATGAATTATTGGCGCAAGCGGGCACCTCGCCCTGAATTGTTAAACACTACGGAGGATGGCTTAATGGCCGATGAACAAGCAGCAGCGAACCAACAACAGTTTTCGGTACAGCGTATCTACACCAAGGATTTGTCTTTTGAATCCCCCTCCACACCGGCTGTATTTAAAAAGCAGTGGCAGCCGAAGGTGAGTGTCGACCTCAACACCAAAAACAGCCCTATCGACGAAGAGGGTAATTTCGAGGTTGTGTTGTCGATAACTATCACGGCAAAAATCGAGGATGAGACCGCATTCCTGATCGAAGTGCAGCAGGCCGGCATCTTTTTTATAAAGGGCTTTGAGGACGATGATCTGCGACGTGTGCTCGGAACAGCTGCGCCCAATGTGCTGTTCCCCTACGCGCGTGAAACTATCGACTCGCTCTGTGTAAAAGGCGCGTTCCCCGCAATCATGTTGTCGCCGGTAAACTTTGAAGCGGTATACCAGCAGGCGCTGGCGCAGTCGCAGAACACCGCAAACGGTGGTGCTGCAGCCACGCATTGATAGTGCTATGCGATTACTAAAAAGGGGCTAAGGCCCCTTTTTTAATGCCCTGCAACAGAAGTAAGTAATCACTATTCAAGATCGGGAAAGCCCAGCTGTCGCAATCCCTCGTAGACAACCAAGGCGGCCGCGTTACTCAGGTTGAGGCTACGGCTGTGGGTTTTCATCGGAATACGAAAGGTGCCAGCGGTGCCGAGTTGATCCAGCACATGCTGCGGCAGGCCGCGCGTTTCGGGCCCAAACAGGATGGCGTCGCCCGCTGCGTACTGTACCTGGTGATACAGGGTGCGGCCCTTGGTGGTGGCGGCGAAAATTCTGGGGTTGCCATTTTTTAGACTGAAACTCGCCAGATCCGGATACAGCTGAATGTCGGCAAATTCCCGGTAGTCCAGACCTGCGCGACGCATCTTTTTGTCTTCCAGATCGAAGCCCAGCGGTTCTATGAGATGCAGCGAGCAGCCCGTGTTGGCGCACAGGCGAATAATATTACCGGTGTTGGGGGGGATCTCCGGCTCATACAGGACAATTTTAAGCATGCGTCACCGTACCACAGCTGCGTGGCGCTAGAGTTCCAGATCCTTGATTTTACGGGTGAGGGTGTTGCGTCCCCAGCCCAGCAATTCGGCGGCATCTCTTTTGCGGCCCTGAGTGTGCTGTAGCGCCACTTGAATCATGACCTTCTCAAAGGCGGGAACAGCCTCTTGCAGAATTTGCTGCTTGCCTTGCACCAGTTCATTGCGGGCCCAGTTAAACAGCAAATCCGGCCACTCCGACTCTTCGGTAGTCTCCGGTTTGGATGAACTCGTACCGAGTTCCGGGGGTAAATCGCTGAGGTGTACTTCGCGACCCGACGCCATCACTGTGATCCAGCGACAGCAGTTTTCCAGCTGTCGCACATTGCCTGGCCATTCCAGACCAATTAAAAAGGCCTCGGCCTCCGGCAGCAGAATTTTTGTTTCGCCGCCCAGTTCTTTCGCCGCCTGCTGGAAAAAGTATTTCATCAGCCTGGGTATATCCTCACGTCGCTCGGAGAGTTTGGGGATATGTATACGAATCACGTTGAGGCGGTGGAACAAATCCTCGCGAAAATCGCCGCGCTGCACCAGATCTTCCAGATTCTGGTGGGTAGCGGCAATGATACGCACGTCGACATTGACCGGCACGTGACCGCCAACGCGGTAGAATTCGCCGTCGGCCAGTACCCGCAGTAGTCGGGTCTGGGTGTCGGCGGGCATGTCGCCGATCTCGTCCAGAAAGAGCGTGCCGCCATCGGCCTGTTCGAAGCGGCCCTCGCGCTTACTATTGGCGCCGGTGAAGGCACCTTTTTCGTGTCCGAATAACTCTGACTCCATCAAATCTTTGGGAATAGCGGCCATGTTGAGGGCGATAAAGGGCGATTCGCTGCGCGGACTGTGGCGATGCAAAGCGTGGGCTACCAACTCCTTGCCGGTACCGGACTCCCCGTTTATCAGCACCGTGATATTGCTGTGGGCCAGCCGCCCTATGGCCCGGAACACTTCCTGCATGGCGGGCGCTTCACCGATTATTTCGGCGTGCGGTACTTCTTCTGCTGCGGGAAGATTGCCCTTCTGCTCCTGAGCGTGTGCCAGGGCGCGCTCAGTAACCGCAACCACTTCGTCCAGGTCAAAGGGTTTGGGCAGGTACTCGAACGCCCCCTTTTGGTAGGCGGCTACAGCACTGTCCAGATCTGAGTGCGCGGTGGTGATGATAATGGGGAGGTGTGGATACTGTTCCTTGATACGCGTCAGTAGTTCAAGCCCGTCCGTACCAGGCATACGAATGTCGCTGATGATGACATCGGGCTGGCTGTTGACGATTTGTCGAAGCAGTTGATCTGCGTCAGCAAAACTCTGGTTGTCTATCCCTGCCTGCGTGAGGGCGCGCTCCAATACCCAGCGAATCGAGGTGTCGTCGTCTGCGATCCAGACTTTAGATTGCTTGCGCATGATGGTTTTCCAAAGGTAAATAAAAGGTGAAACGGGTTTCGCCGGGGCAGCTCTCACATTCCAGAGCTCCTCCATGAAGATGAATGATCGATTGGGCGATCGACAGGCCTAGCCCGGTGCCATCGGCGCGACCAGTGACCATGGGCGCAAAAACTGAAGGCTGCAGGTCCTCGGGAATACCGGGGCCGTTGTCTATGATGTCCACTCGACACACCAGACGATGAAGTTTGGTGCCTACGGTGAGCTGTCGTTGGGCGCGAGTTCGTATGATAATTGTGCACTCCCCCGGGTCGGTAGCAGCCTGTAGGGCATTGCGCATGATATTCAGCACTGCCTGAATAAGCTGAGCCCGATCACAGGAAAATTCAGGCAGGCTGGGATCGTAATCCCGGATAAGGGTTACACGGTTATCCGACTCTGCAGCGATCAGGTTGCGCACGTGTTCCAGTACCTCATGAATATTCAGAGGTTGCAGGTCCAGTTGGCGATTCGGGCCCAGCAGGCGGTCTACGAGATCGCGCAATCTGTCGGCTTCGCGAATGATAATGCGGGTGTACTCCGCCAGTTCATCGTTGGGTAGTTGCCTGGCCAGCAACTGGGCGGCGCCGCGCACACCGCCCAGCGGATTCTTGATTTCATGGGCCAATCCGCGGATCACTGCCCGACTGGTTTCCTGTGCGTGCAGCAAGTTGCCATCCCGGCTGATCCGCAGCAGCCGATCAATAGCCAGTAGCTCTACCAGCAGGCCGGCATCGCTGCCCTCTTCCGCGAAGGGGGTAATGATGACATCGACATGGATCTCCTGTCCGGAAAGCAGCATTAGCGTCACGTTGCGACTGGCGTGCGGGCTATCGCTTTGCAGTACCTGTGTCAGCAATTCCTGCCACTCGTCGGGATCAAGTACCAGTTTCTCTGCAGGGATTCCGATGCAGCGCGCCTCAGACGTGTCCAGTAGCGCCTGGCCAGCGGCGTTGAGTGCAATGACTTTTAAATCGCTATCAAGCACCAGTATTCCAGTACTGATGCTGTCCAGTAAGTTTGATTCCAGATTCATTCTTGCCTCATAAATGGGGGCACCCAGCGTTTGGGCCAGCCGACAGACCGCCCGCAACTCGTTCTCCTGTAATGCATTAGCAATAATGGAGCCAAAATTCGATTGAGGGCGAGAAAAACGCAAAACGCCGAGAATTAGCGCAATCCGCGAACATTAATACCCGCAGACGCGCTGTTTACTGAGTTGCGAACGCTTTGGAGGAGCTCAAGTGTGCAAGAACGGTTGCTGACCCAGAACTCGGCGCACCATTATGGTGCACTATAGGCGTGTTCTTGTCCAGACTGCTGGCTAGCGGTTTTTGAAGTTGGTTGATGGCCGGTGCACATAGACGCGTACAGGTGCCGATATAGTCTGGGTCTCCCCGGCGTTATTGACCACGGCGACGGTGAGGTCGTGCTGTCCGCGAAACACGTTGATCAGGTCCCACATGGTATCTCGCTGCGGACTGCCCCACGCGACACCGTCCACGAACAGCTGCAAGCCTTCATATTTTTTCAGCTCGGGACTGACTCGCGCACTGACCGAAAAATTGCCCGGGCCCATCGGAAAGGAGGTCTCGCCTGCCGGGCTGGTGATGGTGACTGTATAAGGCGGTGGGGCCTCTGGCTCACCCGAACTCTCGGTGTCGGGAAGCGGGTTGAGTTGTGGTGGCTCAACGGTATTGGTGCGCTGAATCTCTACCTGTTCTGCCGGTTGGGAATTCGCATTGGGGGCATCGGTAAACAACACATTGCCTTCTGCATCGGTGGTGCGGTAGATAGAGTCAGCCGTGCCGTTGAAGGACACCAGAAGTAGTGCAAGCAGTAAAAGTCTGGACATGAATATCATCTCATGTGGTCGTGAATGGGCATACCCTACCAGAATTTTCGTGGAGAAAAGAGCGTCATTGTCCGGAACTGCGGATGTCTGTCGCAAAAAAAAGCCCGCATCAGCGGGCTTTTCAGGGCTGTTAAATTCTTAACAGGAGTAGTACATCGCAAACTCGATAGGGTGCGTGGTCATATCCAGCTTCTGAACTTCACCCGCTTTGAGTTCAATGAACGCGTCAATCATATCGTCAGAGAACACGCCGCCTCGAGTCAGGAATTCACGGTCGGCGTCCAGTGCTTCCAGCGCCATGGTCAGGCTGGATGCAACGGTCGGAATCGCTTTGCCTTCTTCGGGGGGCAGGTCGTACAAATCCTTGTCGGCAGGATCGCCGGGGTGGATCTTGTTCTGGATGCCGTCAAGGCCAGCCATCAGCATGGCGGCGAACGCCAGATAAGGGTTGGCAGATGGATCGGGGAAGCGGACCTCGACACGTTTGCCTTTGGGGTTAGCTTCGTAGGGAATACGAATCGATGCTGAGCGGTTGGCCGCTGAGTAAGCCAGCATAACCGGTGCCTCGAAGCCCGGTACCAGGCGCTTGTACGAGTTGGTAGAGGAGTTGGTGAAGGCGTTCAGGGCGCGCGCGTGCTTGATGATGCCGCCGATGTAATAGAGGGCTTCTGTGGACAGGCCGGAGTAGCCGTCGCCCGAGAACAGGTTCTCGCCGTCTTTGGAGATGGACATGTGCACGTGCATGCCGGAGCCGTTATCACCCACTATCGGCTTGGGCATGAACGTGGCGGTTTTGCCGTAGGCATGCGCCACATTGTGCACGCAGTACTTCAGTATCTGTACTTCGTCTGCTTTTTTCACCAGTGTGCTGAAGCGCACGCCGATCTCACATTGGCCGGCCGTGGCGACCTCGTGGTGGTGTACCTCGATGTCCAGGCCCATCTGCTCCATAGCGGTACACATGGCCGCGCGAATATCGTGCAGCGAGTCGACCGGAGGTACGGGGAAATAACCGCCTTTCACTCCGGGCCGGTGGCCGGTATTGCCATCTTCAAAGGTATGGTTGGATGACCAGGCCGCTTCGTCCGAATGAATCTTGACACCGCAGCCGCTCATGTCGACGTGCCATTTGATGTCATCGAATACGAAGAATTCGGGCTCTGGGCCAAAATATGCGGTGTCACCGATACCGGTGGCTTTCAGGTAGTCCTCTGCACGCAGCGCAATGGAGCGCGGATCGCGGTCGTAGCCTTGCATGGTAGCGGGCTCAGCGACGGCGCAGCGCAAAATCACGGTGGCATCGTCCGTGAACGGGTCCATTACCGATGTGGAGTCATCGGGAACTAGCACCATGTCGGAATTGTTGATTCCTTTCCAGCCGGCAATGGACGAGCCGTCAAACATTTTGCCACCGTCGAAGAAACCTTCCGTCACTTCCTTGGAAGGGACTGTGACGTGATGTTCCTTGCCATGGGTGTCGGTGAAGCGCAGGTCTACCCAGCGCGCTTCATTCTCTTTGATCAGCTTCAGGGTTTTCTTTGACATCTTGTGGTCTCCGTAGGGCAGTAATTGGGCCAACTACAAAGGCCCGTGTTTGGTCTCCTGACGCCGGCTAACGCTAGCGGCGCAGGTTCTTTCCAAAGTCTCAATGGAAGCAAAAGCTGTGCCATAAAGGTGCTTTAGGTAACTCTTTGAAATTACAAGGATTAATCTAAGCGATTGCAACGCGTTTGCTACCCACGCACCATAACTGAGCATGGAGGCCACATTTTGGTGCAATTCCCAAAATAACAGGATGGCTTGATAGGTCTGCACAATTGCCGGGGCGAAGTCCGTATAATACCCGCCCCAGTCAGACGTAGTGGTTATCGCCTCAATGCAATTCGTTGTCAAGTATTTCTCTGAAATCGTCATGAAGAGTAAGCCGGTCAGGCGGCAGTTTGTTCGCCAGCTGGAGGACAATCTGCGTGCGGTATTGCGCGACATTGATCCGCACGTAAAGCTGCGCAGGAGTTGGGACAAGTTGCGCGTGGAATCTCTGCAGACCGATGAGCAGACGCTGTTGCGACTGCGACAGAAAATGTGCAACACGCCCGGGGTTACCTTGATTCTGGAGGTACAGGAACATCCGCTGGGTGATGTCGATGCCATCGTTGAGCATGTGTTGCCGGTGTATGCGCCACGGCTGGCGGGGCGGAGTTTCGTGGTGCGCTGCCGGCGCAGCGGACAGCACACTTTTTCCTCGCTTGATGTGGAGCGCCAGGTTGGGGGGGCACTGCTGGCGCGTACACAGGCATCGGGGGTCAATCTCAGGCAACCCGAAGTGACGGTCGAACTGGAAATCAGTGGTGAGACACTGTTTGTCGTGACTGACCGCCATCGCGGTCTTGGCGGCTATCCGGTTGGCAGCCTGGACCCGGTGCTGTCGCTGATGTCGGGTGGTTTCGATTCCCCCGTAGCCAGCTACCTTACAATGAAGCGCGGTATGCGCACACATTTCCTGTTTTTTCAGCTCGGAGGCAGGGATCAGGAGGTGGCGGTCAAGGAGGTCGCCCTGCACCTGTGGGAAAAATACGGCGGCAAGCAGCGTGTGCTGTTTATTACTGTGCCGTTTGAGGAAGTGGTGGCAGAACTGTTGGGCAAGGTTCAGGACAGCTATATGGGTGTTGTGCTTAAACGCATGATGCTGCGGGTTGCCGATCGTCTGGCCGAAGAGCTGGAGATTGATGCGCTGGTCACGGGTGAGTGTGTGGCCCAGGTCAGCTCGCAGACCTTGCGCAATCTGTCCGTTATCGATCGCGTCACAGACCGTCTGGTACTGCGTCCATTGATAGCCACCGATAAGGAAGACATCATGCAGATAGCGGAACAGATCGGCACAGCCGTTTTTGCCGCCAATATGCCCGAATACTGCGGTGTGATCTCGGTTCGGCCCACCACGCGGGCAAAACTGGACCGGGCAGAGGCACAGGAGCGCTATTTTGACATGGAGGTGCTGGATCGGGCGCTCGCCAACCGGCGCCAGACAAGGATAGACTTGCTGGCAGATGAGGATTTACAGCGCGCGGATGTGGAGGTGCTGTCAGTACCCCTGGCGCACGGCACTATCATCGATATCCGCCATCCGGATGAGGAGGAGACCGCGCCTCTGAAATTGCATGTACCAGTGCTGAAAATACCCTTTTACGAGTTGCATAGCCGGGTTGCGGAGCTCGATTCAGGCAATACCTATATGCTGTATTGCGGCAAAGGTGTGATGAGCCGCCTCCATGCGGGCCACCTTATGGAGGACGAAACGCTGGATATCAAGGTTTACGCTCCCTGAGGGTCGATACCCGTTCTGCGAGATTCGTACACATTTCACACAAGTCTGTTGCGACCTGCGGTGGGGTGATGGGGTATAATCCGCGCCTTTTTTACGGCCCCCTAGTGCCCAGAGGTAATCCCCTTGATTGATAATCTTCGCAATATTGCCATTATTGCCCACGTAGACCATGGCAAAACCACGCTCGTTGATTGCCTCTTACAGCAATCGGGCACCCTTGACAGACGCTCCGATGGCGCCGAGCGCGTCATGGATTCCAATGACCAGGAGCGCGAGCGCGGCATTACGATTCTGGCCAAGAACACCGCGATCGAGTGGAACGGCTACCGTATCAATATTGTGGATACGCCGGGACACGCCGATTTTGGTGGTGAGGTGGAGCGCGTGTTGTCCATGGTCGATTCAGTACTGCTGCTGGTGGATGCCGTAGATGGCCCTATGCCGCAGACCCGCTTTGTGACCTCCAAGGCGTTCGAGCAAGGCCTGAACCCGATCGTAGTGATCAATAAGGTGGATCGCCCTGGGGCGAGACCTGATTGGGTCGTGGATCAGGTGTTTGATCTTTTTGACCGACTGGGTGCGACCGACGAGCAACTGGACTTCCCCATCATTTATACGTCCGCCATTCTGGGTATCGCCGGGCTCGATCACGAGCAAATGGCCGAGGACATGCAGCCTTTATTCCAAACGGTCATCGACAAAGTACCTGCTCCGGCAGTGAATTCCGACGGCCCCCTGCAAATGCAGATCAGCGCCCTGGATTACAACAGTTACGTCGGCGTCATCGGTGTAGGACGCATCACACGCGGTAAACTGGTCCCCAATACCCAGGTTGTGGTGGTGGATGGCGAGGGTGGTACGCGCAAAGGCCGCGTTTTGCAGGTGATGGGCCACAGTGGTCTGGAGCGGGTTGATGTCGAATCCGCCGAGGCGGGTGATATTGTCTGCATCACCGGCATCGAAGGGCTGAATATTTCCGACACGCTGTGCGATCCGGCCTGTCCCGAGGCGTTACCGCCACTATCGGTGGATGAGCCCACTGTCAGCATGACCTTCCAGGTCAACGACTCACCCTTTGCCGGTAAAGAAGGCAAATATGTGACATCGCGCAATATCAAGGACAGGTTGGAGCGGGAGCTGATTCACAACGTTGCCCTGCGCGTGGAGCCCGGTGATTCGCCAGACAAGTTCAAGGTTTCCGGTCGCGGTGAGTTGCACCTTTCCGTGTTGATCGAATCCATGCGTCGCGAGGGATTTGAGTTGGGCGTCTCCCGTCCGGAAGTTATCCGCAAGGAAGTGGATGGCGTTATGCACGAGCCCTTCGAGCAGTTGGTGATCGATTGCGAGGAGAAGCACCAGGGTTCAGTGATGGAAGAGTTGGGACTGCGCCGTGCGGAACTGGAAAACATGGTGCCAGATGGCATGGGCCGGGTGCGCCTGGAGTTTATTGTTCCCGCCCGAGGCCTGATCGGGTTTCGCTCGCTGTTCATGACGCTGACGTCGGGTGCGGGTATCCTCACTCACGTTTTCGATCACTACGGACCGGTTAAAAATGCGGAAATCACGCACCGGGCCAACGGTGTACTGGTGTCTATGGTCAAGGGCAAAGCCCTCGGCTACTCCCTGTTCAATCTGCAGGAACGCGGGCGCATATTTGTGGATCCGAACGTTGAGGTCTACGAGGGGCAGATCATTGGTCTGCACAGTCGCGGCAACGACCTTGCGGTCAATCCAATCAAGGGCAAGCAGCTGACCAACGTGCGTGCATCCGGTACTGACGAGGCACTTACGCTGACGCCACCGGTGCGGCACACCCTGGAACAGGCGCTGGAGTTCATCGAGGAAGATGAGCTGGTGGAAGTTACGCCGGTCAGTGTTCGCCTGCGCAAGAAGCTGCTACAGGAACACGAGCGCCGTAAAGCCGCTCGCGGCTGAGACCGGACGTCGGGGCCCGGACGCCGGAGCGGTGAAGGCTTTGTTGCAACGCGTCAGCCGCGCCAGTGTATCGGTTAATGCAAAATGCATCGGGGAAATCGAGCAGGGCCTGCTGGTGCTGCTCGGTCTGGACAAGGCAGATGACCAACCGGCTGTCGATCGCATGTTGGATAAGCTGCTGGCCTACCGGGTGTTCGCCGACAGCGAAGGTCGCATGAATAACAGTGTGACTGATGTGAATGGCGGCGTGTTGCTGGTTTCACAGTTCACGCTGTCAGCGGATACGCGCAAAGGCCTCAGGCCGAGTTTTTCTTCGGCCATGCCGCCCGGTGAGGCCGTCGCACTGTACGATTATTTTCTATCGCAGTTACGTCAACGCCACCCCTGTGTGGCGGCGGGCGAGTTTGGCGCAGATATGCAGGTCAGTCTGGTCAATGACGGACCGGTGACTTTTTTACTCGAGATCTGATTCACTACCGAGGTGCTGGATAACGCATCTTGTTGTGCAATATGTCGTCTTCGAGGTACTCACTGCCCTCGGCGACAAATCCCAGCGAAGCGTAGAATGCCTGTAGATGTGCCTGAGCGCTGATGCAGATGTCGTGCTGGGGCCACTGCGACAGGTTATGTTCAACGCCTCGCTGCACCAATGCTCTGCCCAACTGCTGGCCGCGCATGGTCGGATTCACGACTATTCTGCCCAGTGAGCTCTCCGGGTAGTTCAGGCCCGGTGGCAGACATCGCTGGTAGGCCACCAAATCACTGCCGTCCGTACAGAGCATATGCGTCGACCGCTGATCCAGGTTGTCGCTGTCCAGATAGACGCAATGTTGTTCAACAATAAACACCTGCTGGCGCAAACGCAGTACAGCGTACAACCAGGCTGAGGTCAGTTCGGCAAAAGCGAGGGTGGCCCACTGCACAGTCATAATACTCTCAGAACCTCAACAAAAATGGGGTGCGACGTTCTCCGGCGCCCGTTTAGTTGCTACTATAGCTTCCCAATTCGGGTAGGGACAGGCAGCTTTTCGCCGCTTACTGCAAATTGGAATCAGCCGTATTCGGGGGTGCGGACGCTACCCCCATCGTTAACAGAGCAGGGCTTTGCTGATGTTGGTAAATATTGACGCGCAGGATATTTCAGCGTTGAGCCAGCAATACGAAAAACTGGTTGGCGCGCTGTTGGACGTGGTGAAAATGCCGGCGATGCCGCTCGATGTGGATATTACCCCGGCCGGAAACTTCCGTGGTTTCGACGGTGGTCAGTTCTATGTGGTAGAGCAGGGCTCTATCACTGCCCGGTATCAGGACAAGACCATTTACACGATGGAAGCGGGTGATATTCTGCTGCCTGATATCGCCGGTGGACAGGATCCACATATCGCTGTGTATTACGGTAGCGATGCCGGTGCGCAGTTGCGCTGCTATCCGGCGCTTGAGTTTATGCAGCGGGTCTTTAACGAGCCGGCTGCGATCAGGTTGTGGACGCGCCTGCTGGTGACCTACGCCGGCCTGATGTTGCGAATTACAGCCGCCAACCTGCAGGAAGAGAAGCCCGCGACGCCCGGCTTCGAAGTCTACGAGCCCGGTGAAGTTATTATTCGCCAGGGCGATAGAGCGGACTATGTGTACAACATGAGCTCGGGGGTGGCGGAAGTACTGGTTGATGATGTCAATGTCGGGCGTATCGGTGATGGTGAGATTTTTGGCGCGATGGCCGCCCTGACTCACTCCGATCGCAGCGCGACGGTTAGAGCGAAAACAACTTGCTCCGTGGTGAAAGTGCCCAAGGAACAGTTTACAGAGCTGATCAAGAGCAATCCGGCTACCATTCACAGTCTGTTGATCGATATGGCGAATTCTATCGTCAATCTCAATGAGCAATTGGTTGGCTCGCAGGAAAATCTCCGTGGGAAAAGGCATCTTGACTAGGCGTCAGCTACTTCTCCTGTCGTGATGATCAGCGATTAGACAGCCATCGGCTAATTCCCTTTCGTTTGCGCCCGAAAATAGTGAGAATGGTTTCCGTGTACCATTCGCATCACTGTAGTGAGCAAGTATCGCTGCGGCTGAACGATATTATTAATAGCGCCAAGTAGTTAGAGAAAAAATGACTGAGATTCCACAAATCGATAGCAACGGCACCGAGCAGGTGTCGATGAAGTTGTACGCCGAGAAGGCCTACCTGGACTATTCCATGTACGTCATTCTCGATCGCGCGCTGCCGCACGTCGGTGACGGCTTGAAGCCGGTGCAGCGGCGAATTATCTACGCGATGAGCGAGCTGGGGCTGAAATCCACGGCCAAGTTCAAGAAGTCTGCGCGTACGGTTGGTGACGTCATCGGCAAATTCCATCCCCACGGTGACAGCGCGGCCTATGAGGCCATGGTGCTGATGGCGCAGGATTTCAGTTATCGCTATCCGCTGGTCGACGGACAGGGCAACTGGGGTGCCCCGGATGACCCCAAATCCTTCGCGGCGATGCGCTACACCGAGTCGCGCCTGACCGCGTATGCCGATGTCCTGCTCAGTGAGCTCGGCCAGGGCACGGTGGATTGGACGCCGAATTTTGACAGCACGATGGATGAGCCGGTGGTGCTGCCCGCCCAGGTGCCGAACGTATTGCTCAATGGTACGACGGGTATTGCCGTGGGCATGGCCACCGATATTCCACCGCACAACCTGCGCGAAGTGGTGGCGGCGACGATTCGTTTGTTGGAGTCGCCCAAATCCACCGTAGAAGAGCTGTGCGAGCATGTGCTGGCCCCGGACTTTCCCACCAACGCGGAAATCATCACGCCGCGTGAAGACTTACTGGCACTGTATAAAACCGGGCGCGGTGGCCTGCGTATGCGCGCCGTGTGGGAGCGGGACGGCGGCGATATCGTGATTAACGCCCTGCCCTATCAGGTGTCCGGCTCCAAGGTGTTGGAGCAGATTGCGCATCAGATGCAGACTAAAAAACTGCCTATGGTGTCGGATCTGCGCGATGAGTCGGACCACGAGAACCCCACGCGGCTGGTCATCATTCCGCGCTCCAACCGGGTCGACCTGGACGCGCTGATGAGTCATTTGTTCGCCAGCACAGATCTGGAGCGCAGCTACCGGGTCAATCTCAACATGATTGGCATCGACGGCCGCCCCGGCGTGAAAGGCCTGGATCGCTTGCTCAAAGAGTGGCTGATATTCCGCACCGATACAGTCCGGCGCCGTCTGGAGCATCGCCTGGATCGTGTGCTCAAGCGGTTGCATATTCTGGATGGTTATCTGGCCGCTTTCCTGAATATCGACGAAGTTATCCATATTATCCGCACTGAGGACAAGCCCAAGCCAGCACTTATGGCACGCTTCGGTATTTCCGATATTCAGGCTGAAGCCATCCTCGACCTGAAGTTGCGCAACCTGGCGAAGCTTGAAGAGATGAGCATTCGCGGTGAGCAGGATGAATTGCAACAGGAGCGCGATCAGTTGCAAAAAGTGCTGGGCAGCGAAACCCGGCTCAAGACCCTGATTAAAAAAGAACTGCTGGCGGTAGCCGAGAAGTTTGGTGATACGCGCCGTTCGCCGCTGGTTGAGCGCCCTGAAGCCAAGGCCTTCAGTGAGCTGGAGTTGGTGAGCGCTGACCCAATCACGGTGGTGATGTCGGAGAAGGGCTGGATCAGGTCGGCGAAAGGGCACGACATCGACCCCACCAGCCTCAGTTATAAATCCGGCGACAGCTATAAAATGTGTGCCTTCGGGCGCAGCAATCAACCGGTGGTGATACTCGATTCAACGGGTCGTGCCTACAGTTTGCCGTCTCACAATCTACCGTCGGCGCGCGGCCAGGGTGAACCGGTTACCGGGCGGATCAATCCGCCCTCTGGAGCCACATTTGGTGGTTTGATGATGGGCGCAGACGAAGCGCTCTATTTACTGGCCAGCGACGCCGGATATGGGTTCGTCGCCAAACTGGGTGATTTACAGTCTAAAAACCGCGCGGGCAAGGCGGTGATCAGCCTTCCCAAGGGTGGGCAGGTGATGCAGCCCACCGCCATAGAATCGGTGGCGGATACGCTGGTTGCCGCAGTCTCCAGCGAGGGGCGTCTGCTGATATTTCCGCTGGCGGATCTGCCGCAGATGACGCGTGGCAAAGGCAATAAAATTATCAATATTCCCTCGGCCAGAGTGCAGGCGCGGGAGGAATATGTGGTGGGGGTTCAGGTGTTTACCGCCAGCGATACACTGGTGATTCACTCGGGCAAGCGGCATCAGAATTTCAAATTGAAGGATCTCGAGCACTACCGGGGGGAGCGCGGCCGACGCGGTAATAAACTCCCGCGCGGTTTTCAGAAAGTTGATCGTATTCTGATAGAGTCTTAACCAGCGCTGAGCCGCGCTGCGGCTCAGCGCCTGGCGGTATCCGTCAAGCGCTTGAGTATCAGACGCAACTGCCGCTCCAGCAAATCCTGATAGGGGCCGGCAAACTCTTCAATCACCGCATAATCCATCACTTCTGTCGGTCGATGCTGCAGGCGCCCCGCCACGTCAATGTCCTCGCAGGCGGCGGGTGACAACAGGATATTGGGAGGCTTGCTGGCGCACACTGCCTGTAACTCATCCAGTGTGTGCTGGGTATAGAGCCCCGGATAGATATCTGCGCCACTGCCCACGCCCAGTTCGCTCTGCGAAATAGCCATCGCAATGGTGAGAGAAAGAGACATCTGTTTTTCCAGTTCCTGACTTACCGCACGTACCAACCAGGCACAGGAAGCCGCGCGGAATGCGGCGCTACCTGCACTGTTGTGGCCGCTGAAATAGATAGCCAGGCCAAATTGGCGCGCAACCTGTAAATCACCCGCGTAAAATCCGGCAGCGGCGTAAACCACCTGGTGAAGGCGTGCGGTATAGCGTTGCAGTGCGCGCTCGTCGAGCGTGTCGACGTAGTTCACCAAGCTGGAAAGGTGCAAATACACTACGGCTGTGGTGCGGTAGTTTTCGTCTTGCGGCCCGGGTTCACTGCGGGTGCGCAGCAGGTCCATGGGTAGGGCGTCGATTTGTCGGGACAGCTGGAGCAACTCATTGGCAGGTTGGTGCCCCGGATTATCTTCCTCCAGCGCGATTTTCCTGGCCATGCTGGCCAGATCGCCTCCCAGGCGCTGTCCAAAGCGACGACTGCCCGCGTATACCGCCAGGCTAAGCAGTATCGACAGCCCCAGCATGCTCAATACAAACTGTGACTGCGCCGCCTGCGCGTTGTCCGCGTTGATGGTAATCACGATCTGTCCGGCAATATTGGCTTCGATATGTACGGGTGCACTGTACTGGTAGAGGTTTTGCCCGCGAGCTTCACCCGCTTGCCCCAGCGTTTTGCCATCGACGTCGATAATGGCGATGGCCTGAGCCGTGGACGTTTCGCGCAGGCGCTGCAGTGTTGCCGAGACGCTGAGTAAGTCGCCCCGTTCCATTGCCGTGCTGATGCGGGCTGCCACCAGTCTGGCCAGCGAAGTCCCGTACTCTTCTTGCAGCAGCATTTGCATGTGGCGGGTGGAAATTGCGCCCAGTGCGACCAGTGCAAGACTTACCAGCAGGCACAGTCCCGCAGTGAGGATTGCCAGTTGTTGGCCGAGGCTGGTTTGATTGAAGCGGTTACTCACGCGAGATGATTGGCTTACTGAGTTGCGAATGGCGCTAGTATAAACCAGACTTGGTAGCGAATACCCCCTTTGTGAACGTTCGCTGGCGAATAACTCAAAACGGCGTTGAAAAGCCGTGCTTTTCAGGGCTTGCGGCGAACGGGTAGAATGGCGCCCCAAAAGCTTAAGTGGAACCCGCAGTGTGAATCAGATATTGCTTATCACCATTTCCGGTGAAGACCAGGCAGGGGTAACCGCGGGATTGACAGCGATCCTGACGCAACACTCCGTGAACATCCTAGACATCGGGCAGGCCGTGATACACGCAGCGCTCTCTCTGGGGTTGTTGGTCGAGTTGCCCGAGGGTTGCGACAGCGAGGCTGTCGCGGGGGCGGTGCGAACATTCGCACTGCACCGCGATCTGCGGGTTGTGACCAGTGTCGTGTCTCCCGAGAGCTATAGCCAGTGGGTCGAGGCACAGGGTCGACCGCGCTATATCATCACCTTGCTGTCGCGCAAGATAACCTCGGATCAGCTCGCCAGGGTCACGCGCGTCATTTCCCAACACGAGCTCAATATAGACGGTATCAATCGATTGTCGGGGCGTATTCCGCTGGGCGAGTTGCCCGCACTCAGCAAGGCTTGCCTGGAGTTTTCGGCGCGCGGTACGCTGCGCGATCCCGCTGCCTTTCGTCAGGAGTTACTGGAGGTGGCCGGTGGCATGGAAATGGATCTGGCGTTCCAGCAGGACAACATGTACCGCCGTAACAGGCGACTCGTTGTGTTCGATATGGACTCCACCCTGATTGAGGCGGAGGTCATTGACGAGTTGGCCAAGCTGGCGGGTGTCGGTGAGCAGGTCAGTGTAATCACCGAGCGCGCGATGCGCGGAGAAATCGATTTCAGCGAGAGCTTTCGCACCCGGGTCGCCCTGTTGAAAGGTCTGGATGAGGGCGCGCTTGAGCGCGTCGCAAAGCAACTGAAAATCACCGAGGGTGCGGAGCATTTGATTTCTACCCTGCGTACTCTGGGCTACAAAACGGCCATTCTCTCTGGCGGGTTTACCTATTTTGCTCGATATTTGCAGGCCCGCTTAGGTATCGATTATGTGTTTGCCAATGAACTGGATATAGCCGATGGGCTGGTCACTGGCAAGATCAGCGGTACGATCGTAGACGGCGCGCGCAAGGCCGAGTTGCTGCGGCAATTGGCGGATGAACAGGGTATAGATTTGCAGCAGGTCATTGCCGTCGGTGACGGCGCCAATGATCTGCCGATGTTGAGTATTGCCGGGCTGGGAATTGCGTTCCGGGCGAAGCCATTGGTGCAAAAATCTGCGGAGCAATCGATATCAACGCTGGGATTGGATGCGATTCTGTATTTGTTGGGGTTCTCAGACAGGTACCAACGCCAAGCTTAGGGCAGGCCGCGCTCAGAGTCGCGAGCGTCTGGATGTGCAACAGGCTAGATATTACTCCAGAGAGAATCAAATTCTCCGCCCGCCTGTCCCTGACCGGTATCTGCCAATACATCGCCGAGTTCTTTTATCTGGCAGAACTCGAACTGTGAAAAACTCCCGGTCGACGCAATGTGGCGCAGCAGTTGTATGGAGCACGCCTCTGAGCTGGTGCCGAGCGTGATCTTCTGTCGCTCCTTGAAGCCGGTGCGGGGAGTAATCAGGGTCTGCGGTTGGCCCACGAGTTTGATCTCAGGCAGTAGTAACACCCGTAGCGGTGGCGCCTTGTCCTCGCCTTTTTGATGGATGCTGGCACCATAGGCAATTGCCCTTGGGCTCAGCAGTTCCAGCCCGATCAGGGTTCTGGCGTTGCTGAGCCGACTGACCCAGCGGATGACAGCAATCACCCACTGGGTGTGATCCTCTTCTTTCAGACCGACGATGTCGCCAGCTTTAATGTCACCGGGCAATTCTGCTGTCCACTCCAGACAATAGCCGCCGGGACTCGCATCCGCCAAACTGGCCTCGAAGATGGGGTAACGCTCAGCTACTGGCAGGTCCGACGCATTTTCCAGGAAGAGCCTGGATCGGGTGGTGGAATCCAGGTCGACCAGCAGATTCGGGACCAGTTTTAGGTCGCCACTGTAGTCGCCAGGATTCGCTCTCTGCCAGACATCGGCCTGGCTGAGAGGGTTCAGGAACGGGTTGTCTGCAGTCCGACCCTGTGTTCCCTCATGCTCGCCGGTGTTACAGACCAAATCCTCGAACAAGCGCTCACCAGCGACGTGAAAATGGGTGCTATTGAGGCCTACACAGATGCGCAGCGCGTTGTCGGCGGGTGAGCGTTTGAAATTTCGCAGGCTCATGCTGCCGAGGGAGCTTATCAGGTGCTCCATTAAACTGACCGGTACACTGGTGTTCTTATCGATGCTTATAGCGGTGCCGCCCGCTTCCTCCTTGAGCGCAGTCAGGTGCTCGACCAGTGATGTGGTGTCGATATACCGGCAAGCGTGCTGTGGCTCCCCTCGATACAGTGCGGCATACAAAGGGGCCTGATCACTGTTTAGGTCGACTACGAACAGGTCGTTTCCGGTCGCTTGACTGTCACAGTGTACCCGTTCACCCCACTGCTGAAAGACGCGATAAAGAGTGGACAGGTCGGTGTGGCGCAACTGATTGGCTTTACAACAGCCGATCAATACGGCCTGTAAATAGGTTGTCTTGATGGTATTGCCACCGGACATCGGCTCGGGCACCGGGAGATCGACCAAGCGCTGACCATCTGCCAGTGCGTAGAGTTGATGCAGAGTTTGCCAGCCGAGAGCATCCATGGGCCGGTGCATTTGAAAGTTCTGCAGAATTCTACGCCCCGTGAACAGCAGGGCTCGCTGTAGGGCTTCGCAGGTCAGGCGTGCAGGGTTGGTGTTGCGGATGGCATCGCGCTGCTGGATCGTCTCAACCGCGACGATGGTATAGCCGGTAGTGGCCATGCTGAGCAGTTGGTCGCTCAACTGTGCCATTCGCTGCGGTTCCTCAGGCATGATCAGCGGTTGGTTGAGAAATCGCTTGGACAGGTTCAGCACGGCAATCTGCAGATTGGGCATTAGTGTGGCCAGGATGCCAAACCGCGTCTCAGGCGCCAGTTTCATGCGGTTGAGGTCACCCAGGGCCTGTGAGAGTACTTGTACCAGGGAGTTGGTATTGGTTACAGGCAGGCTCTGCACCCAGTGGGCGGCTGCTTCTGCATTTGCTTCGAACAGGGGTTCGCCAACGAAGTCCTGTCGCGGAAGCTTTAATTTGATTCGTGTATGGTCTTCCATAGCTGCAAGCCCGAGTGGTTATTCTGTTCTGGAACTCAGCGCCCTAGAATACCTAAGTGATGCGCCTCTCGCCACCGGGATGTCAGCATCTGCCATTAGCACACGACGTGCGGTATTATAGGCACCGTTTTTACTGCAACCCGATGAGAGCATCATGGCGAATTACTCTACCAACGAATTCCGCTCTGGCATGAAAGTCATGCTGGATGGCGATCCCTGTAGCATCCTTGATAACGAGTTTGTAAAGCCCGGCAAAGGGCAGGCTTTCAACCGGGTCAAGCTGCGCAATCTGAAGACCGGGCGGCAGTGGGAGCGCACGTTCAAGTCCGGCGAGACCCTCGAGGGGGCGGACGTAATGGATCGCGTCATGGAGTACCTGTATACCGACGGTGAGTTCTGGTATTTCATGGAAGCCGAGACCTTTGAGCAACATCAGGCAGACGCCGCCGCTGTCGGTGACAGCCACTTATGGCTCAAGGAAAATGAAACTTGTGATGTCACCTTGTACAACGGTTCACCGTTATCCATCGCGCCACCCAATTTTGTGGAGCTGGAGATTGTAGAAACTGACCCGGGACTCAAGGGTGACACGGCTACTGGTGGCACCAAACCGGCCAAATTGAGCACGGGAGCAGTGGTCAAGGTGCCGCTGTTCATCAGCACCGGTGAAGTTGTGCGGGTCGACACGCGCACCGGCGAATACCAGAACCGCGCCAGCAAGTCCTGAGTGTAGCTGCGGGGCAATCCGGGGTGGATTGGCGGCCAGCAGCCGATCTCACAGCAATCCGCCAGCGGGCTGGACTACTCGCCAGCTTGCGCCGATTTTTTAACGACCGGCATATCCTTGAAGTGGAAACGCCGCTGTTGTGCAGCAGCGGTATCACCGATCCGTCCATTGAGCCTTTCACTGCGACTTGCGCTGACACCCTGGTGCCGTCGCGGTTTCTGCAGACATCGCCTGAATATGCCATGAAGCGTCTGCTGGCGGCCTTTGGCGAACCCATCTTTCAGATTACCAAGGCGTTCCGCGACGGTGAGCTCGGCTCTCGTCACAATCCCGAATTCAGCTTGCTGGAATGGTATCGTCCCGGTTTTGATCACCACCAGTTGATGGCGGAAGTCGCGGAATTGGTGAACAGCTGTCTGGGCGCGCGACCTGTTGCGAAATACAGTTATCGCCAGCTCTTCCTGGAGCGTCTGGCGATCGATCCATTTACCGCACCCCTCGCCGAGTTGGAAGCGGTTGCGCGTCGCCATCTCGATCCTGGCAGCTTGTCCGGCGATCGGGACCTGTGGCTCGATTTGTTGATGAGCCACGTGCTGGAGCCCCGGCTCGGTAACGGAACCCTTTGTTTTGTCTACGATTATCCGGTCTCACAAGCCGCGCTGGCACGTGTGGTACGTGCAGGCGATATCAGTGTGGGGCAGCGTTTTGAGCTGTATGTAGACAACGTGGAACTGGCCAATGGCTACTGCGAGCTCACCGACGCCGTGGAACAGCGCCAGCGTTTTGTCCGCGACAATGCATTGCGGCGCGAGCGCGGCCAGAGTGAGCGACCAGTGGATGAATATTTGCTGGCCGCACTTGAACACGGCCTGCCAGCCTGCAGCGGCGTCGCCCTGGGCATTGATCGACTGCTCATGCTGGCCACTGGCGCATCCCGTATACAGGATGTGCTGGCGTTTGATTGGCAGCGCTGCTGACCGATTTGTTCACTCCGGCTCTGAGCCTAGATCCCGCCACCCAACCCCGAAAACAGAGCGACTCTTCACCGCGCCAAACCACCCAACCCCTCGTGAGTTTAAGCGCGTATCGTTCGAATTCAGGCCAAAAAAAAGCCGGCACGATGGCCGGCTTTTGGTTATTACATTGCGGTGCCTAGGAGAATTCCCTGACCAATCCGCCAATCGATTCCTTCGCATCACCGAACAACATACGCGTGTTGTCCTTGTAAAACAGTGGGTTCTCGATACCGGCAAAGCCCGAAGCCATGGAGCGCTTGAGTACGAACACGGTGCGCGCCTGGTCGACATTGATCACCGGCATACCGTAGATTGGTGAGCCCTCGTTCTCCCGTGCGGCCGGGTTAACCACGTCGTTGGCGCCGATGACGATGGCGACATCCATATTTTCCATGCGCGGATTGATTTCGTCCATCTCCAGCAGCTGGTCATACGGCACATCGGCTTCCGCCAGCAGTACGTTCATGTGCCCGGGCATACGGCCGGCCACCGGGTGAATGCCGAAGCTCACTTCCGCGCCGTTTTTTTCCAGCAGTACAGACAGCTCCTTAACCACGTGCTGGGCCTGGGCGACGGCCATGCCGTAACCGGGGATGATGGCCACGGTGCTGGCCGCTTCCAATATGTAGTAGGCGTCTTCCACGGAGATGGGCTTGATTTCGCCCTCCACCGCAGTGGTCTCCACCTTGCCGCTACCGAAGCCGGAGAACAATACGTTGGACAGCGACCGGTTCATCGCCTTACACATAATCTGCGTGAGGATGATGCCGGAGGCGCCAACCAGGGCGCCCGCTACGATCAGGATATTGTTGTTGACCGCAAAACCGGCGGCGCAGGCCGCGAGGCCGGAGTAGGAGTTGAGCAGTGAGATCACCACGGGCATATCAGCGCCGCCGATGGGGATAACCGCCATTACGCCAAATACCAGCGACAGCGCGATCACCAGGTACAGCCATAAATGGTTGGCCGGCTCGATACAGAACATGATGGAGCCGCCCAGAATACCCAGCACAATCAGGCTGTTGACGATTTGTTGGCCGCTGAACAGCACTGCGCCGCTACCGATGCGTTCCGACAGCTTGCCGTAGGCGATCATGGAGCCGGTGAAGGTCACGCCGCCAATCAGGATGGACAGGATGATGGTCACCAACGTAAAGGTGGCAGCGTCGCCGCTCAGTGCTGCCCAGCCTACCAACAGGCTGGCCATGCCACCGAAACCGTTGAACAGTGCGACCATTTCCGGCATGGCAGTCATTTGCACCATACGCGCCGCTGCGCCACCGATGACGGCACCGATCACGATGCCGATCACTATCCACTGGTAGTCAACGATGCCCTGGTCCAGCAGGGCCGCCACTATGGCGACCAGCATGCCCAGCGAGGAGATCTTGTTGCCGCGACGGGCGGTTGCCGGAGAACCCAACTGCTTGAGTCCAAAAATGAATAATGCGGCTGCAATAACGTAGCCAAACTCGATCAGCAATTCCATGGCGATCAGCCCTCCTTCTTCTTGAACATGGCAAGCATGCGATCAGTAACCAGATAACCACCCACCACGTTGATCGTCGCCAGCGCAACCGCCGCCGCGCCAAGCCAGTTGGACAGATCGTGGTTGCCAGTGCCGGCCAGGCCGATGGCGCCCACCACGGTAATACCGGAGATTGCGTTGGCACCCGACATGAGCGGCGTGTGCAAGGTGGCTGGCACCTTGGTGATCAGTTCGAAGCCCAGGAAGATGGACAACATCAGGATGAACGTGAGGAAAACTTCTGCGGCTACCATGTTATGCACCCCCTTCCAGAATATTTTTAATCGTTGTATTGGTCACTTCACCGCCGTGAGTGATGATGCAGCCGGGCAGGATATCGTGCTCGAAATCGACCACGAAGGTCTTGTCATCCTTGCTCCAGCTGTCTTCCACCAGGTTGAACAGGTTGGCGGAGTACATCTGGCTGGCATCGCGCGCCACTTCTCCGGCGAGGTTGCCTTTGCCGATGACGGTGACGCCGTCGATCACAACCACTTCATTGGGCACCGAGCCCTCTACATTACCGCCGGTTTCCGCCGCCATATCGACGATCACGGAACCCGTGGCCATACCCTCAATCATGTCCCGAGTGACCAGTACCGGCGGCTTGCGGCCAAATACCTGGGCAGTGGTGATGACAACGTCGGATTTGGCGATCACTTCTTTTTGTGCGTCGCGCTGTTTCTGCACCTGTTCCGGCGTCAGTTCCTTGGCATAGCCACCGGCAGTCTCGCCGGTTTCCCCCAGGTCAATCTCCAGGAATTTGCCGCCTACGGAGCGCACCTGCTCTGCAACTATCGGTCGTGTGTCAAAGGCGGTGACCTTGGCGCCCATGCGCTTGGCGGTCGCAATGGCCTGTAGTCCCGCGACGCCAGCACCGATAACGAATACATTGGCGGGCTTCAGTGTCCCTGCCGGCGTCATCATCATGGGGAAAATGCGCGGCAGATACGTCGCGGCCTGTATGACCATGACATAGCCCGCCAGGCTGGCCTGAGAGCTGAGCGCATCCATTTTCTGGCTGCGGGTAGTACGGGGGATCATCTCCATACTGATGGATGTGATTCCGGCATCCTTGAAGGCGTTGACCAGGGCGTGTTCGTTAAACGGATCCAGGTAACTGATATGGATGGCGCCGCGCTTCATCTGGCTTATTTCTTCGAGCTGCGGCTTGCGCAAGCGCAGCAGGAGATCAGCTGTGCTGAATAACTCTGCGCGATCCTGGGAAATAGTAGCCCCGGCGTCTATGTACTCTGCGTCCGTGAATCCGGCGCCAGTACCCATACCCGACTCCACCACAAGATCAGCGCCCATGGCGCACAGTTTCTTGGCGTGAGCGGGCGTAATCGGTATCCGGTTTTCCCCCGGATGGGTCTCTTTCGGAATGGCAATGCGCATGCGGTGTTTACCCCCGTACCTGTATTTATTCGAGCTATCGGTGATTGGTCACCGGTGTTGTTAGCACAGCGCCCAACAGGGCTGTACTGCTATAAATGCGACCCGGCTCGCGTGCCAGCATCCCAGACAGCCGCGAACTCTAGCACAGCGGGCATCCGGCGGAAACAATAGCTGTCGCTGACTATATAGCATGTCATCTCCTGCCCCTGAGACTGGATTCCAGCTGGCACTGGTGACAGGCGACCAATTTAAGCGATCAGACGTGTTAAACAAGGGTGAGAAAGTCCAAAATAATTGACCTTAGCTGACAGCGCACACAGCGCACACAGCGCACACAGCGCATCGCGCTATTCGTGCGGCCACAGCTGGTATTCCCACCAGGCGGGTAGTAGCGCTCGATACTGCCGTTGGCGGTAGCGCGGATCAATAAGCAGCGCCCGGCCTGTGTCATCAATACGCCGCACCACTCGGCCCAGCGCCTGGTCGACTTTCTGCATGCCCGGGTAGAGGAAGGCATACTCAAAGCCGGCGGCATAGTGCTGCTGGTACCACGCTTGCAGCTGGCGAGTATCGCGGTTGACCTGCGGCATCCCGATTCCCACAACGACTACACTGGACAGCAGTTTCCCCGGCAGGTCGATACCCTCGCCGAATACGCCGCCCAGAATACAGAACGCGACTATATCCTCGCGCTGCTCCAGCAATTGCAGCAGTTGTTCCCGCTCCTGCTCACTCTGTTGCTGCGTTTGTACCCAGAGGCTGCGCGACTGGAGCCCGGATCCGGTGGACTGCAGCAGTGTCAGGGCATCCTGTAAATACCGGTAGGAAGGAAAATACACAATACAATTGCCCGGTGTTTGGTCCAGCCAGCGGTGCAGCAACTGGACCAGGGCCGGCAGCGTTTGGGCGCGCTGGTGGTAGCGGGTGTCGATACTGGTTGCCAGCGATACTCGCAGTTGCGTCTTGTCAAAGGGCGAGGTGGCGCGGGAGCACACCGCTTGCTCGCCCAGTCCCAATGAGGCGCGCGACCAGGGTAGCGGCGACAGTGTCGCCGAAAAGGCGATTACCGCGTGCGCCCGCTCGTGCCGCGTGGACAGCAGACGCGCGGGATCCAGGCAGTTCAGTACAATGCGCAGACTCTGCTGGCCTGCGGTGCGATGCAGTTGAAAACGAAAGTCTTCGCCCCAGAGCTCGGCCACCCGCAGAAACTGCAGCGTTTCAAAGTAGAACTCCATGAGTTCGCGGTGTCGCTGCAGGAACGAGGGGGCCTGAGCTAAAACTTCAGATACGGCGCCGGTAAACAAAAGAAGTGCCTGCAGAAGTGCCTGGGGTGGGCTGTCGCAGGTGTGGAACTCCGGCTCTTGCCAAGGGTATTTCTGCAGGGCGAGAAACTGCTTGTTCACCCGTGTCAGGCATTTAGCCAGGTCACCGCTGACGTGACTTCTGGCCTGCAGCACATCGGCTTTGGCCAGTTCGGCACTGTACATGCCGCGCGCTCTACCCGGCAGGTTGTGGGCCTCGTCCAGCAACACCGTCCAGCGCTTGCCGTCAGCTTCCTGTTGGCTGCCCACGGTAGCCGTCAGGCTGTACACGTAATGCAGGTCGGCAATTATGATGTCCACCCACGGCAGCAGATCCAGACCCAGTTCATAGGGGCAGACCTCAAACCGCCGCGCGATCGACTCGACGTCCTCGCGGTGCAATGTGCCATGTTCCAGCGCGGCGTATAGCGCCTCGGGGAGCTTGTCGTAGTAGTTGCGAGCGAACGGGCAGTCGTCGCCGTGGCAGGCGCGGCCCGGTGAGAAGCAGATCTTGTCCTTGGCGGTGAGGCTGAGCGCTGTGCCGCGGTAGCCGGATTCGGCAAAGTCTGCCAGTGCCGTCTGCGCGGCGCGCCGACCCACGGATTTGGACGTCAGAAATGCTATTTTGTCGTGTTTGCCCGTGGCGAGGGCTTTCAGTGCGGGATACAGGAACGCTGCGGTCTTGCCGATACCGGTGGGCGCCTCCAGCAGCAACTGCCCGCCCTGGTGTACGCACTTATAGGCGAGCTCGGCAATCTCGCGTTGCCCGCTGCGAAATCCCCCGTAGGGAAACGCCAGCGCGACAATACTGGCGTCGCGCTGGTGCCGCGCCTGCGCCAGGGTGTGCAGCCAGTGGGCAAACTTTGTCAGGGTGTCGGCCAGAAAGTCGACCAGCTCAGCGCGCGAAAACTGCTCGCTGCGGCTGAACTCTTCTTCACTGTCGATATTGAACCAGGTGACACGAACCTCCAGCTCGGCCATGCGCCCCTGCGCGGCGATGATGGCGGCATATAACCTGCCCTGTGCCATATGCATTTGCGCGACCGGCTCCGGTATCGTGTCAGGGGCGGTGCGACAGGTCTTGATTTCCTCCACTATGCCCTGTTCAGGGTCGTAGCCGTCCGCGCGTCCGCGCAGGGTGAATTGCAGCCGGGGTTCGCAGTGCTGATACTCAACCGAGTACTCACTGAGGTAGCTTGGCGGGCGGCGTGAGTACACCCGTTGGTGTCCGGCTACGCCCTGGGCGCCCGTAGGGGCGGCCTTGAAGCGTTGATCGATATCGCCGCTGCGGTGACAAAAACGCACCAGATCCCCCACTGCAATCGTCAGTTCAGTCATCGCACCACACCACCCACGCGACCTGTGCTGGAATATCGCGGGCCTGAAAGTAACGCAGCCAGCGTTTCTGGCTTTCCTGCAGTGCGTCGCCCGGCCCCTTCACCTCGATCAGGCAGTATTCCCCGGCCTCAGCGCCGAGTGCGATGAGATCGGGGAAGCCCCGGCGGTTTTCCGCCGGATCAAATAGCATCCGCTCCCATATCGCCAGCAGATGCGCTGCTGGAATGACGCGGACACAGGCGTCAACCAGCGCGAGCGAAATATGCCGCCAGTGGGTCCAGCGGCACGCATAGTGCTGGTAGCGCTGATAGGCGTCTATCAGGATAGCTGCCAGATCCTGCTCGCGTAACTGCGTCATTCTTGTGGCGAGGGAATCTTTGCGTCTCACCCGAAAAGCACTGTCGTACATGTCGGCGGGTGCGTTCTGGAAGGGGTTGTGGAATACGCCCGGCACCGCTTCAAATATTTGCTCCCAGAAGGCGAGGCCAAATAAAGTGTTCATCAGCGCGTTTTCCACATAGTGAACCGCTTGCCACTGCTGCTGCAGAAACGTCGCCGCCTGTTGTTCCACCGAACCGCTGCCCCTGGCCAGGGTCAGTGTTATCTGTGCAAACGCATCGCGCCGCCGCGACAGGCGACTGCCATCGAGTTTGCGTTTGACTCGGGGCAGTATGCGCTCGGCGGCCTCGTTTTCTGCCTCACACCACGGTTGGTTAATTATCTCCTGACACAGCACCAGCGCGGCTGCCCAGTCGCCATCGCCCTCGAGAATGCGCGCCCGCCGCTCGCGGGCGGGATGGCGCAGGCTGCGACTGTACAACTGCAGCGCTATCTCGCGCTCATCGATGCGCTCCAGATCCCTGGCCAGATTGTTACACAGTCGATGCCAGCGCTTTTCACTGGAAGTGAAACGGATACTCATGGGCAACAACTGCGCGGCCAGTGCCGGCAGATGCTCGTGTTGGCCCGCGTCGAGCAGAGCGTAGTGGGTGTCGCTCAGGGCTGCACATGCCACAAATTCTTCCAGTGCTTCGCGACAGGAAAACAGGCGGTGGTCGCGGTCCAGTAGATAGGGATAGTAGCGGGTCAGGCCGAGGTCCTGCAGCACAAAGTCCGTCAGACTCTGCTGTCGATTGCCAAAAAAAAGTAGCTGCAAATGTTGTGTGAGTTCTATCCCGCGCGGGGCGATGATGCGGTGGCTGTCGAGGGCAGTGAGTGCCTGCAAGGTGTCCTCTGCGCTCAGTTGTAATTGTTCTATGGCGCGCAGCAGTGCAGGTTTGTCCGCAGGTTTTGGCTGATCGGGGGGGCAGAACAGCTGTTGCAGTTCGTTTCGTGTGAACAGTTTCCCCAACTCTTGTGGCAACAGCTTAGTGGCTTCCTCAATCATTGCGTGCGCCAGTAGCTCATCGAGGATGGGTGACATAGGTCCCAGCTCAGCGTACGCCAGCTTGCTCTCACGAAACCAGGGGCCGGTGCGGGAGATCAGGCGCACGTAGAGGCACTGGGCATTGAAGCTCAGGTGGCGAAAGGTCTGCAACATAGCGCGCTCGGCATCGTTCAGGATATCCCCGTACTGTGCCTCCACGGTGTCGCACAGGCGCAAATAATTGTCCCGGTAATAAAAGGGGGTGAGCGCTGCGTTGTCTGGTTCTTCCATGGCAGGCTGTATGCTACGTGATCATTCCAGGATTGTCAGATTGTGTGTGCGCGTTGTCCTGCGACGTGTCATCCGGCTTGTACCTGACCTCGCAATTAGGGCATTCTGGCAGGCCCGGGTGCGATTGGCCCCAGCCTCTCCCAGACACTGAAAGATTGTCTGAGCGCCAGCAGCAGGAGAATAGCGACACGTGAACCCAGTAGCGAAACCGACACCGGAGATGACACTTTATCTGGCGTTGCTTCCGATTCTGTTTCTGGTAGGACTGCTGGCGTGTTCCGTCTTTTTGTTTGGTGCGGAT
>JBBKWY010000110.1:0-6918 GCA_037969215.1 Halioglobus sp.
CGCGTCGGAATAGTCCAATCTGTATGCTAAAGTGCGCCGCTAGTATCAATGGCGAAACGTCTACGGGGGCGACTATGACGTGTCCCCATGGCATCACTGCAGGCTGAGAATAATTGTATGTTACAAATAGCGATCGTTACCTTTCTGGCTCTGTTGCCGATCTCCAATCCCTTCAGCACGGTGCCGCTGTTTCTTTCTCTCACCAGAGGCCGCCCAGATGCATGGGCGCAACGGCAGGCACTGCTTGCCTGTATATTCATGGCCGGCATCCTGCTCACTTTTCTCTGGTCGGGCGCACTGATTATTGAATTTTTTGGTATCTCGATTCCGGCGATCCGCGTTGCCGGCGGCATCATCATCATGCGCGTCGGTTTCGGCATGCTGAATCCATCAGATCCCGAAGAAATCTCTGATGAAGCAAAGCAGGAATCAAAGCAGAAGGGCGATATCGCCTTCACGCCTTTGGCTATGCCATCTCTCGCCGGTGCAGGCTCGATTTCTGTGGTCACAACGATGGCAGCGGGATCGGATAACATAACCGGTTACCTGTCTATCTCTATCGGTATACTCGCAGTGGTATTCGTCTCCTGGATTGCCATGCGCAGCGCAGGCTTTGTTTCCAAAGTATTAGGGGTGGCGGGGCTGGACGCGCTCACGAGGATTATGGGTTTCCTCCTGATTTGTATCGCCTTTCAGTTTGTGTTCGATGGGTTTGGCGGATACCTCGCCAGCGAACGTTTCCTGGTGCCGATTATGGATAGCGTGCAACAGATAACCGGGGGGGTATAGCGCACCCTCTGCGCTAGACGGGAAAAGCGATCACCTATACGCTCGGCCGATGAAAAGCACTCGCTACTACGACAACCACGCTTCCGCACTCGCCACGCTGTACGATGCGATCGACTCCAGCGACATCCATGACATTTGGGCGGAGCATATGCCGCCGCGTGCTGGTCTTGCGTGTGATATTGGCGCGGGCACTGGACGCGATGCCAATTGGTTGGCCAACCTGGGCTGGGACGTTATCGCAGTAGAGCCCAGCAGCGCCATGCGGGACGCTGCGGCCGCTCGCTCCCATCCCGATGTCACCTGGCTGGACGACGCTCTGCCACGGCTGGATAAACTGCGAGCCCTCGGTTACCGGTTCGACTTCATACTCCTGAGCGCTGTATGGATGCATATCCCTCCGGCTCACCGCGAGCGAGCATTTCGTATCCTCACCGAGATGCTGGGGCCGTCTGGCGTGCTTGTTATCAGCTTACGTTATGGCACAGATGCGAACGAAAACGCCGAGCGGGATTTTCATACAGTAAGTGCCGGTGAATTGCTGGAGTATGCCAAGCGGCGTGCGGTTGCGATCGCCGGGCAGTATCAGCACAAGGATCTTAACAGGGCGCATGTTAGTTGGGAGACGATGGTTTTTCGGGTGCCGGATGATGGCACGGGAAGCCTGCCGATACTGCGCCACATTATTGTTAACGATGATAAGGCCGCCTCCTACAAGCTGGGATTATTGCGTGCGTTAACCCGTATCGCCGAGAGTGCGCCGGGAATCGTGACAGCCAGATCCGATGACTATGTCGAGATACCGTTCGGTATTGTCGGCCTCTATTGGCTCAAGCAGTACAAGCCGCTGATACTCCAGCATAATATTCGCCAGCATCCGAATACGAATATCGGTTACGGCTTCGCGAAGGCCGACTTCTATCAGCTTAAAGACATATCGAACTATGACCTGCGGGTTGGCGCTAGTTTCGACGGGGAGCGGGCGGCCATTGTGACAGGGGCTATTCGTGATGCCTGCGCAAATATCAAGGCCATGCCAGCGAGATACATTACCTACCCCGGCCAGAACCGGTCTGTTTTTGACTGCGATACATTCAGTGTGAGAAGAACGACTGAGCGAATAACCCTGAGCAAGGAGTACTTGAAGACGTTTGGCGTCTTCCGTATTCCAACGGGGTTGTGGCAAACCTTCGGCCAGTATGCCTGCTGGTTGGAGCCAGCCATCCTTCGTGAATGGTCGGGCTTGACGTCAAAATGGGGTCTGAGCGACTACCGTGCGGCTAACTTCGACGTCTTTGAGTGGGAGGAAGGTAAGCGCGATACCTCCCTGGTCTCAAAACGGGTTGCAGCGCTGCGTCAGGAAAACACCTCGCTTCATTGCGTCTGGTCCGCTGCGAAACTGCGCGATGTTCATATTGACCACTGTTTCCCCTGGGCGCGCTGGTTCAATAACGATCTCTGGAACCTGCTGCCCACCAATGCATCGATAAATGTAAGCAAAGGCGACAAGCTTCCGTCTGGCTTGGCTATGAGTGATGCGCATGCCCGCATTCTGGACTGGTGGCAGATTGCCTATATGGATTCGCCACTGAAACAGCAGTTCCTGTTGGAGGCTGAATCTTCGTTGCCGAGGCTAACGGATCGACCACTTGAGTTGGATGCTATCTATGCGTCGATGTTGCATCAGCGCGCGCGGATCAAGACGGATCAGCAGTTGGTGGAGTGGTCGCTTAAGTAAGTTATCAAGTGTCTAGCAACCCATGGGTAGCCCAATTGCTCGTAGAAAAATTACTGTTTAAGCCTGGAATCAAAAAGTAGCTTTCCCTGTTTCATTGGGCCCGCTTTGTTTCACTACGATCGCAAATCCGAGTAATAGCACCAGTGCAGCAACGCACACCCACAGGGCTGCGGCATAGCTGCCAAAGTAGTCCAGCCCCAGGCTGAACAGCGCCGGACCGATGGCGCTGGAAAATACCATGATCGCGGTACATAGACCGGTGATTTCTCCAAGGTGGAGGGGGCCGAAGTTGCGGATAAAAACAAGGTTTGAGATTAGAGACCAGAGTCCACTGCCTATTCCGAAACCAGCGACAAGTAACGCGTAGCCCCAGTTGTACTGTAGACAGAGCACTCCTGTCGCGCCGGCCATGAAGCTACTCAGCATGATTATCATAAAGGGCTTGAGGGAGCGCTTGTCCGAGAGCCAGCCACACAACAGATTGGTGGCGGTGGCAAACACCGCACTGGGGAGAAAATACGCGAAGGCCTCTGTCTGGCTGCGGCCGGCTTCTGCAAATATAGAGACAATATGAAAGGTCACCGCGGTGCTGAGCAGGGCGTGTATGCTCAGGCTAAGGGTTGCCAGCCAGAAAATGGGAGTGCGTCGTGCCTGTTCGAGCGTGGCGCTAAGCGGCCTGCTGGTCTCGGGTACCTGGTCCTCGTGGGCGTAGCCGTCTACCAGCACGCCACAGGATTTGGGGCTGTCTCTGAGAAAGACTAAAGCCAGGCCGGCAAAGACCAAACAGACAAAGGCCAGTTCCCACAGCGCTTCACGCCAGCCGCCTCTGGTGATCAACCAGGCAATCGCCAGAGGGGCTACGGCAAAGCCGAAACTGGCGAACATGCCCCTAGCGCTAGTCACCAGCCCGCGGCGCTTTTCAAACCAAACCAGCAAGACATTGTTCGAGGCGCTGGTCAGTATGCCCTGACCGAAAAAACGCACGCCAAAATACCCCAGAGTGATAATGAGAAAGCTCACCACAACGCCACCGCCGAAGTGCATGGCGAGGCTGTCGGACACCGAGATAAAAAGGAGCATCAAGGCGAGGGCGGCAGCGGCAGCAGTGACTGTCAGCCGCCCACCCAGACGGTCGTACCAGCGGCCTGCCCGGGTCAGAAAGAGCGATGACCCCACGGTGCCGATCAGATACGCCATGGAAAGCTGGGTGCGGCTCAAGTGCAAAGCCTCGATGAGGTAATCCGTAAATACAGCCATGCCCATGGTTTGACCGGGGATGCTGATGAGGATGCCCAGGGTGCTGAATACCCAGATCAGCCAGCCGTAGTAAAAAGGCAGGCGGCGGATGTCGAAGGGCCAGTTCGATCGTATGGGTGGATTGGTCGGTGTGCTCATGGTGAGTTGGGGTAGTCTTGACGACTGAATAAGCTGCGCATTACTAACTCTATTTGAGTGGGTATTTATGGGAGTGCCAAGTTTGGGGGCTTGGCATATGCAGACAGTATACTAAAGATAGTTACAAAAGAGCCGTGAATTACAGTGCTTTAGGTCATCTCTGGGTGTTGCCAGACGTGCTTCACTTGGCTGTTTAAGCAACGAGTTGATTCTCTGTGGTGGTTATCGGAGGCTGGCAACTATCATTGGGGTAACGATAGGGGAGTAGTATGCTGCAGTGGATTCCAATAGCTTCGCTCCACCGCAACACGCTATGAGGCGCATCAACATGAAGAAAACGATAACGCTCGGCAGCACTCAGGTTTTTCTCGAAGGCGCTGGCCCCAGCACTATCGTTATGCTGCATGGGTGGCCCGATACGCATGAGTCGTGGCGGCAGCAGATAGACTACTTCAAGGCGGATTACGTTTGCGTCAGTTTCACGATGCCGGGTTTTGCCCGGGATGACCGCAGTGATTATTCGGTAGGTGATGTGGTGGAGCGAATCCGGGAGATCGTCGATGCTGTGAGCCCCGGTGACAAGGTCATCCTGCTCGCGCACGATTGGGGGTGTGTGTTCGGTTATGAATACGCGATGCGCTATCCAGATAGAGTCGAAAAAATGATCGGCATGGATGTGGGCGACGCGGACTCGCAGGATCTTCAGAAGTCACTATCGATTGCAGCAAAGCTGATGATATTCACTTATCAGATCATTCTCGCAATCAGTTTCGTCATCCCGAGAAGCGTCGGTACAGCCATAGCCAAGTTGGTGGCCAAGGGCCTGCAGGCAAAGAGCAATAGCGACAATATTCATGCTGGCATGAGCATGCCCTACGCTATGCGATGGTTTGGCGTGAATGGCGGCCTGACAAACCTGTTACCCGTGGATCCTCCGTTTCCGTTCTATTATGCCTACGCCACTCAGAAACCGATGATGTTCCACTCGCCACAGTGGTTGCAGCAGCTTTTGCACAACCCGGCCAATAAGGTGCAGTCATTCGATTGCGCCCATTGGATTATGATCGACAAGGCTGATGAGTTTAACGCCTCGGCGGCAGAATGGTTGAGTGATCACATCAGAGGTGGTGCCGGTGCTTCTCCCGTGGCAGGCTCAAGCTAATAACTACGCCTGAATCATCGGCCAGGTTATCCACACGCACTCGGCCATGATGAAAATCGACAATCAAACGCACAATATGCAAGCCCAGCCCCAGGTGAACACTGTTCGTGTGTTGGTCGCGCAGTGACACCATTGGCTCGAATAGTCGATCCCGTATGCCTGCCGGTAGCGCTGGCCCCTCATTGGCAACAGCAAGATTCCAGCAATCAGTTTCCCCTGTGTCTACGCCCAGGTGTATTGTGATCTCGCCATTCTCCGGGCAGAACGAGGCTGCATTATCCATCAGTTTGTCCATGGCCTGGATGATCAGGTCGGCGACGCCTGCAATCGGTGCGCTGGCAACCTGAATATCCAGAGACAGCCGATGGTTCGGGTACACCCCGCGGTAGGCGTCAAACAGTTCAGTCAGCAGGAGCACCAAATCAAGTTCAACGAGTTGGTTATTCTGGATGCTTTCCTCAAGGCGGTTCGCTTCACTCATTGCTTTCAGGATGCGTTGCAGTCGCGACAGGCCCTCACGGGCTCGCTGCAGGTAAATATCTGACTGGGACGCATCCGATCCCGACTGTTCCAGATTGTCCAGCGAGCTTTGGATCACGGCGATCGGGGTGCGCAGTTCGTGGGACAGTTTGCGACTGAGGCTGCGCAGGTAGTCGTTGTACTCCCGCACGCGGTCAAGCAGCCGGGCGTAGTGTCTGGACAGGTCGCCGATTTCATCCTGAGCTTTGCTGCGAGGAAAACTGTTGGTCACCTGCCCGTCTGCGCTGATCGCATTATTTGCAGCGTGAGACAGTCTGCGGATTCGCCACGACAGTAAGCTGGCATATCCCAATAGCCCCAGCGCGGCGATTGCCATTGCCGATAAGCTGTACGCCAGTAAGCGGCTGAAGGCCCTGTCGGTAAGAGAGAGATAGGTCTCGCCGCTCTGACGCACAATCACCGCACCCATAACCCCGTCTTCATCGATGATAGGTGCAGCGACCGATTGTATCGTACTGCCACTGGCGCCTGGATCGGTGTATCGCTTGCTGGCCAATTTGCCTGAGAGGGCGCTGAGAATTTCTTCGCCCTCAAGTTTTCCGGCGCGGGACGTATCGCGCGGTGTCGCCACCGTATCCTGCGCCAGAATGCTGCGATAGATCAGTTGCAGTAACCAGAAGGTTGTATCGTTCGACTCCTCGGGCCGACGCTTTGTTGCCACGTCCGCAATCTGCCAGCCCTCCTTGTCCACTACCTGAATGCTGTTCCCCTGCCGGTGAAAGGGCGCAAGCAGCGCCTGTAAGTCGGCAGGGCTGAAGATTAACCAGGGTGGTGCGCTGTTATCCAGCGGGCTGATGTTGCCCACAGGCTGTTGGGTGGTGCGAGTATGTCCCTTGCCTGTGTCAGCCAGATATAGGCCCAGCCGGCCGCCCGTGTAGTCGAGGGGAATTTGCAGCTCGAGGGTATAGCCGCCACTGGCATCCTGCCAATAGCCTTGAATGTCCGCCGCTTCAATGCCCCGCTCTCGGCGGTTACCCGCTGTGGCCCTTACCCTGCCGGGTGCTGTCGTCGCTATCACATAGTCCTGTCGTCGACCCTCTCGCCACAGGCGTATAACCAGGCGATCGCCATTGGGTTCCCGTGATAACCGAGGATTGTGATAGATCACCTCCGCGTCTTTCACTTTCAACATCAGATAGAGATATTTGTCGTCGGTCTGTGCCTGACAGCTAATGGATAAGGCGGTATTCGAATTGAGGCTGCAGGGACTGCTTTCAACCGTTTCCCATCCATCGGCGTAGCCATCCACATAAACGGTTTGATGCGTAGGGTATGCGTACAAGGATTCACGCTCGTC
>JBBKWY010000111.1:0-83257 GCA_037969215.1 Halioglobus sp.
TTCTTTACTGGATCGACTGCAATAAAGTCGATACCGATATTCCGCTCCCTCAGGGCCTCGAGTAGCTCATCGCCGAATGCATCCGCCCCCACCGCACTTAATATCTCAGTTTTAATACCTAGAGCATTCAAGCGAAGGCAGACATTGAGCGGCGCGCCGCCCAGGCGCTTTTCCTCTGCAAAATAATCCCACAGAACCTCGCCAAAACAGCTTATGGTAATCGCGTTTGAATGCCTGTGCTTTGCAAATATGCTGGACATCAGACGTCCTTTCCGACAATAAAATTACGTTTTTGTGCGAGCGTGTCTTTCATGATCTCCTTAATATCCGCCGATGGAGAGTACAAGGCATCAATAGCTTGGGCATAGGCCTGAGTGAAATCATTCTCTCTAATTAAACTGCCAAACAAGCTTGTAATTTTCAAAAACGATAGTATATCTTCGCTGGTTCGTTTTGCGTACGCTGCCAGTTCGAGGTGCATCACATCGTGAATTTCTATCGCTATCTGAGCCTGATTAACTGCCCTGTCGCTATATAGACACCACGTGGCGATCACTAAAACGGCTAACGATGCATCTCTTCCCGCGGCTATGTTCTCAAAAATCGTTGGCACCAAAAACTTAGGTAGTTTGGCCGAACTTTCTGAACAGATTCGAACCAGGCTGTCTTTTATATAGGGATTGGAAAAACGCTCAACGAGTGTGTCTTTGTAGTCGGCTAAATCGATGCCCGGCAACTCATCCAACAAAGGGGTTACCTCAAAATCCAGAAAGGCTCGTAAATACTGCGCGAAATCAGTATCAGATACCGTCTCATCGATGGTTTCGTAACCGTGGATAGAGCCCAACAAACCCAACACTGAATGCCCTGCGTTTAACAGTCGGATTTTCATCTTCTCAAACGGTGCGACATCCTCCACAAACTGAGCGCCTACCAAATTCCAGTTAGGGCGCCCACAGCTGAACTGATCTTCAATCACCCATTGTGAAAATGACTCACATGTCACTGGCCAAAAATCGATTACACCAATAGTCGTTTCCACATACTTAATGTCAGACTTAGTGGTAACGGGCGTAATACGATCTACCATTGCATTAGGGAAAGAAACATTCTCTTCGATCCATTGGCCTAGCAGAGCATCTTGACGGCTAGCCAGGGTCATCAACATTTTCCTGGTGATGTCACCATTGTGCTGAATATTGTCACAAGACTGCACCGTGAATGCACCCATACCATTGTCTTTACGTTTCTTTAGCGCCGCGATGATATAGCCAAACGCAGTTTTTGGATCATCGGGGTACTGAATATCGTGTTGTACGTCTTCGTTATCAAAATCAAAATCGCCGGTTGCAGGGTGTATGTTGTAACCCCCCTCCGTGATGGTTAATGAGACAATTTTCGTGTCTCCATGCACCAGCTTATCTATTACATTTTGCTTATCTTCAGGATAAAAAATAAAAACTAACATTGAGCCGATAATTTTATTGTCGATTCTCCCGTTTGGATGGCGTACAACCAAGGTATAGAGGTAGTCTTGTTTAAGCAAAATGTCACGCAGGTTGCGATTTGATTCCAGCAAACCTACGCCGCAAATACCCCACTGCTCTGACCCGGGCATCTTCAATAGCTCGTTAACATACGCAGCTTGATGCGCACGGTGAAAGCCACCAACCCCGATATGAACGATACCTGCCTTAATCTGACTACGATCATAACGCGGAACATCTACAAAGTCTGGCAATCCGCCGATAGTGAGTTCACTCAAGTGTCGAACTTGCGGTTCAACGTGTGTCATATCAATCATAACCTTGACCTTAGTAAACAAAAATCGCTACTTTCCTCTGCTATCGATTTAAAGCCTTTTGGCGTCTCAGCGCGACATATGCAGTCAGGAAATAGACAATTGTAAAAATGAAACAGTAAAATTCGAACTGCTCTTTATTCTCTGAATATACATCGATGTTTGCGCTATAGAACATTACCTGACAGGAAAACCCAACGATTACTAGCAGAGCTATAGCCGAAACGGCATGCAACACTTTACTGAGTGCGCTTGTATCAAAAACAAACGGCGCCTCCTCACTAATCAGCACGGCTTGATATTCAGCTATCTGCTTTTCCTCAAGCGCTTCAGCGGCTATTGCGTTAGTATAATCTTTGCCTGCGCCATAGCGTTTTGCCAAAAAAGTGTAAACGACAATTGAAAATATCCATGTAGGTATAAACAGGTAGTAAAACGACATCACATCCAGGAAATTCAAACCAAAGCCAAAGATCAAGGCCAATACCCATGATGCTATTGCAGGCACACTTCTGGAAACATTTTGGTATTTAGCCCAATAGCGCGTTAAACCCAATTTCGGAAAAAGAACATGCTCCGCAAATACAATACCGCCGACAGGCACGACGATCAGACCTGCATAGGTTAACAGCGGCAGCATCTGGGTAAACACAAACGGGAAACAGGCTATGATGACCGTCGCCACGCCAACAATTGCTGTGGTTTTTTCCCGCGAGTGATTGAAGAAAATCGACTGAGCGGCTAAACCAGCCCGATATAGATTAGCGTTAGCCGTTGTCCAGCCAGCAATGATAATAATAACAAAACCCGTCATGCCTAAAGCATGGTAAGCCACATCACCCGGGTCTAACTGAGTAATGCTGGTTTTAAGCAGAACGGCTGCCCCTGCGCCCATTATACCCGCAGAGATCCAGGCCAGGTAATGTCCAAAAAACATACCAACACCTGATAGTAAGCCGTAACGTTTCCGTTTTGCGAATCGAAATATCGCCATATCAATTAGCCCAAAATGGGTAATCGAGTTGGCCGCCCACGCAAAGCCAATAACCTCTAGCAAGCCTATACCTTTGTCACCACTTGCCGTTGTTCCGGTCCATATAGAGCTGTCGCCAATGGTCATGAAGTCTCGCCAACTTGTGACGGTTGTTGTCCCCAATACATGATCTGATAGCGCCGGATACAAGCTAAAGGATCCTGCAATAAAAATAACAAATAGCCACGGTGCACAAAGTTTTGAAAAATCAGCGACCGTTGAAAAACCAAACACTGCAACGACGACCACGATAGAGCCAACGGCAATTACAATCGCGACAAACCACAAACTGTTGGGATACCAATTGAGCTGCGCCGGGATATCAAACAAAAACCTTACTGCGGTAGATGACACAGTTATCATCGCGGCTGATATCACCGCAAAAATTCCGACATTTGCCCAGTTGTAGAGCTTTGTCATTGAGTTCCCGGCGATTTTATTCAGGTAATTGTATAAGCTTAGCCGAGTTTCAACCGCAATTGGCGCCGTCAACAGCCACCAGGAGCACATCGCCAGTAAATTCCCGATAAGCAAACCCAGTAAGATATCCTTAGTCGCTGCACCCAAGGCAACAAATGTTGCACCAATAACAAATTCAGTTGCCGCAACATGCTCGCCAGCATATAAACCCGCAAAATGCTTCCAACCATGCAACTTATTGTCGGCTACCGGCAGTTGCTCTTCGTTTATCTCACCAAAGGAAATATTAAGCTGATTATCGGCCATCATTATTACCTTTTTTTACTATCTTACTATCATCACCAGGATAAAACGGACGATGATTAGTATTTCCAATATGAACATTGCTACCGCTTATTTTTTTAACAACTTCGCCAGACTAATCCCTTAATCTTCTTAATGGAAAAACTATTTGGAGTATTCATACAATTTTCTATTTTCCATGAAATTTGGGGCCTGATTGGGGAAATACGACGTCCCTTTTCCACGAAAATGTCTTTTTCAATATGAGCACACTCAGCTAAGAACATCGAAATTTATGCGCCGGAATACTGCTGCCTGCCCACAATACAAACCGTTCCTGTCTACCAGATTCCAAACCGTCGCGTCTTCGATTCTAAATCGCTTGCCTGTTGCAGATATTCTTACACCTCGGTAGTCGTCTACAAAACCGTGTTGTGTTACGCGGGCGAGAAGCCGCTCTCGCTCCACTCGATTCACCGGCTCTGCGGATTTTCGAGATGCCAGCTTGGTGAACTCAAACCAATCCATCTCAAAGACGCTGAGCGCAGCTTGATTGCCATAGTTGAAAACTGGGTCTGCTGCGGTGTTGTGTGACACCACACCGTAAGGTGCCTCAAAGAGTGCTCTATAGCGCGCTTGCGCGGATAGCTCAGGATCCACTAAATCTCTACCCGTGCACCGGTGGTAACTGGATATCAGCAACTCCGCGTGCGTAGCTAGATGACCGTTGCCTGGCGCTGGCTGATTCATTATCTGCATGAGGGGCTGGCGCCATAGAGAAATAGATTCGTAGCCATTCTTCCTATTATTCGCATCCGTATCTCAGTGCGATTTTGATGCTGCTCGCTGGGGTAATACAATTACCAAAACAACTATAGCGAACAAAAGTGCACCCGTAGCGGTATACCGACTGAACTCCAGACCACCCTGCAAAGCCGGTTTATCCAAGAAGTCGCCAACCACGGCGCCAAGTGGCCGAGTAAGGACAAATGCCAACCAGAATAGAATCGTGTGGGAGACTTTTGTAAAGAAGTAGGCAGCGACCACCAGTGCCAGGCCAGCACTGAAAATGTAGGCCGCGCCTACATACCCCAAACCGGCAGAATCCGCTGTCCAGTCGCCAAGCGCTGTTCCCAGTGTTTGGGAAAACATGATCGTTAGCCAGTAAAACGTTTCAGCTTTGGGTGTATGAATTGATGTCACACTGATGCTGCCCAGCGCTCTATGCCAGACAAACAATGTACTCACCAATAGCACCGCTAACAGCGTTGACCCTCCCAGATAACCAATACCCAACGATCTATCGGCAAAATCCGCCAGTGTTGTACCGACGGTTGTTGACGCTATGATGGCAACCCAGTAGATATAAGGATTAAATTCTTTCGCCCGAACTTGAAAAATAACAGCCAGAAGAAAAAAGGCCATAAATATGATCGTGCCAATCAAGTATCCAAGATTCATGGACATAGAAACAGCGTCACCACCCGTTTCTCCCAGGGTGGTGGCAAGAATTTTAATTATCCAGAACCCCAGCGTAACCTGAGGGACCTTGATCAGAGCATCTTTCATTTCGGAATTCATTGTCACCCCGTTCTGTTGGCTAGACCTCGCAGCAGACTGCCTTCTCATGCTTACCGAAAACTCAGCAACAATGTCTTTGCTATGCCTGGTGAAATATTGCCTTGTGCTGTGGATGACAAAAAATCTGCAAAGCCTTCCTTCTTTTCCGACGAAGTATCTTTGAAGCCCATAGACCAACTAGAAAAATCTCTCGCCTGAATCGATTCTTTTAGCAGCAGTATAATCCCAGCATGCTTTGGATCGCTCTGAATATTTAGCATCAATCGATCAATATCTGCTTCTTCACCTTCAATTACCTGCATGAAATTTCCATCTTCGTAGAGCAGCATCCCTGTTATGTTATGTCTCTTGTTGGCATCCTTGGAAAGTACTAGAAGATCTTTTAGTTGTTGTTCTGAAAAAGGTTGTGTTGCGGAGCTCACATAGAATAGATGTACCAAATTTTTCATGAGAAAACCTCTCCAGCAGATACAGCAGTAGAGCCGCCGATAGAAGATCGATTTCCAAAACGTGCTCGATGTAAGTTAGCTGCTATCCACCAAGACACGAAACTAACCGTCCTCCCGCCGCAACCAAACTAACGGAATTTTACGCTGCGCCTTCTCCAGATACTCGCCCTGGTGCTTGTTGTTCGCCACAATGGTTTTCCACAGCGCTTCACGCTCCTCGTCAGGCACTTCCTCTGCGATAGCTCTGTAGTGGTCCCTGCCCTTCTGCACCGTCACTGCCGAGTTGGCCTGCATATTCAGATACCACACCGGGTGGCTCTCCTTGCCGCTGTTGGACGCGGAGACAACAATGGAATCACGGTAGGGATAACAGGCAATCGGCACACAGCGCGGGAGGCCGCTCTTGCGGCCGATGGTTTCAACCAACGCCACATCAATCCAACCCATGCGGGCGCCGAGTCGGCCACCGCTGACGCGGTATAGCCACATGTGGGCCTTGCCAAAATCTTTCCAGCTCAGCATTCTTTGTACCACCTTGTTATCGTATGTAACCCGAGGCGCGGTGCGTTCAGGACCGCAATTTGTCCAGCAGATCAATGGGTACCGGAAATACCAGTGTCGAGCTCTTGTCGCCGGCAATCTCCACCAGTGTTTGCAGGTAGCGCAACTGTATCGCCTGGTCCTGACCGGAGAGTATTTTGGCAGCTTCTGCCAGTTTTCCAGCCGCTTCCGCCTCACCCATCGCGTGGATGACCTTGGCGCGGCGCTCGCGCTCGGCCTCGGCCTGTTTGGCCAGCGCCCGCACCATGGTTTCGTTCAGATCGACGTGTTTGATTTCCACGTTCGCAACCTTGATACCCCAGGCCGCAGTTTGTTTATCCAGTATGCTCTGGATATCGGCATTGAGGCGTTCACGCTCCGCCAGCATATCGTCCAGTTCATGTTGGCCCAGCACAGAACGCAGTGTAGTCTGGGACAGCTGGCTGGTGGCCTCCAGGTAATTCTCTACCTGTATAATTGCGCGCTCCGGGTCGACCACCTTGAAGTAAATGACGGCGTTCACTTGCACAGAAACGTTGTCGCGGGAGATAACATCCTGGGTCGGCACATCCATCACAATGGTGCGCAAATCCACCTTCACCATTTGCTGTAACACGGGGATGATGATGATCAGCCCCGGGCCCTTAATCTTGTAAAATCGCCCCAGCGTGAAAATGACACCGCGCTCGTATTCGCGCAGTACGCGGAACATCACAAACAGTAGTGCGAGTGTCAGAAACAGAATGACGCCAATGACCGGAAATCCCAGCATGATCTCTTACCTCTCTTTGTACTTACTAACGTGCAGCGTTAGACCATCGATAGATTCGACCGTCACTCTATCATGCGGTACCAGCGACTCGTCACAGGCAACCGTCCATAATTCACCGTCAAGATTGATGCGGGCAACGCCCCCCGGCACCGCCTCCACTTCGGCAGTCGCGCCTAACAGATGGTTCAACCCCGTCACCACTGGCCGCTTGCGTGCGCGCATCATCATGCCCACGCCCAGTATTAACAGTACCGCGCTGAACGCGGTAACACCCAGGATCATCGGCAGTGCAATCTGATAGGCGGGTATTTCGGTATCCATCAGGAGTACCGAGCCCACCACAAACGCCACCAGCCCCCCCAGACCCAGTGCGCCAAAACTGGGACTAAAGGCCTCGGCTGTCATCAACGCAATCCCCAGAAAAATGAGCCCGAGCCCCGCATAGCTAACGGGTAGCGCCTGAAATGCGTACAGTGCCAGCAGCAGGGAAATCCCCCCGATGATGCCGGGCAACCCGCCACCGGGATTGTAGAATTCAAGCAGCAGCCCATAGACCCCCACCAGCATCAGGATATAGGCGATATTGGGATCGGTGATGACCCCCAGGAATTCGCTGCGCCAATCCACCGCATGCGTGTGCACCGCCAAACCAGCCGTTTTCAGGACTACCCGCCGCTCCCCTACGTCAACCTCGCGACCCTCCAGTTGCGCCATCAAGTCCGGTATCGAGGGCGCAATAATTTCAATCACGCCCCGTTTCAACGCGGCATTCGCCGACAGGCTGGCACCGTCGCGCACCGCTTGTTCTGCCCATTGGCTGTTGCGGCCGTGTAGTTGTGCAAGGCTCTGTATGTAGGCCACCGCGTCGTTGACGATTTTGTGCTCCATGGGCGTCATCGCAGGCTCGTCGCCCTCCTGCTCGTCTTTGCCAAACTGTGGGAGTTCAGGCTTGCCGATCTGCACCGGTGTCGCCGCGCCCAGGTTGGTGCCCGGGGCCATGGCAGCCACACTGGCGGCGTACAGGAGGTAGGTGCCGGCACTCGCAGCACGGGCGCCACCGGGTGCGACGTAGGCAATCACCGGGAGCGGTGCTGCAAGGATGGCCTTGATCATCTCGCGCATCGCGATATCCAGCCCCCCCGGGGTGTCGATACGCATGATCACAAGCTCGGCATTCGCCGCCTCGGCTTGTGCCAGCCCGCGCACAAAATGGTCAGCCATCGACGGGCCGATAGCGCCGTCCACCTCAATCAGCCACGCGTCAGCGCGGGCATTGGCGCTCAGAGCCAAAACCGAAAGTAGTATCAAACCGTACTTGAAAAGCGTCGTGGTCATATCGTGTTCACCTTACACGGAGTATAGAACACCTTACACAGATCAGGACAAGCGTATCAATGTAGTGACGCTGCCCTCCGCCGAATAATCGCCAGGAACAAGGCGGTGGAAATACCCGAGGCGGCAAAGATCATACACATCACCACAATCTGGTAGCGCGCCGCAATCAGCGGAGAAACACCCGAGAGAATTTGCCCTGTCATCATACCGGGCAGTGAGACCAGGCCGACCGCGAACAGGGAATTGATGACTGGAATCATCGCAGCCTGATAGGCGGTCAATCGCGCCGACTCCCACGGCGCGCCGTGGGCCAATTCAGCGTACAGCCGCTCGGCGGCCAGGCTCACTGCCGTCATCGCATTGGCAAACACCATGCCCGCCAAAGGGATCATGTGGTTCGGCAGGTACCAGGGCTCTATTTGCAGCACCGCCTGGGTGATCAATGCCAGCGTGAGTCCACCGCCCACGGTGATGGACACCACCGACGCACCCAGGAGTGCGCGCCGCTGCTCCGGCACGGTGCCCAGAGCGATCCAGCTGGAGGCGAGTAACATAATGGCCAGTACCAGCAAAATCAAAACGCCATTACCCGCGCCGAAAATCCACGCCAGCACATAGCCTATCAGGAGCAACTGGGCCAACATCCGCGCCAACGCGTAGACGGCGCGCCCCACGTCATAGGACCACTTGAACAAAATAGCCAGCGTAATCGCCACCGGCACGAAGGCCAGTGCCAGCTGCCACAATGAGAGATTAATGACGGGGTTAACCATGGCTGACTCTAGCCGAGAAACGCCGCGCCAGCACGCTTAATTCTGCGCGCTGGACGCGGGTGACGGCAGCAGTGCCTCAGCACTGCGGCCCTGCAGTTCCAGTATGCCCCGGCGCAGATCGACACCCCAGGTCGCAAAAACCCCATTGAGCGCAGGGTCCTCACCCGTGATTTCGTTGAACGCCCAGATATCCTCGCTCGCGCGGGTATCCACTGAACGCAGCAGTACCACACCGCTGGCGGCATCCGCCACAGCAACACTGACCGTGATCGAGCCGCTGGTATTGAGGTCCTTCGCAAGGGTAGCGCGCGTCTCGTTGGGGTGCACCGCAACAACGGCCGTGTTGACGATCAGTTGTGCCTGCTGGGGACTGCTCACAATATTGAAATCCAATTGGGCGGTGAGCGCGATTGAAAACTCGAACGCAATTGTCCGTTGCAGCACGGCGCCCTCCTCATCCGTTACCCACCACTCGGGATTCGCGGGCGTACCCTCGGGCTGAATGACCTGCATATTGGCCAGATTGGCTGGCGCGATGTAGATATTACGGAAACTTGCAATGTCTGCGGGTGCGGAAGGCGTGACATAGAGCTTGTTCACCTGCTCAGTCGTCACGGCTGGCGCAGCGGGGGCATTGAGGTTCGAGCTCCAGGCTTCAAACTCTGCGCAACCGCCAAGCAACAATACAGCGCAAAATAGCGCTATCACGGGTTTTATCAACATGCCGACGTCCTTTGATCAACAGTGAGCCGGCCGGGCGAATCCTGTCCTGACCGGCGGGCGCTTTGGAGCGCAGAAGTATACCCAAATTTTCTCAGCCGCCTAGCACCACGACACAGCCGTTGGGCTGCCGCGCCGAATCCGCTACACTCTCGCTTCATTTTAGCACCGGTCTATGCCATGTCCGCCCCAACATCACGGTCCATCAGCACGCTTGCGCTGGCCAGCCTGTTGGCCATTGCCCTTCCCGGTCGCACTGCACCGGTGGAGGAGGATGTGCTGGTCACCGCCAGCCGGGTGCAGGAGGACGCACTCAAGCTGCCTCTGTCCTGGTCTACCGTGAACAGGGAGACGCTGGAGCTGGTTGACCCGGTGCATATCAATGAGATCATGCAACGCGTGCCGGGCGCCTGGATCAGTCGCGGCAATGGCCAGGAGAGCATCATCGCACTGCGCTCCCCCGTCCTCACTGGCAGTGGCAGTTGCGGCGCATTCTTTTCAGCCGCCGATGGCATCAGTTTGCGCGCACCGGGTTTTTGCAACGTCAACCAGCTGTTTGACTCCAACTTTGAACAGGCCGGCCGTATCGAGGTTCTACGCGGCCCTGCTACTGCGCTCTACGGCTCCAGTGCGATGCACGGCGTCATCAACGTGATCAGTGCCGCGCCCACCGAACAACTGGACAGCTTGCTGTCGGTAGAGGGCGGTCCCTACGATTACTACCGCGCCAAGTACCGCTACAGCGACACCGTCGGCCGCAATGGTATCAGCGTCAGCGCCAACGCCACCACCGACGGGGGCTACCAGGACGACTCCGGCTACGACCAGCAAAAGGCCATCGTGCGCCACGACTACAGTGGCCAGGACTGGAATTTTCGCACCGTGCTGGATACCGCCAACCTGAAGCAGGATACCGCCGGCTACATCGCGGGCTACAAAGCCTACCGCGATGGCGACCTCAGTAAAACCAACCCCAATCCGGATGCCTACCGGGACGCCTGGTCCGTGCGGCTTTACAGCGAGGCGAGTGTGGCGTTGAATAACAACAGCACACTCACCCTCACGCCCTACCTGCGCGCGAACGATATGGAGTTCCTGCAACACTTCCTCGCCTGGCAGCCGGTGGAGAAAAACGCCCACGACAGCCTGGGACTGCGCGCCACCGTGAGCACCGATACCGGCGCATTGCGTTGGGTAAACGGCATTGAGCTGGAATACACTGACGCCACGTTGAAAGAAACCCAGGATGAGCCATTCGGCCCCAACCAACCTGCCGGCGTGCACTACGATTACCAGGTAGATGCCGGCGTCGCGGCGCTGTACAGCCAGGTGCGCACCCAGTTTAACTCGCCCTGGGAGCTCGACGCCGGGGTCCGTTTTGAGTACACCAACTACGACTATAACAACCGCACCGACGATGGCGCGCCCTGCGCGCCCGATGCTACCGCCTGTCGCTTCTACCGCCCGGCAGACCGCGATGACAATTTCGCCGACTGGTCGCTGAACACCGGGGTGAGCTACAGCCTGAGCGAGGACCATATTGTTTATCTGCGCTATGCGCACGGTTTCCGCGCGCCGCAGGCGAGCGAGCTGTACCGCCTGCAAGCGGGACAAACGAGTGCCGATCTGGATTCGGAGAAGATCGACAATGTGGAACTGGGCCTGCGCGGTTACTGGCAGCGCAACACCCGTTATGACATCGCCGTCTACTACATGAACAAGGACGACGTGATCTTCCAGGATGCCGACCGGCAAAATGTCAGCGGTGCCCAGACCAACCACTACGGCGCAGAGATGAGCGTTGATTTTCTGCTCAGCGACAACTGGTCCGTGGGCATTGATGCCAACTACGCCTCGCACACCTACGACAATCACATCGAGCTGCTGGGCAGCGATAACGACATCAAGGGCAACGACATAGACACCTCACCCAAGGCCTTCGGCAGTGCCCGCCTCGGCTGGGATTTTTCCGCGCTGGCCCAACGCCCCAGCCGTGCCGAACTGGAATGGGTGTACATGGATTCCTACTTCCTGGAGCCTGAAAATGAACACCAGTACAACGGCCATTCCCTGCTCAACCTGCGCATCACCAGCGATCTGACACCGCGCTGGTCAGCGGGTTTACGCCTGACCAATCTGTTGGACGAAGAATATGCCGAGCGGGCAGATTACGGCTTCGGTGAATACCGGTATTTTGTCGGCCAGCCACGCGGTGCCTATCTGCAAATCAGCTACCAGTTCGGGGCGATTTAGCGGTCCCAGTCCAAACGATTCACCGCTTCCTGTACGGGGGCTTGTGGCTTCACTGCGGTGCGCCGGCGCACCAAAATCTTGCACTCTCGTCGCCCCGCCACGCCGCCCATCAGAACACATGCAATAATTACTTAGATTAACTGCAACATAACTGACACAAACACTGTCTACTCTCCAGCTGGCCGGATTCTTGCATTCACAGATGATGCCACCGCCCGCCGCACCGAGAGAGGACATAGAATGACAGCGCTTGACGTTCAACTCCAAACCATAGCAACCGCGAGCAACCCGCAATCCACCATCGCATTTTTTGACCTCGACCGAACCCTGATCGCGGGTTACTCGATACTGGCGGTCGCCCGGGAAACCGCCGAACAGGGCGCTCGACGCGGCAAGTTGCGACAGGCGGGGAAGGTGGTGCAGGACATCGTCAAACACAAGGTTTACAGTTCCGGCGGAAATTACCATCGTCTGGTCAAACGTACGACGAAGGCGCTCACCGGGGTCTCCGAATCCTCACTGCATGAGATCGGGGAGCAGGCCTATCGCAAGCACATCGCCAAAACGCTCTACCGGGAAGCGGTGGCATTGGTGGAGGCGCACCGCGCGGCAGGGCACAAACTGGTGATCATCACCTCAGCCAGTCGATACCAGGCTGAACCGGTGGCGCGCGTGCTGGGTATAGATGAAATCCACTGTACTCGACTGGAAGTTGTAGACGGTCGATTCACCGGCAACGTTATCTCGCCCATGTGTTTCGGCGAAGGCAAACTGCTGGCAGCGCAGCGCAGTGCTCGCCAATACAAAGCCTCACTGAAAAATTGCTGGTTCTACTCCGACTCCAGCGACGATTTACCGTTGCTGCGCAAGGTGGGTCACCCTGTGGCCGTGAACCCGTCCGATAAACTGGGCGCGCACGCGCGCACCAAGCAGTGGCCGCAGCTGTCGTTTTCGACACGCGGTATGCCCAGCATGGAAAGCCTTGCGCGCACTGTGCTCACAGCACAAACAATTATCGGGACGACGGCGTTCGGGATGCTGAGCAAACGACTGGGGCGCTCCCCCTACCGCTCCGCGAATCAGCTGACCCGCCTGTTTGGCGATATAGGCAGCGCTTTTGCCGGGCTGGACTTTGAAATCGAGGGGCTGGGCAATCTGCGCCAGGAACGCCCCGCTATATTCGTGTTCAATCACCAGAGTTTGCTGGACTCCATGGTACTGGCACATCTGCTGCGCGAAGACGTGGTCGCGATGTGTAAAAAGGAGATGGCGAACACACCGATAATAGGGCGTTTGCTGCGCCAGACCGATACTATTTTCGTGGATCGCGACGAGTCCGACCAACGCGAAGTGCTGCAACGCGCACTGCAGGTCTTGAAAAGCGGACGCTCATTAGTCATCGCACCAGAAGGTAGCCGCAGTACCTTGGGCGACATACAGCCGTTCAAACACGGGGCGTTTTTCCTCGCGCGCAAGGCGGGTGTACCCATCGTTCCCATCGTCCTGCACAACGTGAAGGATGCGCTGCCCAACGGCGGTTGGCTCATTCGACCCGCCACCATACGGGTGACTGTGTTGCCCCCCATACCGGGTGACTCCATCCGCAATATTCGCACGGCTTGTCGCGATCTGGAAAACACCTACACGCAGTTGTTGAGAAAATCTGCAGTGGCGTCACTGCCCTACTCGCTGAGCGCGGTCGCATGACACAATTGCAAGGTTAGACCACACTAGAGGACCGGCGAGCGGCAGTGCCGCTGCCCCGCTTGCTCAGAGGGCTGGGATATTCGCCACGGAACAGCGGCACTGCCGCTCGCCTCAACGATATGCGTTAAGCGGCCGATTGCTCTGAACGCCGCTCAGGCGAGTCTGCCAACACTGTGTCGATCTGCTGTTTGCCGCGCTCAAGCACCTCGGCCGGCGCCCGTTTCGAGCCGCCGGCATCGATCACATGAATGCTTTCAATGCCGAGGAAACGGCAGATATGCTGGAGGTAGCGGCTGCCAAAATCTGCTTCACTACCGACAGCAGTACCACCTGTGCTGACGATAATGAACGCCCGCTTCACGCCCAGCAACCCCACCGGCCCCTGCTCGGTATATTTGAAACTGACACCCGCCCGACAGATAGCATCGATCCACTGCTTGAGCGTCGCTGGAATGCCAAAGTTATACATCGGCGCGCCTAGTATCAACGTATCGGCTGTGCGCAACTCCTCGATTAATGCATTCGACAGTGCCAACTGTGCGGCCAGACTGTCACGCTGCTCGGTGAAGGAGCCGTGCACACCGATAAGATCTTCAGCGCTAATGGCAGGCAGAGGCTGCGCGGCCAGGTCGCGACTCACCACTGGCTGCGCTAACTGTTCCACCAGATACTGTCCCAGGATGCGCGTATTCGAGTCGCGCCCACGCGCACTGCTATTAATGTGCAGGACCGAGGACTGATGATGACTCAATGAGGACCCTGTGGTGATCGCTTGCTGTTGCTTCATGATGGCGCTCCTGCCGGTTTGGCTAACTGAGGGAACCAGTGTACTGGTCTGAAACATTCCAATAAGTCCCAATAATTGTTTAGAATGTTCTAATTTATAGAACAGTTGAGTCCGGCGATGTCCTCACGAAATCCAGTCACAATTGAAGTTTTAGAGATTCTCGACGCGATTGATCGGCGTGGCAGCTTCGCAAAAGCCGCGCAGGAACTGAACAGAGCGACATCGGCGCTTTCCTATGCGATTCAGAAGCTGGAAGAGCAACTGGATATCGCTCTGTTCCAGCGTCAGGGGCGTCGCTCTGTACTCACACCGGCGGGCCAATTGGTCCTTGAGCAGGGACGTTTGATTCTTCAGGCTTCTACCCGACTGGCCAGCAGGGCGAGGGAGGTCGCCACCGGATGGGAGACGGGGATACGCATCGCGATCGAATCCATCGCTCCGTCGCAGTCGTTCTTCGCAGTACTGACGGCCTTTCTCGAGACATTTCCCAGCATCGAACTCGATGTCCGCGAATGTGTGCTCAACGGCGGCTGGGAGGCACTGGAAGCGGATCGCGTGGATCTGTTGTTTGGCGCACCCGGACCCGTGCCCCAGCAAAAGGGCTTTCGTGCAATTGCCCTCGGCACAAATGACCTGATGCCGGTGATTAGCGCGCGACACGCCTATGCCGCTATCGCGGCGGATCGAGACGCTGTCCGCACTGCACTGCCGAAGTTGCGGCGAGTAGTGACGCACGACACCTCGCTGGTTGATATCGCACGCAGCGAGGGCCTCAGCAAGGATGGCCGCATGCTATACGTACAAAATATCGATCAGAAAGTGCAGGCTGTTTTATCTGGTGCGGGTATCGGCAACTTGCCCAAAAGTCGCATTCAGTCATTCCTGGATAGCGGCGCACTGGTACAACTCAACATCGAAAAGAGTGCCGGGCAAGGCAATTTCCTGGCCTGGAAAATCAGCAATAAGGGGAAGGGCTTGCAGGCATTGACGCGGATGTTAGCTGCTGATGCCTGGCTTTAGGCACGGTTACCTGAGTCGGTGACGCCGCTAAAAAAGGCAGACCTGCGATACTGATTATGCCACTATTGGTAACGCTGTGGTTTACCCTATTTCAGCACCTGCAGCCTAATCATACGTATCCAACGACATACCGGAGAAACTCAATGAAAGTGATTACCCCAGCCCTGATAGCAATCGCCCTCCTGGCGGGCTGCGCCGCACAAGCGCCAGCACCACAAAAAGAAGTACAAGCCAACCTCGATCAGCCAATCAATTGCGCCACGGCTGCGGCAGATATCAAAACCTTGAACAGCGAGAAAGCGCGAACGTCACAGGAAATTGAAGACGGTGCCAGCTCTATCATTCCCGTCGGCGCAGTAGCCCACTTGTTCGGTGGCAGCGAATCAACCAGCTTCGAAATCGGTACTGGTGAGTACAACAAAAAGCTGGATACGAAGATCAGCCAAATCAAGTTAGAGTGCAACGTTAAGTAAATAATCGTATAGACGTTCACTTCATCCAGGGGTAGCCACGGCGCCCCTGCAAACCTCCAGTATGAATCGCCAGTATCGGAGTCTCCGGGTCCCATTCCCCCTGCTGACGCAGTTGATGAATCGCGAACAGCATCTTACCGGTGTAGACAGGTTCAAGCTCAACACCCTGAATCGCCTCAAACGCCAGCATAAAATCTCGCAGCGCGGCATCGACACGGGCAAAACCGCCGCAGTGAAATTCGTGCCGAATAGACCAGTGGACCGCGCAGTCCACTTGCAACGCTTGCAGCACCTCAGCAACCTTTTGCTCCAGATCAATCGCCCCTTTCAGCGCGGATATCCCATGGAGTTCACAGCGCGCATCCAGGCTGCTTGCCAAACCGGCAAGGGTCGTCCCGGTACCCACCGGCACAACAATGCGTCTGGCCTGTGGCGCCCTGCGACGAATTATCTCGCCAATCTCGGCACAGCCCCGCACACCGGTGAGCGACGCACCCCCTTCTGGAATCAGCAGACAGGGTGCGAAACGCGCGCTGAGCTCTCGCTGATACTCAACATCGTTGCGCCGCCGATACTCTGTTCGACTGACGTGAAGTATCCGCATACCCCAGCGCGCGGCATCGGCCAGCATTGCTGAATTTCCCTCTGTCGCCTCTCCGCGGACGACACCCACGGTTTCAATCCCGTGCTGATATCCCAGCGCGGCCAGCGCGTGTAAATGGTTGGACCAAGCGCCGCCAAACGACACCAGGCGCTCAGCACCCGCTTGTTTGGCCTGCGTTAAGTATTGGTACAGCTTGAAAGATTTATTACCCGGTGCGAGGCCACCGGTCTGATCCAGGCGCAGCAGACTCACATTGCGCAATGACACCCCAAGCACAGGGGTATCAACGAGGCCTTGTACCACTGGATCGTTCGAATGATCTATGACAGACCCACATTGTTTTTGGCCAACACCTGCTCAGCGCGGTAACTGGATCGCACGAAAACACCGGAGACCACTTCCAGAAAGCCCTTTTCAAGACCCCACTGGCGGTACTGTTCAAACTCGGCGGGTGGGACATAGCGGTCGATAGGGTAATGGTTGAGCGTAGGCTGTAAGTATTGGCCGAGGGTGAGAATATCGACACTGGCCGCGCGAAGATCATCCATACACGCCTTGATTTCTGCTTCGGTTTCGCCCAAGCCCAACATCAGGCTGGTTTTGGTCAGCACCTCGGGGCGGTAAGTCTTCGCATGGGACAACACATCGAGCGTCTGCTGGTAGCCGGCGCGAGGATCGCGGACGGGGTGTGTCAGGCGTCGCACCGTCTCAATATTCTGCGCGAACACTACGATGCCGGAATCCAACACGGTTTCGACATCCTTCAACGCACCTAAAAAGTCCGGCGTAAGCGCCTCTACCGCCGTGTCAGGGTTCTCTGCTATCACTTGCTTTACGCACGCGGCGTAATGTGCGGCGCCGCCGTCCGGAAGATCGTCCCGATTAACCGACGTCAGCACCACGTATTTGAGGTTCATCAACTGTACGGAGCGCGCCGTGTTCTGAGGTTCCTGTGCGTCCAGCCAGCCCTTGGGGTTGCCAGTATTGACGGCGCAGAAGCGACAGGCGCGGGTGCACACATCGCCCATCAACATGATGGTGGCGGTGCCAGCGCTCCAGCACTCGCTCATATTGGGACACTTGGCCTCTTCACAGACCGTAGCCAGCTTGTGTTCGTGGACAATACCCTGCACTTTCTCGAAGGTCGCGCCGCCGCGCACTCGAATCCGCAGCCAGTCGGGCTTGCTCGCACGTACACCGGCGGTCGCCGTAGACTTGATCCCGTCCTTGATGGCGGTAATGCCCCGGTCGTTGATGAACTTGTCGCCGCTACCCACCTGTACGGCGGGAATGCGGTCATAATCTGACATACGCTACAGCCTTGACTTTGCTCATGTGCAAAGCTCGCATTATAGCGGATCGGCAGCGCACAACACACCTGCCTATCGCGCCGATACTTGAGGCAGGACAAGGTATGCCCTGCGCAACCGCGTTTACTATACTGTCAGAGTCTCTACTTCCGGGAAGTGCCTGACATGTCGAAAGCTGTATCCGCCTGGCCCTCACGCCTGGATGTGCTGCAAAGCCTTTCCGGCCTGTTGCTAGCGCTGTTCGTGTGGGCCCACATGTTCTTCGAATCCAGCATACTGCTCGGCGAGGACGCCATGTACCGCGTATCCAAAATGTTCGAAGGTGAACCGCTGTTCGGCAAGCCGTATCCACTACTGGTGTCGGCAGTGGGGCTCACGGTGTTTGCGCTGATTGCGGTGCACGCGGTCCTTGCGCTGCGCAAATTTCCAGCCACTAATCGCCAGTATCAGCAGCTCCATCGTCATATCGTCGCGGTACGCCACCCGGATACCACGTTGTGGTATGTGCAGGTCATCACCGGCTTTTGTCTGTTTTTTCTGGTGAGCGCACACCTGTATACGGTGATCACCCAGCCCGGCAACATCGGGCCCTACGCCTCGTCTGATCGTGTGTGGACTGGTCGATTCTGGATCGTATACGCGCTACTGCTGCTAACGGTGCACATCCACGCGGCCGTTGGTGTCTACCGGCTGGCAATGAAATGGTATGCCCCTTCCGGCGTCAACGCGAAGCAGTCGCGCGCCCGCCTTAAAATCGCCATGTGGTGCATCCTGTTCTTCTTCACCGGCCTGGGCACCGCCAGTCTGGTCACCTATATGGCCATCGGCTATCAGCACGCCGACAACGTCGGCGAACGCTACCAGCCTGAAGCGCCAAACCTGTCGACACAGAGACTCTAGGTTATGCAGATTATCTATACGGATGTACTAGTGATTGGCGGAGGATTAGCAGGACAACGCGCCGCTATCGGTGCCAAACGCCGTGGCCACGACACCATCGTGTTGAGCCTGGTACCAGCCAAGCGATCGCACTCCGCGGCAGCCCAGGGTGGCATGCAGGCAAGCCTGGGTAACTGTCTGGGGGCCTCAGGCGACAATGAGGATATCCACTTTGCCGACACGGTGCGCGGCAGTGACTGGGGCGCAGATCAACAGGTGGTACGCATGTTCACCCATACCGCGCCCAAGGCCATACGCGAAATGGCCGCATGGGGCGTTCCCTGGAACCGTGTACAGCGCGGTGCACACGAGATCACGGTGAACGGAGAGAAACACGCTGTCGAGGAATCCGCTGCAGCGCACGGGCTTATCACCTCGCGCAACTTCGGCGGCACCGAGAAATGGCGCGCCTGCTATGTCTCTGACGGCACCGGCCACGCCATGCTTTACACCATGAGCAACCAGGCCATCGCCGCCGGTATTCCCGTGCACGAACGCATGGAGGCGCTGGCGTTGATTCACGACGGCGATCGCTGCTGTGGTGCGATTGTGCGCAACCTGCAAAATGGAGAGATTCTGGCATATGTCGCCAAGGCCACCTGTGTGGCAACTGGCGGTTATGGCCGTATTTACCGGGTGTCTACCAACGCTGTTATCAATGAGGGTATGGGCGCCGCTATTGCGTTAGAAACCGGCATCGCCAGCCTCGGCAATATGGAGGCCATTCAGTTTCACCCGACGGCGATTGTGCCGGCCGGCATCCTCGTCACCGAGGGCTGTCGCGGTGATGGCGGCCTGCTGTTGGACGGGGCCGGACACCGTTTCATGCCCGACTATGAACCGGACAAAATGGAGCTCGCCTCGCGCGATGTCGTCTCGCGGCGCATGGAGCAACATATTGCCGCAGGCCACGGCGTACCAGGCCGTTTCGGCGAACACCTGTGGCTGGATATTCGCCTGCTGGGAAAAACCCATATCGAGCGCAACCTGCGTGAAGTAAAAGAGATCTGCCACTATTTTCTGGGTATTGATCCGGTGCGGGAGCTGATCCCGGTGCGGCCTGCCCAACACTACTCCATGGGCGGCGTGCGCACCGACCACCGCGGACAGAGCCCGCAGCTACGGGGCTTGTTTGCGGCGGGTGAATCCGCCTGCTGGGATATACACGGCTTCAATCGCCTCGGCGGCAACTCGGTAGCCGAGACGGTGGTGGCCGGGATGATTGTCGGCGACAGCATAGCCGATTTCTGTGACTCCCGAGAGGGCGCGCTGCACCTGTCGACCACGCTGATAGAGGAGTTCGGTCTGCGTGAGCGGCAGCGATTGGCGGCGATAGCCACCGGCACCACAGGTGAGAGTGCCTTTGAACTCACGCGGCTGATGCAGGACACAATGACCGAGAACGTGGGTATCTTCCGCCACGGTGATCGCCTGCAGTACGCTGTCGACACCTTGCAAAAATTACAGCAGCGCGCCGCCAATATCAGCCTGCGCAGCAGCGCACCCGGGGCCAACCCGGAGTTGGTCGCCGCCTATCGTTTACGCCGCATGCTGAAACTGGCGCAGTGCACAGCATACGGGGCGCTGCAACGCACAGAGAGTCGCGGCGCCCACTACCGCGCGGACTACCCACAGCGTAACGACGCGCAGTGGATGCGCCGCACACTCGCCACCTGGCCCGACGCGGATGCCGGCCTGCCGACACTGGCTTATGAAACACTGGATATCATGCGCATGGAGCTGCCTCCAGGCTGGCGTGGTTACGGCGACAAAGACAGTATCGCGCACCCCGACACCGTCCGCCGCCAGCGCGAGATTGACGCTGCGCTGGCCGCTCTGGACGATACCGACCGGTACCGGCGCCAGCAGACATTGATGCCCTTCAAGCATTTATTACCAAGCCATTTACGCAGTCCTAATCAACGCTTGGAGGATGTATCATGAAGCAGATAGCCGTCACCGAAGCGGCACGCACGCTGCAGATACGCATACTGCGCAGCAACCCGCACGACCCGGACAGTGTCCCGCATTTACAAACGTTTGAGCTGGAAGAAGCGGATACCATGACGCTATTCATCGCGCTGAACGAAATTCGCCAGACGCAAGACCCATCGCTGCAGTTCGATTTCGTGTGTCGTGCGGGCATCTGCGGCAGCTGCGGCATGATTATCAATGGTCGTCCGGGACTGGCTTGTCGCACCCTCACCCGCGATTTACCCGACTGCATTACGCTCGCGCCACTGCCCGGCTTTGAGCTCATAGGTGATTTATCGGTGAACACCGGCAAATGGATGCGCGGGATGGCTGAACGGCTCGAAACCTGGGTTCACCAACACCACCTGGAGCTGGCTGACATCGATCAACTGGAACAGCGAATGGAGCCTGATCTGGCAGAAAAAATCTATGAACTTGAGCGCTGTATTGAGTGCGGCTGCTGTATTGCGGCCTGCGGTACCGCCCAGATGCGCGAGGACTTTGTCGGCGCCGTCGGATTAAACCAGATCACCCGTTTTCACCTGGACCCCAGAGACGAACGCACGGACGAGGATTTCTACACACTGGTGGGAGACGAATCGGGAGTATTCGGGTGCATGACGCTACTGGGCTGTGAAGACTACTGTCCCAAGGACCTGCCGCTGTCCGCACAGATTGCCTTCCTGCGTCGGCGCATGGTGGCAGCCGCCGGTTAATCCAGAAGTTTGCTCACTGCTTTTGAAACGGCGATCTTGCCCTCTTCAAAATAGGCCTCGTGGTTCTCCTCGATTTTCGGCAGATCGTAGAGGTAATTCACCATAATACCGGCCGACTGATCGCGTCCTTTCTGCGACAGATCTGCACCGCCGTGAATGCCGTGCAATAACGCCCCATTGCCCAAATGAAAGCGAGCGACTGCATCGCGCGGTAAGCGACCTGACTTCTCGCGCAACAGATAGTGCGCGCAGAGTTTTAGCTGCGCTTCATACACCTGTGTATCCACCACAGTACCCACAGGGCCCTTCACCCGCTCGACCAAATCCGCTGGCACCAGCCCCTCGAGATCGCTGTCGAGCACCCATTTTCGAAAGCCCGGTACCGGCGATAGTGTGACAAAGTTCTTCAGCGTGGGGATTTCCTTCCTCATCTCCTCAACCACACTTTTGATCAGGAAGTTGCCAAAGGTAATACCGGCCAATCCGGCGTGGCAGTTGCTTATGGAATAGAACACAACCGTATTCACGCGCTCGCCCGGCGACACTTGCCGCTCCTGCAGCAACAGCGGGGATAGTGCGTCGGGAATACTGTCAGTCAGTGCAACTTCCACAAACACCAAAGGATCGTTGTCCAGTGCGGGGTGAAAGAACGCAAAGCAGCGCCTGTCCTCTTCGCGTAAACGGCTGCGCAGTTCTTCCCACCCGTTGATTTCATGCACCGCCTCATAGTGGATAATCTTCTCCAGCACACTCGCCGGCGATGACCAGTCAATACGACGCAATTCCAGAAAGCCCTTGTTGAACCAGGAAATAAACAGGTGCTTGAGGTCGGAATCAACGCCTCTCAGCTGAGGCTTGGATCGCAGCATTGCCAGTAAATGCCCGCGCATTACCACCAGTGTACGGGTACCCTCCGGTGCCATATTAATTCTGCGAAACAATTTCTGGCGGGGTGCTTCGGTCGCGTGATTGATGGCCCACAGGTTTTCGATACGGTCGTCCTGGCGATAATTCTCCATTGCCTCCAGAACCGCCGCGCTGTCGACCTCAAAGTCGATCGCCAGACCGGCGAAAAAATCCTGCCGCTCTGCAACCGGCAGCCGCTGATAGGCGGTCGCAACTTCACTGGCCAATGCCAGACCAGATGCCTCCCCGCGGTGCTCCAACAGATCCTGGCACAGCGCAATCAGATTATCGACTGCTGACAGCGGCGCAGGCTGGGAGGCGCGCCGTCTGGCCAGCAGTTCCCGGCCGACATCCATTACGGAACTCAGCGTTCGCCCCAATGAAGTGAAGGTTCTAGCGGGAAAATCCGAATAGGACCGCTCCGCTAATTCTGTGGAAACCTCGTCGTTGATCTGATCTTCTGGCATCTTTAAAGTCCTTGCTGACACCAATGCCACAACCGCGCCGGGCATTGGAAAAATCGATGGTGCTGTCGGATTACACACTTATCCAACATGAATACACCACGGTCACTATAGGACATCGGCGACCGTGTTGTTACCCTCGTGCAAGACAACTGTCGCTAGAAACCCGAAAAATTGTGCAGCGGATAACACTTCCAACGGCGGCGACAGCTGGTTTCACACTGATGACACACCAAAAAGCGCCAACTCCTGCTTGGCGACACCGCTGTTAATGCCCTATTCTGTGCCCTCACCCGCTACCCTGGAAAACACACTATGAATCGATCGGTCATACTCACCGCTCTGGTGCTCTGCGCGAGCTTATTGGGCGGATGCGCCCAATTTGAAAGCAAGCGTGGCGTGGAGGTCAACTGGCAGTCAACAGTTACGGAACAGTTGGTCAATGGTCAGAGCACACGGCGTGAAGTACTTGCAATGCTAGGGCCACCTTCGCAAGTCATTGCGCTCGATGGCGAATCAGCCTTGTACTACCTGTTCGAGCACTCTGAAGGCGAAGGCCTGATTCTGCTGGTGTACAACCGGATGCGTATTGATACCCGCTATGACCGAGCCATATTTTTCTTTGATCAAGACGATGTACTGACTGAATTTGCCACGCGCTTGTACCCTGCCGATGAGGGTTAGCGCGATAAAAGCGCTCGGTATCCTGCTGGCCTGCGGGCTGTTAAGCGCCTGCTCGCAGTGGCGTTATGATCTCGGCACACCGCTCGCGGAAGACATTGCCATTCCGGCACAACACACTCCATTGGCAGAGGCACTGGCGGTGCTGGGGCCGCCACTGCGAATGTCTGCCACCGATACCGGGTTTGTACTGGCCTGGGAACACTGGCACATCCGCGAAGACTCTGTCGGCCTGCGACTGGGCGTGCTGGGTGCGGATTTTATGTCGGCAGACTGGGGCGAAATGCGTATCAAGGGTGAGTTTTTACTGCTGACGTTTGACAAGCAGCACCTTTTAACCGGCGCGGCACGCTCCAACTGGGACAGCAACGGTGGCGGCGGCAAGTCGATTCAGCCCCTTTTTGGCTTTGTCTCTGTCGTGGATGTGGAGGACCTCACCGATATAATGCCGCAACATCACTGGGGAAGCTCACTACTGCAGCCGCTTCCCGGCACATTAAATTCCAGTTCCAATCTGGACACCGGGCAGAGCGGCCTACAGCAACGCGGCACCCCTACTGCAGCGGGCCAGCAGTCTTTGGAAATGGACTGAAGGAAGCCTCATTAACATTACGGCCACCCGGCTCCGGCTGCATCAACGGCGACCACTTCAATCTTCCCGGTTGTTTCAGCCGCCGCATGCGCACCATGGGATGAGGCCGCTGTGACGGCAAAGAGCGTTTTTCCGTCACTGCCTCCCAGCATGCAGGCGTAGCAGTTCTGGCTGGTGACAATTCGATTGACGATTTCCCCGCCTTCGGCCACCAGAAGCACTTCGCAACCGAGGGCATTGGCTACCCACACCTGCTGGTTTTCGTCCAGACAGATACCGTCGGGGGCGACCCCGGGGAGTGACGCCCAGATGCGGCGGTCGGTGAGTGACTGGTCGTCGGCAATCGTGAATGCAGTAAGACAACTGGCGAAGGTTTCGGCCACAATCAGGGTTTTGCCATCGGGCGTGACCACGCTGCCATTGGGAAAGTGCATATCTCCCGCTGCCAGATATACCGAGCCGTCAGCATCGACACGCACCAGATTGGTCACCGGATGATTGTGAAAAACGTCCTCACCGCGCGCGTCCAGTTCTGCATCGAGGTCAAAGCCAAAGTTTCCGATCCACGCGGTGCCTCGCGCATCCACGACCATATCGTTGCACAGAAAGGCGGTGAGATGGCTGATATCGGCGTGCACGACCAACTTGCCCGCATCGAGACGCTTGACCACGCGCTCCTTCATGGACACCACTAGCAGGCGACCATCCGGGAGCCAACCGAGTCCTGAAGGCTGGTCATCCAGTTCGAGCTCAGTGCGCACAGTACCTGACTCGTCCACCGATTTTACCGCGTGTGCGTAAAAGTCACTGAACCATAAACGCCCGTCGTGCCAGCGTGGCCCCTCACCGAAATACAGTCCCGCAGCCAAAACACTGGTATCACTCATGCGGCTTTCACCGTGGAGGGCAGCTCATCAAAGTGATCCGTGAGCAGACAGTCATAGCGTCGAGCGTCGTAAGCGGCGATGGCAGTGGCCTCATCGTCGGTGATAACACCCTTGTCGGTAGCTTCCTGCAAGGCGCCGGCCAGATCCAGCGCGGTCAATTCACCCTTGCTGCGCGCACGTGCGAACACTTGCCACGCTTCATCCACCTCCAGCAACATCTGGTAGGTCGTTTCCAGACGCCCCACGGCATCGTCGGGGTCGCTGCTGACGTACACCATATCGGCCAATGCGTGGCGCACCGGGTTGGGCTCGAGAATCAGATCACCCAGGGAGCGGATCGCATCGTCATCCGGCGCATGCACAGCACTGCCGGGCGGCAGGCACGTGAGCTGTAAGCCCAGACCCAACCAGCGCACCGGAAAGTTTCGGCAGAACGCAGCCAGCGCCTGCTGCGCCGCAAACAGGGATTGTCGCAGCGCATAATCGGCGTGTTGCGTGGCGGCGGCGCTCTGCGCATTCGAGTCATGGTATTTCAAGATACTGCAGGCGATAAATAGCTCGCTGTGCACGTCGCCGAGACGCGCTGACAGCAGTTCACGCCGCTTCAGATCACCCCCTAACACGCCCAGTGCCACATCCGCACACATTGCCAGCGCTGCGCTCAATTGATTGATGCGCTGGTACCAGCGCTTGCTGAAACTACTGGCGCCAGCAGGCGTAGGACTGAAGTGCGACCCGGTGAGGCCGTGCAGCAGCAGTCGGGAGAAATTGCTGCCAACGTGACCGAGATGCTGCAGGAACAAGGGCTCGAATTCCTCTACGCCGGTCGCTTCATCGTCGTGCTGCAGCGACAGCATTTCATCAAATAAATACGGGTGACAGCGCAGCGCGCCCTGCCCGAATATCATCAGGGAGCGAGTGAGAATATTGGCCCCCTCAACGGTGATCGCCACCGGCAGGGCGTGATATGCCGATGCCATAAAGTTGCGCGGCCCGAGCTGAATGGCGCGACCGCTCACCACATCCATACCGTGATTCACCAGGTGTCGCATGCGCTCAGTGGCATGGTATTTGGCCATCGCCGTGAGAACAGAGGGTGCACCCTCATCCAGACCCCGCGTCACCAACTGGCGCATCGCTTCCAACGTGTAAGCGCCCGCCGCGATATCCGCCGTGGCTTCCTGCACCCCCTCGAATTTTCCGACTTCAATATTGAACTGGCGACGAATGCGGGCGAAGGCACCCACTGTCAGATAACACATTTCACCACTGGACGTGGCCAGTGCAGGCAGCGATACGCCGCGTCCGGCAGCCAGGCATTCGATCAGCATACGCCAGCCTTTACCCGCCATTTGGGCACCACCGATAATCCAGTCGACCGGGATAAAAACATTGTCACCCTTGATCGGGCCATTCATAAAGGGCACGCCCGGATTGTGGCGCTTGCCAATCTCGATACCCGGATGGGTAGCGGGCAACAGCGCACAGGTAATACCGTAGTCCACTGTGTCGGGATCTCCCAACAGCCCGTCGGGATCGCGCAACTGAAAGGCCAGACCGACAACGGTGGCAACCGGTGCCAGGGTGATCCAGCGTTTGCTGAAAGTGAGATTCAGGCCAAGTACCTCCTCGCCCTCAAATTCACCTTTGCAGACTGTGCCAATGTCGGGGATCGCACCGGCGTCAGAACCTGCCTCCGGGCCTGTCAGACCAAAACAGGGCAACTCCGAGCCGTCTGCCAAACCGGGCAACCAACGCTGTTTTTGTTCGTCTGTGCCGTACTTGACCAACAATTCGCCTGGCCCCAGAGAGTTTGGCACCATGGCGGTCACCGCGGCAGTGATAGAGCGGCTGGCTATCTTGCTCATCACCCGGCTCTGGGCATAGGGACTGAAGGCCTTGCCGCCAAACTCCTCGGGAATAATCAGACCGAAAAAACCGTGCTCGCGCAGGTACGTCCAGGTCTCCGGCGAAAGGTCTTGTCGCTGCTGCACATCCCAGTCATCGATCAATTTGCACAGGGCCTCCACTTCAACATCGATGAAGGCCTGCTCAGCCTCACTCAACTGCGGCAATGCTATGCCATCGAATTTTTCCCAGTCCGGGCTGCCACTGAATAAATCTTTCTCCCACCAGGTGGTCCCGGCCTCCAGCGCTTCCCTTTCTGTACTGCTCATGGTTGGCAGAGATTCGCGCAGCTGCCGGTACACGGGCTCCGTCAAAAACTGGCGCCGCAATGCCTCGACATTCAACAGCGTCGCTACTACCGCTGCCAACACGAGCAGTATCCAGGCACTGCCAGTCAGCACCGTCAGCACCGCTGCACCCGCCACCATGATGACCGAGCCTGTGGCAAGGGATGGCCGGTAATAGAACACAACGGCGAGCAGAATCAGGAACAATACAATGGATAAAAACATAAGGACTCCTCAGCACCAAAATTGGAGCGCCATCAACATAGCGCCCTGTTAACAGTAGTCGACAACCTGCACGCCGTAAAATTCAACCCGCGACGCAAATCTAACTCAAAAGCCCGTACTACTGGACCTGGCGTACCAATCACCTCAACAGTGTTACGCTGCCCGGGATCGGTGAATATATACTCGCCGCTGCGATGCGCACCGGCAGCTTGGTGAGCTGCAAAATAATCAGCCAGACCTGCACACTGTACAGCTATCCTCGGTCCTGACGACCCGTGATCCTGATTAATTTTCGGTAGCGCTGCTGAAAATCCTCGAGATCGGCATCCATATGGTCCCCACGCTTGGTGGTTTCGCTAAGCAGGTGCCCCTGTTGTGCGATACACGCCAACCTGTCCTTGAGCGTCGTCAGCTCGGCAAGCCTGATAAGGGAATCCGCCAGCGAGATCAGTACTGGGACATTGCTGCGAGCGAACTGCCGCGAGGGTGCATAAAACGCTTTGATAAGGCCAAAAAAATCTGTGTACCGGGCCAGCAGTCTCGGTTCTTCTTTGGTATCGAGAAAGACTTTTCCTGGTATGTCGCGATCAACGATCTGCGCGACGGCCATACTGAACCAGTCCACACAGGTTATTGCCGTACCCGGATCATTCAGACCCGGTGACAGCGCCCGCGCTGCCAATTGATTCAGTTGCGTGATCGGAAACTCCGGGTCCTGTACGGGATTGCGCATCGGCCCGGTGCGTACAAAGCGACGCAAAGCTTCAATTGATACAGCATCCAGTTCGCTCAGTCGCCCGTAGAGTTTGAACAAACAATTACCCGGCAGCAGAAAATCACCCGTTCTGACGGGCAATAGAGCAACGCAATCGCGCTCCTCGCACCATGCGACTATGCCGGGGTAGTCTATCGTCTGTACATACCCCTGCGCGCGCGCCGCGATCAGAGTTGGCCTGTGTCCGCGCGCACTGCTGCGCCAACCCAGCGTGTCGCTGCACCGATTCACCTGTTTCTCATCTGCAGTGAGCTCCGACAGCGATATCTGCAGCTCTCCCCCGATGCGCTGAATGATCTGGTCGGCCTGCAAATCGGTGGCCGTGCGGTGAATAAAATGGATGAAACCGACCAGTGCAGCAACGGTCAATACCAGTGCCGCGATCACGGTGATCCCGGGGTGATCACTCTCGTTGTATCGCGACATAACCGCGAGACAATACAGGCTGGTACCCAGAAACATGCCGAGGCTGATTTTGCTGCCTTTATCCCCTAAAAAGTGCCGCAGTATCTTGGGGCCATATTGGCCGGACGTCAGTGTTAGCGCGACCATTGTTACCGAAAACACGACGCCGCCCACGCTCAACACGGAACCGGCGATGATACCCAGTACATCGCGGGCTGATGTCACACTGGTTGCAAACCACTTTGATTCTGGCGCGGACCAGCCCAACTCACGCTCAGCCCACTGCAGCACCAATGCCAGCACCAGAGATGCCAGACAGAGTACTGCCGGAATAAACCAGATACTGAGTTGCAACTTTTCACGCAACTCGAGAAGCTTCAACTTCATACATCAACCTGCATTACTATATCGACCTCATTGGAGGATATGACTCTCGTTCAGGACTGGGTCTCGACCAGTTCCACCCAGTAGTTCAGAACCTTCAGTTCGGTGGCGACAAGTTTTAGACAGACCAGTAAAGGCACGGCAATCAGCACACCCACTGGGCCCCACAGCCAGCCCCAGATCACTAACCAGAGGATCAGCACCAATGGGTTCAGGCGCATGTTCTGCCCCAGAATCGCGGGCGTCACAAACTGTGCTTCCAATGTGTTGAGACCAAAGAATATCGCCGCCGGCAAAAGTGCTTCAATATTGAATCCGTACTGGCTCGCCCCGGCGATAGCCAGTATGGAAAGACTCACCAGAGTGCCCACATAAGGCGCATAGTTAAGCAAACCAACCAGCGCGCCCCACAGCACAGCGTCCTCTACTCCGAGCATCCACAACACTGATCCGGTCACCAGGCCAAGCGTGGCATTGATGATGGTGACTGTCAGAATATAGCGGGACAACTCCTGACGCAGTCTTCCCACCAGTAGTATCGCGCGACGCTTATTGCGTATCATCGGCAGTAAATTAATCGCATTATCGTACAGGCCTGGCCCATAGATAAGGAGAAATAGCACGAGGATCATCCAGAGCGCGAACTGGGCGACGATGAACGGCGCCACTCCCAGCACGGAGAGAAGAATATCGACGCCCCCCTTCTTTACGCCCTCAACCAGAGCGCTCTCTGCGGGCGGTTCGGGCTTCTCTACAACGGGCGCTGCCACGGGCTCGTCATCGTATACACCAAAAAACCGGGCGAAGCTGAAGCCCGTCTCGCGCTCAGGCACTACCACGGGTGCAACGTCTACCTCAGGCGCCGCCGCAGGACTTAAGCTATCGCCGATGTCCGTTAGTCCCTCTGTGACCTGGACAGTCAGTTCAGGCACTTTTCCCAGCCATTTCTGCGCGGGCTCGGCTAATTCAATGCTGAGAATCACGAAGGGGCCGCCCAGGACACAGAGCAGCAGTACCGATGAGAGAGAGCGTGGCACATGCAGTCGCTTTAACCACGACACCAGCGGACTGAGCAACAGCGAGAAGAAAAGCGCTACGACGATTGGCAAAAACAGCGATCTGGCAGCGTATAACGTGTACAGGACTGCGAGTGTGGCTACGCAGTATAGAGAGACTCGCAACCCGATATAGTGCTCCATCAAGTCCACCAGCGGCTTCGATTCAACCCGCGGTTCATCGTGCTCTGACTGTGTCATACTTTTGCTCTCGGGTCGGCGCAGATAAGGGTGACATCATAGCAGTAACCATGCCAGTAACGTTCTATCCTATATGCTCTGTGAATCCATTACCCCACCCGCAACCCCGGGGACGAAACCGCCCTTCAAATTGTAAAAACTACAACGTATATTGCAAAAAGTGGTCGCTATTGCACTTTGCAACCCCGACCCTGGTCGCGCAGGATCAGACACCCTGTTGCGCTACAGCATGGAGCGCAACTATCGCATGAAAGAGGGCTGGGGCTGACATCCCAACACTAGTTGGCACAGATACTGCTTTGTATACAATAGGTATTCGTCAAAACAGGCGAATCCAGACAAATCTGAGAAGGAGCCACACAATGAATGCCACGAATCACCCCACAGGCAATGACACAACAACAGAGCACAGCGCATCTGCTACCGCCAAAATGGCCTCCGCAGCCCACGCTGCCGTAGACATCGCAGCCGCTAACCTGGAGCAGGCTGAAATAGCCTTGAGAGAAGCGCGCGCTGCGGCAGGCGAGAAAGTTCACGATGGTGCCAAACAGGCGCAATCCTTTTCCGAAGATGCCGTGAAGAGTGTAAAAGTGTATATCGACCTCTATCCACTTCGATCCGTCGGTATCGCCCTGGCAGCGGGATTTCTGCTGTCGTCGTTGCTGAAGAAATAATCTCCGATGGACTCTGACACGAACCCCTACACTGAACCCGAAAAGTTGGCAGAACCACCGCCGGCAGAGGATGAGGCGCAGTCTCTGGAACAGTTGCTAGCCGGTTCTCGCCAACTCTTTGCGCAGGTGACTGGCCAGTTCAAGGGCATTGGTGAACTGGCCTTTATGGAGCTTGAGCTGGCGATTTCATCGCTGGGCTGGTGGGTTTTGACGCTGGCACTGTTCAGCGTATCGAGTGTCATGACCTTCTGCTTTGTCGTCGCAGCTGCGCTGATCGTGTTTACGGAAACTGCCATTTCACCCGTTGTCGCGATGCTGATCATGGGGGGTTCCAGCGCGGTCGCAGCCTGTGTCTTTTTCCTTGTACTGAAAGTCCTGTCCCGGCAAATGACTTTCCGTACATTACGAAAACACCTGACCCAACCACAAGGTGACGATCATGTCGAAACTCGACGCTAACATCGCCCGGCAATCGGCTACGCTGACCATGGGTAGGCAACTGATTCACCAGCAACAGCGAGCGCTGCACGATGGAGCACTGGAGTTGTGTAAACGGCCCTCCACGCTTTTCGCCGCGTCGCTGGCCGGTGCCACCCTCGCGCGTATCGGGCCTCTGGCATCCGCCGGAACACAGCGGTCAGCTGCGGAGGAAAAAAGCACGTCGGCTTCAAGTACTGTGATGTCGACAATACGCATCATGTTATTCAGCCTTGCTACGACATGGATAAAGCGGGCAATCATACCGCTCTAGTGCGTTAGAGCATCCAACAACAACGGTTTTATCAGGGAACACAGTATGGAAATTGGCGGAATTCTCGGCGTTGTCATTCTTGTCCTGGACATTTGGGCAATCTTTCAGGTGATCGGATCCAGCGCCTCCACGGGGGCAAAAATCCTGTGGTCGCTGTTAATCATTATCCTGCCTGTCATCGGTCTTCTTATATGGTTCCTGGCGGGCCCAAAATAGGCCCCGCAACCCGGTCACATCAGATACCGTAGACCGTAGGCCGAATACCTACCAGTCATTGCGCAGCTCGCGCAGTTTCAGGAACACCATACGGGGATCGGGCTCAGCGGGAAGATCGGGAAAGGATTCTCGCAGCCGCGCAATCACAGCGGGGCTGTCCAGGCGCATAAAGGTATTGATTTCACGCTCCAGCGCCATAGTGGTGACCAGCGCTTTGTTGAGATCCTGATCCTTTACCTGCTCCAGCAGCGCCGCCGCTCGCTCGTTGTCCGGTTCGCGATCCAGCGTAAACGCGAGGTTATTGGCCAGATAATCGTGTCCGGGGTAGACCAGAGTCTCCTCTGGCAGGCGCGCCAGTTGTTCCGCAAACGTATTGTAGAGCTGCGGCGGATGACCGCCGTGGTGACAATTACCTGCCCCGGCATTGAATAATGTATCGCCGGAAAATATGGCGGCAGTATCGCCGTGTGACAATAAGCAAATGTGACACATCGTGTGTCCCGGTGTATCCAGCGCTTCGAGTTCGACGGTCTTGCCAATCTTTATCACATCGCCGGCCTGTAAGCCGCGGTCTATGCCAGGGATTGAGTCCCGCGCATTCACATGCGCCAACAGACGCGCACCCGTAGCGCTGATAACATCTGCATTGCCCCCGGTATGATCGGGATGCTCATGCGTGTTGAGCACCTGAGTGATCTCCCAGCCAAGTTCCTTGGCCCGCGCCAGGCACTTTTGGTGATCCAGCGGATCAATTGCCATGGCCTCGCCGGTTTCACCACAGGCGATCAGGTAATTGAAATTGCGATACGCGTTGCCTGTCCATATCTGCTCGACGATCATACTGCGACTCCTTCCGGTTAGTTCACCGTGGAGAATAGTAGCAGCGCTAGCCAGTCACCTCCATGGTTGATGCTATCAACGCGACGGAAGAACTTCTTGTCGTGCGCCGCAAAAGTTGACAAGATGAAATCGGCGTCAGGCACACGCGATGCTCACCGATACAACTTCAACAGTAAATTGACCGCTGTAGCGCGATATTGCCGTTGTGAAACACCCTTCCAGAGAATAAGGAGAAGAGCCCATGCCAACAGGTACTGTCCTGAGAGCAGCAGCCCTCGTCACGGCAATCGTATTTTCCGCCGCTACCACGGCGCAGAACGCCTCGAGCAACAGTGACATCGAGGCCATCGGACAGGAGGCCTTCCTCTATGGTCTACCGATGGTGATGCTGTACAGCATCATGAACGAATACGCCATCGACGAGAGCTCCGGCCAGTTCAAAGCGCCCTTCAACACCATTGCCAATGTACCGCGGGTATACACGCCAGCTGACACAGCAGTCGTGACACCCAACAGTGACACACCCTATTCCTTCCTGTGGATGGATCTGCGATCAGAACCGATGGTACTCTGCGTGCCCGAGATAGAACCAGACCGTTACTACTCGGTCATGCTGACATCGCTATACACCTTTAACTTCGGTTACATCGGCACTCGTGCAACCGGCAACGGCGCCGGATGTTATGGCGTGGTCGGACCCTCATGGACGGGGGACATGCCCGCCGGTATCGACACCGTCTTCACCTCTGAAACAGAATTTGCCCTCGCCACCTACCGCACACAACTCTTCGATCCGAGCGACATTGGCAACGTCAAGGCAATTCAGGACAAGTTCGAGGCCAGGACGTTGTCGGTCTTCCTCGGCAGCCCCAAACCCAAACCAACGCCAGCGGTGAACTGGCCCAGAATCGACAAGGGCACGGAAAAATCCGAACTGTTTGACTACCTCGCTTTCCTGCTCGAATTCGCCCCAGCCATTGGTCCGGCTGCTGTGGAGATTCCACTGAGAGAAAGATTTGCCTCAATTGGTATCAGAGCCGGCAGATCATTTCCCAGCACCTCATTGTCTGCTGCGGATAAGGCAGCACTGGCAGCAGTCGCGCAACCCGCAGAAGCGGTGATCGAGGAAAAGCTTGAGACCTTTGGCACGCCCGTCGAAGGCTGGCTGTGGATCGTCTCGGGTATTGGCGATCGCGCAGTGTATGACGGGGACTGGGCGCAGCGCGCTGCGGTAGCCGTGGGCGGTATACTGGCCAACGATCCGGCCGAGGCTGTCTATGCAATAAGCCGCCACGACAAGGACGGTCAGCCACTGGACGGCGCCAGCGCAAATTACACACTGACCTTTGCCGAGGGCCAGCTGCCACCAGTGAACGCGTTTTGGTCGGTTACAATGTACGATGGCAAAACCCAGCTGTTAGTCAAAAACCCAAGCAATCGTTACTTGATCAACTCGCCCATGCTGCCCGAGCTGCAAAAGAATACCGACGGCTCGCTGACCTTGTACATCCAGAAAGACGAACCGACGGAACCCGCCCGGAAGGCTAACTGGTTGCCAGCGCCAAATGGCCCGATCTACCTGGTGCTGCGACTCTACTGGCCGAAAGAGGAAGCGCTTGACGGCAGCTGGCTACCACCCGGACTGCAAAGAGCCCAGTGAATTTATCAGACGGGCTGAGCAATAAGGGGATCACTCTGTGAATAACAATACCGCTGCGTCGCCATCCAACGCAGTCGAAGCCGCGCCTGTAGCATCGCGAAATCTGGCGTTCATGATTCTCATGGCGGTGGCGGTCGGTGGGGTTGCAGGCGTCGGCGCCTGGGCGTTTCGCATGTTGATCGGCCTGATTCACAACACCTTGTTCCTCGGCCAGTTCAGCGTTGACTATGACGCCAATGTTTTTACCCCGGCCAGCCCCTGGGGACTGGGCGTGGTGCTGGTGCCGGTGGCGGGCGCACTGGTGGTCGCCTGGCTGGTGAAGAATTTTGCGCCTGAAGCAAAAGGGCACGGCGTACCAGAAGTGATGGATGCCATTTACTACAACGAGGGCAGGATTCGGCCGCGTGTCGCGCTGGTAAAATCGCTGGCCTCGGCCATCTCCATCGGAAGCGGCGCCTCGGTCGGGCGCGAGGGCCCTATCGTCCAGATCGGCTCAGCCTTTGGCTCGACTCTGGGAGCGCTGTTCCCCATGTCTATCAGCGATCGCGTCACATTGATCGCAGCCGGCGCCGGGGCCGGTATTGCCGCAACTTTTAACGCGCCGCTGGGCGGCATTGTCTTTGCCGTTGAACTGCTGCTGGTATCAATCAATGCCCGCAATATAATGCTGCTGACAACGGCGACGGTGGTCGCGACGCAAATCAGTCACTACCTGCTGGGCACTACACCCTCCTTCTACATACCGAGCCTGGAAATCCCCGACTTTCAGTTGCTTCACAACTGGGGTCTCCCCGTATTTGCCACACTGGGCGCGCTGATAGGCTTGCTCTCTGTGGCGTTTATACGTGGGCTTTACGCAATGGAGGACGTCTTCGATGCCCTCCCCGGGGGCTACTATTTCCACCATTCACTGGGCATGCTCTGCGTCGGCGTGATGATGTATCTGATGCTACAGCAGAGCGGCCAGTACTATGTCGAGGGTGTCGGATACGCAACAATAATGGCGGTGCTGCAAGGCGCACTGAGCGACCCGTGGTTCCTGCTCCTGCTCACCGCGCTCAAGCTGCTGGCGACCTGCTTGTCATTGGGATCCGGCGCATCCGGTGGCGTCTTTTCACCGGCGCTGTTCATGGGTGCAACTGGCGGCGCAGCATTCGGTCATTTCTGCCTGATGCTGATACCTGGTCTCGATATTGCCATTCCGGTGTTTGCGATTGCCGGCATGGCAGCCGCAGTTGCGGGTTCAACTGGCGCGGTGTTTACTGCAGTGATCATGCTGACAGAAATGACCATGGATTCCTCCATCACGCTGGGGCTGGTTCTCACTTGCGCTGCCGCCTATGTGGTGCGCAAATCCATCATGCAGGACAGCATATACAGTATGAAGCTGCGCGCGCGGGGCCATACCGTACCGGAAGGCTTACACTCGGCGGTACTGACCTCGCAACACATGCGGGATTTAATGAGCACCGATTTCGCCCTGGTGGCCGCTGGCGACGATATCCCCAACGATGCCGCCGTTGCCGTGCATACTCGCAATGGCGAGATAACAGGCGTTTCCCGCTATCCTTATGCAGCGCAAGGCACGGCTGGCAGCAGTCCGACTAAAGAGGCTGTGCGTTACCTACTGCTGGCTGAACAGGCCACCCCGCTTGCTGCGGTGAGCGCGTTGTGGAACTCGGAGTCGCAGCTGGTGCTGGTCTCGCGCAACCCCGGCCAACACCGCGCAGATGATATTGTGGGCGTGGTTGATGCCGGGGTGGTGGCACGCCTGCTCGACGTGAACAAGACGCTCTCGTGAGCAGCAGATGAAGCGTTTAAGCAGGCTTGGCTGCGGCCGTACGCTCAGACGCCTCTGATTCAACTTTCTCAGCTTCAAGCTGGTCCGGAGAGACCAGCGAGAGCAACGTCCAGCCGGGCTTCACCTCGGGCTGATGTTCGTCTGTAAACGCGCGCAGGTGGCCGTTCTTGTCCAGCGCAAACAAGGGAATATGGCTACTCCCCCTGGCTTTCTGATAGTCGGCCAAGGCAAAGTTCTCCGTCAACAGGGTCGCCTTGATTTCTGCGCCCTGGGCGATCAGGCTGGCCAACTTTTGCTGGGTAACACCCTCCCCGAACAAACGGGGTGCACGGTAGCTCTCCGCCACACGGCGCTTCTCGGATGCATCCTTTTCCTGGGATGTCCGCAAGGTGAATACCCGGTTGCGCCCAAACTCGCGCTTGAACTTTATCGTGGACAGCGTGTTGAGGGCGGGGCGCCGGGACATCGCAAACAGTCGTCCTATTCCCTCGAGTTCCAGATGGCGATCAGCATGTGCCGATACTGGGTCGCCGTAATACGTATCCAGACCGTCCATACGCGCAGTCTGCAGTTCAGACCAGGTGGTGTCGGTCAGCTTTACCCGAAATCCCTGCTGCAATAATGCCTTGCCGATGGTTCTTGCTACAGGGTTGGCACCGACGATTAAAATACCCCGTGGCTCCTCCTCCACCAGCCCCAATATGCGCGCGACCCCACGGGCGGTAAAGCTTTGCACGACGACAGTGACGATGATGATCAGAAACGTGTAGGACACCAGCAGATCGGCCTCGGGATAGCCGAACTCCTGCAGGCGCAATGCGAACAGCGACGATACCGCAGCGGCAACGATACCGCGTGGCGCAACCCAGGACACCAGCGCGCGTTCGCGCCAGCTATAGTTCCCGCCCACTGTGCAGGCCCAAACGACGACGGGCCTTGCCAGCAACACCACCACTAATACGCCCACACCGGCCCAACCGGTTGCGAGGATATCCGACAGGTTAATCCGCGCGCCCAACACAATGAACAGCATGGAAATAATCAGTATCGACAGGCTCTCCTTGAAGCTCAGTACCTCAGACATGTCGACGCCGCGTGTATTGGCCAGCCACACGCCCATAATTGTCACCGCCAGTAAGCCGGATTCGTGTGCCAGAGCGTTGCTGGCCGTAAACGCCAGCACCACCCAGGCCAGGGCGACCACATTGAGCAGGTATTCCGGTATCCAGTGCCTGCGGATCAGAAAGGCCAGGGTCAGTGCCGCCACGGCACCTGCCACTATGCCGACAGCGATACTCTCCAGAAACAGGAAATACGACTCTGTCCCGGCGACGATAAACTGGAATACCAGAACAGCCAGTAGTGCACCCACCGGATCAATCAGGATACCTTCCCAGCGCAGCAGTTGGCTGACCTCTGGCTTGGCGCGCATCGTGCGCAGCAATGGATTGATCACGGTAGGGCCTGTCACAATCACCAGCGCGGCAAACAGCAAGGCCATCTCGACGGAGAAACCTGCCAGCAACCAACACCCGCCGGCTATCAACCCCCAATTGAGCAGCGCCCCCCAGCTGACAAGATTGCTCACCGCCGCGCCATGGCCACGCAAGTCACTGAACCTCAGGGTCAACCCACCCTCGAACAACACCAGTGCGACACCGAGTGAAACCATCGGAAACAGGATGTCGCCAAACATTTCATCTGGCCGCAACAGTCCCGTCACCGGACCGGCGACTATTCCGATCACCAGCAGGGCGAGAATGGACGGTAATTTCAAGCGCCAGGATAACCACTGGGCAAATACACCCAGCACGATGACGGCCGAGATGACATATAACAGGGTGTCGTGCATCAAACACTACTCATTCCAAGTGGAGAAGCGCAAGGTGCGTGAGGTGTAGTGAAATGTCAATTAATAAGCGATCTGATGTTTATTCGACAAGCTGACAACGCTTGGTATGCGGGCTATTCTCTGACCCAGCCCGGCAATCCGGCAGCCGCCATCGCCGTCACATCGTGGGCTGGCAGTACCTGAACATCAGGCTGCTGATTCAATTGCCCCAACCAGGCACGCAGCTGCGCCGTGCGATCAATATCTTCCGGCGTTATCAGTGTGGTGTACCACCATGGCTTGGGGATGTCCTCCTGCAGGGAACGCAGACTATTGGTGATATCACCGGAAAAGATCCACGTCTTGCCCGCCACCCTTACCGCATACAGCGTGCTACCGGGGGTATGTCCGCCCAGCGACACGGCCACCAGACCGGGAAACCCGGGAACCGGCTTGATCATGCCCTCCCCCAACACTTGCCGTGGACACACGGCGTCATCCAGCGCCACCATGCCCATCTCAGTAGTGTAGTTGAGTTCCTGCTGTTGCAACGGCGTCTGGTACACCGTGGCAGGCTGTGCCTGAACACCACAGATACCCGGCAAACCGTCCGTATGATCGCTGTGTAAATGCGTGAAGGCGATACCTTTGACGGACTGCACCGCCTCGCCCAGCTGTGTGGCAACGGCGCCATACGTGGTAGTCGGAGCGGCACCGAAGAATTCCAGGGGCTCGCCAAATTTTTGCGCGGCCGCCGGCGGCATCCCCGCATCGATCAGGAAACGTCGCCCATCTGACCAATCAATCAGGATACCGGGGAACCCCAGTTCGCCAACAAAACTCGACTGACTGGCGGTGTTGACATAGGCCAGCGCAACCGGCCCACCCGGATCATCCAGCGCTGCATCCAACGCCGCCCAGTCGGGTAATTCGGGCGTTATATGCTGTATCTGCCAGCGCGCTGGTAGTGTAAAGACCACCAACGCAATGCAACAGACAATGACAAATCCAAGTAGGTATAACAGGAATTTACGCATGGCTGCAGCAGCCTCGACGACGGTGGTGTCAAACCAGCTAACTGTGACTCATCGAAATGCCCAGTTCTTTTGCGGCTCTGTGCCCGCATCGTACTCGATCACCTGAATATCAAACCAGATAGGTAGCAGGTAGTGAACATAGAACGCGTGGGTGACCGTGGGGCTGATCACAAGATCATCGTATTCCTTGAGTCGCAAGCGCTCATCCTTCTGCTGCCACTGCTTGCACAGGGCCAACTTCTCATCCACTGCTTCCCGACTTTCAAGCAGGAAACCGAGGTGGTCGTAACCGGGAGACTGCAGATGCTCCTCCTGCTCCATCAACAACAGGAACTGACTGGTCTCGGGGTCCGTTCGCAGCAACAATCCCGACGTGTCAAAGAGCGGCACCTCAATCGCGTCAAAACCGAACACCTCACCGTAGAATGAAATAATTGCGTCCTTGTCGCGCGCCAAAGTACCTACTGGCAGCGTCAGTTCCATATGGTTAAATCGCAGTGCGGACATGTGAGTCTCCTCAAAATGACTGGCAGGGGAAAAATGAAAGATCAGATTACTATAAACAGACAGACGAGATAAGAGCAGTAGCTCACAACAGAATTGCAGTGAGCCCATTCAGCACAGGGCAAAGGGGTCTAGCCCTTGGAAATTTTCAACACCTGGCCAACTTGCAGGACATCGCTGGACTTGCCGTTCACCCTGCGCAGCTGTTTCACGCTGGTACCGTAACGGTTCGCGATCTGCCACAAAGTATCACCACGACTGACGCGATAGGTCGTTTCGTACGCTGCGACCACTTCACCACCGGCGGCACTTGAAGACCCCGAGGGTATGCGCAGTTTCTGGCCAACGTTGATCAAATTTCCGCGCAAGGTATTCACCGCGCGCAATTGCGCCACCTGAACACCATTGCGCTGGGCAATTTCAGACAGCGTGTCGCCCTTGCGAACCTTATACCGTTGATACGAGCCCGCGTAAGAGATGGGCTGCGAATCGGCGCCAGCGCTTCTGCTCGCGGGCTTGGACCCGGTAAGCGTAGCCACTCTGGTCTCGTAGTGCTCGGCATACACGGCAACATGGTAATGCGGCGGGTAGCGCTCGCGAGTGACATCTACTACGTTCTCTCGCTCCAGCGACAACAAGGTGTTTTCAAGCCAGGAACGACACTTTTGCGATTTTGGTATACGCAGATCGACCGCCATCCCCGTTGGGTGTACCGAGTGCGCCACTGAATTGGCTGGCTGGCGATCTCTGGGGCGCAACAGGCTGGTCACCGTGAGTTTTTCCTTGCACATGCTGTAATACTGCGAGCTGAGCCGAGACAGGAATAACCGGGTGCCGGGCACCGCATACGGATAGGAGACATCGTGCAGATCCATGTAGCGATCCGGAGATACTCGAATCAACTGATTGGCGCCGATCGCCGAATTTAATCCGCTGGAGCTCTGTACAAAGGTAAAACCGTAAGAGATTGCAGTGCGATACTGTTTATCGATTGAGGTGCGCGACCCTTTCAGAGTCTGTGCCTGCACCAAAGTGCCACACAACGACAAAATCACTATGAGCTGAATTTTTATTAGGTTTTTCAAGTCGTGTCCCCCGCGTAAAAGCTGTTTGGAGATTGTTGTATCAGACGTTTACGACGCGCTTGAGCCGTGCTTGGTCATTATATTCTCGTAAATTATCATGATAGTCCAGTACCTTATTGAATTTATTAGTAATATTTTTTCACACTTCCCTATAAACCGGCACCCTGGCAATCGCAAAGCCCCGTTTCAGAGCACGTTATACTGTCATTAAGGCCCTTCAACCCCCAATTTTCCGCGGTCGGGGCCGCTCAACCCGCATCGCGCTGTTAACTGAGTCGGGCGTCTGCTAGATTAGGTCGCCTTAGAGTGGCGGGCGAACAAACACACTCGATTTCATCTTCGAGCAATGTCCCCCGGCCTGCATTCACCCGACTGGGCAAGCTTACAGCTCACTAGCAACCACGGAGGTTAGCCCATGGCTACTTACAAAGCGTTTTATATTCAGGCAAACGACGACGGCAGCATGCAGCGGTCTATCGTTCAACGCGACACCAATGACTTGCCCGCGAACGACGTGCTGATCAAAGTGCAATACTCCTCGCTCAACTTCAAGGATGCCATGTCAGCACACGGCAATAAAGGTGTCACACGCGAATTTCCCCATCAGGGTGGTATCGATGCGGCCGGTGTTGTCGAAGAATGTTCAAGCGGCGAATTCCAACCGGGTGACAAGGTGATCGTAACGGGCTATGACCTCGGGATGAATACCGCGGGCGGCCTGGCCCAGTACATCTGTGTTCCGGCGGCCTGGGTATTGCGCTGTCCCCGCGGACTAAACCCAAAACACAGTATGCAGTTTGGCACAGCCGGTCTCACCGCCCAATTGTGTATCAACAAATTACAGCAGATGGGGGTCACGCCGGACAAAGGTCAGGTACTCGTCACGGGCGCCACCGGTGGTGTCGGTAGTATCGCGGTAGCGCTGTTAAGCAGTATGGGCTACACGGTTGTCGCCAGCTCCGGCAAGGCCGATCAAACCCAGATGCTCAAGGAGATTGGTGCCAGCGAGGTAATAGACCGCGCGGAGTTTGGCGAGGCAGACAAACGTCCCATGTTAAAAGAACGCTTCGCCGGTGCTGTTGATGTTGTCGGGGGCGACACTCTGAGCAATGTGATCAAATCATTGCAAGCGGGCGGCAGTGTCGCCTGTTGTGGCCTGGTCCAGTCCACCGCCTTCGAGGCGACAGTCCTGCCCTTCATCCTGCGCGGCGTTAATCTACTGGGTGTGGATTCAGTGCAAATTTCACTGGCGGAAAAACAAGCGGCCTGGAAGCAACTGGCACGCAGTGCGAAGTTACCTGCGATCGAACATCTGAATAAGGAAATTTCGCTGCAACAAGTTCCCGCCGCACTGGAGGGTTTGTTCACGGGCGGCATGATTGGCCACACGCTCGTAAAAATGGGCCGCTAGGAGTGCGGCACCAGGGCAGTTGAGTCAGCGGCTTTTTGCACAGCGGCCAAAGCCTGCTCCTGCAGCTGCTGTGCTGCCGCCATTAACTGCCGGTTTACCGCCGTCATTCGACCTGCCTGCAGTTGCTCCTGTGCCACTGTCAGATAGGAGAGCGCTTCTTCCCCACGCCCTTCGAGTAGTAACAATTCCGCCACGTCCAATTGCCATTGTGGCGTCGCGCGCAGTTTTTCATCCAGCATTCCCATGCGCTCAATGGCCGCCGGGTAGTTGCCGCGATTCCTTTCCAGTTCGATGGCATAGCGCTGCAGACTGGCCATCGACCCCCGCCGCGCCACACGTGCATCCAGCAGAGCCAGTGCCTCATCGACGCCACGCCCCGGCTCGTTCGCCATTAAACGGGCCGCTGCCACATAATAACCGGGATTCAACGCAGTATTCAGGCGTATCAACGATTCATAATCAGCCAGCGCCAGGCGGTTCTCGCCGATATCGCGCAGCAGCCGCGCGCGGTATCCCAGTGCGCTCCACTGCTCCGGATAGGCTTTCAGGTAGCGGTCAAAGTACGGCCGAGCCGCAGCGTAAGCACCCTGCCGATACAGCAGTACGCCGTGGGTATAGGCAGCCGCTACCGGGTCGCCCAGCGATTCGGCCAGTTGAATATCGGCCACTGCCAGTTCGAACTGGTTGAATTCCAGATAGACCCACGCGCGCCGCAGGCGCAGCGTTGCATCGTCAGGATTTTGGTCGACTTTTAGCGTGAGCGCCTGAATACGTTGAGCCACACCGGCGTCAGCCATAAGCGGGTTCACTCGCAGAAGGACAAGTGCGAGAACCAGCATCACAGATAACTTCATAATAGAAAACCGTAGCGGATGCCAGACTCTGGCATCCGGTGAGGGGAGGCGCTTAGCGGGTCATGACAAAAGAATCCAGCACGGCACCGTTTACATCCACAAAACTGGCCTCAAGCTGGTCAGCGTTCAGATCAATCACGACAGAACCCAATTCCAGCTGGCTGAAAAAGTTAGCGGGGTGAGGAAAGCCCTCGGTGGTGTGTGTCACCTTGCCGCCGTTACCCGCAACAGTGTAGACAACTTTGTCATCCATGCCATCGCGAGCGATCTGGGTGTAGGCCTCATCCCCCTGACCGTTTGCCGGCATATTCATATCATTCAATTCAGCCATTGTCGCCGCATCAAAGGTCGTCGACAGCCCGGTATTACCATTGATGTAATACGATCGCTCGTAAATATGACTGTGGCCGGCATAGGCCAGGTCGACGCCATACTGCTCAAAAATTGGCGTGAAATCCTCGCGGATGGCGAATATCGGTTGATCAATGCCGCCAAGCTCTTTGTCCGAATCGTGACTGCCTTTGGTGTACGGCGGGTGGTGGTAAATCACAATCGTCCAATCCTGATTGTTGGACATCAGGTCATCTTTTAGCCACTGCATCATCGCAGCGCGATTGTCAGCGTCGCGTATAGACAATTGTGAATCGAGGCTCACGATATGCACATTGGCATAGTCAAACGAGTAATACTGCTCCGTGCCCGAGGGCAGGCCTCCCACCTCACCGTCTGTGGGCAGGGTGAATATATTCAGGTATGGCATAGGGCTGTTGGGTGCCGGATCGGGCCCACCGTTCGCGCCATCACCCAGAATCGCATAATCGTTGGGACTCGTGGTGGTAGAGACACCCAGACTTCCCATCTCGTGGTTGCCGATTGTGGGCCACACGGGCGTGGTGGCCAAAATGTCAGTGTACACATCAAAGACCGCTCCCTGATGCTCCATGTCTGTGCCCTGGTTGTAGGCGTTGTCGCCCAGCATCACGAACAGATCAGCGGGCTCATCGCCGTTATTCTTAGCAAAGGTCATGAAGCCATCACGCACGTAACCGGATTCCGGATCACCGGTGCCACCGACACCGGAGTCACCGACAATCCATATCCGTGTATTGCCGTCGGAGGGCAATTCGCCAGTAACGGGCGCGGTACGAAACTGATGCGCTTCGTCAGCCGCGCCGGCGCCACCCACGGAGTAGTAGTACGTTGTTCCTGGCTCTAGCCCACTGAGCAACACCTCGCTGTGCCCGGTCGCGGTCACCGTGGCTTCGGTTTTGCTGGAAGCCGGCAATGCCGCCATGTCCGTGCCGAAGCAAACATTGGTCGCCTCTGGGCCGTCATCGGCGTTGCCACGCCATTTAACGATAACTCGGTCAGAGCCCAGCTGCTGCAAGAACAGGCGTACCGGATTTACCTGCGTGCCAGAGCACGTGGCAGCGGCACCATTCTCGTCATTGTTATTGTCATTGCCGTCGCTACAACCCAACAACGCCAAGCTGACACCAACCAAAACAGGAATTACAGGCTTGATCATTTGAAAACCTCTGAGCGTGGTTTATTGTTAGAAAATACCAGCTCAGCATAAGTGATGGCGACAGCTAAGTGCAATACCTAACTGCGGGTCGCGCGCGGCCTGCAGCGGCGGGATGTGACGGCATCAAACCCCTGTGGTACTGCGCACTGGCACGGGTTTGTTACGTCTCGATTTCCATTCCGCCAATGCCACCAGTAACCCGACCAGCAAACCCTTGGCCGCCCCCAGGCTAGCCCCTCCGGGCGTCATAAATAGCATCGCGAGAATGTAGCCTGCGATACTGCATAACATCAAAATTCGAATGTAGTTCAATATATTGCCCCTCCCCACGCTCAGCCTTTTGATCGCCTGTAACGCGTTAGCAGCATGGACTGAAGAGCCACGCTTGGGGCCATTTAGGACTTCAGGTCACAAAAGGGTCAATGGATAACTGGGGAAAAGTCCAGATAGTGTAAGGATAATGAGACGTGGCGAACGTTTTGGGGATTTAAGTGCCGGATCAGTCACTATGCGCAGCATCACAATCGGCGTCTGGAAACGCTGTCCATCCGAAATAGCGCTACGGCAGTTGACCCAATGGCACATCATCGGCACGACGGCCCCGATGTCCCCGGCGCTCTGTATTGCCTGTCGTCGTGTATACATTGGTTAACGCACTGAACTGTGCACGTCGATCATCAGCGCTGTTGCGCCTGTCCTGGTAACGCAGATAGGTGCATGTGCACTTCCGCGATGTGCAATCGGGCACGGGAAGATGCGGTACCTGATTGATCAGAAAGCGAGTCCCCGTCAGCCCCCGTACAACCTCACAAGCACGGTCATCAACGACAATCTCAGCAGCGCGGTAGCGCAAATCCATCCCTGAAGGGCTTTGCCTGTGGTATTTATCCTGCATCCGCACCCGCGCCTGCCGCGCAGTTTTCATCGCCTTTGTGTCAGAACTGCGCGTGAAAATCCTCAACACGCGCGACAGGAAGGAAGAATCCGTGGGCGGTTTTTTCATCCTCGATTACCCGAGTGAAATACCAGTGCACTTCCCACTCTGGAGTTACCGGCGTTGCCTTCATAGAGTGGACCCAGACACCCCTATATAGGACAGATCGGCCAAACTTTCAAATATTCACTGTCCGCACTCGTGCGGTGCCGGGCAGGCGACGGCAACAACACTTTAATTGACATTCCCACCGGGGTGGTCAATCCTAATATTTCTCTCAATAAACGCTGGTATACCGAGGCTAACGTTATGTTACAAGAATTCAAAAAATTTGCGATGCGCGGCAATGTGGTTGATATGGCTGTCGGGATAATCATCGGCAGTGCATTCGGCACAATCGTTAAAAGCCTCGTTGCCGATGTGATTATGCCACCCATCGGGCTACTACTGGGTGGCGTGGACTTTTCCGACCTGTTTGTCACACTCAAGCAAGGAGTAGAGGCAGGGCCTTACACCACCCTCGCTGCCGCTCAGGAAGCTGGCGCGGTCACGATAAGCTACGGGATATTCATCAACTCGCTAATCAGCTTCCTGATCGTCGCCTTTGCGGTATTTTTACTGATCAATAGCATCAACAAACTGCAAGCTGAAGAGCCCGAAGCGGAAGAGGAAGAGGAAGTGACAACCAAGGATTGTCCGTTTTGTATGACCGCTATTCCTATCCAGGCAACACGGTGCCCGAACTGCACCTCTACCCTCTAACTGCCGGTTAGACATCCAGCGGGGGCTGGACCTGAGGGGCATCGCCACTGCGCTACGGTTACGCAAGGCTGCACGCTAGGACACTGACCGAGCACCACCGTTCAGCTCGATGGTGATATGGACTATTTCTTCGTGAACCGCCAGCAGGCGTTTGAAGTAGTCCGCAGTGGTATCCTCCTCGGAAAAAAGCGCGAGAATACAGGCGTATTTTCCTTTACCCACTCGCCACACGTGAAGGTCGGTAATCTGCACGTTTAATGGTGCTGCGGCAATAACGTCCCTGATCTCCGCCACCACAGGCGCGTCCATTTCAGCGTCCAGCAACACCCTCCCCGTGTCTCGCAACAAACCGTAAGCCCAGGCCGAGACCAAGCCTGCCCCCACAATGCCCATCACTGGATCTAACCAATTGGCCCCCCACATCTTGCCACCGAAAAGCGCCACTATCGCCAGCACCGAGGTCGCTGCATCTGTCAGGACATGCAGATAAGCAGAGCGCAGGTTCAAATCCTGATGGTGATGATGCGCGTCATGCCCGTGGCCGTCGTGACCATGATGGTGATGAGCATGCCCACCCTTTAATAACCACGCACAGCTCAGGTTCACCAATAACCCAACTGCAGCAATGCTAATGGCCTGGTCATAACTGATCGGCGTCGGCGCGATCAACCTCTCAACCGACTGGTAGAGCATCAATACAGCCACGCCGACGAGAAAGATCGCGCTGGTATACCCACCCAACACTTCTATTTTCCAGGTGCCAAATGCAAACCGGCTGTCCTGTGCATAGCGCCGAGCTGCCGCATAGGCCAGTACGGAAAGCCCCAGCGCCAGCGCGTGCGAGCTCATATGCCAGCCGTCGGCCAGCAGCGCCATGGAGTTGTAGATCCAGCCGCCCGATATCTCGGCCACCATCATCACCGCGGTTAGTGCCACTGCCCACTTCGTATTGCGCTCGGCCAGTGGATTGCCTTCATCGAACACATGTGAGTGCTGCCACTGTTGCGCTGGCGTTTCTGTTTGCATGCTCTCGTATCCCAAAGATAACCGCTATATACTATACCCCAGTATACTACTTATCAATCTGAGTAATGCTGTCATGCCGCATACCATCAAGAGCAAGAAACAACTACTGGCGCGCGTGAGGCGCATCCAGGGGCAAGCGAGCGCGCTGGAACGCGCGCTGGAATCAGAGACAGAATGTGCCGCCGTACTGCAGCAGATTGCCGCGATCCGCGGCGCGGTGAATGGCCTGATGGCGGAGGTCCTGGAGGGGCATGTACGCGAGCATCTGGGCGCCGAGGATATCTCCCCACAACAACGCGGTGAGGAGATCGACCAATTGGTCTCCGTGCTGCGGTCTTACCTGAAATAGTTGGCTGTGCTACAGAGCTGGCGCTGTCGTGTTATAGCCAAATAACGCGCGCCACACCCCTTTCAATCAAGCCATTAGCCAGCGCAATGACTAACATGCCGCGGTAAACCACGGCATACACCTGCCTAGCTGACTTTCAGAAAATAGAAATAATTTATCGCCAGACCAAGGGCATAAACACCGGGGAATGCCCAGTGGACCGCCCTGTCGATACGTTCAGCTCTCTCGCGCTGGCCACGCTTCCACAGGCTATAGACGAAGAGACTCTCGTATATACACAGGCACATGATCACGAACGAATAGAGCAGCACCGCATCGGTAAATGTGAAGTAAGAGATTCGCGGCATGTTCCCATCGAGCAAGAACTGATAGGCCACAATGGTCAGGATGCCGATAAAGGCGACGTTAAGACGGTCGGCCAGGTTTTCAATATCCATCCAGAATACAGCCCACATAAGCGACACTAACAAAATCAGCGGAAACATGATTTTCCAAAGCATATTGGAAGATTTACGCTCAAGCGTAATCGTCAGGGTGATCTCCGAGAATTCCTGTTTCGTCCCGTAATAGCGAAAATCAGCGACGCCCTCCTCAAGATCCAGATTGAGTAAATCCCACTGCGCGATGTTCACCTTGTGGTTGACCTCGGCATACTCCTCGGTAGCCCCGAGCACATTTTCGTCCACCACCAGTTTCACCTGATCGCTGTAGTCCCCAAACGATATAATCGAGGCCTGCAGTGTTTGCACGTCAAAGGGAAAACTCTGCAACGCCATAGGCGTTTCCAGTGTCACGTTGCGCTGATCCTTATACCGCACCGTGCCGTCTGATTGAACAGTGATCCGCAGCGCATTGATATCCCCGGTACCAATTTCGTTGACGATGAGCAACTGCGGCCACCATCCTGCAAACAACTCATTAAATTGGAACTCGCCCTGAAAGAGTTTGTAGTCGCTGCCCTCTGCCTGCGCGTCGAACGCCAATCGCGGGTCCTTCCACTCGGCTATCAGGATGATTTCAGCCTGAAAGGACTCTTCCACCTCGTCCATATCAATGATGTCTGCGAGAAATACACCCAACTTGACTACCGTGGGTGAACCGGGCGGATTCGGCATACCCGCATCCGTGGCATGCGCCACATTCGCGCACCACAGGGCAAAAAAACAGAGGGCTAAAAACGAATAGTGTGAACGCAGATGTGTCATAAGGTGCTGTGCCATATTACTTCCAGAATATCGATAATCAGGTTGCGTGGTCGCTGGTGCCGGATTATCGCCCAGATTTGGATTCACTGCTGCCCTTTGTGCCCACTTTTCAAATTCAGCCGATCCACATCACTATCTGCCCATCACGCTACTGTGATAGATTTAGCGCGGTTCATTGCAAAAATTCAGGGCTTTAATCAGGAGCGAAGATGAAAAAGTACATTGTGCTGGTCTGTTTGATGGGTCTTCTACCTGCAGTATCTGCCGCTGCCTGTGATCTTGAAAACAAACGAGAGATACAGGTGGGCACTAACGAAGGTATCGCTGGCGTATGTTCCAATAACGCAGCTCCCATTCAGTGTATTAGTGACGGACAGGGAGAAGGTCGCTTTAACTGTAACGGCCCCGAAGGCAGTTTTAGCGGCCCAAACCTACAGGCGTTGATCGCTACCACCTGCGGCTGCGGCGCGACCCCGGATAACGACGCAGCAGAGCAACTACAGCAGGAACTGTGAGAAACATACCCGGGGAATTCTCCCCCGAACTTTGTACTTTGGTTAATTCTTCCCCTAGAATACCGGCCTGATCGACTAATCACTGAGATGTAAATTTGTGGCAAAGCACATCAAGAAAGTTCGCGACCTTAAAATCCTGACCAAGAAACACCCCGCTATTCAGGCTTTAATGAATGAAAAAAATGCGCCTAAAATTCATGGCGATAAAGTGTGGGCGTCCAGCTATTTCATTATGGATTTTTTGGACGACAACCCGCCGGCGAACAATTCCTCAATTCTGGAGATTGGCTGTGGCTGGGGAGTGCTCAGTCTGTATTGCGCCAAAAAGTATCACGCGAAAGTATTGGCCACCGATGCCGACAAAAATGTATTTCCCTTCCTGAAGCTACATGCGCAGGAAAATGACGTAAAAATAAAAACCAAAATCAGTCGCTATGAAAAAATCAGTGATGCGGTACTTGCCAAGCAAGACCTTATCGTCGGCGGTGATATTTGTTTTTGGGATGAACAGGTAGACGCGTTATATGACACCATCAAGCGTGGGCTGGCCAACGGTGTGAAAACTATTATTATCGCTGATCCAGGTCGCCCTACATTCCACGACCTGGCACAGCGTTGTAAAAAGGATTTTAGAGCTTTTCTAATCGCCTATGGAGTCTCAGACCCCGCTAATTATGACGGCTATTTGTTAGTCATCAGCAATTAGCAGGGAATTCTGAGTCAAACCCGCTCAGCTGGCGCGTCGGTTACCGCCACCGGAGTGGGCACGACCCCTGTCGGAACGCGCGCCAAAGCCACCGGGCTTGGCACCGCCAGCACCCGCACCACGACCATTGCCACGAGATCCATTGCTATTGCCGCGACCGCCGGAGTTGTTGCGACCGCCACCGCCGCCGCGACCATTCACAATGGGTTCAGCCTTGATACTGGGATCCACGTCATAGCCAGGCAGATTGACCTTCTCAATCTGTGCACCCAGAAGTTTCTCAATATCGCGAAGTAGTTTTAACTCATCCACACATACCAGCGACACCGCGTTTCCTTCCCGGCCTGCACGCGCTGTACGCCCGATGCGATGCACATAATCCTCGGGGATATTGGGCAGTTCAAAATTCACCACATGCGGCAGTTTATCGATGTCGATACCGCGCGCCGCAATATCTGTGGCAACCAGCACTCTGACAGCACCGGCTTTAAAATCTGCCAGTGCCTTGGTGCGAGCGCCCTGCGACTTGTTCCCGTGAATCGCAGACGAGGTAATACCATCCTTGCCAAGCTGCTCCGCCAGTTTGTTAGCGCCGTGTTTGGTTCGTGTAAACACCAGTACTTGCTGCCACTCTTCCTCACCAATCTTCTGCGAAAGCAATTCGCGCTTGCGGTGCTTGTCCACGGGGTAGACAGTTTGGCTAACCAGATCAACCGCAGTGTTTTCCGGTGTGACCTGAATCAGGGTGGGCTGATTCATAAACTCCGCTGACAGCGCCTTGATCTCTCGCGAGAACGTCGCCGAGAACAACAGGGTTTGACGCTGTTTGGGTATGACATTCAGCACCTTGCGGATGTCACGGATAAAGCCCATGTCGAGCATCCGGTCAGCCTCGTCCAGGATGAGAATCTCAATCTTGGACAGGTCAATACTGCGCTGCTGCACATGGTCAAGCAGGCGTCCAGGCGTGGCCACGACGATATCAACGCCTTTGATAAGCTTCTGCTTCTGAGGGTTTATGCTGACACCGCCGAAAATGACCGCAGAACGAAACGGCAAGTACTGTCCATAATCCCGGACGCTTTCATGCACCTGGGCTGCCAGTTCACGGGTCGGGGTGAGTACCAGCACGCGAGGGTGACGTTTTTGACTTTCATTGTGGTTCTGTTGCAGGCGCTGCAGCACTGGCAGTGTAAAGCCCGCGGTTTTGCCTGTGCCTGTCTGGGCGCCGGCTAACAAATCCTTACCCTCCAGTACGATGGGTATGGCTTGCTCCTGAATAGGGGTTGCTTCCGAGTAGCCCTGTTTTTCGACCGCACGCAGCAGTTCAGCCGAAAGGCCGAGATCTTTAAATAACATGTATGTTTTACTCCTGAATCTCTCGTTATGAGAGCGCCTGACCAGAAAGCGCAGTAGCAAAAGTACTCGCGAATGGTTCGGTCCAGGCTTGAAATGCTTAATGGAATCGACCGTCACAGGGTGTGTGGCCGATGCGAGGCGCAGACCGAAGTGCACCAGGACGGAGCGCACTATACCAGAGACGGCGGTAAAAGATAGGGCTGACGTCAACGACGTGTATTCGCGAGTCGTCTTCTACGGCTGCTGTAAAAACGCCGTACTGGCATCAACGAAATACGCACTGCCCGCCCTACTCAATACCAGTCGAATACGCGCAGCAGCGGCCGGCCTGTTCGGCAGTGCTAACGTCCACCGCTTGGCGCTGTCGATACCAGCGTCCATGTTCAGCGGCGCAGAGTCGACGCCCGGCAGTTCTACACTGACTAAAGCGCCAGACAAAGGATGGGATGAATCCAACTGCAGATAGCCACCGTCGGCACCTTCGATATACGTCAAGCTGGCCTTGAACTCGACATTCTCCAGGTCGCATCTCCCGCTGACATAGCGGCAGTTGCTCTGCTCCACCAGCGGATAGGTCTGCCCAACCTGCGCTGGCTGCGGGCTCTCTGTGGCGAGCTTCCCGACAAAATACCATGCCAGCAGCGCTAGAAATGGCGCGATGACGAGGGCGATGATGTAGTGTCTGGTGATAACAGGCGCTCCTTGGTACTCGTGTTGGCCCTACGACGCGTCGTGTATCACCAGTTCGAGATCGTGGGCCACCGGCGCGTGATCCGGCGTACGGATATCCTCCACCAACTGTTGTACCGATAGCGGCGGCGCAACTGTCACTTGCGATACCACAAAGGCAACCACAAAATTCACCAGCGCGCCAACCGCGCCAAAGGCATTCGGTTCAATGCCCAAAAACCAGTTAGGCGGCGTGTCACCCAGAAAGGCTGTGCCGGGAATAAACATGATGCCCTTGTGCTGGAACACATAAAACAGCGTAATGCCAATGCCAGAAATCATTCCTGCTATCGCACCCTCCCGGGTGACGCGCTGCGAAAAGATACCCATCATCAGCGCCGGAAAAATAGAGGACGCAGCCAATCCAAACGCCAGCGCCACCGTTCCCGCCGCGAATCCCGGTGGATTCAAGCCGAGATAACCCGCTCCGGCTATTGCGCAGGCCATCGCAATGCGACTGGCCAGCAACTCCTGCTTCTCGCTAATCTGCGGAAAAATCATACCTTTGAGCATATCGTGGGAAATTGCGGATGCGATAGCCAGTAGCAATCCCGCCGCGGTGGAGAGCGCCGCTGCGAGTCCACCGGCGGCCACGAGTGCGATCACCCAGTTAGGCAGGCGCGCAATCTCGGGATTGGCCAGTACCATGATGTCCTGGTCGACAGTCGTCAATTCATTGTCGACAGCATCCGCCGTATACGTAATACGGCCATCGCCGTTCTTGTCTTCAAACGCCAACAAGCCGGTTTTCTCCCAGTTTTTAAACCACTGCGGACGCTCATCAATTGCCAGATACTGGCCCCGCTCGGGTTCCATCGTTTCAATCAGGTTGAGACGCGCCATGGCCGCCACCGCCGGCGCCGTGGTATAGAGAATAGCAATGAACACCAGCGCCCAACCTGCAGAAGAGCGCGCATCTCGCACCGTCGGTACGGTAAAAAATCGAATGATGACATGGGGAAGACCGGCAGTACCTATCATCAGCGACAGTGTAAACGCGAACATATTGAGACCACTGAGACGCACATCGGTGGTGTACTCCCTGAAGCCCAGGTCCGTGACGACCTGGTCCAACCGATCCAGTAAATACACATCGGAGTTCACCAGGGTGCTACCGAGGCCGAGTTGCGGCACTGCATTGCCAGTCAGTTGCAGACTGATGAAGATCACCGGGATGGTGTACGCGAGAATGAGCACGCAGTACTGCGCGATCTGTGTATAGGTGATGCTCTTCATTCCCCCAAGCACCGCATAGAAGAAGACAATAACCATACCCACGTAAAGGCCGGTGTCGTACTCGACTTCAAGAAAACGGGAAAAGGCGACACCCACGCCCTTCATCTGGCCGATCACATAGGTCACCGAGCAAATGATCAGACAGACCACGGCTACCGCACGCGCGGTGCGAGAGTAGTAACGGTCGCCGATAAATTCCGGCACAGTGAACTTGCCGTATTTACGCAGGTAGGGCGCGACGAGCAACGCCAGAATAACGAAACCGCCGGTCCAGCCCATTAAAAAAACACTGCCCCCGTAGCCCATAAACGCGATCATCCCCGCCATGGAAATAAACGAGGCAGCAGACATCCAGTCGGCGGCAGTGGCCATACCATTGAGTACCGGGTGGACGCCGCCGCCGGCTACATAAAAATCTTTGGTGGAGGACGCCCGCGTCCAGAATGCAATTCCAATGTAAAGGGCGAAGCTTGCCCCTACCACGAGATAAGTCAGTGTGCGTAGATCCATATCGCCCTCGCCTACTCGTCGTCCACGCCGAACTCATGGTCCAGCGCAGCCATTTTCTTCGCGTAGTAGAAAATCAGCACAACGAATACATAGATGGATCCTTGCTGCGCGAACCAAAAACCCAGTTTGTATCCGCCAATCTGAATCTCATTCAGAACATCGACCAGCAATATGCCACAGCCAAAACTGACGATGAACCAAACCGCTAACAGCTTTATTACCAGCGAAATGTTTCGACGCCAGTATTCCCTGGCGCGCTCTTTTGTTAGACGTGACACTCTGCTCTCCTGCGTTTTTTTATTGTCGTCGATACTATAAGTGTATTCCGTGCACGATGCATCCCGGCTAAAAAAAGCAGGGATGGTAGAACAACGGCAGATGTTTTCGCGGCAGAAATGCGCATTAATGTGGGCAAAGATTCATTGAATGCTCTTACTTTTGTTGTTATTTTCTTTTCCAACGGGCGCATGACGCCCTCTACTACGGGAGAGTACGTAAATGGCCACAGCAAAAAAGAAGGCACCTGCGAAGAAAAAGGTCGCAGCAAAGAAAGCACCCGCAAAGAAACGGACCGCAGTAAAGCGACCTGCCACCGCCGCTAAAAAAGTAGCAGCAAAAAAATCACCGACCAAAAAAGCAGCTGCAAAGCAGCCTGAGAAAGGCAATTTCCTCAGTAACGCGTTTAAAGAAGCGTGGGATCAATTGGACGAGTGGGTAGATACCGCCAAGCTGAAAGCAAAGGAATTGGCCGCCGAAGAGCAATTGATGGAGAAAAAAGCACAGCTCGCCATTAAAGCCGAGGTTGATCGCGCAAGGCATTTGGCAGACCAGGCTGAAAAATGGATGCGTGCGCGCGTCAAGTCTGACACCAAGAAAATTGACGCATACGAACGAAAGCTAAAGAAGCAACTCCGTGATGCTGAGAAGAAATTGAAAGCTCAGGCAACTGCGGCAGAAAAAAGAGCCAACAAGAAAAGCAAAGCACTGCAAAAAAGAGTTCAAAGTGCTACCAAGAAAGTAGCGGCTAAGGCCAAAGCAGCGACTCCCAAGAAGAAAGCTGCACCCAAGAAGAAGGCCGCTCCTAAAAAGAAAGCAGCCCCCAAAAGAAAAGCCAAGGCTAGCGTAGCGAAGTAAGTCTGGTGTGATGGTATGAAAAAGCCCGGCGGAATCACTTCCGCCGGGCTTTTTTTATGCGCTCAGGAGTTGCGATGGCGATCCGCTAGAACTGTACTCGCTTGGTAAAGCCACCATCGACCACCAGATTGGCGCCGGTGATAAACGCTGCGGCCGGACTGGCGAGAAACACTATCGCATTGGCGACTTCTTCGGGGGTACCCAACCGCCCCACAGGAGACGATGCGAGCGTTGTGTCGTATATATCGGGGGCGTGATTTTTAATCATGTCCCAGCTACCACCATCAACAAATGTAGGCCCTGGTGATACCGTATTTACACGAATGCCATCAGCGGCCAATGACTGGCTCAGCTGTGACCCGTAAGTAATCAACGCGGCTTTGAGCGCATTGTAGGGCTGCGCCACGAGGAAGTTTTCAACCGCGGCGGTAGAGCTCATCAGGATGATAGAGGCGGCATCCGATTTTTCCAGAAAAGGTATTGCGGCCTCGATCCCGCGCGTAGTGCCCAGAATATCGGTCTCGAAATTGGCGCGCCAACCTTCTTCGCCCATCACCCCGCCACCGGCGCTGGCCATACCGATAAAGATATCGATGCCGCCCAATTCCTCGCCGACCGCTGCGATCCAGGCTCGATAGACAGCGTCGTCGGTGACATCCACAACCGCACCGGTTGCCTTTATGCCTTTGGCTGCAAGCGAGGCGACCGCCTCATCGACGTGTTCCTGATTGCGTGCACAAATGGCAACGTTGGCACCTTCCGACGCCAACATTTCAGCCGAAGCCCGGCCAATACCTCTGGCGCCGCCGACTATGACCGCGTTCTTACCCTTCAGATTGAGATCCATGATTCCCTCTCGCTGTGTTATGTACGCCAATTGGCTAGGACGAACGATATTAACTGAATGAGGCAAAAAAACAATCAGGATGGCTTGTATTATTTAAGTTGCGACTGCGTGAGTCGTCCGCAGCTGCCTGTCACTTAATAAAAAGGTGTGCGACTACCGTATAGGCTGGCATCCAGTAAAGCGGCGTATCCTGTTCTGGCGGCGGCGCCTGACTGGCAAAGGAGACGTATAGAGAAACGGAGAAAACGATACCCCAGAAACGACAAAACCCCTATAAATATAGAGGTTTCGCGCTAAGATATGGCGGAGCGGACGGGACTCGAACCCGCGACCCCCGGCGTGACAGGCCGGTATTCTAACCAACTGAACTACCGCTCCACGGTAGAAAACTCTCGATAAATGGTGGGTGGTGACGGGATCGAACCGCCGACCCTCTGCTTGTAAGGCAGATGCTCTCCCAGCTGAGCTAACCACCCCAAAACTCGAGAAGGCGCATTATAGAGATTCTGAATGAGTGGTCAATGCCTCGTTAGGCAATTTCCAAAAAAAAACAGAATTTTTCAAAGTGTTTGATTTTAGTAGTAAAATCTACACGACAAACATACGCTAAAAGCACCGTATGCAGAGCGACATCCGTCGCCAATTCTGTTAGCACATTGACTAAACACGAGCACACCCCCTATGGAAATCTACAAAGAGTTTCACTTTGAAGCTGCGCACCGCCTTCCCAACGTCCCGGAAGGACACAAATGTGCGCGGCTGCACGGGCACTCTTTTCAGGTACGACTGGTCGTTGCGGGTGACGCACCGGAGCCCAGCGGGTGGGTGATGGATTTTGGCGAGCTGAAGGCCGCCTTCAATCCGCTCTACGAGCAACTGGATCATCGTTACCTCAACGATATTTCTGGACTGGAGAATCCCACCAGCGAAAATATCGCGAAGTGGATATGGAACAGGCTCAAACCGGACGTGCCACTATTAAGCAAAGTGGAAATTCGCGAGACCTGCACCAGTGGCTGTATTTACCGCGGCGAATAACTCGCACTGTCACATTATTGCAGTGATACGCCCTCACGCCCGCAAACTGTCACAGTTCGGTAACACGGCTAATAAGGCTTGACGAATGCCGATAGTCTACGCAACCAGTAGTTTGGTAAATTGACAATATAACGTTACCTCGCCCCCCTTTCCAAATTGTTTCCAAATAGTTGCGAAAGTTACTTGAGGTAGCACTACCAGAAATGTTATGCACACTGGGACCAGCATATGACGGTTTCACGCAGTTAGCTTTTTCTTTGCATTTAGATACTCAGGTAACAGCTGTAACATATTGATATATATAGAATATATCGTATTGTATGATTTTTAACCAATCTGTAACAAACGACCGTATCACCGCTCTTGAGGGCTGGGCAAACAATTTACTCACTGAGTTATCCACAGATTCTGTGGAAAAATGATGTGTAGCAAGAGTGTTACAGAAACGCTCGAAAAGGAAATAAAGTTGTCTATATGCAGATGCCGACACCGGGGTGAAACGATCGCTCAGTGCGGCGCGGCCTCACCGAGTCCAGCCGTCAACACGCGCTGGAGATAGGCCCGCAACGCCTTGCGAGACTCCAGCGCCACCCCCATCCTGGGAAACATAACGAGTGAGACTGCCAGGCGTAAAACAAGATCTGTCACAAAATCGACATCTACCTCTGCGCCGATCTCGCCCGCTGCCTGCGCCAACCGAATATGCGGCGGCCAGAACGACAAACTGCGTTTATAGAAACGCGGATCCAGAAACATCATGCCAAGCGTCTCCGGCTCAACCTCGGCCAGCGCAGCAAAAATGCCCTCCTGCATATGCCGGCGGCCAGCCAGCACCGTCAGGGTGAGCTTATCCACCAGATTTGTCTCTTTTTCCAGCTGGGCCTCCGTACGATTGAGGAAGCTCTGCTGTTGCCGTCGGATGACCCCTTCGATCAGGTCGTCCTTTGCGCTGAAGTACCGATAAATGGAGCCGCGTGACAATTTACCCACGCGCGCCACTTCCCCCATAGAGGTGCGGCGTATACCAAAGCGCTGAATACACTGCTCTCCCGCATCCAGTATCCTGACCAGCATCGGATCACTATAGTTTAGTGCGTTAAACTGCTTTTCCGGCATTGCTATAACCGCTGCCTTGACCGACTGGGGATATTGAACAATAATCAGTTTTTGTACATTTGTCTATTCGCGCATGCAGGCGCTATATGATGCCCCTGCAGTGCGAACTCCACACATCACTATTAACAAGAAGGTGGCGTCCTATGGCCGAATCTCGCACAAGCTATGACTATATTATTGTCGGAGCCGGCTCTGCCGGATGCGCCCTGGCCTATCGACTGTCCCGTGAAGCCAGCCGCAAGGTTTTGTTGTTGGAAGCCGGCGGCAAGGACAGCTCACCCCTGATCCATATGCCGCTGGGTTTTGCGTTCCTGATGAAGAACGCCATGGTCAATTGGTGCTACCAGACCGACCCCGAACCCAATATGCACCACCGCCGCATCTCGTGGCCGCGTGGCAAAGTGCTGGGTGGCACCAGTTGTATCAATGGTATGGTCTATATTCGAGGACAGCGTGAAGACTACGATCACTGGAGTGAGCTGGGGAATGCCGGCTGGTCTTATGATGAAGTACTGCCCTACTTTAAGCGCTCCGAGCACAAGGCTGAGGGTGCGAACGAGTACCACGGTGCCGGCGGCCCCCTGTGGGTAGAGGAAGTGGCCGACGAGCAGAAACTCGATCTTGCAGACATGTATGTTGAAGCGGCGGTCCAGAGTGGCCTGCCCTACAACGCCGACTTCAACGGTGTCTCCCAGGAAGGTGCCGGGTACTACCAGACCAATATTCGCAAAGGAAAGCGCCAAAGTACCGCGCGCACTTATCTGCGAGAGTGCCAGAGTCGGCCCAACCTGACGATTGTCACCCGCGCAATGTGCGAGAAAATCCTGATGGAAGACGGCGCGGCCGTCGGTGTGGAGTATCGTGTCACCGGCAAAAAAGAAAAAGATACGCAAGTCGTTCGCGCGTATGCCAGCGGCGAGGTGGTGCTTTGCGGCGGCGTGATCAATTCACCGCAACTACTGGAGCTGTCGGGGATTGGCGATCAGGCGCACCTGGAGACACTGGGCATACCCGTTGAGCACCACCTGCCCGGCGTGGGTGAGAACCTGCAGGATCACCTGACAATCAACGTGCAGCAGGCACTGCACGGCGTACCGACGTTTTACGAAGAAACTCGCCCACTGGGACTGGTCAAGAACCTGTTCAAATACCTTCTCAAAGGCCGCGGCCTGCTGGCTCACCCGGCCTCACAGGTGGGCGTGTTTTTTCGCATCAGCGAAACGTCGAGCCGGCCCGATGCCCAGATTCATTTCGCGCCCGCTGCCAGTGAGCCGGACGCGAAGGGCAACCTGAAACCCACCAAAGGCACTACGGCCACAGCGTGCTTCCTGCGGCCGGAGAGCCGCGGCAGTGTGCATATCAGCAGCACGGACCCCGCTGTACACCCGAGTATCCGGGCCAACTACCTGGACACTGAAAACGATCGCAGAGCCATGGTAGACGGGATGCGTCGGGTACGGGAGATTTTCCTGGCCCCTGCCCTGGACAAACACCGCGGTACAGAAATCAAACCTGGACCACTGGTGCAAAGCGATGAGCAAATTCTGGACTACGTTCGCTCGGCAGCAGAATCTGTCTATCACCCCGTGGGCACCTGCAAAATGGGTTCCGACGACATGGCTGTGGTAGATGAGCGGCTGCGCGTGCACGGTGTTAAGCGGTTGCGCATAGCAGATGCTTCCATTATGCCCAAGCTCGTTTCCGGCAACACCAATGCGCCGACTATCATGATCGCCGAGAAATGCGCGGATATGCTGCTGCAAGATGCCGGGGTAAACGTCTCCTTGCCAGAACCGCGAGCTGCGCAGGCAAAACCCAAGAAGCGTAAAACAGCCAAATCCGTTGCCACGGCGTAACCCTACACAAAGGAATCTCAGATGAACGCATCAGTAAAAGACAGCTCTGCCGCCACCGAGCTTCACTCCATTCTCGACAACCAGCGTCGCGCGTTTCGCGCGGAGGGCCCGGTCGCTCTCGCGACACGCGTCGATCGTATCGACCGCTGCATCGCGCTGCTGGTCGATAACAAGGAAGAGATATGTGAAGCGGTCAACAAGGATTTCGGCTGTCGCTCCAAGTACGTGACGCTGATGACCGATGTCATGAACTCCGTGGGCAGCCTCAAGTTCGTGAAGAAAAATCTGAAAAAATGGATGAAGCCTGAAAAACGCACGCCGTTCATGCCGATGAATTTTCTCGGTGCAAAAGCGCACGTGTATTATCAACCCAAGGGTGTGGTTGGCATCATGACGCCGTGGAACGTGCCGGTGAATATGATCTTCAGTCCGCTGGCAGACGTGCTGGGCGCGGGTAATCGCGCGATGATCAAACCCTCTGAATTCACACCACACACCGCTGAGGTCATGAAAAAACTGTTCGGGCAGTACTTTGAGCAGTCCGAGATCACCGTTATCACCGGCGGACCGGAAGTGGGAGCTGCCTTTTCCTCGCTGCCACTGGATCACCTGATCTTTACCGGTGCGACCAGCATCGGTCGTCTGGTGATGCGAGCGGCAGCCGAGAACATGGTTCCGGTGACGCTGGAACTCGGTGGCAAGTCGCCGGTAGTTGTGGGCGAAGACTGCGATATCCATGCGGCAGCGGCACGTATCATCACCGGCAAAGCCATGAATGGCGGCCAATTGTGTATCAGCCCCGACTACTGCTTTGTTCCGCAAAGTCGACTTGAAGCCTTTATTAACCGCTGCAAAGCCGTGATTGCTGAACAGTACCCGACGGTGCAGGAAAACCCCGATTTTGTCGCCTGCATCAACGAGCGTCACTACGAGCGCGTGAAGTCTTATATCGACGAGGCTGCGGAAAATGGCACTCGCGTTATCCCGCTCTGCCCGCCGGGTGAAGAATTCTCCAGCAAGAAAGACCACAAAATTGCACTGCACCTGGTGGTCAATCCTGAAGACCAACTGGCGTGTATGCAGGACGAAATATTTGGCGCGATGCTCAACATCAAAACCTACGACAAGCTGCAGGATGTGATTGATTTTATCAACGCACGTGAACGCCCGCTGGCACTGTATTACTTCGGCAAGGACAAGGCCGAACAGGATAAAGTCATCAATGAGACACACTCAGGCGGGGTAGCAGTGAACGCTATCGCGCTGCACGTAGCCTGTGATGATTTGCCCTTTGGCGGTAGCGGTCACAGCGGTATGGGCAATTACCGTGGCCGCGATGGCTTCCGCACGTTCAGTCACGCTCGCGGTGTTTATCGCGAAGGCTTTGTCGACATGGCCAAACTGGCAGGCACCCTCCCACCCTACGGCCAGAAAGTGGCCGATATGCTGGAGGGGCAGATTAAAAAGTAAACCGGGGAACGCCGGACTAATGCAGGGTTGGGGTTGGGGCTCTTTCGGACACCACCACAGACTGCAGCTGCTTGCCCAGCATGATCACAAAGCCCTGACGGCGTTCTACGCCGTCAAAACTGTAATCAAAGCGATACTGACGCCAGATACGCCAGCGCCTGGTCTCATCGCGGCTCATCGAAATACGCTGTATGTGCACAGATTGGTCCAGCAGCTGAAAATCATCGCGTTTGCTGGTGCGCATCACAGCCTGCACTGCTAATTCGCGCACTCGTACCGCCCCCAACACGTGCAGGCACAGCATACCGAGCGCAAACAGTGCTATTACGTCTCCCAGGGTAAAATACACAGCGATCTATCTCTCGTCTTCGATGATGTCAGTAGCGCCCAGCTTACGTTGTTCGAGGGACGCAAGGAAGCGCGACACAATACCCACGAACGACAGCGGTTTCTCCGCGTGTAACCAGTGCCCACAGCCGGGCATGACCCTAGCGGTCGCTGCGGGAAACAGCGCGCGGATCGCCGGCCAGTACTCCTCCTGAATGTAATCCGAGGCGCCGCCCTTGATAAACAACACCGGCCCCGCATACATCCGTCCGCCCTCTGGCGCGGCCAACAGCGACGCATATGCCCCTCTCAGGCCAGACACATCAAAGCGCCAGTGGTAGCCACCCTGCTCACCCCGTTGCAAACTGCTCAATAGAAACTGGATGACGCTGTCTTCCGCAATAAACGCCGCCATACGTGTCGCTGCCTCCTCGCGGCTGTGGCACGGCCGGGCTGCAACCGCCTCCAGTGCAGCGAATACCGCGTCGTGACGAGCCGGATACGCGACCGGGGCGATATCCGCCACGGTCACGGAGGCCACTCGCTGTGGATTCTGCAACGCCAACTCCATCGCAACCTTACCGCCCAGCGAATGGCCCACAAAATGCGCCTGCGACACGCCGGCCTCGTCCATCCAGTGCCACACCTTGTCTGCCATGGTGGGCAGGCTTGGCTGTGTGAGCCAGGCCGACCTACCGTGGCCAGGCAGATCCAGGCTGTAGACTGTGTAGTGCGCCTGCAGGCCGCGCGCTACCGCACCGAGATTGGCGCCGGCACCGAATAAACCGTGCAATAGAACCACCGCTGAACCCTCTCCCGCACGCCTGACATACAATTCTGTGTTCATTTACCGCTGTGTCCCCCTGCAGATTTTGCTACCATGGCCGCCACTATAATCGATCGGAATCTCGCATGCGCCGCTTTAAAGTCCACTGTTACCTCGCCGCCCTCCTCGCCGTGCCTGCACTGCTGGTCGCCTGCAGTGGCACACCAACCTACAATGCCACCACGTTTCCCTACCAGATCAATCAGGAGGAACTGGATGCCCATCCGATAAAAACGGTGGTGATCGCCCACGTGGACCTGGGGACGCAAGCGCGTAATTATCTGGAGAAAGAAGCACCGCGCATCGACGGCCGGATATCCAACTACCTGAAAGAAAATGGCTTCAAAGTACTGCCGCAAAGGGAGTTTGAGCAACACTGGAACGTCGCGGAGCGCGCCTTCGGCAATCCGATCGACCCGACCAGCGGCAAGCTCAATCGCAAAACCTTCGCACTGATCATGCACCAGGTGCGGGACGAGATGCAGGAATCCAGCAAACTGGATGCCTTCATCTTCACCGATCTCGAGGAATTTGAAGTGTCCTTTAGCGGTGGACTCAAACACGTAGCACGATGGGATGGGGTATCGCGCACGCCGACCATGCAGGGCCCGGGCGACAGCGTCAGTGCTGAGTTTGACTGGAACATGCTGGCGGCTGTCGCGTCATTGCAAGTGACGATCTACAACATGGAACTGGAACCCGTGTTCTCTAGTCGCGCCGGTCTGGACGCCACCGATGCAATTGACAGTCGCTCCTCCAAAGGACGCTATATACGTCGGCGCAACATCCTGGAAAATGAGAGCAATGTCGACGAGGGCATTCGTCTGGCGTTCTATCCCTTTATCCCCACCGAAGATTGGCCGGGTAACCCCTAGCGCGAGCCACCCATTTGACGCAGGAAAATAGCCGTGAAGAAGAGCCTCGTTTTTCTGACTGTCATCACAATTGCGGTACTTGCGGTCTATTTTTGGTCTACATCTGTGCACGAAGCGGCGGTGCGGACTGCGGACCCGGACACACAGCGCGCCACCAGTACAGGGCCGATAACCGGCAGCACTGACGCCGACAATACCTTCGCCTGGCTGGGCATTCCATTTGCGGCGCCCCCTGTTGACGAATTGCGCTGGCGTGCGCCGCAACCCGTACAATCCTGGAAAACTGTGCGGGAGATGCTCGCTTTTCGCGATCCCTGTGTACAGTTATCCGGGCCACTCGACGGTCTGCCCGATAACAGCGACGCGGTAGTCGGCAGTGAAGACTGCCTCTATCTCAATATATGGGCCCCCCGCGCGCGCAGTGGCCCTGACGCAGAAAAACTGCCGGTCATGTTCTGGATACACGGCGGCGGCAACACCATCGGCACCGCGAATACCTACCCTGGCCACAAACTGGCGGCAGGTGAGCAGGTCGTGGTGGTTACCATCAATTACCGACTTGGCTTTTTCGGCTGGATGAGCCACCCGGCACTGCGCGGCAAAGGACGTGACGCCCTCGATGCCAGCGGCAATTATGCCAATCTGGATATGATCGCCGCATTGCAGTGGGTACAAGACAACATCGCCAACTTTGGCGGCGACCCTGACAATGTCACCATCTTCGGGGAGTCTGCCGGTGGTCGCAACGTGTATGCCCTGCTGGCCTCGCCGCTGGCAAAAGGCCTGTTCCATCGTGCCATTTCACAAAGTGGCTCGGTGAGTACCACGCCGCGCTGGCGGGCAGAGAATTTTCACAACGACACCGACCATGGCATGGCATTGAGTTCCCGGGAATGGCTGTCCCTGCAACTGCAGAACGCGGGCCGCGCTGTGGATAGCGACACCGCCAATGCGGCACAGCTTTTGATGTCCAAAAAGGATATACAGAGCTTTATGTACTCGCGCAGCGCCCAACAGATTCTCGAGGGCATCAGTGGCGGCGCGGGCATGTACAGCGCACCACAGGGATTTCGCGATGGCACGGTACTGCCCAGGGATACGCTCTACAAAGTGTTCCGCGATCCCAAGCGTTACAACAGCGTACCGCTGATTACCGGCACCAACCGCGACGAAGTGAAACTGTTCCTCGCCCAGAGTCCGGAATTCGTTGAGCGACGTCTGGGCTTTATCCCGCAGATCAAGGATCCACGCGCCTACAATGCGCTCGCCGCCTACCTCAGTGATAACTGGAAAGCGCTGGCGGTCGACACCGCCGCCGATATTATCGCGGCCAATAGCGCACAACCGGTGTTCGCCTATCGCTGGGACTGGGATGAGGGTGGCAAGAACTGGCTGGTGGACTACAGCGAGTTGCTGGGCGCCGGGCACGGTCTCGAAGTCGCCTATATCTTCAATGACTTTGAGAGCGGCATCACTGTGCCGGGCTTGTACAACAGCGATAACACGCCAGGGCGTGACCTGCTCGGCGCACAGATGCGCAGCTACTGGTCTGAGTTTGCGAGAAACGGCGCGCCGGGGCGCGGCCGCAGCGGCTCACTGCCGCTGTGGAAACCGTGGAGCACCCCTGGGCCTAACCTCATGGTGCTGGATACGGCCGCCGATGGCGGACTGCGGATGGTGAAAGAACCCATGACTGTGGCGATGCTCAAACAGCGCCTGGCAGAAGATCAGGAAATACCCGACCTGCGCACGCGCTGTGCTCTGCATGTACGACTTTTCCTGCTCGCCAACGCCGGTGCTGACGTGTGGAACAAGCAGCAGTACAACGCCCTGGGTTGCGCCAAGTTCAACCCATGGACGCTGGAGATCGCCCCCTAACGTACCCGTCAGGCCTGTGGCGTGATCAGGTATTTCTCGCCAGTCGCCTGCTTGCCGTAAACGGCGATGGCCTCCAGTGACAAGGCCTCAGCCAGTGACACCTCCCGGGTGTAATGACTGGCGAAGGTCGTTTTTATTTCCGCTGCCACTTTCGCTCGCATCGCCATACTCTTCTCGACGCCCACTTTTTGCAGGAAGGGTGTCAACAGAAATCCAGACAGACTCCAGCTAAAACCAAAATTGCGGGTAAGCGTGGTCGGGCTGCGATCGAGACCGCCGTAGATATACACCTGTTTGAACACATCGCTGCCGTAACCGTTGTACCCGGTCATACTGCGCACCGCCGCCGCCTCCATGCAAGTCAGTATCTGGCTGGCCAATTTACCGCCGCCGGTAGCGTCAAACGCTATAGTCGCACCGGTTTCCTCAAGTGCATCCGTGAGATCATCATAAAAGCTGTCACTGGAAGAATTGATCACGTATTTTGCACCCAGCTCCCTCAGTACAGCTTCCTGCTCAACCTTGCGCACAATATTGACCAGGGCGATGCCCTCGTCGATACAGATTCTATTCAACATTTGCCCGAGGTTGGACGCCGCCGCCGTATGCACCAACGCCTTGTGGTTTTCGCTGCGCATGGTTTCGACCATCGCCAGTGCGGTAAGCGGGTTGACGAAGCATGAAGCGCCCTCCGCGGCCGTGGTGCCCTCTTCCAGAACCAGACACATAAACGCATTAACACAGCGGTACTGGCTGTACATCTCGCCACCGATAATGCCTACGCGCTTGCCGAGGAGCGCCTGCGCTGCCTCTGAATCACCGGCGGCAATCACCGTACCGGCGCCCTCGTTACCCACCGGCATCGATTGGCCGACACGAGCAGCCACCATTTTCATCATTTCAGCTGGAATATCTGCGGTGACCACGGGTCTTTCGGCCGTGCCTGACACCTTAACGGTGCTGAGATCCGCAGGGCCGAACAACAGCGCCAGGTCAGATGGGTTCAATGGGGTGGCCTCAACCTGTACCACCACATCACCGGGGCCGGGCTTGGGAATGGGGATATCCACAAGCGTGAGTTCCAGGACTCTGTCCTGTGTAATCGTGGAGCGAAGCTGTAATCCGGTGTCTGCCATTGCGGTGTCCTCAATCTGATGGTGGGGAGAGCTTAGCCTATCTTACAGCTTGCCTGTGAAATATGCCCGTTTCGGTGACAGGCCATTTCCGTGTAGTATGCCGCCGCCTCAGTCGGGGCGACCGGTAGTTCGAGGAAATCGTAAATGCTCAACTATGTTTTGTTATTTCTGGCCGTGCTGGCATTTGTAGCCATCGTGCTGGAAGATGTGATTCACATCAACAAAGCGAAATCCACGCTGTTCCTGGGAACGCTGTGCTGGATACTGCTGTTCATTTTGGCGCCCGAGCACGCGAGTATCGAGTCGGCATTTTCGGACAACATCCTCGATATTGCCTCATTATGGCTATTCCTGTTCGCTGCCATGACGTTCGTCGCCTATCTCAACCAACACGGCATGGTGCAATCGCTGGTGTACCGCCTGCTGCCTGATTCAATGCCACAAAAGGCACTGCCATTTGCGGTGGCGCTGTTCGCGTTTTGCCTCTCCTCCTTTTGCGACAACATCACCACGACGCTGGTCACTATTGCACTCATCCAGTCCCTGCAACTCAAAGCCAGCAGCAATATCAAGTTGGCGGTGCTGGCCGTATTCTCCATCAATTCCGGGGGCGCGGCCCTGATTACGGGCGATGTCACCACGCTCATGATCTTCACCGCTGGCAAGGTTGGCATCAGCGACCTGTTTGCCATCGTAGTGCCCGGGTTGCTGGCCTGTCTGTTACTGGCCCTGCTGTTGATGCCGGGATTTCAGGGAAAGCTTGCGCCACAGCGCGTGATCACACCTGCCTCGCGCTTTGATATCTGTGTTGCGGTGATTTTTCTGTGCACCATCGTGATTACACTGGGCATCAACCTGTTCGTCTATGTGCCACCATTACTGGTGTTTATCTTTGGCCTGTCGATCGTTTTCCTGCTGACCCGATTTATGGCGCGAGACGATTCAGACGAACCTATTATTGATTACATCCGCAAGATTGAGTTCGATACTTTACTATTTTTCCTCGGTATTTTGCTTATCGTCGGCATGCTGAAACAAATTGGGGCACTGCACACCATCACCCAACTGTACGATGTGACTGTCCCCGCTATCGCCAATTTTCTCATCGGCTGCCTGTCGGCCGTCATCGACAACGTGCCCCTGACCGCCGCCGTATTGAAATCCAATCTCGACATGCCGGTGACAGACTGGCTGGGGTTCACGTATTGCGTGGGCGTCGGTGGTTCGCTGCTGGCGATCGGCTCAGCATCCGGCGTACTGATGATGAGCAAGATCGATGGCCTGGGCTTTATCAGTTACCTGCGCTACACACCCCACCTGTTGGTGGCCTACTCCGTGGGGTATATTCTGGTCCTGATAAGCTAAAGGCACCTCACGATCAGACTGGATACCGGCATGGCAATCTGCTGAAAAGTGCCAATAATTATTTCATCTGCTGTCTATACGCCGTTCACCGATAGCCTATACTCAGTACTCACAGCGCCGCAGGGGCGCTACTGGAGGCGGGCACCCCCCCAACCGTGAAGATCAGCTATACCAACCCCTTCCTGCATGCGGCACTGTTTCTCCTGCTGTCGGTGTTGGCGTCGTCGCATACTGTCAGCCAGGTGTCGGCGGATGACGTTTACCTCTCCGGCTCGACGCTGTCAGCGGTCGGTATGCCGAACAATTTTCTGGGCAATCCGAAGAGTGACAACCCGGAGGCCCACCGCGCCCCCGAATCGGTGAGTCAGTCTCCGCAAAAGACACTCGTCACATCATCCGCCAATCCTGGACCCAAACCAGACATTGCATTTACAGTCAGTCAGGCTCGCGCTCCGCCACAGCTTTGAATTAGTTACTCCAAACACCTCAAACCTTAATCATTTGACCGGCGTATCACTGACGCATTGCGCGTTGCCGCGCCTGGTCTGGAGAGCATATTCATGTCCGTATTCACAGCAGCAGATGCCTTGTTTACCAGTACCGTTCGAGAAATTCAGCGGCCCTCAAAGGTCAGCGAGCTGACGTTACAGAGCCCCGCCGTTGAGGTGCTGAACGATTTCACCCAGCAAAACCCGCTGTTGCTGGAACAAAATACCTCCATCGATGATGCACGCGAAATCATGCGACGCACGCATACCAAAATGTTTTTGGTGATCGATGCACAGGAATCTTTCCGTGGGGTGATCTCACTGGACGATCTGGTATCAGAAAAAGTGATGGAGAAGATGGGCGTTTCACGACTGCGGCGTGCTGAACTGACGGTAGAGTTTGTGATGACACCCCGGAATCGCCTACAGGCTATCGACTTCAAGATATTTCAACAGGCCACCATCGGTGATGTGCTGGCCAGAATGAAAAAATACGGCGAACAGCACATGATAGTCGTGGAGCCCCACAGCAATTCAATCCGCGGCATGGTCTCCGCCTACGGTATCGCACGGCGCATGCACACACCCGTGGTGATCAATGAACGGGCCGTGTTGTTCTCTGATATCTACAACGCGATCGCAGTGTAAAGAGACTACACCAGGCGATCTGGTAAGCGGGACCACGCGGTCCCGCTTACCACCCCGGTTGCGTTGGAAATCAGAAAGGCCAGATCAGCGGAGCCAGCAGTACCGTGACCAGGCCGAGCAGAATATTCAGCGGCAGGCCGATGCGCAAATAATCGGAAAAACGATATCCTCCGGGACCGTAGACCATCATATTTGTCTGGTAGCCAATGGGGGTCGCAAAGCTGGCCGAGGCCGCCATCATAATACACACGATGAAGGGCCAGAAAGACACATCGAGTGACCCCGCCGTGGATTGCGCGATGGGAAACATCAGCACGGCGGCGGCATTATTGGTGATGATCTCCGTCAATAAGGTGGTGAGACCGTAGATCACCAACAGCGCCAACCAGGGATTGTCCCCCACCAGCGACAGTCCACCGGTCGCCATCGCCCTTGCCGCGCCGCTCACTTCCAGCGCACTGCCCAGACCCAGTGAGGCGCCAATCATCACCAGCACTGACCAGTCGATGCTGGCGCGCGCTGAAACGGCGCTGGTGCAACGCGTCACCAGCATCAGACCGCCCGCGAGCAAGGCCGCCTCCAACATGGACAACCAGCCTGCGGTTGCCGCCACCACCATCGCCAACAAGATCGCCCCCGCCAGCCAGGCGCGGTCATGGCGCGGCACTGCTTCACCCTGCAAAGGATGCACCAGCAGGAAATCCCGGTTGTGCTGCTGCTGTTGTACAAAGGCCGGACGCGCCTCCAGCAACAGGGTATCACCGGCATGCAATTCGATGTCGCCCAACCTGCCTTCGATGCGTTCGCCATTGCGCGCGACCGCGATAACCACCGCATCGTAGTGTGATCGGAATTTCGCATCGCGAATGGTGTGCCCGATCAGGGGACAAGTCGCCGATATCACCACTTCGATCAGCTGGCGGTTGCTGCGCGGTGTTGCCAGGTCAAACAGATTTTCCGGCGCCGGCACCAGACCGGGCTGGCGCACCAGGTCGACCACAGAGTTGACCGCACCGACAAAGACCAGATGATCGCCGGCGAGTAACACCTCATCGGGCGACACCGCCACGATGACACTGTCACTACGCCATATGCCTGACAGGAAGACACCCGGCAGGTGGCGCAAACCGGCGCGCTCTATGCTTTTTCCAATCAGCGGACTGGCGTCGCTCACCATAAATTCGATAGTGTATTCCCGTATGCTTTCAGCCTGCAACAGGGGGGGGATGCGCTCGGGCAGCAGCCAGCGCTGGGTCGTGAGTACGTAGATAAAACCGACCAGTGCCACCGGCGCGCCCACCGCCGCAATCTCAAAAAAACCCATCGGCCCCAGCGATGTCTGTTCCAGTACCAGACCGTGGACAATCAGGTTGGTGCTGGTACCGATCAGCGTGCAACACCCGCCCAGGATCGCTGCGTAGCTCAATGGCAACATCAGTTTGGACACGGACAACTGATGACGCCGGCACCATTCCGCCACCACCGGCACCAGCATCGCAACGACGGGCGTGTTGTTAAGAAACGCGCTCAACCCCATCACCGGTAACATCAAGCGCGACTGCGCGCCGACAATGCTGCGCGGCTTGCCTAACAATCTGGAGCCAAACGCCTGTACTGCTCCGGTGTCGACCAGACCAGCGACCACGACGTACAGCACAGCGACAGTCACCAAACCTGGATTGGCGAAACCGGCCAGCGCTTGCGCGGTATCCAACACTCCCACCAGTAACAGGGAAGTAAGCGCACCGACCAATACTATTTCCGGAGGAAACCGGTTGCTGACCAGAAACGCGAGACTGCACAGGACGACCAGCAGCGTGATCCAGGCATCTGCTGACATGAACGCTTCCATGGCGGTGTATCCCTCTAATGGCGTGCTTTTGCGCGGCATCATATAGCCGGAAAATTTGGCTGACAATGGCTCTAGGTGGCGTTTGGCCCGGATCCGGCCAATATGTGCAAAATGTCCATAATGCGAGCGCCTCGACTCAGCTACGCTGCACCACATACACTATATAAGCGATGTAGATACAGACAAAAATCCCGCCCCAGACACGCGAGATCGTCGCTGCACGACTGGTCACAACAGCCAGCAGAATCAGCATCGTGGCTGCGATAACCATAATGATATCGAAGTTGCTGATCGCAGCGAAAGGCAGCTCCTTGATACTGGCTGTTACACCCAGAATCCAAAGAATGTTAAAGATGTTAGACCCCACCACATTGCCCACCGCGATATCGGCCTCCTTGCGATACGCGGCCATCCCGGAGGCCATCAACTCCGGCAGCGAAGTACCAATGGCGATGATGGTCAAGCCGATCAGTGCGTCATCCACGCCCCACTCCCGCGCGATAGCAACAGCCCCCTCCACCGCCCATTCGCCGCCCAGATAAAGGCCGATGATCCCGACCACGATAAACGCAATAGACCGGGAGATCGCGCGTGAGGCCGGCGCCGGTGACGCCTCGTCTGCCCCACTGTTGGAGATGGAAAATATATAGAGCATGAAAAGCAGGAAAAACAGCAACAGGATAGCGCCATCTACCCGGCTGATGCTCAGTTCCGGCTTGGCGGCAAAGAGCGCTGCATTCGCCAGAAACCCGAGTAAAATCGCCGCGCTGAGTGAGAACGGAATTTCGGAGACGACTGTCGATGTCTGCACACGCAGCGGGTAAATCATGGCGGCAACGCCCAGCACCACCAGGATATTGAAGATATTGCTACCCAGCACATTGGCCACCGCCAAATCGGCACTGCCCTGCAACCCCGCCGTCACGCTGACCAACATTTCGGGCATGGAGGTCCCAAACGAGACCACGGTAAGTCCGATCATCAGCGGGGAGACGCCATACCTCGCCGCTATGGATGACGCCCCTTTCACCAGCAGATCCGCAGCCCCAATTAACAGCGCCAAACCCGCTACCGTTTGCAATACATCCTGCATATCCGCTCAACCCCTTCTCGCAATTCTGGTATCAGTGCCACTCGCCATCGTGCCACAAAGTACGCCATCGACAGCAGCGTTATTTTCCACGCAACGTTATGCTAGGGTAGCCCGCTACGTAACGTCCAAAGGGAATGCATTATGCGCCTCTCATTATTTGCAAAATTGGCTGTGCTACTGCTGGCCGGTGTCACGGCGGGGCTCCACGCCAAAGAACCGCTCAGGCAAGCCGATATCGAAACGGCCCTGAACGCCGCGTTTACACAATACAAAGGCCTGCAGGAAGGCGCCAATGCCGACTATATTCCAGCACTGGCCAAGGTCGACCCGAATCTCTACGGCATTGCCCTGGTAACGCCGGATGGCAAGGTCTACACCGCAGGCGATATTAAGTCGGAAGTCTCCATCCAGTCTATATCGAAAGTATTTACCCTGGCGCTGGTGATGGAAGAAGCGGGACCGGATGCCATCGTCAATAACATGGGCGTAGACGCTACCGGCCAGGTGTTTAACTCTATCGTTGCCGTGGAACAGTTTCAGGGGGCCGAGATGAACCCGCTGGTCAATGCCGGAGCAATCACCGCCACCAGTATGGTTTCCGGCAACAGCCGCGATGAAATCTGGCACAAGATACTCAATTTTTATCAGGATTTCGCCGGGCGGAAGCTGGCGGTCAATACTGCAGTATTTGAGTCGGAGGCCGCCACCAACCAACGCAATCAGGCCATCGCCAGCCTGATGTATGCGTACGGGCACATCAAGGACAACCCGGCCCAGGCGACCGATATTTACACTGAGCAGTGTTCCGTGAGTGTGAATGCGCAGGATTTGGCCACCATGGCCGCCACACTCGCCAACGGCGGCCGCAATCCACTGACAGGCAAACAGGTGATGCGCGCTGAGAATGTAGCCGAAGTGCTCGCGGTAATGGCGACCGCCGGCCTGTACGATGATTCCGGAAAGTGGTTATACCTCACCGGGCTGCCCGGCAAAAGTGGCGTGGGTGGTGGGATTATCGCCGTCTCACCCGGACGATTCGGTATCGCTGTGATTTCGCCGCCAGTGGATGCAGCCGGTAACAGTGTGCGCGGGCAAAAGGCCATCGCTGACATTTCCGAGGCGCTGCACGGCAACCCCTACGACATTACCCCGATAGAATAAGGCTGGCGGCGATCAGCGCAGGAGCAGACCGGAGCGCGCCTCTCAATACCGTTCCGGCACATACTTGACCGGGTGTTTTGCGCCTCGATATTTGCCCACTTTTCGCTTGCCGAGTTTAATCTCCGGCAGCGGTAATTCCTTATAGGGGATGTGCTCCAACAGGTGGCTGATGACATTCAGCCGAACCCGTCGCTTGTCCTCGGAGCGGGCCACGAACCAGGGCGCCCATGGCGTATCACTCTCGGTAAACATGGCTTCCCGCGCCCGGGTATACTCATCCCAGCGGTGATAGGATTTCAAATCCATGGGCGACAATTTCCAGGTCTTGCGGCCGTCGTCCACCCTATCTTCCAGCCGTCGCTGCTGTTCCTCGGGGCTCACTTCGAGCCAGTATTTCAGCAGGATAATGTCAGAATCCACCATCGCACGCTCCATCATCGGTGCCTGCGTGAGGAAGTGTTCAGCCTCGGCCTCAGTACAAAACTTCATGACCCGTTCGATACCCGCGCGGTTATACCAACTGCGATCAAAGATTACGATTTCGCCCGCCGCAGGAAAGTGTTTTATGTAGCGCTGAAAGTACAACTGGGTTTTTTCGCGCTCTGTCGGGACCGGTAGAGCGACAACTCTGAAGATGCGCGGACTGACGCGCTCGGTAATCGCCTTGATCACCCCACCCTTACCTGCGCCATCGCGTCCTTCAAAAACGATGCACACTTTCAAACCCTTGTGCACAACCCAGCGTTGCAGTTTGACCAATTCAATGTGCAGGCGTTCGAGTTCCTTTTCGTAGACCTTGCGCCGCAGGGTTTCAGGGTTACTGATTACCTCGTGGCTTTTTGCCGAGGTTTTCCCGCGTTTTTTCGACTTGTCTGACATCACACTCTCCTTTGCGATACCCCGCACAACGGGACACCGCTAACCGTGTTGATCTACTGCGCCATCTTAAGCCTAGGCCAGCAACGCCGCCAGACCGCGCTCGATGCACCACATCGCAGACAGCGAACCCAGCACGTAGATAGGCACCGGCAGTAAGCGATCCTGCCATCGAACCAGTGGTCGCCGCACCAGGAACCAGACGGCCAGCACCACCAGAATAAATGCGAGCTGCCCGACTTCTATACCCACGTTAAAAAACAGCAGTGCCAGTGGCACGTTGTCCTGCGGCAATCCAGTCTCGGCCAGTGCACCGGCAAAGCCCATGCCGTGCAACAAGCCGAAGGCACCGGCGAGCCACCACGGGTTGCGCCACAGCGCATCGTGTTTCTCAACGCGCGTCAATTCGACCGCGAGCACAAAGATACTCAGGGCAATCGCAAACTCCACCAGCGCGACCGGGTAGTTAAAGAAGCCCAGGGTCACGAGCGACAGGGTAATACTGTGGCCCACGGTAAAAGCCGTGATCGTCCAAAACAGGCGGCGGCCTCCACCAACCAGTAACAACAAGCCAAACACGAACAACAGGTGGTCGAAGCCGCCCCAGATATGTTCCATGCCGAGCCAGGTGTAATTGCCTGCAACATCGCCGGCGCTGGACTCGGCGGGCACCACAAACTCCGGCTGTTCGGTGTTGAGTACCTGTTGGTACTGGCGGCCATCAAGCAAGCTCACCATCACCATGGCCGATGCCTGGTTCGCGCCCAACCCGGACACACCTAGCGTCTCGCCGACTAACCCCTTCTCGCCCAGTTGCTCGCATTGCAGTTGCCAACTGGTGACAACGCCGGTGTCCTCCAACTGCGGCTCACTGGCGCTCGTGACCTCACAGGACTCCGGCCACTGCGGACGCAACGGCACATTGCTGACGCCCTGCGCCGGTGTTTTCCACACCAGGTTGTATTGCAGTGGAGCAATCTCCTGCACATTCAACAGGGACGGCGCAAAGCGGTGTGCATAGGCGCCCTGCACGAGGCTAAACCCCAGCACCAGGCCCAACAGGATACGCAAACTCTTCATTGTCTGATCTCGTAGTGTTGACGCATGGCTTCGACACTCTCTCGCAGCGCCGACTCTTTCGCGCGGGACTCCAGATCGCGCAGCAGTTGCAGGCGCACTTCATCGACGGTCGCCTCCCTGGCGGGCTCCAGCGCCTCAAGCCACACATAATGCAGCCCGTAGGTGGAGCGCACGGGGCCTACCCAATGGCCGGCCTGAAGATTCTCTGCCTGCAAGTTCTCAACAAACGACGCACCGAAATGCCGTGCCAGCTGATCGGGTGTTTGCGCGGTAAACGTGTAGCCCGGCAAAAAGGGCGAACTCAATTGCCGCGCCTGCTCTGGCGTGAGGTTCTCTTCCTGGATCTTTGCGATAACAGCGTCGGCTTGCGCCTCGCGCTCGCGATTAAAATAAATATGCTCTATGGAATAGCGCGGTGGCCGGCGCAACTCCTCGCGTCGCAGCTCAAATTCGGCGGCGATTTCCGCCTCGGTGGGCGCCTGCGGCGGGTTGCTCGCCAACAACAATTGCTCCATCACCTGTATCAACCGCCGCTTGATCACCTCATCACTTAAATGCAGGCGCATGTCCAGGGCCGTCTGGTACAACTCCTCGTCGGATTTACCTTCGCCCATTTGCAAAAAACGCATATTCAGCAACAGGCGTTGATACACCACCGTATCGTAGAGGTGCAAATCCAGTTCGACCGCGCGCTGGAACAACATATCGCGGTCCAGCTCGGCTTGTACCATGCGCTCCATTTGTTCAGCCGTCGGCGCGCGGCCGACACTGCTAAACCACTGCTGTTGCAGTGAGTCGATTCGCGCTTCGCTCAACGGCCCCAGCACGGGCTTGGGCTCGGGAAAAAACTCGCCCTGCAGATAAAAGAGCACGCTACCCAACACAATAAAATGCAGCCACGGCCGATTAAGCCGGGATAAAAATTTCATCAATTACTCTCCAAAATACACAGGCCGAGCCGCTGGGTTACGCTGCGGCTCAACTAATCCTCATACACCGCTTGCTGCTTCAGCATCTGTGCTTCGATACCGGCCTGTAAATCCACCTGGCTCAGAATACCGGCGTTCCAGGTGGCGATGTAATTCAATCCTTCAGTGACACTGTGATCGCGGGAATAGAGCAACATTTCCTTACTGCCACGCACCGCCAATGGTGATTTATTCGCAATGGACCTGGCAATGGCGGTCACCTCGCGCATCATCGTCTCGCGATCGTCGAACACCCTGTTCACAAAACCCACGGCTCGCGCTTCTTCTGCGCCCATATCCCGCCCGGTATACGCCAGTTCGCGCACCACACCGTCGGGAATAATTTTAGGCAGGCGCTGCAAGGTACCCACATCGGCAGTCATACCAATATCGATTTCCCGGATGGAAAAAAACGCGTCTTGCGTGGCGTAACGCATGTCGGCGCAACAGGTCATATCAACAGCGCCGCCGATGCACGTATTGTGGATAGCGGCCAACACCGGCACCCGGCACTTCTCGATGGCGCTGAGATTATCCTGCAAGCGCAAAATGGTGCGGCGCAACTGCTCGGCGCGCCGCGCGGGATCGGCGGCGGAACTTGCTGTCTCAGCAAACACGGCCAGATCCATGCCGGCACAAAAATGCTTGCCATTGCCCGCCAGAATGACCGCGCGCACGGAAGGCTCTTGATCCAGCCACTCAAAACACTGTTGCAGCTCCTCCCACATTGCGCCGTTCATCGCGTTGGCTTTGTCGGGGCGATTCAGCGACACCGTGGCCACCTGTTCTTCAATCGATACGGCGAGGGTTTCAAAACTCGGGAGCATAGTGCGTTATCTCACAATCATTTTCAGTGAATGAATACTACCAAGCTGACACGAAGTCAGCAGTATCCAGTTGGGGGAGGGTTTTGGCGGGCCCCTGGCGGGAACCGATGTACAAAAATCCGATAATTTCTTCGTTGTCGGCCAGCCCCAGTCCGCTCATGACCACGCGATCAAACGCCGGTGCACCCGTGCGCCAGATACCCGCAAAACCGCATGCCTCCACCGCCAGCAAAATAGCATGCGCGGCACAGGCGGCCGAAAAGCGCTGCTCCTGCAGTGGCACTTTGGGGTGCGGTGACAGTTTGGCCACCACAACGACGAGCAGGGGTGCTCGCAAGGGGGAATTGCGCGCTTTAGCGCGCGCCACCTCATCGGCGTCAGGTGTGCGCAATAACAGGCTGGCTTCCAGCAGTTCTCCGAAGGCCAGACGACGCTCATCCGCGATGGTGAGAAACCGCCAGGGTCGCAGCCAGGCGTGATCGGGGGCCCGCAATGCGGTACGGAAAACCTCGTCCATCTGCGCGCGGGAGGGCGCGGGCTCGGTCAATTTGGGAGCGGAATTGCGCTGTTGCAAAAAACGCAGGGTATCGTTCATGAAGAGGTACTTGCTAAAAACGTGAGCCGCAATCATACCAGCATTTTCACGCTGTGTTGCACGCGGCGCGGCGAGTGTTCAGCCCATCTGACCCACCAGGATATTCATAAAGCCTCTATCCTCTGGCACCTGATCCCAACCGTCACACCACTGGGCCAGTTCCTCGGGGGTACAGGCGTGCAGTGTGTGTTCAATGTGATCAATGATCCACATCGGTTGATCCAGTTTTGCCAACAACTCAATCAGCGCACGACCACTGGCACCGGCCTGACGCAGGGAGTGCGGCGTCAGTTCAACAATGATCCTGGGTGCGTGTTGCAGGCTCAATAACAGTGGCATTAGACCGGCGATGACGTGAAACTCCGACCCCTGGGTATCCACTTTGAGCAGATCCAGGCGCTGCAGCCGCTCCTGCAGGTACTCGCTGCCCTGCAGCAGGGCAATGTCTATGCTGGGGCGCGCTTCCTCACCGGCATAGACCTGATGATCGCCCAGATTGTCCGCCGCCAGAAAGAGCTGGCCCTCGCCCGCGGCGTCCGACAGGGCCGCCGCTACCGGCTGGATGCACTGCAGTTGGGCATTGAGCGCAGCATTGGCTTGCAGCAGGCGAAAATTATCCGGGTCGGGCTCAAACGCAAACACCGCACCTGTCTCGCCTACCACACTGGCCGCGAGCACAGAAAAATAGCCAATGTTCGCCCCCACGTCGACGAACACGTCACCGGGGCGCAACAGATCCAGTACCAGCGAGGTTTCGTAGGGCTCCCAGACACCCTCCTCCCGTATACGGCGGGACACAAACTGATCCTGCTTACCGTGGACATACAGTTGCAGACGCTGCGCCAGACCGGGAATTTGCAGTACAACTGCGGTGGATGGGTTCAAGGGTAGTCTCTAATTGCAGATGGGTTTAATCGATTTTCATATCGTCGTAGGGCGATGCGCTATCCAGCCGTACCTCGTGTCCACCGATGGTCAACGACTGTGCACTGATTTCAACATCGCTGTCATGCAGCACACCGTGATCAAACTTGTAGACCGGGGCTATAGTACCCGCGATCATGCCGTCATCGTAAGCCTGCTGGCGCGCACGCACCGCCTCATTGGCACGTTCCCAGTCCTGCCACTGCGCAGCAGAGTAACGCGCCTGCAGCATACGCTTGGTGGTGACGGGGCTCAGCAGGGTCGCCGATGCATTGTTGCCACCAAAGCCCTTGGCATTGATGATGGCATAAAACTGCTGTGCCGGGTCCACCTCACGATGACTGTGGCTGATGGCCAGGTGATCCTGATGGACATCAGCAGCGATGCTATCGGTGGTGGTGATACCGGGCAAAATTCCGTGCTGCCACAAGCCCAGCGTGGTGCTTACCTGGTCGCCTGCCGCCGCGCCGATAGAGTGCCCCAAATAACATTTGGCGGCAATCACAGGCCAGTTTTCAATGCCAAAAGCTTGCGCAGTGCGACTGAGAATCTCTGATTCTGTGACGCGATTCTGTGGCGTACCCGTACCGTGCGCCTGCACCAGCCCACCGTGGCGCAACGCTTTGTCCCCGATAATGGCCCGCGCCGCAGCCATCGCCTTGGCCATCGTGATGTAGTTGCCGACCCCGGGACCGGAAATCGATTTTTTATGCCCATCCGCATTCACAAACACATCCGCGGCGGCGCCGAAGACAGTCGCCCCCAGCTCCATTGCCAATTCATCGTCAAACAACACCACCATCTGTGCCGACTCGGCAATGGTAAAACCGCAGTTCGGTGCAAACGGTCGACAGGCGCGACGAAAATCCGGCTCTTGATCCGCGTTGAGGCCGTCCAGTTGGCGCAGGCCTTTTTCCGTCGCCAGCGCACCCATCGCGGAATAGCCTTCCATAATTTCCGGCGTAATGGGTGCTTCGGCGGCGCCGATAAACGCGACCCTGGCACGACCGCTGCGTATATCGTCGATGCCGTGGCGCAGGTTGTACAGGAACGAGGCACAGGCGCCGAGACTGGCACCCGTTGAACCGAGACTGCCCAGCACATAGGCGTTGATGAAATCGGCGGGCATTTCGGCAAAGCTGAGCGGACAGTATTTGGACGTAACGCGATGACCGTTGTAGCGCGACTTGATCATGCCACCGGCGCCGGCGGAATCCAGTTGTCCCATCGCGCTGCCGGCATAGACGCTGATCTGGTCCAGCGCCACGCGCCCGGTCACGTCCTCCCAGTCCAGGCCGAGACTGCCCAGTGCATCCGACGCCGCGTAGACCGTCATCTGCAGACCGCGCGGGTGATTGCGCGAGGGGTACAGCTTGCCCGGTGCAAAACCCGTGGGCAACTGGCCCGCCGATTTCACATCGAACTCACGCGCGGTCGGCAGCAGGAATTCCTGTTGCCCGCTGATTTTTACATTGACGTGCGTCACCGAAGTGCCCGTCACCACCCAGTGTGGCGGGATGACATCGGGCAGGTGTTTGCGGTCCAGATCAAAATTCACCGGCCGGTCATCGCTCTGCACCGGCAGTCGCTGATTCCAACTGACGGCGTTCACATCGAAGTGATCGTCCTCGATACGCCTGACCAGCGTGTGATCCAGTATGTATTGCTCTTGCGCGGTGCCGGGCTCTAGCCCCATCAGCGTTGTCAGCGCCGCCAGAGTGCGCCCGCGCTGAACAGCGGGCTGCGCGGAATAGGTCATTCTGGCATAGGCATGATGCCCGGAGCTTCGCCCTGCAGCATTGACCCCGCCAAACCCCACTATCACCGGTAAACGCTGCTTGCCCATATTTCCCCTGCTTCTGATTTTGCCCAACCTGCAAGCAGTGTAAGGCTGGGCCTCACCATTAACCATGACGATAAAGACACTTTTTGTGGTATTTTGGACAGTCTGTTCACCACCGGTAGATTACGCCATGCACACCGCCGCCGCCGCCCTGTATCCTCAGGCGCTGGCCACCAGCATCACCCTGCCCATGGAAATCCTGCAGGCCGCCAGCCAGATGGCACGGGTGCACGATCGCGCGGCCTCCACAGTACGCTTCCTGCTCGCGGCACCGGATCGCACGCCACTGACGCTGGGTAGCGGGATTGTGCTGCGACCGGATATCGCGCTCGCAGAGCTCCCGCCGCTGGACTTACTGCTGCTGCCGGCGATCTGGCGCAATCCACTGGCGGCGGTCACGGCGGCACAGGATTGGCTGGAGCTGCTGCGAGAACAGGCTGCCAGAGGCACCCGGATCTGCAGTGTGGGGACCGGCAGCTACCTGCTGGCCGAAGCGGGCTTACTGGACGGCAGGGCCGCCACCACCCACTGGAACTACTTCGAGTCCTTTGGCCGGCGCTATCCCGCAGTAGATCTGAAGACCCGCCACCTGATCACCCAGAGCGACAACATCTACTGCGTCGGCAGCGTGAACTCCATCGCCGACCTGATGGTGCACATCGTCGAAGACTGGTATGGCAGCAGCATTGCCAGAGCGATAGAAAATCAGTTTTCACCGGAGATCCGGCGCAGCTTTCGCGCCGCGGCCTACCAGAACGAAGCGGACAGTTCGCACCACGATGAAGTGGTTGCCCAGGCCCAGCAGTGGTTACAAATGAACCTGGCGGCCCCGGTCTCGATGACGCAGCTGGCCACGCAAACGCAGTTGAGTGCCCGCACCCTGCATCGTCGCTTCAAGCAGGCCACCGGGATGACGCCGCTCAATTACCTGCAAAGCCTGCGGATTGGCGCCGCCAAGGACCTGCTGCGACACAGCAATCTCACGGTGGGCGATATCGCCTGGCAACAGGGCATACAGGACGTCAGTTATTTTTCACAACTGTTTCGGCGCCACAGCGGCATGAGCCCACTGCAGTATCGAAACGCCGTGCGCGGCAAACTGTTCACCCCGGATGTCACCGGCCAGCCTTGAGAAAAACGTCGGTGTGTGGCTAAATTGGCGCCCATTTCCACACTACTATCACGCTTTTTTCTGCCTCACAACGGAGCTCCATTATGAGCAAAGATTCAGTCGTTATCGTCAACGGTGCCCGCACCCCTATGGGCGGATTGTTGGGCGCGCTGTCCGCTGTCCCCGCACCGGAACTGGCTGCCACAGCCATTGCCGCTACCCTTGAGCGCAGCGGGATCAACGCTGACGACATCAACGAAGTGTTCATGGGCTGCGTACTGCCAGCAGGGCTGAAACAGTGCCCCGCCCGCCAGGCGGCGATCGGTGCAGGCATTCCCTCATCCGCTGGCGCCGTCACCGTGAACAAAGCGTGTGGCAGTGGCATGCAGGCTGCCATCTTCGCGTATGACAGCATCATTGCCGGCACCAATACCACCGTTATTGCCGGTGGCATGGAAAGCATGAGTCGCGCACCGCATATGCTGCCCGGCGCGCGTGGCGGCGTTGGCTCTGGCCACAAAAGTATCGTTGATCACATGTTTACCGACGGACTGGAAGACGCCTACACCGGCCGCGCCATGGGCAGCTTTGCGCAGGAAACGGCGGACCAGCGCGGCATTACCCGCGAGCAGATGGATGCCTTTGCGATCGAATCACTGACGCGCGCCAAGCGCGCCATCGACGACGGCTCACTGCGAGCGGAAACGGCCCCGGTCACCGTCAAAACCCGCAAGGGCGACACCGTGGTCAGCGACGACGAACAGCCACACAAAGCCGTGTTCGATAAAATCCCCACACTGCGCCCGGTGTTTGCCGCTGACGGTTCCATCACCGCCGCCAACTCCAGCTCCATCTCCGACGGTGCCAGCGCGCTGCTGCTGATGAGCGGCGCGCAGGCCGAGGCCAAGGGTCTCAAACCGATGGCGCGTATGCTGGCCCATGCACGGCACAGCCAGGAGCCCGGCGAGTTCACCACAGCGCCGATTGGCGCGATTAAAAAACTGCTCGATAAAACAGGCTGGACCGCAGCCGACGTGGATTTGTTTGAGATTAACGAAGCGTTCGCGATGGTCACCATGATGGCGATCGAGGATCTGAAACTGGACCCGGCGAAGGTGAATGTGAACGGCGGTGCCTGTGCCCAGGGTCACCCCATCGGCTCCACTGGCTCACGCGTCATTGTCACACTGATGTACGCCCTGCAACAGCGCGGCCTGAAACGCGGTATCGCGGCGCTATGTATCGGTGGCGGCGAAGCCACTGCTGTCGCCATCGAACTGTTATAGTCGCGCATAACGACCCCTCACTCTACGGCGCAGTACTGACTGCGTCGCGCCCACCGGAGGCAGCACCATGGCACTGAGTAGTGTTCCCGATATCCTCGATGATATTCGCGCAGGTAAAATGGTTATCCTGATGGATGACGAGGACCGCGAAAACGAAGGCGATCTGATCATCGCGGCAGAAGCGGTCACGCCAGAAATTATTACTTTCTTTTCCAGTGAAGCCTGCGGCCTCATCTGCATGCCCATTACCGTGGAGCGCGCCAGACAACTGCAGCTGCCACTGATGGTGCGCGACAACCGCTCGCAACACGAAACCAACTTCACCGTCTCCATCGACGCCGCGCAGCGCAAGGGACCGGGCATCAGTTCCACGCAGCGGGCACACACCGCGCTGCAGGCCGTGGCGGCGGATGCCAAACCCACTGACATTGTGCAGCCCGGACATATCTTCCCGCTGGTCGCCAAACCCGGTGGTGTACTGCGCCGCGCCGGCCACACCGAAGCAGGCGTAGATCTGGCTCGCATGGCGGGATTCGAACCGGCAGCGCTGATCGTGGAGATCATGAATGAAGACGGCACCATGGCCAGACGCCCTCAGCTGGAAGTGTTTGCCGAGAAGCACAACTTGCGTATTGGCACCATCGCAGACCTGATTCAATACCGTGCGCTGCACGAGCAATCCGTTGAGATGCGCGACAGTAAACTTGTCCAGACCGAGTTCGGTGAATTCGGGTTACACACCTTCATCGACCTGATCGATGACACGGTGCACTACGCACTCACGCGTGGCACCATCGACGAAACCACCGACACGCTGGTGCGGGTGCAAACCATCAACACCCTGCGCGATGTACT
>JBBKWY010000112.1:0-35496 GCA_037969215.1 Halioglobus sp.
ATAACGACCAGAGCAGCATGACGACGCGATAAACCGTAATCGGAACACTGATGACCGTGGCGTGAGGGAATTCATCCGGACGCGCGATGTCCTGATAGTAGTTATACACATGGCTTGAACTGCCATTACCCACTACCTGCATTTTCGGCTCAGACAACAGACCCATCGGAATAGCAGATAACAGCGATACCAATGCGACCATCACCCACAGTATGAGTAAGCATTGCAGCGCGTTGAAACTGAATCGCGAAAGGGTCGCAGGATTCACAAACTGCCTGCGGGCTGCCAACAAAAAGAACATCACCGCAATCACCAATACACCGTACAGGTTGACAGTCGACAGGCCGAGACCGAGTAACAGCCACCCGGCCATCGTGACTGGCAACTGCAGACCTGTACGTGACGCCAGATACGGCAGCGCGATGGCTGCCAGAACAATGACGCACAGCACTCCCCAGAACAGCATCGCAGGACCTATCGGTGGACCACTGAGGTAGAGAGGCCAGCGGTCTCGTGGCAAGGTGTAGACCAGATCAATATTCGTAGCGCCGTCAGGCAAACCAATAAGCGGCGTAGTACTGACAATGCTTATCGCTGAAGGCTGCTGAAACTCTATGCGCACCTGTTGTGAACCGGGCTGCAGTGGCACTTTTATACTGTTGCTTTCGGGAATATTCATGGCGCGATCATTGACACTGAATGCCAGTACTTCCGCCTCTTCCGGGAGAGTGAGAGTGTAGTCTTCGCCCAGGCTGGAGAGTATGCCCAGCGTCAGCGTGGTCTGCTGCAGTTGCTTGCCGGCAGCCAGTCGCAATGAGGCCGCTTCCACTGTATGAGTTGGCCCGACTACGCCTGCAGGCCGGCGGATGGATACGGTCAAACGCTCTCCTGGCCAGGGTTGAAAAGAGGGTTTGAGACTACTGCCCGCATCATTGTCCTTAACCGGGGGAATACCTTCATAGGTAAGTCGCCATAGCGATGAGGGCACGAACGTCCAATGTTCTACAAAATTAGTGCTTGGTGGCGCGCTAAGTGTAAGTTCAGCGACGGGATCCAGGGTTGAGATCCACGACACTTCTCGCTGTTGATAGCCCAATTGTACGGTGATGGCACCGTTTTCGACGGTGCCCAGATCACTGAGTAGCTGTTCATTGGCCAGCAGCGGCACAGTCATTGATATGACGCCCTGCGCCGGGGCATAACGGGTGACCGTGGTATAGACACGCCATTGTTTACTGAAGTCAAAATGACGGCGAACAGACACGAATGCGGGCGCGGTATTGGGCTGCAAGCTGTCCAACTCGCGCTTTGCTTTTTCATCTACCGAACGCAGGGTTAAGCTATTGCCCCTTGCCCTCCCCTCAACCAGGCCTTCAATTAACCAGCTTTCCAATTGCGTCTGAATGTTGTGGATCGGCAGCGGCAGTAGAAGCGCGGCGGTATCGCCGGTCAGTGTGCCGGCCACTTCGATGCGATGGCTGCCCTTCGTCAAACTGACCAGCAGGCTGTTATCAACACGCAGTGGGCCGGGTTTGCCGTCGACCAGCACCTCCTCCAATTGCCAACTGTCGTGGGCCGTTGGCAGAGGCAAGGCGATATTGCCATCAGCGTAGGCGTCAAAACTGATACGCAGGGATGAGCCGCTAACCTGAATCAGGCCATTGTTCAGGCTCGCGCATCCCGGCAGGCAATCGGGTGCTTTGATCAGACGTTGCTCCAGTTCCTTGAGCAGGTATTGCGGTGGAAAGTCTGCCGCCTGGGCCGACTGCGGCGCAGTCAGGCTCGCGCCAGCACCTAGAATGGCAACAATAAACGCCGTCACGGTTAGCGGCGCAGTCTCAGTTTTGAGTGTTTTAAATTCCAACTGTCTGGCGAATCTGGACAGCACCAGTGCCCCATACAGGGCGACCAGGAAGACTGATACTACTCGCCACAGTGACGTTACGAGCGGTGAGCTGTAAAGAACAAGCAGTTGCTGGTCGGCAGCGACCGGCCCACTGGCACTAAAGTAGGCGGCGTCCCACGTCCATATCGGCAAGCCAGGCCCTGTCTGCACCCGGTCGGTTTCAGTGAGTTGGTAGGGGTTTTCCTGTCGCTGGCGCTGTGGCGCGCCAGCGACATCTTCCAGGCCGCCGACCGACGCCGCAGCCGCAACCGCCTCCACCTGTTTAGATGCGAGCATGTCGTACTCCATCGCGTACGACCGCGCAGCCAGATCATCATTGCGGTTGCTGTAATCGCCAACAGCTGTGCGTTCCAGCGAGGGATAGATGGCCAGCCGAAAAGTGTTTACCGCAAATGCGATCAGTGACAGCGTAATAACGATGGTGAGCGCAATACCGATGCTACTGATCAAGGATTTCATGCGCCCCGAAATCACCGGCAGTAACGCACTAACAATCAAAATAAGCGGTATCAATAATAGCGGGTTACCTGGCTCATGATAGCCCAGCAACAGGGTGACCGCTGCCAAGCCTGCCGCCGCGTTACCGATGAGTTTTCGCGTAGCCGCTATGATGACCAGCACCAGGAATACATCCCATAGATCCCACCGGCTTACCCAACTGCCCTCTATGTCGTCGACACCGCTTGCATGCAATACGCGCCATCCTGGTGGCAGGTGCAGCGTGGCATTGAACGAATCTGCACGAGCATCCCAACCGGTGGCAGAAAAACCCGACACGGCGTCAATGCGGGTGACGGCGCTAAGCGCAATGGACGGGCTGCGTATTTCTATACCATCAATACCATCCAGTGAGGTAATCAGAACAGGGGCGCCATCAACGTTGGCGCGACCTATGCTAGTGCCCGCGGCGGCATCCAGGCGCCAACCGCTATTCATGCTGCCACGCACATTGTCCAGGGCGGTGACGCCATCACCACTAAAATCCAGCCACAGATCCCGGTCTATATTGAGTATATTGGCAGCCGGCGAATGATCGCCACGGTACTCAGTGGCAATCGTTAATGCATCATCCTCAGCGAGCCGGTAGGTTGGCAGATCTACCCAGTCACTGGGCATTTGTATCTGGCTGGTATCGATACTGGCAGGACCAGAGAGCTTCGCCTGTCGTATCGAGGGATTGGCCTGAAAACTGAGGTATTCGTACTTTGGCCAGTTAGCGCTTGTGGGATTTATCGCGATGCTCTGGACGTCAGTCAGAAACCGCGTCAGCAGGCGAATCTCATGCTCACCGGCAGAAACCTGGGCGCGGATATTCCCATCGCTTTCAACGCGCGCAGGAATGGACGATTGCAAGCGCATAATCTCGCTGTCCTGCAATAGCGCTTGCCCAAAACTCACTTCACGGGTCTTGCCGCTGGCCGACAATTTAATCACCGTCTCGAGTCGCAGGGGCACGCCATCAATCAGCTTGCGGTAGACTTCAATTGTCAGGCTGTCACGGTTTTGTTGCGCTGCAGGGCTGGCACTATTCGAGAATATCAGTTGACCACTGCGCAGATTCGCTGGCCGTCGTTCGCCATCCACTGTCAGCGCGATGATGGCAAGGCCGGTGGGCAGCGTCATTTGGCTGGGGATTGCTGGCCATTCAAAATCACCGTCAATCGTGTACTTCCCGGCTGACAGCGACACGTAAGGGAGACTGTCGCGCTCAACAACCGGGGCGGCCACCTCATTAATAGTGACCGTGGCAGGCCAGTGCATTGCGTCCCCGGGGAGTTGTACGAAAGCGTGGTTGCCAAACACATCGGCATCAAATGAAAAGTGGCCCGCCTCGCCAGTGACCACCAGGGATAATCTCCCGGGCCAAATACAGGACTTGCCCGCATTCTTGCCCAGCATCCAGGGGCATCCATTTTGCGGATGGCTCTCAAGCGCCCAGCTGCGCCATTGATCCATCGGCTCGGCCATTGCTGCAGACACCAAACCATTCAGCAGCAATATCCCGAGAATCAATATACGACAAAGGGCAGCAGGGGATTTCATGTAAGTCATTCCGTGAGTACGCAGTGGGGCAGAAAAATTAGTATAGATTGATATCTCATCAGGTTGAATCGTGACGCTACGGCCTGTTCTGGGTTCGGCCAGGACCAACCCACGCCCTTTATGCCAGTTCTCTTATGCCAGTTCTCTAGAACGTGATGTGCTGGCTAACCTTCTGCTGAATGATCAGCAGGTCCCCCGCCTCAAAGACACCGTCTGATGCCGGTACGCCACCGACCAATGGCGCCACATCGCCGCGCTGTATCTGCCCGTTGGTAGGCGTCACGATGCCCAGCAAGATTTTTTCGCCCAGCAGTATATCGGCGATATCGACCACAGAATCCCCGTTGATATCACCATCTGCCAGCGAGGGCACGCTTTGAATATCATTGGGGTCGCTGCCCGCCGCGACTTCATCGCCATCGCTGAACGTATCGCCATCGCTGTCAGAGTCGAGTGGATCAGTCATGTAAATATTCGTCTCGTCATCATTGCTCAGGCCATCCCCGTCAATGTCGCTGTCGCAGGCGTCACCCGTGTTGTCGGTATCCAGATCGTCCTGCGCGGCATTCGACACCGACGGGCAATTGTCTGCAGAAGTGGGGGTAATGGTAGCGCCAAAGGGAAAGTCGACCGTGCTTCCCCAGTTGGAACCGTCTGGCGAAAAGAAACCGTTGCCATCAGCATAGCTGCTGATGGCGCTGACAAACCAGCGGCAAGACCCTGTAGCTCGGGCGACCACTGCCAGGTTGCTGCCTGCGCTAACCGCAGCGGGTGCAGCAAAGACAAAATCGACGGCGCCCTGAGAGGAGGTGGGCACTCCGGAACCGGAGGCAAACTGTTGTGAGGCCAGAGTGTTTCCATCGGGCTTACCGGAACCATCAAGCGCCTGTATAGAAAGCACGAGGGCTCCCGAGGGGCAAGAAATGGGCAGGCTCATCGTTGTCAGTGATCCTGAGAATGTTACAGGAAACGTCATCGCCCTATAGGGGTTCGATCCAGAAGCGAAACCGTAATAACTGTTGGCCAGCGAATCCAGGCCAAAACTGGCATCGACACCGGCGCTGTTGTATACGCCGTCGCCGTCAATATCGACATCGCAGGCGTCCCCTGCACCATCGATATCCAGGTCCGACTGTGACGGATTGGTAGTATTCGGACAGTTATCCAGCGCGAGCCCAACACCATCAGAATCGCTGTCATATCTGGCCGCAGCGCCCGCGATATCATCGCTCTGGGGCACCTGGGTATTACCCGCTATGGCCCACATAATGGCGGAGCTGACAGAGGAGTGGTCCAGCCCCAGGCCATGCCCCAGCTCGTGCACAGCGACGCGTTTAAACTCTGCCGTGCCGTTCCAGTTACCGGTGTAAATATCCCACTGCTTGGTATTGTTAAATACGGTGCCTGTCTTGGCGCTGGAGGCGCCGGAAAACCATGTTTGTTGTATCGCCAGCGTGGTGCCCCCAAAAGCGGAGCCACAACTGGTGTCGGCAAAGACTACGCTGTTGTCCGGGGCCGTGCCCGGGTTTGCACAGGGATTGGTGTAACCGCTGTTGGTTGTCGCCGTATAGTAGAACGTTGAGTAATTGTTCCACAACGTCAAAGCCTCGAGGTAGGCGATTTCCAGCTCAGCGGTGGTGGGGCCACCGACGACGACATTCGGCTGATTGGCACCCGGCGGGTTGCTTGCGGCGAGGTCGACATAAACATTCACCTGACCGACCAGCCAGTACGAGGGCGACAGCTGATAGGCCACGGCACTGCAACTACTGAACAACCCTGCGGAAACCAGCAGTGCCGGTAAGATTTTTGCGCGTTTATTCATTTCTGTTTATCCGCGTCTTGCTGCGCTTCATGAGCGGCCTTTAGCACTGACAGCCGCATACGCAATGCATTTTTAAAGTCCGTTTTATCGATAGCGGTATCCAGAGCGTCCTCGGACTTACCCACGCGTAAGCCCTGCGCAGCTCCTGTGCTGATCGGCAGTGCTGCATCATCCTGCGCGCTCTTTGTGCTGCCGCTCACAGGTTCTTCGTCTTCTATCCCCTGCACGGGATCATCATTCTCTGTGAGTACCCGCTCCTTGCCGCGCTCGTCAGTTTTAACTTTGAAGTGCCCCTGACTCCAGCCAACAATCGGGTTGACCTGCTGGCGTTCGGGGTTTTCGATAAAGTAGATACCCGTCTCGCCCACCTGTGGATACACCATGCCACTGACCTGCAAGGTGGTATCTCCCACGGTGCCACCGGCGAAGCTTTGTGTAATGGTGGCAGTCGAGAGTTCGCCCTTTAACACATCATCCACCCTGAAGGTGACCCAGGTCGAAACATAGGTATTGTCGGCATTCCATCTGGCTTCGCTGGCAATCACTTCGCCCTCAAAGATGACGGCGGCATCATCGAGCAACTGGTCGATATCCACCTGCAGCACTGAGGTCGCATGTAACATCTGGGGCAGACTCAAGACAAAAAGCAGCAGTGCCGCACACGGTTTGATCGTTAAGATTATGGTTTTCAGAATATTCATGTCGATCTATTGTCCCTGCCCTGCTTCAGCGTGTACGTTGGCTGACAGTTTTGAAGTCACACCGTGCCAGAGTACCCGCCCCGCCGAGCGCTGTCCCCACAATCTTGCTTTTTTTGTTTTCTTCTGGCTGTAGCCCTAATTTCCCGGTTCCGTTTAGCATTGTCAACGGGCACTAGTGTCCGGATACTTTACAACTCGCGCTATGCGCGTTTGCAAACCCTGAAAATGTTTGCGAACTCCCTGCCGGTTCAACCTTTGTACTAATCGTCAAATTCTGTGGAGGCAGGCTGGTATGCACCCATCTTTTCCGCCAACAGATCATGAAAAGCTTTCACTCCGGTTTCATGTGCGCCCAGCAACAGGTGACTGTTCGCGCTCGAATCCATGCCTATCTGAGCTTGCTCACAGACAAAAAAGTCTTCCGGGTGGAACACACCGTTTTCGATAATATCGAAGGCGCGCTCCCAGTGTGCGGCGGCTTTCTCGTCTTTGGGCTCCTCTTCGATGAAGCATCCGTGCACCACTACCGTTTCGTCGACCTGAGTCGGAAAGAACGCCAGGTAGCTTATGTAGTCTGGGTGAATGATCATTTCAACGTTCGGAAACAAATACATGGCACACGCTGATTGACGACGCAAATCCCACTGCTCTGGACGCTGTTGCAATGCTTCATTGAAGCCCTTGCGCGCCACCACGGATAGCAGGTGGTCACCACTGCGCTCGCTGCGGGCAATACCATCCATAAAGCTTGGACCAACGGTGCTGCGATGCAGGCGAGTGACGTGGTAACCGTCCTGAAAGGCATCAACCAGTAACTTCCAGTTGGTTTTTAGCGTGGTTACCGTCTGCCTGAAAAACACATGGTCAGCCATTTTGAAAGCGGCAAAATCGTCCTTCACCATACCCATGTGTTGATCAATATTAATGCTACCCTCGGGGTCAGCACAGACAAATATCAAGCCTTCACAAATTTCCAGCGGCAGTGCCTTGAGGCTATGGCATTGCCTGTCCAGACCGGGAAAACTTTCCTCCTGCAAAGGCACATGTTTAAGCGTTCCGTCGAGATCATAGGTCCAGTTGTGGTAAGGACAAACGAAACTTGTTTTATTCTCCACGTGCTCGCCATTGACAAGCCGCACCCCGCGGTGCCGACAAACATTCAAAAAGGCCCGCACTTGCCCGTCCTTCGCACGCGCCACCATAATCGGTTTGCCGAGGTAGTCGTGGGTGAATACATCGCCATTATTTTTCAGCATTGACACATGCCCGACCAGGATCGGCCCATGGCTGAACAGAGCGGCCTTCTCTTTTTCAAACCATATCGGGTCAGTGTAAAACCGTGTATCAACTTTACCTTCGAAGGGCGCCACTGCAGCGCCGCTACGGAATTCTTCAAGCAAGTTGGAAAATACTTCGCTAAAACCTGGAGCGTTCATACGCAGGCCCACCTACAGTTGTTGTATAAACAGCCGCCATTGTCGGCGACCTCGTTTGTCGTATTCTTCCAGAAGGCGAATGAGCTCACGCCGGCAGTCGCCGCTGACGATTTCGTCGGGCAGTAAAGGATCTTTCAATAAAGCCCTGATGGTATCGCCGCCGAGTTCGATGCTCTCTATGAGAACTGCAGGGCGCTCAGCCTTTTCCAGACGCTCGGTGGCTTGCAGTAATTGCCGGATGCGCTGCTGGTAGTCATTCTCCAAATCGGCATTGCTCCACAGAACGTTTAAACTTTGCTCGCAACCCGCATCACCTTGCGCAATCAGGCACTGCCCGGTGATCGCATCCAGCCCGAGCGTTACCAGATCGTCACCCAGACGCACCGGCCCACCACGCAAGTTGTTCGGACGCACCCACAAACCCGGCCGCCACCGCCGCATACCCCGCAATGCCAATGCGCGGGATTGTATTCGAAAATGCGTACTGCCTTCCGCGGCGAGGTTATCTGTAAGTACGCCGCACCAATCCCCGCGCCACGGGCGAATTCGTTGCTCTATAGTCCGCCAGCGCTGTGTCTCTCGCTGAATCGTCGTGGCCGCACCACTCAATGCGTAATCGCCACGCCGGGGCTGGAACAGCATCCCATCCGCCACCAATCGGCTGAGGGCCACACGAATTTGATTTTCACTAAAGCGAAACACACTGCCTGCGGCCACCAGACGTCGCCCATTCGCCATCAGTTCAGGCTCTGAGTCGAGCATCTCAAGGATCAACCGCCTTGGGTTGAGGCGTGAGACAATTTCATGGACGAGGCTTGGCATGGCGCTAATATTACTAAAAATGGAATACAAAATCCAATATATGTAATAATAAACAACCACAGCAATTACCAGCCTGTAATTAGCAGCTGTGATGGTCTCCGCTTGATGCCTGTCGCTGGTGCGTCCGCTGATATTTTGCGACTATGGCGATGGCTGGCGCTTCTACGTTACTGCGTTTGCATAACTGTGAAAGCGAAACGTCTCTACAGAATAATAGTAAATAGGAGAAGTTATGAAGTTTAAGGCACTGCTAGGGATGATGGTGTTGACCTTATCCACAGTTGGATTTACTGGTGAAAACGAAAAACTCTTTGAAGATCCACAGCCACAGGACTCGCTGACACAGGAGGACCGTGAGTATATTGCATGGGCTGAGGAACTCTGGAGCTCGCTGGATCGCAAGACTGGAAAAATAGAGATCCCCGAGGCACAAGTGACGTTGATGGTGCCCGAAAATTTTTATTATCTTGATTCGCATGACGCCAAGAAAGTGCTCGAGGACGTATGGGGGAATCCCCCTGGCCAGAAGACACTGGGAATGCTCTTTCCTGCTGAATCCACACCCTTCGATGAAGCGTCATGGGCAGTGGCCATCGATTACGAAGAAGACGGTTTTGTATCCGATGAGGACGCAGATGATATCGACTACACCGAGCTGCTGAGTGAGATGAAGAAAGAGATACAACAAGAGAGTAAGCACCGCGCGGAAGAAGGCTATGAATCCATCGAATTGGTCGGATGGGCGGCTAGTCCGTACTATGACGCCGAAGCGCATAAGCTGCACTGGGCGCAGGAACTCAAATTCGGTGACCAGCAAGTATCGACGCTAAACTACAACATCAGAATTCTGGGTCGAAAAGGTGTGCTTGTGCTGAATTTTATCGCAGACATGTCACAGAAGGACGTTATCGATGCGAACCTTGATACCGTCCTGGCACTGGCTGATTTTGACCAGGGTGTTCGCTATGACGATTTCAACCCTGAGTTCGACAAGGTTGCGGCTTACGGTATCGGCGCCCTGGTGGCAGGCAAGCTTGTCGCCAAAACGGGGCTGATTGCAGCGGCGCTAATCTTCCTGAAGAAATTTGGGATAATAATCGTAGTCGCCCTGGGAGCGATGGTTAAAAAACTGTGGGCTCGAAAGAAATCGTAAGCGTGTTATTTCGCCGTACTCGCCCTCCCGGTCGTCTTTTTGCGCCGGCGCTGGGTTTTCCTGGATTTTGGGGTCGACGCCTTGCCGGAACGTGTAGCCAACCACTCAACCGACTCCGCCCATACTGCATCCTGCGCCTTGCTGCCAATGATAACGCCCATATGGCCGCCGGGGGCGACACGGAATTCCTTGTCCCTGGTGGCAACGATATCCACGATTTGCCTGGCAATTTCCGCAGGGACGAGAATATCTGTGTCGCCAGCAAAAGCCAGTAAACTTGATTTAATCTTGTCCAGTTGCGCCACCTGGTCTCCGACGTCCACCCTGCCCTTTGCCAACTGGCTGTCGCGCACGACTTTTACCGCCATGTCTTTTATTACGCCACCGGGATACAGCAGCATATTGTTCAGGTAGTCAGACGTGGTTGAGTAGGACTTTACGTAGTCCCGGTCTGACAGGCGGGTCACAAGATCCCAATACGTCGTGACACTGCCCACCGGGTCCGTCAACTTGAACACCAGAGTAGTCGCCCAGGGCGGCATCGCGAGGCGCGACGGGTCCAGCGCTTTGAGCCGCAGATTCGTGTAGTTGCTGACCAGCTGCGCGGCACCATTCAATCCCTGTGCTGCACCCGCTACCCCGGCGATCACACCGCGGCCGCTCTCCAGGTCGATGGGACTGGCGATGGTGATGATATTGCGAATGGACGGGTCCAGCATCTGACCCTGGTGCAACAGGCACAGCAGGCCACCCATGCACCAGCCCATTAGCGATACCTCTTTGCTGCCAGAGTGTTCACGGACTTTTTCCAGGGCGGTGCCCAGCATGTTGTCCGAGTAATCCTTTAGATTCAGGTGGGCATGCTCCTTTTTCGGCTTACCCCAATCAACAAGATAAACCTTGAAGCCACTGGCCGCCATGTACCGCACGAGGCTGCGCTGCGGCATCAGATCAAAGGTCTCGGTGGTCACACCCAAAGGCGGCACCAGTACCAGCGGTACCGCGTGCTGCTTGCGCTGGACCGGCATGAAGCTGCCATCGACCAGTTCGATCTCGTCCTCCTCCGGTAGGCCGTAGTAGCGCACGGCCATCAGATCGCCATCATGCACCAACTCGAACCAGGTGCGCCCTGATTGAATGAGAGTGTCGCGCTTGAACAGCCATTCGGCGCCGTTGGCGGCACCATTCACCAGCCGTCGGTTGAGCGCGAGTCCCTGCTCTATCGCCATTTGAGCCAGACTGGTCATGCGGCGTCCTCCGCAGACTGCAGCCGTTGCTCAAGATCTACCAGGGCCTTGCCCACATAGACTGCCAGGCGCTGCAGATGGGGCAGAGTATCGCGGGCGCCGGTAAACCCTACATTCAGGGTCCCGGCGTAGCTCACGCAATCGATACTCAGCGCAGCGTATTGCAACAACTCGCTGATGGGGTAGATCGCATCGAGCCGCGCGCCATCGAAATACAGCGGGTCATCGGCACCGTGCGTGTTTGAAATTTTCAGGTTGAAGGTCGGCGGCACGAAACGACCTACCCCCGGCAACTGACTGGCAAGCAGCGGCGCAGCGCGCAACAGCACATAGGGGGTCACTGCCTCCTCGGGCAGCGAGTTTCGATCGTCCCTGACCGCCGCTATCGATGCCTTCACCGCCTCTAACCGGGCCAGCGGATCACCGATCTGGGTTCCCAGGTCCACGCGAATCCCGGCGATAGCATTGGCGGCGCTTTGGCTCCCCCGCTCCCGCAGTGACACCGGTATCAGTCCGACCAATGACTCATCCGGCAGTGCGTTGTACTCTTTAAAAAAGCGGCGCAGGGACGTGCCGCACAGATAGGTGAGGATCTCATTCACGGTGCTGGAGCTGGCCGCTGCCACGCGCTCAATTCGCGCCTGCTCAAACTGCTGGGTTGCGAAGCGCCGCTGCTGGTTGATCGCCCGGTTGAGCGTGGAACGGGGCACGCCGCGCGGCAGCAAAAAGCTCCCCGGCTTGTCAAATGACATTGCACCGCGCAACAGCCCGGCTCCCGCCCGGCTCAGAGAGACCAGAGACGCTAGCGCTCCCGTAGTTTGATCCGTCTCATCCATGTCGATACCGGCCAGCGGCCGAGCCCAGAGCGGCGGTAAATTGCGGCTGCGGGCGCTGCCCGACAACATGGCGAGGATAGTGGGTACGCCATCCAGAAAGCTGACCAGCGCATGGTGAACTTTCACGTAGAAAGCGAAGCGATCGCGCTCCAGACCTTCGATCAAATGGAATTCCCAGAGCGGCCGGTTGCGATCCAGGGCGGGGCTGTGCAGGCGAGACACCATACCACCCAACTCGCGCTCGCCACCCGGCTCAGGTAACGCCGAGTGCTGGAAATGGTAGTTGAGCTCAACATCCCGCGCCTCCACCATGCGCGGCACCAAACCGGTCAGGCCCTCGCCGGTGAGACGCATGTTCCACGGCTCGCAGCACACTTTATATTCACGCATCCGGGCAGCCATCGTGCGCAGGTAATCGGGTGCGGCATTGCGCGGCTTCTGGAAAATCGCCAGCGCCCCCACATGCATAGGTGTATCCGCTGTTTCCAGTAGCAGCCAGACTGCATCTACAGGTTTCAGCAATATCGTTTTCATGCCAACCGTCCGTGTTCGACTTTTCAGACACGGCATTATAGCAGCCTGCCTTCATCGTGGTGACAGTTTCAGCATACGAAACTGGAGTTGGGGCCTCCACTACAAGCGCTAAGGCTTCACCAAACTGATCAGCCCCATTTCCAGAGCCTTAACCGTGGCTTCAGCTCGCGAGTTTACCTGTAACTTCTGATACACCGATTTCAGATAACCTGCACCGGTGTGATACGAAATGGACAGCGCAGTGGATGCCTCCCGGCTACTGTAGCCTTTGGAAATCAGCACCAACATCTGCTCCTCCCGAGGGCTGAGCAATGAGGGCTCACAATTTTTCTCTGGCCGAAATATGTGCAGCATTTGTGTCGCAATAGAGGCCGATAATGGCGGGCGTCCAGATAAAATACCGGCCAGATTCTGGGTGAACACATGCTCTTCTTCATCCTTCAAGATATAGCCATCGGCGCCTGCTCGCAAAGCGGGGAACAGGTGATCGGCGTCATCAAAAATTGTAGTAACGACACAATGCGCGGCCGGATGAAGCTCTTTTGCCAGAGGAATCAAGTCGGCTCCGTCGCCATCGGGCAGGCCAAGATCCACCAGGAACAGATCCCACCTGCCCGCTTCGATTAAAGCCTTCGCTTCGACAAACGATGCCGCGGCAGATATATCAGTATTTCCAAATACGTCGCCTACCCTTGCACTCAGCCAGTGAAACACATCACTGAGGTCCTCGATGATCAAAACGCGCGGATATTCTCCCATGTGTGTATTACCCTGAAAAAGATTGCTAGCATTCTTTGGCTGGTAGCAGCATGCTATTTAATGGAATATTAAATGTCTCCAAACAGCTTATGGTATTGAGTCGCTAAGTAGCCAGAAAAACAACCCCCTAGGTTAGGGGTGACGTGTGAGGGGTATAAATTGTCGTCCATCCGCTTGCGATTAACGGTTGCACTGTTAGTTCCTGTATTGGTGTTTTTTGGCGGTGTCTTTAGTGCGCTGTCTCTGCCGCAAGCCGATGCTCTATTTCGCATCGATGGAGAGCATCTGCAGATCATTGCCACGCCGGGAGAACAGGCCCGAGTGCTCTCCAACTTTTCACTAGGTTCATCGGCAACAATCAATGCCACCGCCGATCTGATGATTGAAGAACCCGACGTCGTACCCACCCACGCCGACATGCACGATTTGTTCCGTCGCGTTGGCGATTTGACCGATGCACTATTGGCCGGGCAGCTCACCGCAAACACCGTATCCGGTGAGAGCGTACCCTTACTTGCCACAACGCGCAGCCTGGGCGATCTGCCCAGTGTATTTTGGCTACAACTTTTGTGTGCAACCGCAGCCCTGGTGGTATGTGCCTTGATCTGGTCAACCGGCAAGGTAACGCTGGGAAGCCTGGGGTTCATTCTATCTGGTGCAGGCTTCGCGCTGGCCGCGGCAGTTGCCAGCGTCTACAGCACCCGTAGTTTATTCATAGATGCGAACTTGTTTAACTACCTGTCATCGACAAACTCGATTGGCTGCATCATTTTCGGCTCAGGCCTGATCATGTTCCTGTGGAACTACCCACTATCATTGTGGCCACGCACCAGCACGATTATAACACTGCTCAGTTTCACGGCTTTTAGTGCGCTCAGCCTGAGCGAAGTGTTAGACGACATCAGTACTTCCCGCTATTTGCCCATGCCCATCATGTTAATCGCGGCACTTACAGGTCTGACTTTCCAATGGTTTAACACGCGCAACAAAGCCGCTGAACGCCTGATCGTGCGATGGATTGCAATCTCAGTCATGCTGGGTACATCGATTTTCATGCTATTGGTTGCGCTACCCATAATTCTGGGATTCACCGAACCCGCACCCCAGAGCCTGACCATAGCAACCTTCCTGCTGATGTACTTGAGTATGATGCTCGCAGTTGTGCGCTACCGCCTGTTCGATCTGGAGCGCTGGTATTTCGCCATCTGGACATGGATGCTCGGAGGCTTGGCAGTGTTGGGCGCGGATATCGTGCTGGCGTCATTACTCACTCTATCAAGCGCGGCGACACTGACACTGTCACTGGCGCTGGTCGGCTGGATCTACTTTCCATTGCGGCAGTGGCTATGGAAACGTTTTTTTCTGCGCGAAGGAAAAGGTCTGGAACAATGGCTGGAGACCTCCCTGCCCGTCATGCTACAAGCAAACCTGAACGGTCAGACTGAGCTTTCGGTGTTAAGCCAGGTCGCCAAAGCCGTGTTTTCACCGCTGGATATTCGTGAGATTGAGGAAACATATCCGCAGATAGAAGCGAGCAAGAATGGCGACTGTCTTTTTATACCTTTATCCACTGGCACCACCTTACAATTGTCCCACGCGTCACAAGGCCGACGCTTGTTCAGCCAGACGGACACACTTCAGGCGAAGCTGATCCTATCCCTCTACGAACTGACCACCTCTTCTGTTACTGCTCGCCAGGAGGGAGCGCAGCAGGAGCGCCAACGGTTGAAGCGTGATTTGCACGATGATCTGGGCGCAAAATTGCTGCGCCTGCTACATCGCTCGGAGAGCGGTAACCGACCGCTGGTCAGGGAAGCCATCGCCGACCTCAGAAACCTGTTAAATAGTAAGTCGACGGAGGAAAAAGATACTTTGAAAGCCGTGAATGGTTGGCGCGAAGAAGCCGAGATTCGCTGTACCGATCACAACATCGAACTCAACTGGCAACAGAATATACTGCCTGCACCGATAGACTCGAAAGCTTTCGACAATATGACCAGTGTGTTGCGCGAATCACTTAGCAATGCGGTACGCCACGCCAGCCACAAAGAAGTGGGAATCCAGATCGACGGGAATCTGGACGAACTCAAAATTATTATTACTAATCGATTCCACGGCCCGCAACACCTTGAGGGAAACGGGCTCAAAAATATCAAAACCCGGATGCTCGACTCCGGGGGAATCTGCGCCATTTCACAAAACGATAATCAGTGGCAAGTGCAACTGTCAGTGATACTGGGACGGTGACGCCAACTCTCCCTAAAACAGCGCGTTATAACGCCAAACGACTCAGTATCGGGAGCGAGTTCACAAGCGCAAGTACCCTGCTGAGCTTATCAGGCGCGCTTGAATAGCCCGGTAGTTGCCGGGCTATTTTTTATCTTGCAGGATCAGCAGCGGCGCTACTGAAACAATCGCTGCGCGGCCGCCCAGAGATCGTCAATCATATCCCAGCCAGCAGCGTTGGTTTCCTCGTAATGGTTCTGCGGCTCACCCAGTTCGCGACCCAGGCCCTGGCCGTAGCGACACACGGCAGCTACCGCGTCGGCGTCATCACCGTACGCGGTGAGAGCCGCCGGATCGTCGGTAATGGTCTTGCAAATACGTCCGCCAATCCATAGTGGATCCTCTATCACACCGCGTGCCGCCAGATCGCTGCAACTGGCACCCTCGGGGAGCACCAGATCCAGACAGCTCAGGCGATATTCATCCACCGGCGTGTAATAGCCGATCTGGTCTCCGCCCAGGCCCACTGTCAGTGTGACGGACTCATCCACCAGCGACATCAGGTAACCAGGCAGTTTGTAATCGGCACCCACGGCGTGCAGGTGGGGCTCGGTGTAATATTTTTCGGGCGGTGCCGTGTTGAAATCAGCCGGCAAGCCGTACACCAATTCGGGGGGAAGTTCGCCGGGCATCCACAAGATGCCAACGTCGCCCAGATCGAGGTGGGCCAGCTGACTCCGCAACACATCGCCACGAGCAATCTGGCTGCCCAGTACTGGAGTGATCCACGGGTCATCCACCAGTTCCTGCCCGGTGGAAGTACAGTTGTCCTCGGTGAATGGCTTAGCGTGGCAGTTGTACAGTTCCGTCGGCTGCCAGCCAATATCACCCTCGGCAATTAGCAGCCGGAAACCGATATTGGTGAGGCGGGTAAAGAAGGGCTCCACGTGTACCGTGAGCTGTGAGACATCGACCGATTGGGGCGATTCCAACAGGGCCGTTACCGCATTGGCCAACTCAGTCCCTATAGATTCAGTCTTGGCGAAGCTGCGGCACAGGTAGGGATCGCTGCGATCGCAGACCGACAGCGGCTGGGCGCCGGCCGGCACTGTCACACCGTCGCCTACTGGATGCTCAGAATCCACCAGCCAGGTGGGGGCAGAGCCCGGCCCGATCTGGTTTCCAACGGGGCCATTCAGGTATAACACCCGGCCGCCGCGGCTGCTTGCCAGTCGGTCACGCAGCACTCCGGGATAGTCGGCAGTGAGGTAACGACCTTCGGCGGTGCAGTCTCCGCCAGTCCAGCCTTTCACCTTGCAAGCTTCTTCCAGCCCGGCGGCATCCGCAGGTGGTTTCCAGCCCAGGGTTGACTCCGGGTGACTGGTCCATTGCACCAGGGTTGCAATCGGGCTGTCATCCTCGCTGGCGTTGACTGCCAGCACATTCAAGCGGGTGTTTTCTATTATCGGGTCGCGTTGATCACTGGCGCCGTAGGCGTGGTTGCCCGTGGCCGTCACCATCTGCGCAGGCTGCAGCGCCGCCACAGCATCTTCCGCCGCGAAAGACATTTCGTCGACCATCAACGAGAACCAGTCAGGGTTGATACTGAATGCACTATCGGGGCCGTGGTGATTATGCGTAGCAGAGACCAGCACGGGGGCATCCTGCCAGTTGGCGGGCAAGCGCGAGCGTACACGCTCTATCATCACCGTTATATCGGAGGAAAAGAATGAGTAAGCGTCCGCCATTACCAGCAGTACCCGTTCGTCCTCAAGCTCCAGAGCCAGCACCGTGGTTTGCAGATCGTCGTGTACCCAGGCTGAATCGGAACGGCCATTGCCGACATCGACCTCGCCCTGATCCCACTCAGCTATAAAAGTGCCGGGATCATCGGGGTCGATAGCGCCGGGGGTAGCCCAGCCAGGAGCGTCGTTGAGGTAATCGCGTCCGCCATTGACGGTAGGCAGTATGCTGCGACTGGCCGCACCCGCCATGAGTTTCGTGGGAACCTCCACCGGGGGCGTTGGAACCAGTACCGTGTCTTTGTTGCTGTTGTTATTGTCGCTACAGGCTGCCAGAAACGACAGGCTTGCGACCATTAGGGTAAAGGCCAGGCGAGTAGTCATAGTTACATCCTTTTACAGGTAGTGAACTGTCTGCATGGCTATCACAAGCTGTGCTTGCACTCAGGCCAATGCTTTTTTATTGTCTGTGCGACGCTGCTGTGCCGGTCTTACCACCTTCCAGCACGCCTGAACAAAACACAGTTGCACGTATCGTAAACATTTCGGGAGTGCGTCACAAGCTGGCAACTAAAAACGCATTCTGGCTGGCGGACATCAGTTGAGCCCCGCCAATGGCGTGCAATTCACAGACGGTGTAGGCTTATCTTCCAGATTCTCAACGACCGCTATGGAAAAACAATGAAGTATAAGAATAAACGGTTATACCTGTGGGGCGCTCTGCTGGCTTGTGGTTTTCTCATCAGTAGTTGTGGCAGCTCAAATTCCAATTCGCGGCAGGCATTGCTCGACAACACCGGCACGGTAGAGCCGGCTCCCACAGAACCCCCAGCTATAGCGACCACTACCGTCTGGTCCGCCACAATGGAAACACTCACGCTGAATGTCGCGATTTCCCATTTCACGCCAACCCGGGTGCGACTGTACCCCAGAGGTATTGATGGTGGCTGGGTTGAGGCGGATGAGTCTGCACCCTTTTCGTTCACCGTCGACATCTCCGCATTCACCCCCGGCGATTACGAGATGCTGATCATCGCAGACAACGAAGACGCCGAGGTTCAAAAAAATGCGATAGTCCCCATACACGGCTGCAATGGCCAGCAATCACTGTGTAATCGCAGTTACGATCAGGTGCGCTATGTCACCACGCATAACGCTATGTCCAACGCGATGGATGGCTGGAACCAACCCAATCAAAATCTCGATATACCAGCGCAGCTGCAGGCCGGCGTCCGAGGACTCATGCTCGATACCTATCGCGCTGGAAGCAAGAATCAGTTCGATCAGATACAAGTGCCTGATGCCGACCCTGACGCCAGCTTCCTGTGCCACGCATTATGCCTGCTTGGCAAACAGCCACTGGCAGAAGGTCTGGGGGAGATTCGCGAGTTCCTCGATGAGAATCCGGGCGAGGTCATCACCTTCATCATCGAATCCTATCTCAGTCACGAGCTCACTGCCGATGCGTTTGATGAGGCGGGACTCACCTCTTACACCTATGTGCACACGGGCGATGCCTGGCCGACATTGGGCCAAATGATAGATGCCGGCACGCGTCTCGTGGTGCTACAGGACAAGGCCCTGGACCCGACCTATCCGTGGCTGATGAACGTCTGGAGTCACGCTTTTGAAACACACTATTCTGCAGCAACACCGGAGAATTTTTCCTGCGCACTGAATCGCGGCACATCCTCCAACGATTTGTTTATATTCAATCATTTCCTGACTGGTGTTTTCGGCGCACCGGAACTTGCGGAACAAGTGAATTACAACCCACTTCTTCTCGACCGTATCAACGAATGCGAAGCCTTTCATGCCGCGCCAGCAAACTTTGTCACGGTTGATTTTGTCGATATCGGCGACACGGTTGCAGCCGTCAAAACGCTGAATGACATAGGCGGCTTCTGACGCCTTCGCACCGGGCAACTGCGACCACGTCCACCAGCGCAGAGCGAATCTAGCGCTGGAGACTTTTGGCCCGAGAGATGTCTATGTCAAAAAGCGACTGGACGAAGCGCGGTACAGAGCTGTCCGGCTAATCCGCTTTACGCTTGCCCATAGACTGGCACCGGATAAAAACTATAGGGATGAGCGCCAGAAACCGTTGCCTGTCGCATCTGGCGAATCCCGTCCTCAAAACTGGTCTGTGCGTATATATGCTCGTTCAACAACGCCGGGGTTTCGCGAAACATGCGTTCGGAACCAATTTTGATTTTCTCTTCCTTATCGAGAAGAGGGTTCCGCGCAACTCGATAGAGATTGTGGTAGTAGTCGTAGATTTCCTTGGTTACGCCAACAGTAGAGGCGAGCACGTTAGTGGCCAGCATTGCTTCTTCATTGCGCGTGTAGGAATAAGTAGGGTAGCTTTTCATGTCGCCAGGCCCCAGATAGACCAATTCCTGAGGGAGTTCAATCAGGAAATTAAAGGTGGAACGCAAATCCTCTTCCGTTTCAAAGCTGGAGTTGGATATCAAATCGAAATATCCGACGATGCCAGCCTCAACAATTTCCTGTGAGGCTTCGATGACGCGTCCCAGGGGTGTCGGCCTATTGTAAACTTCCTCCAAAATTCGCTCGCTACCCGACTGTATACCCATTGAAAGGCAGTTGCCGCCAGCTTCTTTCAGTTGCAGCAACAGTTCGAGCTTATGCGTTGTGGGATAGGTGTAACACCAAAAGGGAATTCCAACTTCCGCTTTGTAGCGTGGTAGAAATTCGTTTAGCCAGCGCGGATTCAGGGTAAACACATCATCCCAAAACCAAATCACACCAGGATTATGTTGCTCCTTGGCCTGAACCAACTCTTCAAGTACGACGTCGATATTGCGGCGTCGTAGAGATTTCTTTTTTCCAAACATTTCCTGATAGCGACTTTCGACACAGAACGAGCAGGAGAAAGGACATCCTCGTTGCGTCATAATTTGATAGTCACCCTGGGTGATCAGTTGCAGCGCCTGGCGGCCCGCAATCGCCTTCTCATCAGTGACATACACCATTTTGGTAAAATCCCAATCGGGTATGGCAATTTCGTCCAGGTCACGAATATCCCGCTTCGGATTTTTGATCACTGTGCCATCGTCTGCGTGCGTCCAGGTTCCCCCAATATCTTTCCAATCGAGCTTGGCGTCCAGGCGGTCAGCAAATTCCACCATGACCCCTTCGCCCTCGCCGACACACACGAGGTCCGCGTGCTCAATTGCAACCTCGGGTTCGAGTGTCGTCCCAACACCCCCCCAGAGAATTGGCAGATCAAATCGGCCCCGCAAAAAAGCGGTGGTCTTGATCGCCTCAGGAATGGAGAGACTGATAACTGATAGCCCCAGAGCATCCGGCTTGAAAGCCTCCAGCCGCACAGCCAAAGCCTCATAGTCATCGCCGTAGTCAATTTCAACGATTGGCGCTACATCATCAGATCGATTGATAAGCGAAGCTGAATCCATATACTCGCGTTCAAACTTATAGCTCTTGAAAAAGAACATTCGCGTTTTATGGCCCGCGCGAACTAAATCGCCGGACAGCTGTGGCAATGCCATGTTCAAACCGGGATGAATTTTTATTATTGCAATTCGGCTCACTGATCAAACCTCTCAAAAATACAAACCAAACAGGGTTTGCTCATGATGATTAAGTGGAACAACGCCGCAATAGATCATGGTGATCAGTATTAGTCAATCCTCTGAACCGGATCGCATACAGCGTTGAAACAACAGTGTGAAGTACTGCAATAAAGTGAGAAATATTGGTAGTGTCTCGCTTCGTGTTGTGGGTGGCATGCTCAGGCAATGCCTGGCGTGCCGGGACAGATCACAGCGAGAGAACCTGCCTGGCACCGGGCCGGGAACAAACCGTGGTCTGTCCCCGATATTGCTCAGCGATTCGGATACGGATCGTCTTTCGCATCGCCCTGCCCGGACTTTATTTTCCAGGCATTCTTGGTGTGCGCTGACACTTCATGCTTCGGACACGGTGGCAGTGAGCTTGTCGACTGGTTGGAGAAAGTATATCCGCAGTCGGCACACTCGTAGGTACCTGATGAAACATCGCTGCCGTAAGGCGCCGTCTCAGTTAAACTAAAATCAAACAAGTCTTTAATATTCATGTTTTCCTCCAAAATTGAAAAGCGTTGGCTCTGATGTTCTTCATCTAAATGTGATAGCGCCTGTATGATTTAACACAATCGCCGCTACCGGAGATGAATGCATATAACATGCCAACACGAGACCGCACGATTCACTGCGTGGTTACTTCCCCGCGCATCAGCACAGTGCAGCTTCTACAACAAAATTGTAATTTTTGCAGGCCTTGATCAACCGCAACCCCGTAATCAGTGAACCCGTGCGGACGTTACGCCGTTGCGGGAAACGTCCCTTTAAACAAGGATATTGACGAGAACATAGCCGGTGTCTATTCTGACTTGCCAGTACCCCTGCCTGTACTGAGCAGTCTTTTTGGATCAGGCCCACTGAGAGCCCTTTGCCATGAAACTATTTAGCTGTACCTGTCAGGACAAACCGTTTCTCTATTTCGAGAATGTTCAATGCGAAAGCTGTGGCCGGCTGACGGGATTCTGTCCTCAAAATCTGGAGCTGAAACCTTTTACTGAAGTAATACGTGCTGACGATGCGCGCCCTCCCGGTGACCCAACCGATATTTCAGCTGCGCCTGCAGCAGTCTGGGAGGACGATGCCGGCCAGCGGTATGTGCAGTGCGTCAACTGGACTAACTATCAGGTTTGCAACTGGATGTTGCCACTGACGCCCGATGAGAATCTGACAAATCAGCGACACTTCACCCCCGACCCGGGCGGTTTGTGCCCCGCGTGCGCACTGAACGATATTATCCCTGACTTGACCGACCCCGCAAACAAGCCCTTCTGGCACCGGCTGGAACAAGCCAAAAGGCGATGCCTTTTCACGCTACTGGAACTGCATCTACCGCTTGGCGGCGGTACCGCGGGCGACAGCGAATCACGTCCACCACCGATGTCGTTCCGATTTATGAGCGATAAACACGCCGGCAGCCATTTCCAGCAGCCGATTGAGGGCGAAACACCGGTATTCACCGGACACGACGAGGGCATTATCACGATCAACCTCGCCGAAGCCGACGACATCGCGCGAACGCAGACTCGCGTCGCAATGCATGAGCAGTATCGAACCACACTCGGACATTTCAGGCATGAGACAGGCCACTACTACTGGGATGTATTCAAGGCACTGGATCCGGAATTCGTGGGCGCTTACAGAGCGGTGTTTGGAGACGAGAGTGCCAGCTACCAGGAGGCACTCGATCGCCACTATCAGCAGGGCCCTCCCGCAGACTGGCAGGACAGATTCGTCAGCACCTATGCAACGATGCACCCGTGGGAGGATTGGGCCGAAACCTGGGCGCACTACCTGCATATCATCGACACGCTGGAAACACAGCAGAGTTTCAGTAGAAACTCGGAGGTCCTGTCGGATGCCGTCCGCGAGGTAAGTCTACCCTTTGCCGTCGGTTCAAGAGGCGACCGGGGTGAGGCCGACTTTGCCGGCATAATGGATCTCTGGATAGACGCTTCCATCGTGCTGAACAGCCTAAACCGCAGCATGGGCTTGCCGGACCCCTACCCCTTCGTGCTCCATCAGCCGATCCAGGACAAGTTACGATTTGTCCACGAGACGATCCTGCGTTTGAGCGGGGCCTCTACTGATCGATGAACCGGCTACCGTATCGGCCGACGGCGGCGCGGAGCCTGACACAGGGAAAATTTGGCGTACAATGTGACATCACCACTCCACGCAGCTATCAAACGGAATCCACATGGTCGAAACAGGACACTTCAAACAGCCGCTGGCACAACTGGGACAGGTAGCTTGGCTGGAGGTGGTGGAGGTAAACGAGCTTGGCGCCTTTGCCGCCTGGGGACAACCCAAGGACCTGTTCATTCCCTTCGCCGAGCAGCAACATGGCTTGCGCAAAGGCCAGCATACGCTGGTGAGGGTCTACCAGGACAACCAGTACCGGTTTGCTGGCTCGACTCGCATCGATCACTGGATAAAAGACGACGCCAGCGGGCTCAGCGAAGGGCAGCAGGTTTCACTGGTTATTGCGGACAGAACTGAATTGGGCTTTAAAGCCATTATCAATCATCATTGCTGGGGCCTGCTGTACGGCAACGAACTTTTTAGAACCCTGTCCACGGGACAGGTCACCGAGGGCTATATCAAGCAAATTCGCACGGACGAGAAAATCGACCTGTCGTTGGACAAGCCAGGTTTCAGTAAAAACAGGATCGACAGCCTCGGCCAGGAAATAATCAGCCAGCTACAGGCCAATGGGGGCCAGTTGCCCCTGACCGACAAGAGCCCGCCAGAGACGATCTATGCTACCTTTGGTGTCAGTAAAAAAGCATTCAAGCAGGCTGTTGGCGCACTCTACAAACAGCGACTTATCAGCCTGCACAGCACCGGTATCAGCCTGGTTGAGCGCTAACCGCAGAGGCTCTACACAAGAGGAACCACCATGTTAACTGTACACCACCTGAACAATTCACGGTCCCAGCGGATTCTCTGGCTGCTGGAAGAACTGGAACTGGACTACGCCCTGAAGGGCTACCAGCGCGATGCGACCACTAATCTGGCGCCACCGGAACTAGCGGCGGTCCATCCCCTGGGAAAATCACCCGTGATTACCGACGGCGACACCTCCGTTATTGAATCCGGCGCTATCATCGACTACGTCCTGCGCAAGCACGGTGGCGGGCGCCTGCTACCGACGCCGGGAACCATTGAGCACGAACAATACCTGCAGTGGCTGCACTACGCCGAGGGCAGCGCCATGTTACCCCTGATGCTGCGTATGTATACCGGCCGCTTACCCGATGGCGGCGCTGCGTTACAGCCGCGCATCGACGATGAACTGAACCGGCATCTGGGCTACATGAACGCGGCGCTGGAAGGCGGTGACTGGTTTGTCGGCAACAGTTTTTCCGGTGCCGACATACAGTTATCGTTCGTCGTGGAAATCGCCCCGCTGCTGCACAGTCTGGAGGCGTTTCCCAACCTCGCCGCATTCAGGGAACGTATTCACGCGCGCCCAGCCTACCAGCGGGCACTGGTCAAGGGTGGCAGGTATGATTTCGGCCCGACGGGCCAGTAGCACCGTCCGACCTCGGTACAGGCCGCACGGCGGCCTCGGGGTTTCGAAATAAATGCAGCATCCAGTAAATGCCGCATCCACTTTTCAGCTTAAATGACTTGGATAACTATGACAGATCACACTCGCCGCCATTCCAGTGAAATCGTTGATGGCCCCACCAAAGCGCCGGGACGCTCCATGTTGCGCGCGGTTGGCTTTACCGATGCGGATTTCAAGAAATCGCAAATAGGTATCGCATCAACCTGGAGCATGGTCACTCCCTGCAATATGCATATCGATGAACTTGCGCGAGAAGCCTGCGCTGGCGCCGACGAAGCGGGGGCCAAAGGCATTATATTCAATACCATAACGATCTCTGACGGTATATCAAACGGCACCGAGGGCATGAAGTACTCGCTTGTATCTCGCGAAGTCATTGCCGACTCCATTGAAACGGTTGCCGGCTGTGAAGGCTTTGACGGACTCATTACCATTGGTGGCTGCGACAAGAATATGCCCGGCTGTATCATGGGCCTGGCCCGTTTGAACCGTCCGTCAGTTTTTGTCTACGGTGGCACTATCCAGCCCGGCGCGGGTCACACCGATATTATTTCAGTTTTTGAAGCCGTTGGTCAGCATGCCAAGGGCGACATTGATCTGCTTCAGCTTGAGGATATTGAACGCAAAGCGATTCCCGGCCCGGGCTCCTGTGGCGGCATGTATACCGCCAACACCATGGCCTCGGCGATCGAAGCCTTGGGTATGAGCCTGCCCGGCAGTTCGGCGCAAGACGCAACTTCCAGCGATAAATTGCAAGATTGTCGCAACGCTGGCGCGGCTGTTCAGAACCTGTTGAATCTGGATATCAAGCCCAGTGATATTATGACGCGCAAAGCGTTTGAGAACGCCATCACTGTGGTTATCAGTTTGGGTGGATCCACCAATGCAGTGTTACATTTACTGGCGATGGCGCACTCCATCAATGTAAAACTTGAACTGGATGATTTTACCGAGATCGGCAAAAAGGTGCCGCTGCTCGCAGACTTGCGACCCAGTGGCAAATACATGATGTCTGAATTGGTAGCGATCGGCGGCACCCTGCCCCTGATGAAAATGCTGCTGGACGCTGGTTTGCTGCACGGTGATTGCGTGACCGTTACCGGCAAAACACTGGCAGAAAATCTTGCTCAGGTTGAACCCTATGCCGACGGCCAGGATATTATTCGTCCTTTGGATAAACCCATTAAAGCGGACAGCCATCTGCGTATTCTGCGTGGCAATCTGGCCCCTGAGGGCGCAGTAGCCAAAGTGACCGGCAAAGAAGGCACCAAATTTACCGGCTCGGCCAAAGTCTATGAATCCGAGAAAGAATGCTATCGAAGCATACTCGAGGGCGATGTCATTGCCGGCGATGTTGTGGTTATTCGCTATGAAGGCCCAAAAGGCGGCCCCGGCATGCAAGAGATGCTGAGCCCAACGTCAGCCATTATGGGACGTGGATTAGGCAACGATGTTGCCCTGATGACAGATGGCCGGTTCTCCGGTGGCAGTCACGGCTTTGTAGTAGGTCATGTGACCCCGGAAGCTGCGGACGGCGGGCCAATCGCTCTGGTTCAAAATGGTGATCAAATTACTATTGATGCAGAACAGAACGAGATAACCCTGCATGTAGATGACGCCGAATTGGCTAGACGCAAAGCCAATTGGGTGACTCCTGAGCCCCGTTATAAGCGCGGCGTATTGGCCAAATACGCCAAACAGGTTTCGTCTGCATCATTTGGTGCGGTTACCGACTAACTGACAAAGGCGTCATACCAATCAGTGCCACTGGAAAAGCCCTGTCATGCTCTGTTTGAACTTCCGATGGTGGCTTGAATTAGGGTTTCACTATGGACAGGCTTATACTCAAAGCCTGTGATTCAAGTACATTGCGACGGAGTAAGAAATTATGCCAATTGATAACCTGAAAAACCTGATCATCGATTTGCATGAGAGTTTTGGTGACGATGAAACCAGCCCGCAACAACAACAGTTGATGCAGCAACTGCACGCTTACGTACACGATACGGATAAAGCGGAACCGGTTCCACCCGGCCTTATAGAGTCCGCAGAAATCCTGCTGGATGAAATGGAAGAGAGTTACCCCCAAACAGCGGCCATCATCAAACAGGTCATCAACTCACTCGGTAATATAGGCATCTAGAACCCTGCAGAGTGCCGCTTTCGGCGGCACTCTCGGTCCGTTAGGCACGGGCCAACGCCCAGCGCGCCATCAAAGCGATTCGTAAATCTGATTGGCGATGGCACCCTGATCCTGCATAACCTCCACCACCTCTTCTATGGATGAAATTACACCCACATCATTCAAAATAACGGCGAATGCCACGTTTCTGCCGCCTTGGGTTTCAATATACCCCGCCAGGTTCTGGGCAATGAGTTCTATCGATTGATGGTCTGCACTGGGCAAGACCGTCGTACCAGTTTTGCCAAACACATGCCCTCTTCCCGGCAAGTCCACTCCGACGGTCTCTAGAGAGCCATCCACCCCCATGATGGGCAAGGCAGCTTTGAAAGCCGCCGCCACTGGCGTCTTGGTCAGCAGGGTTAACCATTGAGTGAGGGCCCTTGGTGTAGCCTCACTGTCGGGCGAGCCGCTGCCGTTGGTAGGGAAGAAGAATGAGTCGGGATCGAGACCCGCATCAATCAACGCAATCCGCTCCGCCGCAAGGGCTTCATTAACGGTTCGCACGCCCTGTTCCAGGCCGAAAAGACTCAGAGCGGTGTTGGCCCCGAGGTTGAGGCTGACCTTCAGGATCAATTTGGCTGTTTCCGAATAGGGTACAGATTCAAATGAAGCCACCAGCGTGCTTGTGGAATAGCTGTAGTTTGCGGGTAGTATCCCGGTCGGATTTTGGGACACAGGATTGGCGGAGACGGCTACACCGTGTCGTACAAGTGCATCTATAAACGCTGAGCGAGCGAAAGCATTTGGATCTTCCACCTTATACGTGCCGACATAGGTATCGCCGCCGATGATCGGGGCGGAGTAATCGATAGGAATTTGGCCTTTGACGGTTCCCACGCCGCCTACACCTGCGGTGAGACGGTCCCCTGAGAACTCAATAGTCTCCTCGACACTGGTCATTGTTTGATTGACCACGGAAAAGAAGCTGGTTTCGGGTCGGTAGTGCAGGTTCCCTGCCTGCCCTAGTTGAGTGGGTAGGATGCTGACATCAATCTGGTTCTCATTCAGCATCGTCGGAGTGATCAACAAGTTTCCGTTGGGAACGCGATAAGCCTCATAGAATCGGTCGTCTACTGCAATATCACCGCTGATGGAATCCACACCCGAAGCCTTGATCTGGGCGGCGAGCGCGTTAAGCGCGAACAGCGGGTCCTGGGGGGTAAGAACAGCCGCGCCCAGTCCATTGGCTTCATTGTGATCCAGCTCGGTGAAAGCCAGCGTATTCTGATCGACACGTCGCCCGCCGAAGGCGAGATCTGCGCCGGTCACCAGCACAAGATTACCATTGAGAGCGCCAGCGCTGTCCACCGCACCTTGACGATGCACGCGAGTCACCTGACGACCATCCACACCGAGTGCGTCGAGCGCAAGACCCACTGAAAAAATCTTTCTGGTGGATCCGGTAAACGAGAGCTTATCCGGGTTGAGTTGATAGAAGGTCTCCCCGGTCTCCAGGTCGGTGACTAACAGGCTCCAGTTCGCATTAGCGTAGAGTGGTTTGTCCATGATCTGCTGGATACTATCGGGGATGGGAAAGGGTCCCAAATCCGATCGATCCTGAAATCCATTGTTGTTTGAACTACATCCGAATAGGGATGTGACAAGTAATACAGCTGCCAGCCCTGTTAATGTTTTGTACACGTTCATCCCGCCTTTTAAACTGTGGTTTGATGTTTCGAGCACACTCGCTCGTTGTTAGTTGTCCCGCCAGATGATCGCAGAGATGGTGCCCTGATCCTGAAATACCTTGATGATATTTTCGACATCCGTACCCACCTGTGTGTTATCAACTCTAAGCGCATACATAAGTCTGCGACCGCTGCGGGCATCGATATAGCCTCCAAAAGACTGACCGTCGAGAAGAATGCCGTTCTCGCTTCCTGATGCGAATGTTCCCGGCTTGGCAAAGACTTTGCCTCTTGCGCCTGCCAGTGTGGGGTCTGTCGCAAAGTCAGAGACAAAGGAGAGCGAACCGTCCACGCCCATAACCGGTAGCGCATCAAACAGCGCAGGAAAAACAGCTTGTTCACTATTGTATTTCAGCATCTGGATGATGGCTTTGTTGGTGGCAGTTGCCGGGCCGCCACCGCTGCCATCAAAAAACTCGAACTCATCACCGGGAATGCCCATATTCTGTATGATATTTTCGCGCTCTAACGCCAGCGAGTCCTGCATGCTGTCAACGCCTTTGGTGAGTCCCCACAACACAAGACTGGTATCGGCGCCAATGTTGTAGCTCACTTTAAGGACATACTTTGCATATTGGGAATAGGGTAAAGAGACCAGTTCTGCTACTAACGCGTCGGGCGAATATGAATCTTTTGCGGGCAGTGCCGCAGAGTTGTTGGGTGCTACCGCTGGTGCATTCTCAACACTGACACCCGCACGCTCCAGCGCCTCAATAAAAACGGTCCGCGCGTAGTTTGTCGGTTCTACGATTCTGAAGACTTGCACATACGGCAATGTCTCCGTGAGTGGCGGCACGAAATCGACGGCGATATCTCCAATCACACTACCAGAACAGCCTGGCATGCCGATGCAATCGGGAAGTTCAGGTATAAGCTCGACGTCCCCTTCTACGCCCGCCGACCGGGTGAGCACATTTGAATTGACGGTGAAGGCCTGGGATTTTGGCCGGTGATCAACCGAGGCCATCTCCCCCGGACTTGTGGGGTTGATAATGACATCGACGACGTCGTCATTGACGAAGATAGGCCTGACATTGAACTCATCGCGAAAGTCAAAGGGCTGGAACAGACGGTCGTCGATAACGACATCTCCGGTAATAGCTTTTATTCCAGAGGCTGCAACTTGCTGCGCCAGAAAGTCGTAACCCCACAGCGGATCAGGCGTTGTCAGTACAGCGTTGCCAAGCGAGTTCGCCTCATTGTGGTCGTAATCGCTGACAGCCATCGTGCCGTCGGCATCTCTGCGACCGCCCATGGTGAAATCCCCCGATGCCACCAGTATGAGATCACCTGCGAGTACGCCATCGCCGCTAACAGCACCCTGACGATAGACGGGCGTGTGAAACCTGGAGTCCGGCCCCAGTGCTACGAGAGCCTCGCCGATTGTAAACAGCTTTCTGACAGAACCGATATACAGGTTTTCGTCGGAGCGCAGATCGTAAATAACTTCACCGCTCTCCATGTCGACGACTCTCAATGCCCAGATTGAGTCCTTGTATAAAGGTTTGTTGAAAACCGCGGTAATGTCCTCAGGAAGGGCGGGCGAATGCCCGCCTGATCCGCTATTACTACATCCGCTTATCAATACAATTGCGAAAAGGGTAAGCAGGCGTTTGGCTTGATGCACGTTATGATTTCTTTTCAGATTGCGAGAGCTAGATAATACACACTTTTCCAGCAATCTCTTATCGTTTAACGCGCGGAGAACCTGCACACTATTTGATACGATCAGGCGACCCATGTGACGCATCCAGGCCCCGGCTTTGGCGTAATTCCTGCGGGCTGATACCGTACCAGCGGCGGCAGGCGCGACGAAAATTCGCACTGTCGTGGTAACCCAACAGCGCCGCAATCGCCTCCACGCTCAAGTCGCTCTCCTGCAAATGCCGTGCTGCAAGTTCTGCAAACAGCGTTTCCCGTATTTTGCGATAACCCGTGCCCTCATGCTGCAGTCGTCGGGCAAGGGTGCGCTTGGTTACGAATAGCGCTCTGGCGATGCCCTCCTCACTGGCAGTTCCTGGCGGCATCGATAACAACAAGCGCCTCACCCTCTTACTCATGGACAGGGAATTTGTGGGAACCTCATCCATCAGTTTCTGGCACAGATCCTGCGCCAGACGGTAGGAGTCGGGGTCGTTGGCTATGTTGGCTGCGTGCGCCAGCTCGACAGGAATCAACATTTGACTCTGGGCGCAGGAAAACAAGGTTGGCAGATAAAAATAGTCTTTGTACAGGTCGTGGTAATCAGGTGCCTCGAAATCAAACTCAAATCGAGCGCGCTCGGCCTGCTTACCCAGCACGGACCCCACCAACGCCTGCAGTAACAAAGCAAAGCATTCGGTCAGCATACGCTTGTCCTCTGCGGGTGCCGCGACCCTTATGTCCAGCGAACACTTCAGCCAGGAGGTCGACATTTCCAGTCTCAATTGGGCAATGGCAATGCGCAGCGGCAGAAAGTCTCCCAGCGCCTGCAGGGCAGTCATGAGATCAGGGCTACTCAGGGCGAGATAGCCGATAGGACCGTGTGTAGTGGGTTGTAGCTGTTTCCCCATTCGCAACCCGAGCTCCGGGGACCCGCTGATTTCGCGGGCATTCTGGATGATACGCAACTGCTGGGCACCGCTCAGGCGTGTTTCATCGCCGGGTAGCAGTACCTCCCGAGCAAGCCCCGTTCCCTGCAGCAGGCGCGGCAATTCGCGCTCCTGCAGGCGTAACTCGCGCGCCAGTATGCGAGAGTAATTGCTGGTTATAAAAATAGGTGGGGGTGTCGTGCCCATGCATTATTGTCTTTAAATGACCCCCATGTGTCAATAAAAGACCTCCCCATCCTGCCGTGAGTATCTACACTGGGTCTATAACTATTACGAGGATAAACCTATGCCCAGTATCACCCTCATTGAGCACAACGGCGACAGTCATACGATAGACGCCGATGTGGGCAAGTCGCTCATGCAAAACGCCATTGATAACGCTGTGCCGGGCATCGATGCCGATTGTGGTGGTGGCTGCGCCTGTGGCACCTGCCATGTATTCGTGGACGCAACCTGGCTGCCAGCAACCGGAGCAGCAGATGCCATGGAGGAGGCCCTTCTCGGCATGCGACCGGACCGCACTGAAGTATCCCGGCTCAGCTGCCAGATTGATGTCACCGATGCCCTGGATGGCATGGTGGTACGCTTACCCGAATACCAGATGTAAACCCGACCGAGGAACCGCAAAATGAACCAGGCTCTGGAATTACCCGATGCATTAACCATGCCGCTGGAAGACATCGATGTCAGCGACCCCCGTCTCCTTGAGCAGGATGCCTGGAGGCCTTTCTTTGAACGCCTGCGTCGGGAAGACCCCGTCCACTACCAGGCGAATAGTGCCTTTGGCCCGTTCTGGTCTATCACCCGTTTTGAGGACATCGTGGCTGTAGACACCAATCACGACGCGTTTTCCTCTGAACCGACAATTGCCATAGACAATGTCCCTGACGATTTGCCCGTGGAAATGTTCATCGCCATGGACCCGCCCAAGCACGACATACAGCGCCGTGCAGTGCAGCCGGTGGTGGCACCACAGAACCTGGCGGCGATGGAGGCCCTGATCCGCGGGCGGGTGCAGGAGATTCTTGATAACCTGCCGGTGGGCGAAACCTTTGACTGGGTAGACCGCGTTTCTATTGACCTTACAACCCAGATGCTGGCGACCCTGTTCGATTTCCCCTTCGAGGAGCGTCACAAGCTTACTTACTGGTCCGACCTCGCCTCGGCGTCCCCCGGCATGTCCGGCGGTGAAGTGACGCTGGAGGAGCAGATCGCGGGCCTGATGGAGTGTCTGGAAACCTTCACGCGTCTATGGCACGAACGCAAGGGCAGGGAAAACGCCTTTGACCTCATCTCGCTGCTGCAGCGAGACCCCAATACCGCAGACATTGTAGACCGCCCGATGGAATATCTGGGCAATCTTATGCTGCTGATCGTGGGCGGGAACGACACCACACGTAACTCTGCGACCGGCGGTGTCTTTGCGCTGAACCAGAACCCTGCCCAATACGATAAGCTGCGCGCCAATCCCGGCCTTATTCCATCCATGGTCTCCGAAATCATTCGCTGGCAGACGCCACTGGCCCACATGCGGCGCCTCGCGACGCGGGATGTGGAACTTGGGGGTAAGCTGATCCGCAAGGGCGACAAGGTAGTGATGTGGTACATCTCAGGCAATCGCGATGAGACGGTCATAGAGCAGGCCGACGAGTTCATTATCGACCGCAAAAATCCGCGCCACCATATGTCTTTTGGCTTTGGTATCCACCGCTGCATGGGTAATCGACTGGCGGAGATGCAGCTGCGCATTCTGTGGGAAGAAATTACCGCGCGCTTCAGTTTTGTAGAAGTGCTGAGCGAACCGGAGCGAGTGCGTTCGAACTTTGTGCGCGGCTATAAAACACTACCGGTGCGTCTGCACCCGCTGTAACGCGCACGATTTCAGGAAGAGCAGCAAACTCTTCGCGTGGGTCGAGGTATCATCGGACAGGAAAGAGGCGACAATCTGCTCGCAACACACTGTTTGTCCGTCCTATACTTGGCCCACCCCCGACGCTGCCACTTCCCGGATGGAGATTTCGTGAACATCACCCCTTACCTGCGCCCGACCCAGCATTTCACTCGCAGCCGGTTGTTCCGGCTAACCGCCGGCGCAATCGGCCTGACCGCATTGCTCGTAGCGACGGCCTGCAACAGTACCTCCGGCGCGGGCACATCGGGCGGTGACGCGGCGGATGCGGGTACCGCGATCAACCCCAATGGCGAACCGCCACCGGTGTTCGCGGCCTGGCAAGTTCCTCAGGAGCGAATCGACGCCGCGCTCGAGGCACTGCCCGACATCGTGAACAGGGCAATGGTCGACACCGGCATCCCCGGTATGGCCATCGCCGTGGTGCATGACGGCAATGTCGTGTTCGCCGAGGGTTTCGGCACCGCCGACGTGAACACCGGGGCGCCCGTCAACGCCGACACCGCCTTCCAGCTGGCCTCGCTGTCGAAGTCGATTGGCGCCTCAGTCATCAGCGCGCAGGTCACGAAAGGTACGATCGCCTGGGATGACCGGATCGTCGAACACCTGCCCTATTTCCAGCTGGCTGACCCCTATGTCACCGCCCATGTCAGCTACGCCGACATGTACTCGCACCGCAGCGGACTACCTGATCATGTCGGCGATGCCCTCGAGGACCTCGGATACGATCGCGACTACATCCTCGATCACCTTCAGTACGCACCCATCAGCGAATTCCGGGCTAAAAACGACTACACCAACTTCGGCATCACGGCCGCAGCACAAGCTGCGGCAAACGCGAGCGGAATGTCCTGGGAAGACCTCTCCCGCACGGCGCTGTACGAACCGCTCGGCATGACCCGCACGACGTCGAGCTACCAGGAGTTTCTCGCCCAGAACAACCGGGCGCTACTGCACGTTCCCACTGACAACGGCTGGCAGACACTGCACACCCGCGATGCTGACAACCAGTCCCCTGCCGGTGGTGTCAGTTCGACGGCGAACGACTTCGCCCGGTGGATGAACTTCCTCCTCGCCGGCGGCAAACACGATGGCAGACAACTCATCAATGCCGCCACCATGGCCACAATGCTGTCACCGCATTCCATCACGAAGCCCCCGGGATCCATCGACTCCCGTGCCGGCACCGACGATCTCGGCTTCAATGGCAGCGTCAACTCCACAGCCCGCCAGACCTTCAGCCATTCGGGGGCGTTCAATATGGGCACTGGTACGACCTTCACGCTGGTGCCAGCTGAGCATCTCGGCATCGTGGTGCTCACCGACGGCTTCCCCCTCGGCGCAGCCGAGGCCATCAGTGCCGAGTTCCTCGACCTCGCACTTGTCGGGGCCAACACTCAGCCGTGGCTGGCGATGTACAAGGGAGCGTTTGAGAGCATTACTGCCGTCCCGGGCGCCATCACTGAACCCGCTCCGGAGAACCCCGCCCCTGCCCAGGCCCTCGCGAACTATACCGGCCGCTGGTCGAACGACTTTGTCGGCCCCGCCCTGGTGACCGTCGCGGGTAGCGCACTCGTCCTTGAGATCGGACCGAACGGCGACACCTATCCCCTCACGCACTGGAACGGCGACCAGTTCGCCTGGACTGCACCGGGTGAGAACGGTGGCGAGCCCACCTTCATCACGTTCGATCCGGTAGCAGACACCATGACAATTGCGTCCCTAAACCAGACACCACCGCTGGGAGTCTTTACTCGCTGATAGACGCCGCGCTAATCCCAAAGCAAACCACTACAGGAAAAGCCTATGAAGTTGATCAGCTTTAGCTTTGAAAATAAGCAGCAAGTCGGTGCTCGAGTTGAAGACCGACTAATCCCACTATGCCGTCTTGATTCCAGCCTGCCCTCCTCGCTGCGTGAACTACTGCAATCAAACCGTCTGCCAGAGATCAGAGAAAAACTGAACGACTACCAAGGTGAGACTTTATCTCTGGACCAGGTTGAATACCTGCCGCTTATTCCCGAGCCGGGGAAAATTATCTGCATAGGCCGTAACTATGCCGCCCACGCGGCTGAAGGTGGTGCTGAAGTGCCCAGCTATCCGGAGATTTTCTACCGCGGAAAGACCTCCCTGCTCGGTCACCGGCAGCCGATAGTTCGACCCAGGTGTTCAGACAAGCTCGACTTCGAAGGTGAATTCGTTTTTATCATTGGCACAAGCTGTCGCCACGCCACGACAGAAAACGCGCTGGATTTTATCGCCGGTTACAGCCTGTTTAACGACGCTACCATACGCGATTACCAACGCTTCTCTTCACAGTGGACTATCGGTAAAAACTTCGACGCAACCGGTCCTTTTGGGCCCGAATTAGTGACCTCTGATGAATTGCCCGAAGGACTGAGTGGATTAGTACTAACCACAACCCTCAATGGCGAAGTGATGCAAACGGGCGCAATCGACAATTTGGTCTTTCCGGTAAAATCCCTGGTCGTGATGCTCAGTGAATGTATGACATTGGAACCTGGTGATATCGTCGTTACCGGCACCCCTGCCGGAGTCGGTTATGCCCGCAAACCGCCGATCTGGATGAAAGCTGGCGACACGGTAGCCGTGTCGGTTGCGGGGCTAGGCACTCTGAGTAACAGGGTTGTCGACGAAAGTTAACAGGGGCAACTTGGTTACGATCTTGTGCTTCCCGGCGTAGTCCCCATCCA
>JBBKWY010000113.1:0-3711 GCA_037969215.1 Halioglobus sp.
TCTGATCTGGTGGAGGATTGGGAGTTTTTCTATCGCATGGCCGGGCATCTGGGCCTCGATCTGGTGTACGCCTCGGCCTTCGGCTTCTCGCGGTTTCACGAGGCGCCCCATGAGGTGCTGCCGTTAAATCACACTGAGACGCCCACGCTAGAAACGCTGTACGCGTCGATATGCGCGCACTCCCGTATTCCTTTGGAGGATGTGAAGCAGTATCCACACGGGCATATTTTTGACAGCGATGTGCGGGTGCAGCCGCGCGATCCCGGCTGCGAGGATCGTCTGGAGTGTGGCAACGCTGTGATGCTGGAACAGTTGGCGGAGGTCTTCGCGCAGGATTACCGCGCCGCGCAGGACACCCCGGATTACCCGTTCCGCTACATCCCGCGTCGCCATAATAACTTTATGAATTCCACCGGTCGCTCGATTGCCAAACTGAACGGTAACAAACGGTTCAACCCGGTGTGGATGCATCCCGATGACATGCGCAAGGTCGGCGTGGCCGAGGGCGCAAGGGTGCGTATTGCCACGGCCTATGATGGCATTGTGGCGATGGTAGAGGGCGACGATACGCTGCGCCCGGGGGTAGTCGCTATCGCGCACGCGTTCGGTGGGCTGGTGGAAGAAGACGATGATCGCTACGAGGAACTCGGTGCCAACACGGGCCGACTGGTGCGCGTCGACGAAGACTCCGATCCCATCACAGGCATGCCGCGTATGGGCAATATCCCGGTTGCTATTACCGCGCACTGACGCCCTTGGGGTGGCTTGCCTGATTGTGTCGCTGTGCTACTCTGGGCGCTGGCTACTAACAGGGCCAATAACAATAAAAGCTACTGAAAGGGGTCTACCTGTATGTCCCGAGAAGTTTCTGCTGCACTGGTTGTAGCACTTGCCGCTACTGTTGTGTCGGTGCCTGGTGTCGCCCGCGAGCGATCGCTGGCGCTGGAGGAAGTCATCGTCACCGCGCAAAAACGCGCGCAGAGTCTGCAGGATGTGCCTATCGCCATCACGGCGATATCGCAGGAGATGATGCAGAACCAGAATATCTTCGACGTGCTGGATTTACAGAAGGCGGTGCCCAGTCTGACGATTGTGCGCGGCTATAACCGCGCCAATGGCGTGCCGGTGGTGATCCGCGGCATGGGCACGCTTGGCGCGCAGCCCGCCTTCGAAGGCAGTGTGGGCACGTATGTAGACGGTATGTATCGGGCGCGTCCGGGTATGGTGCTGTCCAGTATGCTGGATCTGGGGCAGGTCGAGATCCTGCGCGGACCGCAGGGCACCCTGTTTGGTAAAAACACCACGGCGGGGGCGATTACCATGACGTCCAACGCGCCTGAGGCCGAGTTTGGCTATGGCGGAGAAATCACCCTTGGGGATTACGATCGTCAACGCTTTACCGGCCACGTCACCGGTCCGTTGAGCGATACGGTGTCGGGCCGTCTGGCAATACTCTCGGATGAGCGCGACGGGTTCACTAACGCGCTGTACGATCACGATGACTACGACAACCTGAATCAGGAGACGGTGAAGGGCACCCTCCTGTGGGAGGCGACCGATCGGCTGGAATTCAAGTTGATCGCCGATTACTCCCACAGCAATGAGATTTGTTGCTTCGGTAACCCAATCGGTTACAACCGCGCCGACAGCCTGGTGCGCGATCCGGCGGTCGGTCTCAACGAGTACTACCTGCAAACCTCGCAGGCAAACTTCAACACCGATCAGGATCTGTTGGATCTGGATCCGGATGATCGGGAAACTCAGCTCAATTCGCAGCCGAAAAACAAAAACTCCGAAAAAGGCGCGGTCTTCGACGTTAACTGGGATCTGGATTTTGCGGAACTGCGCTCTATCAGTGGTTACCGCGACTGGAAATACAGCTCCAAAGGTGATTTTGATTTTGGCCCTGTCGATATCGGCGAACTGGAGGAGGATTACAAGGTCGAGAACTACAGCCAGGAATTCAATCTCACCGGTACGTTCGCCGATCTCGGCTTTGTGCAGAGCATCGAGTATGTCGCAGGTCTGTACTACGCGCATGAAGACTTTCAGCAGTACCGCGCCTTTAATGCGGGCAAAGATCAACAGGGCATCTGGGAATTATTCTGGCCAGCGCAGGCCGGCTTGCCAGAGCCCGCTTTGCGCGCACTACTGGGGGGTGGGGAGTGGGCCACCACCGGTCAACCCATCGGGGAAGTGCTGCACAAACTGGAAACCGAGACCAAGGCTGCGTTCGCGCACACCACCATCGCACTGACGGATCAGTTTTCCACCATCCTCGGTGTGCGTTATTCGGACGAGGACAAAACGCTGGATCGCAAAAACCTGCTGTTCTCCAATGTGAACGACTACTCGGACTATTTACAGGAATCCATGCTGGGCGCGTATTTTCTCGGGGCCAATATCGCAGGCCCCGATATCGACGGCCAACACTACAGTGACGGCGAGTGGACCTACGATATAAAACTCCAGTATTTCCTCGCGCCCGAGACACAGGTGTACGGCGGGTATACGCGTGGCTTCAAGGCCGGCGGTATCGGCATGGATCCGGAAGCGGGGGGCGGGCAGCCCTCCGGGCAGAATTCGCCGGTGGTGTTTCAGGCGCTGGGTATAGGCAATGGTACCGGCTTCGCCGATCTCAATGATGCCACTTATGATCCGGAGTATGTCGATGCGTGGGAGCTCGGGTTAAAGAGCGAATACCTGCAGGGCCGGGGCCGGGTGGATGTCGCGCTGTTCTACAACGATATCAAGGATAACCAGTTCTCCATTTTTACCGGCACCGGTTTTACCGTGCTGAACGCCTCCACCGCTGAAGTCAGTGGTATCGAAGTGGAAAACTACTTTGCCGTCACGCCCAACCTGCGGGTGGGGATGTCAGTGACCTGGCTGGATTCAGAATACGGCAATGATGTGCCGGCTCCGGCGACGTCGCCTGCGCCAGCCGGCCGCAACCTGACGTTTGCGCCAGACTGGGCGGGCGCTATCAATCTGGAGTATCAGCATTCGCTAACCGAGAATTTGTCCGGCTTTATCAATGCCAACTGGGCCTACCGCGGTGACCATTATGTGGCCTACGATATTCAGGACAAGCAATCGGCCTATGACCTGTTGGGCGTGCAAGTGGGGGTGCGCACCGAGGATGGGCACTGGGACGTGCGCGCCTGGTGTGACAATTGTTTCGACGAACAGTATGCCACGGCCTATTTTAACGCACCGTTCTATTTTGACGACACCCTGGCGCAGTACGAGGGCCAGTTCCTGGGTTCACCGCGCACCTATGGCATGACGTTGCGAATGAATTTCTAGTGCGCTTTTATCCTGCAATATTCGCACACGAAAAGTCAGGGTAATTCCCGGGTTTTGCGCCGTTAATTCGGCTGCAGGGCGCGCAGGGCAGTACAGGGGTGATATCTGTCACTTTCCCTGTGTATTTTGCCGTTAAAGTGCAGGTCCAGCTTGTATTTCTCCCCCCCTCTGCATTATCGTTGCCGATTGAGTGTTTCCCCCCTTTTTTTGAAATGTAGAGCCATGAAAATAGTAGCCCCCCTCCTTACCCTGATGTTGTCCGCCCCGGTCTTTTCTGCCACTTACGACCTGCCGTCGGAGCACTTTGACGTCATCGGTTCCGTCACCACGGTGCAGGCACGGTATGAGGATACCCTGCTGGAGATCGCGCGGCGCACCGATATGGGCCAGGATCAGATGCAA
>JBBKWY010000114.1:0-6925 GCA_037969215.1 Halioglobus sp.
CGTCGCGCTCAGTCGCTTAACTCAGCGCCCAGGCGATAGCCCGTGCCCCGCACCGTAGTAAGTAGAGGCGGCTCGAAGTCTTTATCAATTTTTTGTCGCAACCGCGACACGTGAACGTCAATGACATTGGTCTGGGGATCAAAATGGTAGCCCCATACGTGCTCCAGCAACATGGCCCGCGTGACCACCTGCCCGGAGTGGCGCATCAGATACTCCAACAGCTTGTATTCGCGGGGCTGTAAACTGATGACTGTGTCCCCGCGCTGTACATGCTGGCGCAGCAGGTCCATGGACAGATCCCCCACCACCCGTTTTGTCTGTGCATCAGCGCCCGGCGCAGAGACACGGCGATACAGCACCTCCAGCCGCGCCAGCAACTCCGCGATCGCAAACGGCTTTACCAGGTAATCATCCGCGCCACATCGCAGGCCCTGCACCCGGTCATCGACATCGCCCAGTGCACTCAACACCAGTACCGGTGTGTTGTCTCCGGCCTCACGCAGGGTGGTAATCAGCGTCAGGCCGTCCATACGCGGCATCATGCGATCAATCACCATCACATCAAAAGCCCCATTGGTAGCCGCTACATGTCCCGCTTCACCGTCGCAAGTGTGCAAGCAGCTATGACCGGCCGCGCGCAACTCGCTGACAATAAAATCGCCAACCTGTTTGTCGTCTTCCACCAATAATACGTTCATCCGCTGCGCCTCTGCCCTCGCGGGTCAATGTAGCACGCACCGGAAATGCCACTCAATTTACTTTTCGTTAATACTGCGGGGCGACGATAATGTTAAACTGTCGCGCATGACAGATACCGACACCCCCTCTTCCCCTTCACTGCTGCGGCGCCTCGCGGCGATGTTTTACGACACGTTTTTGGTGTTGGCACTGGTTGCTGTGGTGAATGCCATCGCCCTGATAGTGCTTGTGCGGACGTCGTCGGGCGAACAGGAGGTGTTGGGTGCCCATCTGGTACAGCTGCTTACAACGCTGAGTATCATCGGCTTTTTCAGCCTGTTCTGGATAAAGAACGGGCAAACGCTGGGCATGCAGGCCTGGCGCATAAAACTCGTGGATTTTGAGGGTAATCCGCCGTCTGCTGGAAAAGCCATCGCACGTTGCTGCGGCGCTTTTTTGTCTGCCGCCTGTCTGGGCCTCGGTTACCTCTGGTGTCTGGTGGATCGCAACCATCGCTACTGGCACGACTACCTCTCGCGCACAGAATTAGTCTTGTTGCCCAAAGTCTCGAACAAGAAAGCAGCCTGACAGTGCACAAATGACGCTCAACTGGATTTTTCGGTTCAGTTTAACGGCCGCTCCACTTAAACTAGTGCGCTTTAAGCCCACTGAGGAAATTATATGCTCGCCATGACATTCACCGCGCGTGATATTAAAGATGTCGCAACTGCAGCAACCCAATGCGCGATAGTGCCCTTATTTCAGGGCGTGAAATTGTCGGGCGCGGCGCTAAAACTGGACAAAGCCTCGTCAGGCGCCATCAAGAGTGCACTCGCACTGGGCGATTTTAGCGCAAAATCAGGCGAAATCATCATGCTTCCCGGTGCCGGCAGTAGCAAGCGTATCCTGCTGCTGGGCTGCGGCGATGCGAAGAAGTTTGACCGCGCCGCCGCCAGAAAATTTTGCCAGCAGCTGTACCGCGCGCTCGAGTCCAAACAAGCCACAGAGGCGATGTTGCACCTGGCGGCATTGGAGTTGAAAGAAAAAGAAGCCGCCTGGACCCTCGCCTACCTCGCCAGACACCTGGTCGCGGCCTCGTATCGCTACACCGAAACCCTGACCAACCCCAAGGCGGCATGGAAACTCACACGTCTGGTGGTCAATACCCAAGGCGCACTTCCATCGCGTTCCGCCAGCGCCGCACTGCGCGAGGGCAGGGCTATCGGCACGGGCGTGAATGAAGCGCGCAACCTCGCCGATCTGCCCGGCAATATTTGCACACCGGCCTATTTGTCCAGCCACGCACGAAAACTGGGCCGCAACAATGCCAAGCTCAGCGTTACCGTTGTCGAAGAGAAAAAAATGCAGGAACTCGGGATGGGTGCGCTGCTCTCGGTCTCCGCCGGCAGTGATCAGGCCGCCAAGCTGATTGTGATGCACTACAAAGGCGGCAAGGCGACCGATAAGCCCCACGTATTGGTGGGTAAAGGAATCACCTTTGACAGCGGCGGCATCTCTTTGAAGCCCGGCGCCAAAATGGACGAGATGAAATATGATATGGGCGGGGCTGCCAGCGTCTTTGGCACCCTGCGCGCCGTTGCGGACCTCGAGTTAAGCATCAACGTGGTGGGTATCGTCGCCGCCGCTGAAAACATGCCCAGCGGCAGAGCTACCAAACCGGGTGATGTCGTCACCAGTATGTCGGGTAAAACCATCGAGGTGCTGAACACCGATGCTGAAGGACGCCTGGTGCTGTGCGACGCCCTCACCTACGCGGCGCGCTTCAAGCCTGCAACCGTCATCGATATTGCAACCCTGACCGGCGCCTGCGTGGTGGCACTGGGCTCAGAGGCAACCGGCCTGTTCGCGAATGAGGATGAACTGGCAGAGCAACTACTGGCTGCCGGTACCGAGAGCCATGACCGCGCCTGGCGCATGCCCCTGTGGGATGAGTACAAGCCTCAGCTGAAAAGCAACTTCGCGGATCTCGCCAACATCGGCAGTCCCGGCGGCGGCGCCATCACAGCGGCCTGTTTTCTGTCCCATTTCACAGAAAGCTACCGCTGGGCACATCTCGACATCGCCGGTTCTGCATGGAACAGCGCACCCAAGGGTGCCACGGGTCGCCCCGTCGCACTGCTCACCCGCTACCTGCTGGATTGCGCGGGGCAATGACACTGGTAGGGTTTTACGTGGTGCAAAGCGCCGCGCCTGGTCAGCGCCTGAGCGTCGCTGCGCGACTGGCCGACAAAGCTTTCCAGCGCGGACATCGTATTTTCATCAACGCCACCGATGAAGCGCAGGCCAATGAGCTGGACGAGTTGTTGTGGAGCTTTCGACCCGCCAGTTTTCTCCCGCATGGGCTGCTCGGACAAGAACATTCCGACACCATCGCCATTGGCTGGGGTCAGGAACCGGCGCAACACAACGACCTGTTAATTAACCTGCAGTTGGCAATTCCATCGTTCTTCAGTCGCTTTCAGCGTGTCGCAGAAGTGGTCACACAGGAGCCCGATAGTCTGGTCGCGCTGCGACAATCCTGGAAGTTTTACAAAGAGCGCGGCTACCAATTGGAAAAGCACGATCTCTAAACCGCACTCTTGCACCCCCGATACCTGCCGCCGGGGTGCCGGTCACGTCTCGACTGCCGTATAATCAGCCCGCACGCCGCCCCCCATTATCTGGCCGGCATCACCGTCAACACATCCCGGACCCCTCAAGTTATGGATAAAACGTTCAAACCCGCTGATATCGAAACCCGTTGGTACCAGGAGTGGGAAGCCAAGGGCTATTTTGCGCCTCAGGGCGGAGACAAGGCTTACAGCATCATGATTCCGCCGCCCAACGTCACTGGCAGCCTGCATATGGGCCACGGTTTCCAGGAGGCGATAATGGATGCACTGATCCGCCACCACCGTATGTTGGGGTTCAACACGCTGTGGCAGGTGGGCACCGATCACGCGGGCATTGCAACCCAAATGGTCGTGGAGCGGCAGTTGGCCGCCGAGGGCATCAGTCGCCACGATCTGGGCCGCGAAAAGTTTATCGAAAAGGTCTGGGAGTGGAAGGAGGAATCGGGCGGTACAATTACCCGCCAACTGCGCCGCCTGGGGTCTTCCCTGGACTGGTCGCGCGAACGCTTCACCATGGATCCGGGCCTGAGCGCGGCGGTGCAGGATGTGTTCATTCAACTTTACCGGGAGGGACTGATTTACCGGGGCAAGCGGCTGGTGAACTGGGACCCCGCGCTGCACACCGCCATCTCCGATCTGGAAGTGAATTCCGAAGATGAGCCGGGCCATCTGTGGCACTTTAACTACCCGCTGGCAGGCGGTGAAGGCCACCTGACAGTCGCTACCACCCGTCCCGAAACCATGCTCGGTGACACCGCCGTGGCGGTCCACCCCGAAGACGAACGCTATGCCCACCTGATAGGCCGCACCGTGCAATTGCCACTGTGCGACCGGGAAATTCCGGTAATCGCCGACGAGTACGTCGACCGAGAGTTTGGCACCGGCTGCCTGAAGATCACGCCCGCCCATGATTTCAATGACTACGAGGTAGGCCGCAAGCACGGTCTGCCGATGATCAATATTTTCACCGATGACGCCACCATCAATGACGCCGCACCCGCGGCTTACCGTGGTCTGGACAGACTCGAGGCGCGCCACAAAGTGGTGGCTGACCTGGAGGCATTGGGACTGCTGGACAAGGTGGAGGATCACCGCTTGAAAGTCCCGCGCGGCGACCGCTCCGGCGTTGTCATCGAGCCCTATCTGACCGACCAGTGGTATGTCGATGCCAGGGAACTGGCCAAGCCGGCCATCGCAGCGGTTGAGAACGGCGACATTCAGTTCGTACCCAAGCAGTGGGAAAACACCTACTTTGCTTGGATGCGCGACATCCAGGATTGGTGTATCAGCCGCCAGCTGTGGTGGGGGCACCGCATCCCCGCCTGGTACGATGCCGACGGCAAATTCTATGTGGGAGAAAGTGAAGCGGCCGTGCGCCGCGAGCACGCACTGGGTGATGAGGTAGTACTGCGCCAGGATGAGGACGTACTCGACACGTGGTTTTCATCGGCGCTGTGGACATTTTCCACTCTCGGCTGGCCCGAGGAAACGGAGGAACTGGCACTCTTCCACCCCAGCTCCGTATTGGTGACCGGCTTCGATATCATCTTCTTCTGGGTCGCCCGCATGATTATGATGACCCTGCATTTTCGCAAGGAAGTGCCCTTTCATACCGTGTATGTGCACGGCCTGGTGCGCGACGCCGAAGGCCAGAAAATGTCCAAGTCCAAGGGCAATGTGATCGACCCTATCGACCTGATCGACGGCATCACACTGGATGAACTGCTAGCCAAGCGGACCAGCGGATTGATGCAGCCCCAACAGGCAACCAAGATTGAAAAAGCGACGCGCCGACAGTTCCCCGACGGCATTGAGTCCTACGGCACCGATGCGCTGCGCTTCACCTATTTCTCGCTGGCCTCAACGGGCAGGGATATCAAGTTCGACATCGGGCGCATCGAAGGCTACCGGAATTTTTGCAACAAAATCTGGAATGCTGCGCGCTACGTCCTGATGAACTGCGAGAACGAGGATTGCGGTATCACAAGCGAATCGGTGGTGGAGTTGAGCCTTGCTGACCGATGGATTACCGGCCGGGTTCAGGAAACGGCAGCAGACGTTGCGCGCGCCGTCGAGAACTACCGTTTCGATATAGCCAGCTCGGCACTGTATGAGTTTATCTGGAACGAGTACTGCGATTGGTACCTGGAGCTGTCCAAACCGGTGCTCTGGGATGACGACGCCTCTGAGGCAGCAAAACGCGGCACGCGCCAGACTTTGATACGTGTCCTCGAGACCTGGCTGCGCCTGTTGCACCCGATGATGCCCTTTATCACGGAAGAGATCTGGCAGACGGTCGGCCCGCTGGCTGGAAAATCCGGTCCGACGATCATGTTGCAACCCTACCCACTGGCAGATGAGAGCGAAATTGATAGCCTTGCCGGTGCGGATATTGAATGGCTCAAGGCCGTTATCGTAGGTATCCGAAATATACGCGGAGAAATGAATATCCCGCCCGGGAAAGCACTCACCGTACTGCTGCGCAACGGCAGCGAAGACGATCAACGCCGACTCACGCAAAATTCGCAATACCTCAGAAAGCTGGCTAAACTTGCCGAAATCACCTGGCTGCCTGAAGGTACAGAAGCGCCGATGGCAGCGACGGCGCTGGCAGGCGAGCTTGAAATACTGGTACCCATCGCTGGGCTGATTGACAAGGACGCGGAGATTACCCGGCTGGATAGGGAGATCGGTAAACTGGATAATGACCTGACACGTCTGCGGGGCAAATTAAGTAACGCGGCGTTTGTCGACAAAGCACCCGCCGCCGTCGTCAACAAGGAGAAAGAAAAATTGCAGGCGCAAGAGCAGGCGCTGGAGACGCTACAGGAGCAGTTACAACGCATCCGCAGTATCTGAACATGTAGTCACCCAGGCTTCCGATTGCGGCGCACCATAATAAAAGCAACGGCTTAATCTGAGGAAAGCGGCATGAGTGATCGACACAATGGCACGGTCAAGTGGTTCAACAACGCCAAGGGGTTTGGTTTTATTACCCGACAGGAAGGCGAAGATGATGTTTTTGTTCACTTCCGGTCCATTGAGGGCGACGGCTTTCGCACACTCAATGAAGGTCAGGCTGTGGAGTTCACTCTGGTAGAAGGCCCGAAAGGTCTGCAAGCCGAGAATGTGAAGAAGCTCGGGCCGAGTGCTGAACATCCTGGTGTGTAACCGCGCTACGAGGGTGCTTGCGGCTTAGCGTGGACAGAAGTTCGCGCAACAGCCACTTAATTTTTTAAGTAGCAGACCCCGTATCAGTATTGGTGATAACATACGCGACGTCGAATTCCGTGCAATCCTGGCACGGAAATTTATTGGGAGGAATCGATGAGCCTTATTACCAAGCTGCTGCTCAGTCTCGTTATCGCCGTTCTAGCTTCTACACTGACCAACCTGCTGTTTACGGGTGAAATCTTTGATGCCCGTCTGCTAATCGCCTTTTTCATCGCCACCACTGCTACCGCATTGATTGTTGGCGCCCAACAAGCCCCTGCCAGCGCCAGAGCCAGCACCCCAAAAGTCACTTCAAAACCGCGGGTCCAGGATGCCGCGCAGGAAGACGGCCGCGAGCAAGGCACGGTGAAGTGGTTTAACATCTCCAAGGGATTTGGATT
>JBBKWY010000115.1:0-14466 GCA_037969215.1 Halioglobus sp.
ATCCCAACGAGCTCAATCCCGCCGCTCCGCCCGACTCCGACGAAGCGCTGTTGCGGCAGCTAACAGCCCGCTTTCACCTCACTAACAAAATACGTCAACTGGATATCCGCGACAGCGCCGATCACTTCAGCGGCACACTGGATCTCGCCGGGACACTCCAAAAGGGGCGTATCGAAATCGCATTACAGCCGTTCACCGCGCAGGGTAATCTCAGCACTCAACAACTTTCGCTGCCGGAGAACTGGCGACAGTGGATGCACTGGGAGGAGACTGTGCCTGTGCACCTGGAGACGACTGACGCAATAAGCTTCGCCGCGACCAATAGCGCAAGTTGGTCCGTTCAAATGCCCACCGCCTCGCTGTCGCTGGGCGACAAAGACACGCGAGTCCGCCTGCAGAAGCTGACTATTGATGTGGCCGCGTTAGACGCCGGACAGATGGCAATCAGCACCCGGCTCAGCGTAAGCCTCAGTACCCGTCTGCGCAAGCAGGCACTCCCACAACTGGAAATCGCCTTTACCCAACACGGGAATTTGGAGCGGAGTGAATTCAGTCTCATAGTGGCCGACACGGCCGAGAGTATGCACACAGCGCTGCAAGGCGATATTCATCTGACCAGCGGTAGTGGCGAATACCAACTGGACGCGAAAATTTCCGACCTGCCCTATTTCACCGAGACAGTCACGCCCCTGCTGGAGCATTTCAAATTGCTGGAGGACACCGTGACAATACGCTCCGGTGCAATCCGCCTAGATACCGCACTTAAAAGTAGAAGCTTTGACATCGCGGACTGGGAACAGCGCTCACAGCTCACGTTTGAAAACGTAACGGGCAGCATCAATGACTACGGCTTCGAAGGGCTTGCACTGAGCGCCGACTGGTCCGGTACAACACGCTGGAAAACGCTGCAACCACTGGACATTTCCCTGGCAAAACTCAGCATTGGTCTGGAGGTGACGGACATTCATTTACGTGCAAGCCTGCCTAAAACCACAGCAATCGCGCTACCGCAAGTGCGCGTGGAAGCATTGTCGGCCACGCTGTTAGGCGGCCAACTCACTCTGCCAGATGCACAAGCGTGGGATTTCGCCGCGTCCAGCAATCACGTCACCGTAAAGGCACAACAGTGGCAACTGAGCGAACTGGTGGCATTGCAAAGCGGCGCAGATATTCAGGCTAGGGGCACGCTGGAGGGTGAACTCCCACTGACGGTAGAAGACGGCCGCATCATTATTAAAAACGGCTACCTGCGCGCCCTGCCACCCGGCGGCAGCATACGCTATCAGGCTGATGAAAAAGGCCTTGCGATGGCCAAAAGCAGCCCTGAACTGGCGTTGGCCCTGGATCTGTTAAGTGACTTCCAATACCAGGTGCTGAGTACCGAAGTACAATTGGACAAGGCGGGAAACCTGTTACTGGGACTGTCTCTGGAGGGCAGCAACCCCGAGCAATACCAGGGGCAGCTAATCAACTTTAATATCAACGTGGAACAAAATATCGATCCCCTGTTACAAAGCCTGAGGCTTAGTGATAACTTGGTGAAGCGAATTGAAAATGGGCTGAAATGAACTTTCGCGCCAACTGCAACTCCAAGCATACAGCTTAGCCCCTCAGCTCAGCCAACCGGCTCAGATAGCCAGATCGACCAAAGGAATTTCCATGCGAATACTGATTTGCTCATGCCTGTTATTAGTGGCGACCGCCTGCACACCGACCGTGCAAGTGAATGCGCCAAAGGAGCCAATCACCATCAATCTGAACGTCAAGATTGAACACGAAATACGCGTCAAGGTGGACAAAGAGCTGGATGAACTGTTCGCCGACGACAGTAAACTTTTCTAGGAGATGAACACTATGCACCGCACACACTTCTTCCGTCGGACACTCGCTGGCGTTGTTTTGTCACTCACCATGGCATTGCCCGCGTTCGCACTGGAACTGGACGACGCCAAGTCAGCCGGTCTGGTGGGTGAAACCAATATGGGATATATCGCGGCAGTCAAACCCTCTGCGGAGGTCGACGCACTGGTGATGAGCATTAACAGCCAGCGCAAAGTGTACTATCAGGACATCGCAACCAAGAACGACATCAGTCTGCAGGCCGTCGAAGCCCGCGCCGGGCTAAAGGCCATAGAGAAAACCGCTCCCGGCGATTACGTTAACACCGGGGACGGCTGGCTGAAAAAGTAGCCAGCGCTAGCGCGCTGGCAGCCGGTAAGCGCCGAGCGCGATCAACGCCCCTGGGCTCTGGCCATATCCAGCGCCAGATCTTCAATCATATCTTCCTGGCCGCCCACGGTTCTACGACGCCCCAATTCGACAAGGATGTCACGACTGGACAGGCCGTATTTCTTTGCACTGCGCTTGGCGAACAGCAGGAAGGATGAGTACACCCCGGCGTAGCCGAGCGTCAAGGCGTCGCGGTCTATACGAATCATGTGATCCATCATCGGCACAATCAGGTCTTCGGCAACGTCCATTGCCTTGAACAGATCGACCCCGGTCTCTACGCCCATGCGATCGCATACAGCCAGAAACACCTCAAGCGGCGTGTTGCCAGCGCCGGCACCCAGGCCCGCCAACGAGCCGTCAATGCGGTTCGCGCCCGCTTCTACAGCCGCCAGCGAATTGGCGATGCCCATCGCCATATTGTGATGGCCGTGGAAGCCCAGTTCTGTTTCAGGGCGCAACTCTGCTCGCGCCAACGCGACCCGTTCCGTGACATGATCGGGCAACATATAACCCGCTGAATCCGTGATGTAGACACAGTTGGCACCGAAGTCTTCCATCATCTTCAATTGTGTAACCAGTTCTTCAGGCCCGATCATATGGGCCATCATCAAAAATCCCACCGTATCCAGACCATCGTACTTGGCGGCCATCGTCAGATGCTGTTCCGCAACATCTGCCTCGGTACAGTGCGTGGCAACACGAATAGTGGATATCCCGCAGTCCACCGCCATCTTCAGATGATCCACGGTCCCAATGCCCGGCAACAACAACGCCGATACTTTGGTGTTTTTCATTTCCTTGCACACGGCCGTGAGGTACTCCTCGTCACTCGCGGCGGGGAAACCATAATTCACCGAGGCACCGCCCAGACCATCGCCGTGTGTGACTTCGATCAGCGGTATACCCGCGTCGTCCATAGCCTTGGCTATCGTGACCATCTGCTCCACCGTGATCTGGTGTTGCTTGGGGTGCATACCATCGCGCAGGCACATATCGTGTACGGTAATTTTCTTTCCGGAAAGGTTCATTGTCTCGGTCTCTCGTATTCGCTAACGATTGCTTGTATCGGTAATGCTCAGCCTACTGTCGGCACAAAATTACCGGCCAGAATTTCCTGTGCGTACATCTCGGCGGTGCGCAGGCCGGCGGCCGTCATAATATCCAGATTACCTGCGTATTTGGGTAGAAAATCTCCCAGCCCCTCGACTTCCATATAGATGGATACACGCTTGCCATCAAACACCGGGCCATTTTTGAGGGTATAACCCGGCACATATTTTTGCACCTCGGCGATCATCTCGTGCACCGACTTCGTGATAGCCTCCTGATCCGGCTCTTCCTCGGTGAGGCAGTGAATCGTGTCGCGCATCATCAGCGGCGGTTCTGCCGGATTGATAACAATAATGGCTTTACCACTTTTTGCACCACCCACTTCCTCGATACCGCGGGCAGTGGTCCGGGTAAATTCATCAATATTCTTGCGCGTGCCGGGGCCCGCTGATTTGCTGCTCACGGTGGCCACGATCTCACCGTAGGCGACGGCCTGCACCCGACTGACGGCGGCCACCATCGGAATGGTCGCCTGCCCGCCGCAAGTCACCATATTCACGTTCATAGCCTTGGCTTCAACAGCGTGGGAAAGGTTGACCGGCGGCACGCAGAAGGGACCGATAGCCGCTGGCGTCAGGTCGATCATCACTGCGCCCATTTCGTTAACTTTGCGGCTGTTTTCGGCGTGCACGTAGGCCGAGGTGGCGTCAAAACAAATTTGTACGCCGTCGGCGCGCATAGTCGGCAACATGCCCTCGACGCCCTCTGCAGTCGTCTTCAGGCCCAACTCGGCGGCTCTGGCAAGGCCGGGGGAATCGGGCACTACGCCGACCATCCACACGGGCTCGATCAGCTCGCTGCGCATGGCCTTCATCAACAGGTCTGTCCCGATGTTTCCGGGGCCTATGATTGCTGCTTTTACTTTTTTGCTCATGTTGATTCTCTTGTTGCTAATTCATGTCTGTTACATATTCGAGTCTGTTGGCATCTGACTCGATATTTCAGTTTCTTAATCCGGCGCCGCTCCCCAACGGGCGCTGCCGGAAACGCAAAAGCGCCATCCATGGCAGCTCGAGCTCGACCATCCATGGCCTCGCACGTTCCGGCAGCACCCGTTGGGCACCGACGCCTCAAATCCGCGCGAGTTCTATGCTTTCCACTGCTCCCTTCCCAGTGAAGGCTCATTCCGTCTACTTTTCTATAAAGACCAGCATTCTACTAAAATCTTTGCACTTTTCAGAGGGCATCCAACGGTTGGTAGTGCCCAATCTAGAAACTGTGAGTTTTCGGATAGAGGAGAATGCAATCATCTACAACATGGGCCACTACCAACAGTTGGAGACCTGGCTAACTGGGCTCAGGTCGATTGAGACAACTACCTCATTCAGGAAACCGAACTCACACAAAGCGGCAACTGCATCCACCAAGGCCTTCAATCTCCAACGACATCTCATCTCCGGCAACCACCGGAATCAATGGCACCAGCGACCCTGACAGTATCACCTCGCCCGCCTTGAAGGGTATCCCGAATTCACCCAGCGTATTGGCCAACCACGCTACCGCGGTCAGCGGATTACCCTGCACGGCACTACCGAGGCCCTCGGAGTTAAACTCGCCATTCTTCTTTACCGTCATTTTCAGGTTGGGCAGATCAAAATCCCGTGGATCCACCTCGTTTTTGCCCAGCACATAGACGCCGCAGGAGGCGTTGTCCGCGACCGTGTCCTGAATCTTGATTTTCCAATCGTGAATTCGGGAGTCGACAATTTCGAAACACGGCATGATGGTCGCAGTGGCATCGAGGACGTCCTGCTCGGTGACACCGGGACCGACCAGGTCACTTTTGAGTCGGAAGGCAATTTCGCCCTCGGCCCGCGGCTGGATCATATTTCCCGCGATCGGAATATCAGCACCATCAGGGTATTCCATGGCATTGGTGAGGAAGCCAAAGTCAGGCTGGAAAACACCGAGCATGTCCTGCACCGGTTTGCTGGTGACGCCAATCTTTTTGCCGACGATACGTTCGCCGTCGCGCTCCAGCCGCAGGTTCACCATGTGCAAGGAGATATGATAGGCATCCTCGATGGTGATATCGGCCTCGCGCTCCGTCAGCGGGGCGCGAGTCGACTGACTGCGCAGGGCGGTATAGAGTTCCTCGCCCAATGCGTTAATCTTGTCCTTGTCCATCATGTGCTCGTGTTCCTCAAATTGTCTGCCCTGCGCATCGCTCATTAACCGTGCTGCAGAAAGTCCAGGCAGGCGCGATTGAACATTGCCTCGTGTTCCACCATGACCCAATGACCACACTCGGTCACCAGGATCAGCCGCAGGTGCGGGATATTTTTGGCCATGGCCATGATGCCGTTTTCCGGCATCATCTTCTCGTCCATGCCCCAGAAACCCAGCACGGGACACTGCAGTTCATGCAATCGATCGACCAGATTGGGCACCTGCATGGTCGCCATGACATGGCCGTTCATAATCTGCATGATCTGCATGCGCTCTTCCACCAGTTCATCGGTGGCGAATTTCGAATCGTGCATCAGGCCGGTGGCGAACAAATCTTTCATCACTGCAGGTGTGACGGGCTCTCCCGAACCAAACACCTGAAAGACCTTTTGCATGCCGGGCATTTGCTGGTAATCGGGGAGATCGCTAAGTCCGCCCGGTGCCATCAGAATGAGCTTATCCACCAGTTTCGGATACTCCAGCGCCAAGCCCAGAGCAACCGCGCCGCCCAGTGAATTGCCTACCAGGGTGCAGTGTTCGACGCCCGCCACATCCAGAGTCTGCTTGATGCACTCAACAAAAAAAGACAGCGGGTGATCGACGTCGTCGGGCTTGTCGGAGAAGCCGTAACCGATATGGTCGGGAACAATGCAGCGATAACCGGCGTCAACCAACTGGCGGTAGTTGCTCTTGAAATTACTGTAGCCACTGGCGCCGGGGCCAGAGCCATGCAGGAATACCACGACCTCGCCCTGCCCTTCATCCAGATAGTGGATACGGTAACCGTTCGCACAATCAGCGTAGCTGCCCTCGGGTAATCGACCTTGCATCTTCATATTGCCTCCTGCTGTAGACACCGCGCCCTAAAGGGCGAAGTCCGCGTTGGGTTCACCGAATAAAACGCCGCCCATATTGACCGCGAAAGGCGTGGAATTGTTCGCTACATGCGCCTGGCTGGCCAGGATATCCAGGTGGAAGGACAACAAGTCGCTGTCCATACGGATACCACCACTGCCCGCTGCCTTGAGCATTCTACTGGAAAGTGCCAGACAGCGATCGGCTACTACCGCTGAATCGTAGCGGTAACGCACGCGATCCTCAATAGGGATGGGCACGCCATTGCGGCAGCATTCCATCATCGCATCAAAATTGCGAATCAGCGTCAATTTCATTTCCTCGATAGAGGCCTTTACCTCTGTCGCGATAACACGGGCAAAGGGATCATTCTTCATTTTATTCGGCCCGACCTGCCGCGTTTTGGCCACTTCGATAAACGCATCCAGCGCGCCGTCACAGGCACCCAATGTGGCCGTACACACGGCCCGTACAAACACCTGCATGAAAGGCAAGCGGTACAGCGGTGCTGTGTTCACGGCGTTGCCAGGGTTATCGCACAGAAACCCGTCCATGGACTTGTGGGTGCGGTGTTCTGGCACGAACGCATCGTCGACGATGATATCGTGGCTGCCGGTGCCCTGCAGACCCACCACATCCCAGTTTTGCGCGATTTCGTAATCGCTGATCGGCACCAGGAAAGTGCGGTAGTTGGCCATATCGAAGGGGGCCTCAGGTGTCGGTACAACCGCTCCCAAAAATGCCCACTTGCAGTGCTCCGAGCCACTGGAAAAGCTCCAGCGACCGCTGAGGCGAAAACCGCCATCGACAACTTTTACCTTGCCAACAGGCGCGTAAGAGGAGGAAATCAGGGTCGTGGGGTCTTCCGCCCACACATCCTGCGCCGCCTGATCATCAAATACGGCGAGCTGCCAGTTGTGTACCGCGATCACACCAAGAATCCAGGCGCTGGAGGGACAGTAACGGGCCACTTCGAGCCCGACAGCATAGAACACCTGGGGGTCCATCGCGTATCCGCCCCACTGCTCGGGCTGCAGAATTTTGAAGAAACCGGCGGCGGCGAATTCAGCCACCGTTTCGTCCGGCACCCGCACCTCTGCTTTGCAGCGCACTCGACGCGCGGTCAACGCCGGGCCCATCGCCGTGGCCGCGCTGATCAACTCCTGCGCGCGTGGGCTCTCCAATCCGTAGTTATTCATACTTTTTGCCTCATTGCTGTGGCCCCATCAGGGGTGTCGAAACGCGGTGACAATTTGTTGCTGCAACCGCCTGAGATCAGGTGGTCGCAGATATAGCACTGTAGGTGATCTGCAACCGGCGATGCATCCTCCATTTGGGGTATCAAACCTATTCCACTACCGCATCGCCATACGTGGTTGGATCGCCGAAAAAAGCCCGATGTGACGGGGGAATACTGCCATTGGCATCCGCAACGCCATACTCGGCGCCCAACTCCGCGCCAATCAGCACCTTGCCACTTTTTTCCATTCGTTGCGGATCAAGTGCCAGTGCATCTATGACCCTACCCGTAAATTCGGGCGTTTCTGCGGTGGCGACTAAATCGGCATACTTCTCAGGCTCCGCATCAAATACTCGCCGGGAGCGCTCTGTCAGCAGTAGACCCATCCAAACCGAGACGACGGCCACATTGTGTGGACGAAAATCGACGGCCATATCGTGCGCCATTTTGTCCACTGCAGCTTTCCCGGCGCCATAGGCCGGACCGTGCATATAGATACGCCCGCCGAAAGAAGAGGTGTTCACGATCAGGCCCTCGCCATTCGCCAATAGTAGCGGCGCAGCGTGCCAGGCGGCGGTGTAGTGGGAGCGCATACCCACCTCCCAGATATCAGTCAGCGCCAGTGGTTTTTCCCAGAAGGGGCCGGTTTGCGTCAGCGCGTCGTGCAAGCTGGTGGCATTGTTAACCAGGATATCGAGACGCCCGTGCTCATCGGCCACCTGCTCGAACAACGTTTGCACCTGTGCGTCATCCGCATGGTCACAATATACGGCAATGCCCTTACCGCCGGCCGCCGTCACCGCATCCGCAGTCGCCTGCACGGTGCCCGGCAGTGCCGCATCCCCCTCGTTGTGTGTGCGCCCGGTGACATACACAGTGGCACCACTTGCACCCAGTGCAAGGGCGATACCCTTACCCGCACCGCGACTGGCTCCAGTGACGACGACAATCCGGTCTCGCAAGAGGCCCATACGCTATTCCTTTACCTGAGAGTGGTAGTTACCTAGTATCGATGCACCATCCTAAGGCCAGGGGCGCGACGGGCCAAGTGGCATTGCCAGTACGCTGACCACTTAATTATGCCAATCACAAAAAAATGACCACCCGCCCGCTTATCATCTGCAGACTGCGGCGACTCAGCATCTGCCTGATAGCGACGTGGGCAGTAACGGCCAGCGCAACGGACTCCCGACAGGTTTTTTCCGGCGAAACACACAGCTGGCTGCGCGCGGTCGGCAAATTGCAGGTGCCGGGGCAGCGCTACCGCGAGGGCCGTAAATCTCACTATGTGGAAGCCTGTAGCGCCACGCTGGTAACGCGAGCCGCACGCAACCATGCCGATATCATCGTCACAGCATGGCACTGCCTCGAATGGTACAGCGACCTGAGTAAACCTATCACCTTCACGGTTATGACCACTTCAGGAGAACTACTGCAGCGAGAGGCCTACCGAGTAAAAGATGGCGGTGGCATGCAGGCCGATTGGGCAATTCTACGCCTGCGTAACGCCATACAGGACGAACAGGTCAGCGCTCTGCGGATACATCCACAGGCAGCCGACCCCACGCAGCCCGTGACTATGGCGGGGTTCTCCGGCGACGACGGCATAGGAGCCGACGGGCTGGTGCTGACCTTCGATCCCGGCTGCGCCATTACGGGACAAGACCGGTATCTCGGCGACACCAATTGCACCGCCTTCAAAGGCGCCTCCGGAGGCGCGGTGGTGCAACTTTCAAGTGCGGGCAAGCCCTGGATGTGCGGCGTTATTTCACAGGGCAATGGCGAGGGTCGCAGTACCTTCGTGCCCGTGAGTGGCTTCAGGAAAGCACTCACTATTTATCTGGACTAATCCACGGTAATCCGTGCGAATGTGATCACGGAGTATCACCGGGACCGTCATCACAAGCTCCACGCCACGAACTGCGACCTACGTATCTCCAACACCCGCTTTAGCGTCATTCTTCTGCCTGGCCGGCGGCGGTGCACCAACATGCGGCTCCCCGCGTTGGGCCGCCAATTCGACCTGTTTCTGGCGCTCCCTGAAGCGCATTTTTTGGTCGGATGTCAGCGTGTCAAAACAGTGTGGGCAACAAACACCCGGCTCGTAATCACTTGAGCGTTTGTCATCCTCCGTAATGGGATGACGGCAGCCGTGGCACTGATCGTACTGCCCCTTCTCCAAATGGTGGTCAACCGCCACCCGGTTGTCGAACACGAAACACTCGCCCTCCCAGGTACTCTCCTGGGGCGGCACTTCTTCCAGATACTTCAAAATACCGCCCTGCAGGTGATAAACCTCCTCAAAGCCCTCGTTGAGCATAAATGCCGAGGCTTTTTCACAGCGGATTCCGCCAGTGCAGAACATCGCCACTTTCTTATGCACCCCCGGGTTGAGATTGGCGCGCACGTACTCGGGAAATTCTCGAAAGTTGACGGTACGCGGATCCAGAGCGCCCTTGAAACTGCCAATATCACATTCATAATCGTTGCGCGTGTCGATCAACAAAACCTCGGGATCATTGACCAGATCGTTCCACTGCGCTGGGCGTACATAGGTGCCCACACGCACATTGGGATCAACGCCAGCCACCCCCATGGTGACAATCTCCTTCTTCAATTTGACCTTCATACGGTGAAAAGGCAGGTGATCGTCGTGCGATTCCTTGTGTTCAAGGTCCGCCAGGCGAGGGTCACTGCGCAGGTAGCCGAGCACCTTATCGACGCCAGCGCGCGTGCCGGCGATCGTGCCGTTGATCCCTTCAGCAGCGAGCAGGAGCGTGCCGCGAGTATGCGCGGCCATACAGACATCGAGCAGAGGCTCGCGCAAGGCATGGTAATCATCCAGCGTGACAAATTTATACAGTGCAGCTACGACAACGGTATTCATAATAGGACCTTACTGCTGCTCCGCTTTACTACCGCCCCGACAGGCGGGTGAGGCCGGCGCCGGTTGCTCGCGCTGCTGCCACTCGAGCGGAGAATAGGTGTGTAGCGCCAGTGCGTGTACCGGCCCCGCCAGCTGCGCGCTGAGCGCAGCGTAAACCTGCTGATGGCGAGCAACGCGAGTGCACCCGTCGAAGCGCGCGCTAACCAGCACCACGCGAAAATGCGTTTCCGAATTGGCGGGCACGCTGTGCATATGGCTTTCATTGGCCACTTCCATCGCCAGCGGCGAAAAATTGTCCTGGAGTTGCTGTTCAATGTCCTGCTGTACTGTCATGAAGATACCTGCGAAATTGGGAAACAAAATATAGGAGGCGAATTATAACCAAGCGATGGAAGTGGGGACAGCGCCCCGTTCAGCTTTAGCGCGCACGTCGGCTGGCGCGAAACTGTCCCGGTGTCTGCTGTGTCCATTTCTTGAAAGAGCGGTGAAATGCGCTCGGGTCAGTGAACCCCATCTGCAAGGCCACTTCATTAATCGATAGTTCCGGGCGATCAAGGCACAGCTTGGCCGCCTGACAGCGCGCCTCGTCCTTCAGTTGCTGAAACGTCGTGCCCTCACGCTTCAGTCTGCGCCTCAGCGTAGGCGCGGACATGTTCAGGGCACGACTAATCGTATCGAAGCCCGGGAATCCCTCGCTGAATTCATGCCCGATCATGGCTTTTACCTGCGCCGACAGATTATTACTCTGCGGATTGCTCTCCATCAGCAACAACTGGTAGGGCGCGGTACGCAAAAATTCGCGCAGGGAGTGCTCGGTATGCACCAGCGGCCAGGCCAGACAGGCGCTATCGAAATAGAGTAAGTCGTTGACCTGGTTAAAATAGAGCGGACAGCCGAACAAATCCTCGTATTTTTCCAGACGCTCCGGCGAGTCACCGCTAAAATCCACCCGCTTCAGCTCTAGCGGCCGACCACACAACCAGCCAAAAAAACGATGCCACAAAGACAGGCCGTAGGCGTCCGCAACTTCCACACGCGGCCGCTCCACACGCGAGATGGTGCGATAGCCGACACGCGCAAATTGGTCGCTGAAGTTGGCGTAGAGCTGACTGCGCTCGTCAAAAAAGGTGCGGTAGAACTCGGAGGCTCGCTGAATAGCCTGTCCTAGATTGCGACAGGAGATAATGCAGTAGCACATCATACGAAACGCCCCGGGCGCCACCAGTTCACTGGTCGTAGTACCAAAGGTTTCATCCTGCAGCAAGCTGAGAACGCCCTGGTAAACGCGGGAATACTGCATGGCACTGATCTCATCGCGATAGGCCGGATCGGTGTTGTCTAAAGGGTCGAAATCCAGGCCCGCTTCATCCAGCATAGTACTGAAATCGTAGCCCCGGTCGCCCACCATACGCAGCAAGGTGTTGACGAATCGGGTGGGTACGCGGTCGCTCATAGAGTAGTGAAGTCACAATAATCTGGCCCGCCATGTTAACAGAAGCTCCCGCAAGTGTTCAGGGTGGAGCCGCGGCGATTTCTGGACTGCAGATAAGTGGACTGGGTGGACGAGACCCCGAGGCAGGTAAGCGGTATACTGGCGACGAAAATACGACGGGGGCGGCCCATTGGAAGAGCACTACAATGTATATTTTGCCGGCCAGGTAATGGACGGGTTTGAATTAAATACCGTGCGCGACAAACTGGCCAAGGTCTTCAACGCGGACCAGACCACGCTGGATAAGCTTTTTTGCGGCAAGCCCCAGTTAATCAAGCGTGACTGCGATAAGGCCACCGCCTTGAAGTATAAGCAGGCACTGGAGCGCGCTGGTGCAATTCCCGTCATCAAGCGGGCCGAACCGCCAGCCGCGGCTGCGAATACCGCGCCCGTCCGCGCCCTGACGGCAGCAGAAAAAATCGCCGCCCTGGCCGCCGCCCCGGATGAAACCAGCTACCAGAAAAACACTGCACCCTCCGCGCCTGCAGACAGCCAGCAAAAAGAGGCTGTCACCGACAGTGGCAGTATTGTACTGGCGCCCCCCGGCACCGAAGTACTGCGCGAGAATGAACGCGCCGAGCCTGTCATCCGTGACGTAGACACATCGGGATACGCCATTGATGCCACCGCTGAACGCCTTTCAGAAGAAGCGCCACCACCCCCGGCGGCGCCGGATACCGGCCACCTGAGCATGGGCGGCGTGGGCGAAACCATTCCCAACCTAGCGTCTTCTGTCGCCCCGCTATCCCCCAATCTGGATGGGCTGGCGCTGTCCGCAGCCGGTACTGATTTCAGCGATTGCGTGCGGCCTGAACCCGCGGTTCTACCCCTGGATCTCACGCATCTGGCGGCGCTGGCGCCGGGGGATATGCCAACCGAAGAGCAGGGTCGCAGGCCCATTCCCGTCGCCACACCCAGTATCGATCACATTTCTCTGGAAGATTAGCCAGTAGCCGGGCGAACGGCACTGACGTTAGCGGCAACTCCGACTAGGGTAGCGTTACCCGAACCTGCAACCCGGGGCCATTACTGCTCAGATCCACCGCGCCGTGGTGATACTGGGCGATTGCCTGCACCAGACTCAAGCCAAGGCCGTGCCCCGGATGCTCCGTACGACTGGACTCCACACGGTAGAAGCGCCGAAAGACATTCTTGCGCTCCACCGCCGGAATACCCGGCCCCGAGTCAGCGATAATCACGCTGTGTCCGACACCGTCGAGGCCCGAACGTAGCTGCACGCTGATGCGCCCCTTCTCAGGCGTATACTTGAGTGCATTGTCCAGTAAATTGGCGAACATCTGAAACAGTAAATCAGCCTCGCCCTTACACGCTTGCGAGGGCGGGACATCCAGCGCCAGCTCAATGTTCTGCTCGTGAGCAAGCGGTTCATACAACTCCACCACGTCGCGCAGCAGGGCGCTCAGTTCAACCTCGCTGTCGCTGGCCAGGCGACTGCCCGACTCCAGCGCTGAAATACGCAACAGCGCGTTAAACGTTGACAACAAGTCATCGCATTCTTCAATGAGGCCCTCCAGCTGGCGCCCTTCTACCGGCGTCTTTCTGTCGCGTAACTGGCTGAGATCATTGCGCATACGCGTCAGTGGTGTACGCAGATCATGGGCAATATTGTCAGACACGCGCCGCACCCCCTGCATCAGCACTTCCATTTGCTCCAGCACCTGATTCAGCACGATGGCCAGCGTACGAAAATAACCTGATCCTGCGTCAATCCTGATACGCTGCCCGGGGCCACCCCGGACCACTCGCGAGATCTCACTATTCAGTAATTCCACCTGATCGAGCGCTCGTGCAGCGCTGAAAAAACCGCCAATCACGCCCAGTATCAGAGTTGCGATCATGACCCTGAACAGCGTGTGAAACACCAACCTGGCACGTTCCACAATGTCTGCATAGTCGCTGGCGACCATCGCACGGTAGCCCTCACCCAGAGCGATAGGGCGCGCCAAAAAATCCACATCGATGGCCTGTCCCCAGCTCTGGAGGTCCATCTCGAAGCCCAGCCAGCCATCGTCGAATTCCTGATAACGGGGCGCAGCGGGCAAATCACCCGCCACTTTTGCGCCGAACTCATCGGTTACCAGATAATAAAAACGATGCACTGACGGCGACGCGGTTTGATCGGCGATGTATTGTTCAAGTCCTGACAATCCCTGTCCGCGATAAACCAGCTCCAGGGTATCCAGTTCTTCCACCACATTTTCGCCGAGTGCCTTGAAAGAGGTGTAGCTGAAATACAGATAAAAAGCGCCCAGCACCAGAAATACGGTGGCACTGAGTACCGCTACATACTTGACGATGTAACGAAACGTTAGACTGCTGGCCACTTCCCTGATTTGCACAGCGTCGCGCTCAGTCGCTTAACTCAGCGCCCAGGCGATAGCCCGTGCCCCGCACCGTAGTAAGTAGAGGCGGCTCGAAGTCTTTATCAATTTTTTGTCGCAACCGCGACACGTGAACGTC
>JBBKWY010000116.1:0-8712 GCA_037969215.1 Halioglobus sp.
ATTTGAGCTTGCCCTCGCAAGTTTGCCCGAGCGAGTGATGGGTGTGCGGAAAACGCCATGATGTGCCGCATAATAATTATTAGCCGATCCACAGAATATCCGGAAAGGCAAAAGAATCTCAAGAAATTTGAGTGGAGAAAAAATGCCGTTATTACGTAACAATGGCAAGGAACTGCTTCTAGTCCACATACCAAAATGCGGAGGTACATCGCTGGAGCAGGTTTTTGCTCCAGATGTGCATTTGACAATGTTCCACAGCGGTCGCGGGGAGCTTCCCTGCTCGCCGCAACATTTTCAGGCCAGTTTGCTTGAGAAGCTTTTTGATTTCGAAATACCGCCCGCTGTTGCTATCGTCAGGAATCCATTTGACCGTCTTGTATCGGAGTACCGCTACCAAATTCAAAATGGGCTTAACGCCAATGTCAGTTTTGATCAGTTTGTAAACAATAGCCTGGGAGAGTTCTGGAATGATAAGTACGTTTATGACAATCATATCCGTCCACAGGTTGAGTTCATTTGCTCTGAAACGACTATTTTCAGGTTTGAGGAAGATGGGGTAGCCGCAGCACGAAAACATATAGCTGGCTTCTTGGGGCTGTCTTGCGAGAGAAAAATGGATAAAAAAAATGCTTCGAAGAAATTCGATTTTTCTATATCTCCTGACACAATCCGGCTAATCAATAACTTTTATGGGAGGGATTTTGCGTTGTTGGGTTACCCCCTGATCAGTGAGGGTAAGAAAATACGAAAAATTTCATCTATAAAGCATTCTTCCAAAACAAATTCTGAAATCTCAGGCTCCTCTCTTATTCGGCAGAAAGTTGTTCAGGATGTGGTCGCCGTGTCCGAGGATGATAGGGCCCGCATGGCTGCTAATTTCGCAGCGAGTGTATCTTCGGGAATAGAGGAAAATTTGCGCCAACATTCTGCTGAAAATGAAGAAGTGAATATGCTGCTGGATAGTATTCGCACTGATGTGGAGTCCACCGGTAAGCATCTGACCGGCGAGTTCAATCGCCTTTGCACAGCGATAGATACACGCGGCCTGACAATCGAGGGGGTTCGCGAAATTCTTGGGCGAGTTGTTACCATTGTGGCCGAGGGCTTTCAGGGGCAGCACGAGGCGCAGGCGGTGCTTGTAGAGCAGATGACTACCAGTATTTCGGGAGTGGCGGATAAGCTCTTGGGATTGGATAAAAATCTTGGGGAGCTGGGTCAGAAGGTATCCGAAGGGTTGGAGGTAGAGCGAGAATTTGTAGCGGGCCGACTGGCCCGGGATCAGGAACTCTGGATGTCAAATGGCAAACAGAATATGGATGATGCGGTGCGTAGGCTTCTTAGCGAGCTGGGTTCCTCTATTGAATTGCAAAGCACGCAGTTGGCCAAGTCTATCGATAGGCTGAGAGAGAATTTTAATCTCAAGATAACTGACAACACAGGACAGTTGGAACAGAAAATATCAGGGATTGAGAGGGAGTTAGACGAGACAACCGTAAGAGTTGTCGGTGAACTGCATTCTTCTATTGAGTCGCAAAAGATCCAATTGTCGGAGTCTGTTGATGTGCTGAGTGAAAGCTTCAGCCTGAGAATGAACGACAATCTAGGACAGCTGGAACAGAAGTTGTCAGGAATCGATCGAGGCTTGGAGGAAACGACAGGTAGGGTTATCAGCGAACTGTGCACTTTCATCGAGGCGCAAAGTACACGGCTAGTTGAATCAGTCGGCGTGCTGAAAGAGGACGTCAGCCAGGGCTTGAGTGTAAATGCAGGACAGTTGGAGCAGAAGTTATCAGGGCTCGAGCGGGGGTTGGACGTATCGACAAGCAGGGTTATTAGCGAACTGCGTTCTTCCCTTGAGTCGCAGAAAACTCAGGTGTCTGATTCTATCGGCGGGCTAAAGGAGAGTTTTAGTGGTGACTTGGAGGAGAAGACGAGAAGCCTCAATGAAAAATTTCTAGGCATTGAGAGAGAATTACTACGGCTTGGAGAGGCGCAGGAAAAAAACAGCCAGACTGGTGAGAATGACGCTATAGAGCAGTTCAAAACTCTCGTTGGTATCCTGCACCGAGAGGTTAGTGATCTTGAAGAACGATTAGAGGCATCCAGCTCACAGTTGATGGAGTTAAAGTCTAATGAGCGCTATCTGAGCAGTCGTCTCGACGATGCGCTGGCTGTCGAGGCCAAAAGCAAGGAACAACTGGTCGCACTTACCACTCGAAATTCGAGTTTAGAGCATGAGAAAATCAAGATGGAGGAGGCGAGGAAGTCGCTTCTGCGCAAGATTGATGAAATGCAAAGCTCACACGTGGTTATGAAATCTGCATGGGATCAAGAGAAAGAGACACTTGTGCAGCAATCAAATGCACTTAACCTTGCATTAGGTGAAGTGCAACATACGCTTGCTGTCGATGCATCAGTATGGAGACAGGAAAAAGCTTCGCTCATACAGGAGTCTGAGTCGCGCGTACGCATTATTGATGAAATGGCAGAATGTGAGCAAGCGCTCAGAAGTGAGCTGCTTGAAACTGTTAATAGATTCCGCGCCGAAATTGAATACCGGGATACGCTCACAGAGCGAGTCCGTGGTTTAGAAGCGGATCTTACACATGTGCGTGAACACAATAGAGCGTTGTTGGGGTCGACGTCATTCAGAGTTACAAGGCCTTTGCGCATACTATCTGTGGCATTGAGGCCTCGGCGTCATAAGCAGCGAGTTTCCAAGGCGACGCTGCGACTAGAGGACCTGCGCAAGGACGTGAGCTTAAGCCCCGCTCATAGCGAGATAGGGGGCAAGATACAGACGAGAAACTCACATCTTAGCATCGCTATAGTGGTAGAAAACCTCGATCGCGGGGGATTAGAACAAGTGGTTCTGGATCATGCCCGTTACTTTGCCAGCCACTGCAAATCCCTGGTTCTTTTTGTCATTAATGAAACAGGACAGGTATACGAACAGGCGCTGCAACACGGCATTAATGTCTTCTGTGTCAGAAATCAGAAGGTGGAATTGGAAAAATATCTTGAACAGAAGCATTTTGACTTGGCTTTCTTTCATCATACTTATGGATATTTACCCGCTTTCCGGCCTCACACAAATGAGTTGGTGGAAGTAATTCATAATGAATATTCCTGGCAGCAGGATGTTGAATTTTTTGAAGCTATTCGAGCAGAGACCGTCGACAAGTTCATCGCTGTTTCTGACCCGGTGAGAGAATATTCGATTTCGAATCTTGCGATAAAGCCGGAACGTATAGTTACGATAGTAAATGGCTTGAATATTGAAGGTTTAATTCGACCGCCCTTAGAGGTTCTTCATGAGCGCCGCAATGGAACATTCAAGGCGTCACCGACTTTTGTCATGTGCGCGAATGGTCAGGCGCAGAAAAACCACGTGCTGGTAATTCGTGCTTTTATGCGTCTTCTCAAAAAATACCCGCAGGCAAAACTACAACTTGCTGGCAATCTCTCCGTCGACGAAGGCGTCGAGAAGGCGATAGCAGCCGAATTGGAGAAATACGGTAGTCCAGCCAATATCGATCTAGTGGGTTCCTTGAATCGGAGAGAGCTCTCCAGATTGCTTGCAAACGCCCACATCGCGTTACTACCCACCAAGTACGAGGGGTTCAGCATTGCTACCTTGGAGTACCTGTATTTTGGGCTCCCAATGATTTTGAGTGATACCGGGGGAGCGGGCTACATATCGCAGAATTACGACAATATAATTGTTGATGAAAAAATCGTGAGGTCAATTGGTGCGCCCACCACTAATGAGGTTAAGTCGTTGGCTAGTAACATGGCCAGGATGATTCGAGAGTATCCGACTTTCCGTGAAAAGTCTGAGCTGGCTGCAAGATCCTACGCGAACTATACAGTAGACGCTGTTTGCGCGGGTTATCTTGAGCTGGAAGTTTGAGTAAACGTCTTACATGCCAGAACTCCGTGAGAGTTCGGTTTTAGATGATGGAATCATATTTTGGGAGTGTTCTCTGTTATGGGAAAAGTAATTTGTATTGGTTTTCAAAAGACTGGCACTACTACGCTTGGGAAAGCATTGGCGTCGCTAGGGTATAATCACACTTCCTTTAACCAGAGTGTGTGGGATGCCTATAGGGCTGGAGACAGGGTAAAAGTGTTGTCATATATGGATACCTTCGACTCTGCAGATGACGGGCCGTGGAATAAACCTGATATGATTCCATTGTTGGATCACGCATTCCCCAACAGTCGCTTTATCTATTTGGATCGGGACGAAGAAGCATGGAAGCAATCTGTAATTAACTGGACGATCAAAAAGACTGGAAGTAAACCTAATATGAAAGGTTACCTAAAAGACTATTTGGCGCACAAAAAATTTGTCGATGAGTACTTTGTTGGTGATAAGGCCAGTTTGCTGTTACGCATTGATGTTAGTAAGCAAGGTACTTTGAATCAGCTAAAATCATTTTTGGGTTTTCAAGTCGGTGAAGACGAGTTTCCCCATCATAACCAGACATCAAGATTGAAGTAATCGGTCTATCTTGGGCTAGCTGTTTAGCTGGTTCGTGGGCGTGTGATGCGTTTTCACTGAAGCCGGAAGAATCGTTAGATAGCTTGTTTCAAGTTCATTAGCCAGCGTGTTAGCGGATTTCTATCATTGGATATTGAATGAAAGTGCCGCTGTAAACCTGCACGTTGAAACCATTTTATTAATAGAGAAGTATCAAATGGAACTTGTTCTCCATATAGGGGCTGCAAAAACTGGTTCAACGACCATACAGGAGTTCTTGCTGCGCAATGTAAACAATCTCAGCAAGGAGGGAATACATTTGTTGCAATCTCCTGGGGGACATAACAATCGCGCATTGGCCGCTATGTGTATCAGGAGAGATCGATTCGTTGGCTTCTACCGTTACAATAAGATCATTTCGCTAGAGAGCAAAATAGAATTTGACGATGCAGTAATTGAAAGCATGACGAAAGAGTTGTCAGATGCCTCCAAGTGGGCACATACAGTTATCTCAACTTCAGAGGACTATTACGGCGGATTGCTCGAGATAGACGAAATCGAAAAGTTAAGGGACATATTGCAACCGTACTTTTCAAGAATCAAAGTGGTTCTTTATATCAGAAATCAAGTCGAAACCCTGTCTTCGTTGTACTCCACATTTTTGAAGAATGGGGACGCGGTCACTCTGGAAGATTTTGTGAAGGAGCGCTGCCTTCCTGATAGTAACGTGTACAACTTCTTTAAGGGCGCAGAAATGTGGGCGGAGGTGTTTGGTAGACAAAATTTATGCGTGCGGCTATTCGATCGAAACGAGTTTGATAATGGTGATCTACTGGAGGATTTTTCCAACCAGGTCAAACCGGGCTTATTTGCGGCATTGAGTAAGACGATTGATGTTCAAAATCAGTCGTTAACTCCGGTGGGTCAAAAGTTGGCTCTATTGGTCAACAGGCAAGTGCCAGCGTTCTCTGACAAGAAGGGTTGGAATACGAAAAATCGATCACTTATCTCTATGATATCGAGGTTTTATTCAGGAAGAGGGGCTACTCTGGATGAAAAAACGGCAGACGCTATAGAGAAAATGTTCTATGAATCGAACAGGTTACTTCATGAGAAGTACTTTAGTGAAAACGAACGACTCTTTAAAATTTCAAAGAAGAGTGGCTCACGCAGTGCGCAGTAGTGTATACGGTCTCTAGTCAAATTCATCCAGCGAGAGTTTGAGATGATAAGTAACCAGGCTTGCAATGACCGAATTCTCCATCAGTTTTCGACGCATATTGTATTCTTCTACCGCTCGTCGGAAGACATAGCGGGCGGTTTCAAGCTCCCCCATTTCTGAAAGAAAAAAGACGAGTGCACTGGTCACCATCATCTTGGCGAAGCGGGAGTCACAACGGTCTATCGCCTCGTACAGGCATCGAACATTGCCAATATGGTAATAATCTCCTGCTGATGTGCCGCATTTGTCGATTATTTCAGCTATGGTGATTTTTTTGGTGGGCAAAAAAACAGCGCTACATTGTTGATTCTCATAGATTTTTTTAAAAGAGTCGCCCATTAGTTCCATGAAGATAATTAGCCAGGGCTGTAGCGTATAAATGTAATCCTGATGGACAACAATCGATTCCCCGGGGATCAAGTGTGGGAAGAAGAGCTTTGCCACGCCAAGCATTAACTCAGGGGTTTTGCCCACATCAATGGAAAGAATTTCAATTTTTCTTTCATCTGAATAGCGCTTCTCTAGTATATTGCCGGGAAACACCTGGATCATATCGGCGTGTTCGGCGGTTTCTCGCTCGAATATTGGAAGCCAGTTAAAGCGCTCGGAAGTCTGATCAAGAGTTTCCCCAAACCAGCTTCTTATGATTGAGGCCACTGGCCCAGTTGCAGAATCCTCAAACAGATCGTAGGCAAGAATACATCCCTGCGTATTGGTCACCGATCCACTTTTTCTGATTCCGGAAGCCATCAAGTTGGCGGTTCCTCCCACCAGCGCGCCGGCGTCGATAATGCTGCCAATGCCGCGGTAGGTTTTACCCAAATAATAGTAAAGCAGGCGGTCATGCGGGGTGAGTTGACCCTTGGCACTCCATAGATGCCTGGGATGCTCATGAATCACCGGATCGATGAGGTAATCGGCTAGCTCTACCATTGTGTTCGGTTCTCTGCGGCTGAGAAATCTATGCGATTACTTATGTAATTCTGATTGCCTGATGGGAAAGGCGGCAACCGGTATTCGAGGTGCTCGAACTAAGCTACAATCCTATAGTCTAGGCAGCCCCGGCGTCCAACTAATTCATTCGCAACAGAGAGGAAAATTCGCTTTCAGGCAACGTCGTGCTATGGCGTAAAAATCATGCAAAAGATTATTCGAAAGAAGGGGGCGTCCGCGTCTACGGCAAGTAGTAGCCTTAGTCTGAAAGCGCTATTCCGCAGACTGTTTTCCAGCAGCCTTGCCAGAAAGGACTACGTTGAGAGGGGTTCTGGACTACGCGTGTATCCAGAGATTCCAGTGATCACAGCGGAAATGACCCTCTCGATCAGTTTTGTAGTCATTCGGTTTTCGGATGAATACAAGCATAATTTTCTCAGATCAGAGAGTGCTCAGGAACCACTGAATGAAGTGATTGAGGTCGATAATACGTCCAATTTGTATTACGACAATTTGTCGCGGGCGATCGCTGCGGGTTTAGAGAGAGCGCGGAACGACATAGTAGTGGTTGTTCATGAAGACGTTCTGTTGCCCGATGGTTGGCAATTGCAGTTTCAGCAAACACTGCATCAACTTGAAGAGCATGATCCCGCCTGGGGAATGTTGGGCAGCGTTGGCTGGAATGCCAATGGGGAGTTTATCGGCCATTGGAGCGATCCGCACCAATTCAAGAATACATTCAAGGGCAGCCAGTACGATTTCCAGGAAGCAGTGAAGTTGGACGAGCAACTCTTGATATTTCATCGCGACAGAGCCCCCCATCTTGATGGCAATTTGCCGGGAATCCATTTCCTTGGCGAAGACTTGCAGCATGAACTTGCCCGGATTGGCTTGAAATGCTATGCGGTGAACGCCCCTACAATCCACAAGTACGCCGATAAAAATGGCGAGATAATTATCAGTTCCACTCAGTCTGACAAGATCAGTGACAGGGAGAGTGCAACCTATCTCGCTGATGAAGCGTGTTGTAAAGACTATGTTCGTTGGAAGTATCCCAAAGTATTTCCACCAGCAGACGCAGTTGTTGCTCCCAGATCACTTGATGCGAATCAAATTGCGCGGTCGAAGCAACCTGTAATAGTGGTATGTAAGGGGGAGTTGGAGTCGGCACTGTTCCATAAAATTGCGCGGGACACCGGTGTTTTTATTCCCGGCGAATCGGGTGAGGAGCCGGAGTTGATGATCCCACTCTACAAAATGATAATTGAAAAGTTCCGCTGCCATGCTCCATGGCAGAGCGGTAATACAGCAGGCACTCTGCAATCCTCTGTCGCCCAAATGCTCGGTGGTCTGCCGCTAGGGCAACCCTGGGGCTTTGTGTTTCCTGAGAGTATTCTGGTCCTGCCCGAGTTGGGAGATGTGTTTCCCAATGCCCGCTATGTCTACTTTCAACGCGATCCGCTGGCCATTTGCTTGGGAGAAACCCATAGAACAGCTCGACTGGATAATCATATAGGTCGAATTGCGTTGCCCGAAGCCTATCGTTATCTCGGAATGTCGCGCGCCCGGATTCTCGACGACGATGCGTTGGATCATATGGTCCATACCACGCTTCATCAGCTCGAATTGATGAATCAGAACCAGTTGGCTCTGGGGGATAGTGGGAGTGAGTCGCTGACGCTTCGATTTGAAGACTTGCTGGAGAACCCGGCATCCGCGATGGAGCGGTTTTCATGTTGGCTTGGAGGCTCGAAGCCCAGTGGGGCGATTGCTCCCCTGGAGATTGACGAATGCTTAAAAGTACGGAAGGACAGGTATCCCACAACAAGAGTTTCGGCCGCCGCAGAAAAGCTCGCGGGGATACGCCAGACACTTGGGTATATCTAGAAGATGCGGGTTTCTGCTATTCTTTCGCGCAACCGCGAACTGACGTTATGGTTTCGCATAGTCCCAGAAGAGCGCTCTCCGCACCGCCTTGAAAAATATAGTGATAGCTAACAAATGATCGGATTAACCCGGAACAAGTCCTCCAGGATAGATGAAACAACGATAAGCCTGTTTGAGCAGAATT
>JBBKWY010000117.1:0-41203 GCA_037969215.1 Halioglobus sp.
GGCAGTCTCCACAATAGCTATGCCGAGCCCGGCCGTATGGGTATCGATCGCTGGCTGGCCATGCTGGGTGCCCGGGAGCGAGAGCAGGGCAAGCTGTGTGTGGTCGATGCGGGCTCCGCGCTTACTATCGATATTGTGGCTGCGACCGGCCAGCATGAAGGTGGGTATATTATTCCAGGTCCCGCGCTGATGGAGCGTGCGTTGCTGTTGGACACCGATCGAGTGCGGTTTGACGAACAGGTTGACTACGCACTCGCGCCGGGCAGGTCTACGGCTGAGGCGGTACGCCACGGCATCGCACTGGCGCAGGCCGGGGCAGTAGGGCTGGCGCTGGACCAGGCAGGGGGTGAGTCTATGGCCCTGTTTTTCTGCGGAGGCGCAGGGGAGACCCTGATGCGGCTGGTGCCGCATACGGGCCAGTGGACGCCCGACCTGGTATTTGAGGGTCTCGCTGCCATGGCCGCGCTGCGTTGAGCGGTTATTTTATGGGCTGGTTACCTGTCACTGGAGCGCGGGATAGGGCCACTGACTAGCCATTGGATTCGTTGTCGGACTGTTGGGCCTGCTTGCGTCTCGTGTAATGCACCACGCGGGAGTGTACACCGCGACTGAAGGTCCGCGTATGCGCCTCGAGTTGTTCCACGCCATAGAGGATGGCAACCACCAGTATCGCCATTTTGTAGGATGCGCCCAGGTGTCCCGCCGATATCATCACGCCGAGACTTGCCAGCACCCAGATTGTCGCTGCGGAAGTAACGCCCACGACAGCGCCATCCTTGGCTAACATGACACCGGCACCCAAAAAGCCTATACCGGTAATCACCTGGCCGACCACTCTTGAGGGGTCAACAATCGTACCCTGAAGATTGAACGCGGTGACGAGAAAGAGATAGGTGCCGAGCGTAATCAGCGTAGCAGTGCGAATCCCAACGGGCTTTCCGCGAAGCTGCCGTTCCAGCCCGATGATAGTGCCGCACAAAACGGCCGTGGCGATGGCGTGCCAGTCGAACGGGGCTATGTCCCAAAAGTGATCGAAGTTCATGCGGATACCTGACGTTAGTTCAGCTACGATATATACCTGAGGCTGGCCGCTGCCAAGCTTTAATATTGGCTATATGTACTACTGGTGCGGCCGGCTTGCCTACCGCATACATTCCAGCTCTGCCTCATTCGTAGGAAAGGAAAACAATAATATTATTGCCGTCGTAGGAGAGATTCTGGATGTTGTTCCTGAATGGGAGCATATAGGGGTGCGGCGGGATCTCCGCACGCAGTGGGTTTGTCACCTGTGCCGACCAGGCCGCGTTGATCTCTTGGAGAAACCCCCGGGTCGCACTGTTCGTCTGGTCGAACTCCAGGTTCTCTATTTTTGGATCGTCCAATAGAATCTGCTGCGTGCCCGGGTCGTATCCCAGTATTCCGGAGACGGTTGCCCGCCCCGTTTCGCTGATGGCGATACCCTGGGCGGGGCGGTGGTCGTATGCTTGCACGCGGACCTGCAGGCCGACGCGGCCATTCTCAAGAAAAAGTGCGACCGGATTGGTAAGAAAAAGATTGCCCGCGGTCAGCTTGACCGTTACGGGAAAGAGATCGGCAGCGATACCTGTGGCCAATCCAGCCGAAATTGGTACGCTTGGCCCCGCTGCTGAATATGCCATTCCGGCGCAAATCGATAACGAGAACGCCACCCATAAGGCCAGGCCTCGTGTTCGCAATACAATTGCCTGAAAAACGTTGGGAGTCATATTCATACCCTGGTGAGTGAAGGTGCCGAGTGTTTTGTAAGTGGACTTATGGGGCGGGGCATGTCGAAGGGACCTCCGAAATGTTGTTGCCTATCAACTCGCTGGAGTCATTGGGGAGCACCCGTTCATTGAGTATAAGAGGTGTGCTGAGTCGGCCCTGAAACAGCTCCTTGCCGCCGGGGTTCATGCCTATAAACGTTGGATTAGCATAGCCCGAGGTAATCAACGCAGGATCTTTCTTGTTGAGGTAGCCTGCCCGCACGCCGTTGATGTAGAGGTCAATGAAAGACTGATTTAGATGCGGTTGGACGGGCGAAAAACTAAAATGGGTGCTCACCACTATTTCACTACATTGTCCGGCAGGGAGCGCTGGGACCTCAATGACCTGTCCAAGCACTTCCAAACGTAGACCTTGTGTGCCGTTCGTTTGTAATCGCCAGCGCCCGGTCTGTTCTGCTATGACTTCAGCTTGTTCATTCTCGTCATCTGACGGGGTTACCCCGATAGCAAGTGTAAAACCGCTGTAGCCTGGACTGCGTTGTAGGTCATCGCCGCGCAAGATGGCGCCGCCACGCTTGTTGATTGGCTCATAGTCGACCGTAACTTTTCTCACAGCCTTGCGCCATTGCAAATAATTTTCGGTAAGTTCTGCGGCGACTTCGGGGTAGCGAGCGAGGACATCGGCCTTGCCGGTGGGGTCGGCCTCGAGATCGATCAGGTTTGTCCCTCCATAAAAATAGAGTAGCCGCCAGCGACCGTCCGACGAAAGCACTGAATACTGGGGAGTCTCCGAATTTGAGTACTCCCAGTAAAGTTCAGGAAAATCCGCACGTTCGGGATCCAGCAGGCTTCTGCCAATAATATCTGCGGGAGGTGTCGCGGAGGTGGCTTGGGCAATCGTGGGGAAAATGTCGTAGATACTGACAAGCTCATCCGAGACGACATTGGGCTCAATATGCCCAGGCCAGCGCATAAACAGCGGCGTGCGCAGGCCGCCTTCGGTGAATACGGACTTCATCCCGAAAAAGGGATAGTTGTTATCCGTCTGCTGGTTGGTGCCACCGTTGTCACTCACCACAATGACCAGTGTGTTGTCAGCTTCACCATTTCTGGCCAGCGCGGCCATCACCTGACCAATGTTGAAATCCAACTGTTCTATCAGTGCATGGTATTTCCCTTCCTCAGTATCGGGATATTTATCTGCGTATTCGCGCGCGGGCTGGATCGGCGCATGTGGCGCAAAGTACCAAAGGTTCAAAAACCAGGGTTGGGTTTGCTCCTGCTCCCGCTGCTGATCCAGAAAGCTGATAGCACGCTCGGTCAGTATGTTTGTCAGATGTCCCGACTGCTTTACAGGTGGCGACTGGTTGTCGCGTAGCCAGGGATCATGGTAGGTCGGAAGCCGATAGTGGATGCCATCCGCAGCGGGGCCGCGCAGTTCGTTGTTATGCAAAAATCCAAACCAGTCATCGAAACCGTACTGGCTGGGTGATTGTTCCAGTGTTGCGCTCGCGATATGCCACTTGCCGATGTGTTGTGTCCGGTAGCCTTTGTCGTGCAGCATGCTGGCAATGGTCGGTGTGCCGACAGACAGGCCGAGATGGTTGGGACGAAGCCCGTGTATCGCTGGAAAGGTGCCCGTCATCATCGCCGCTCGAGCGACGGAGCAAGTCGCGTCCGCATAGTGGCGTGTATACAGAATACCCTCTGCAGCCAGGGCGTCCAGGTTGGGCGTGGGTGTGTTTGGGTTGCCATTGGCCCCCAGATCGTTATAACCAAAATCGTCCAGAACGATCAGGAGAATATTGGGTGGCAGTCCAGTTTCTTCTGTCAGCAAGGGTGATTGGGGTGCCGCGCAAGCGGACAGCGCAAGCAAAACAGGCAAAATATACGGTATCCGGTTTAGCACGTGGCGCATCCTTGTCGTCAGCTTTTTATACTATTATATTAAACCGTTCTAACGGTTGAGTAATTCAGGAGCCCTCTTCATCTTCGGTAATGCCAAGATCAATGTCCTCGCTCTCGAGCTCTTCGTCATCCCCGGGAGCGCATCCAAATTCTTCAGAAACCTGGTCTGGATCCATATCGTTACTGATGCACTCAAAGCTCTGGGCGTCGTCGACGACTTCTTTTTCGTCAGCCACTATACCGATATTGAAGGCCGCGTAGCCGGGCAACATAAATTGGTTCAATGCCATTCCCAGCACCCGGCCCGAGTACGGCGACGTAACCTCGAAGGATTCATTGGTTATCGGGTTTACCATAGAGCCCAGCACCGCGCCCGCCCAGATACGCTCGCCCACTTCAACCTCTGAAATCAACAGGCCTCCCGTGTTCACTCTAACCCAGCGCGAGCTGTAAAACACCGGTTGCGATCCGCCTACTGTCCACAACCGGCGAGTCATGTTCAGCCCACTCATTACCGTTTCGATGATTTCAATGCCTTCCTCGACATGCGCCTGTTGCAGGCTTCCAGGTTCTCCCAGTTCCAGAGCGACCGCGGGTATGCCGTAATTGGTGGCAGCGCTGCGTAGATTTCCGCGCAGCTTCCTGCTGTGCAATACCGCTGTTGAACCAAATTTTGTAGTCAGTTCCAGCACCTCGGGTATCTGCAGGTTTGCCCTGACCTGTGGCATGTTCGTGCGCGTGAGGGAGCCGGTGTGAAGATCGATTAGCAGATCGCAGTGACGAACAATATTTTCAAAGAAGGAGAAAGCGATACGCGAGGCTGAGCTGCCGTTGGGATTGCCCGGGAAATAGCGATTGAGGTCACGTCTATCTGGCAGATAGCGGGTGCCCCTGGTGAAGCCCAGCAGGTTCACAATGGGGACACCAATGACCGTGCCATAGAGTTTTTTGGGCGAAAGATCACTCACCAGTTTGCGGATGATCTCCACGCCGTTCAACTCATCCCCATGAATGGCCGCCGTCAAGCAGAGTGTCGGCCCGGGATGCTTGCCATGTATTACGTAGACGGGTGCTTCCAGCTTACTGCCATATGTTGTTTCACCAGAGACCCACAACAAACGCTTCGATGCGCCGCGAGCGACACGTGTGCCCAGTATTTCCAACGCTTGATCTGCATCTTTCGACTTGGGTTTGGTTTTGTGGACAGGCTTGGCGGGGAGGACTTCAAGACTCCGGGCCTGGACGGTAATCGGCTGCAGTTTCCCGATGACTGGCTGCGGCAGCTGCGATGATGCCCTCGCTTTCTTTTCGGCGGCGGGTGTTTTCGCAACGGGCTCCGTCGCCTCGCCTGCAGTCTTGGGAGACTTACTTAGGCTCTGGCCTGGCTGAGTTGCTGGAATAGGCTGCGCTAGTGGCTCAATCTGGGCGGCGGTCTTGAGTGTCACCAATAACAGTAAGGTAAATAGCCAAAACGAATAGGCCCGGGAGCCAGATACTTGGTGTCGCCGCATTAATTGAACCATTGAGTTAGAAGAGGACCCCTCACCAAGCAGGTTTTGGCAGCGGTCTGTACGTATCGACTTTTTCCCGATTCCCGCGACAGCCGAAGAGAAGATTTCGTGGGATGTTCTAGTTGGCAACTATGCTTGATTGTCTGGGGTGTATGCAAGTATTTTGTCTTGATCAGGTTTGATGCGGGTTAACAAATCGCTGACCCTGAACAATACTGAATTTCCAGGCTGAGCGATTAAATTGATGTGACCTGCAACACCTGAATGTCAAAATGAATGTGCGTGTCAGAGCAGGCAGTCCAAACCGTATTAAAGCCAGCGCGCTGCCTGTCCTGGAGGAATGACTTGTGCGTCAGACTCAGCTCGGCGCCTCCATAGCGCTTTGCAGGTAGTTTTGTATGCCGACCTTGTCGATAAGGCTCAGTTGGGTTTCCAGCCAGTCAACATGCTCTTCTTCTGATTCCAGAATTTCCTCAAACAACTCGCGCGATACGTAGTCCTGCACTGACTCACAGTGTGCAATTGCCTCCCGCAGATCCGGTATGGCTTTCAATTCGAGTTTGAGATCACACTTGAGCATCTCCTGCGTATTTTCGCCGATCAGCAATTTGCCCAAATCCTGAAGGTTAGGCAGGCCTTCCAGAAACAAAATACGTTCGGTCAGCTTGTCGGCATGCTTCATCTCATCAATAGACTCGGCATATTCATGTTCTGCCAGCTCTTTGAAGCCCCAGTCTTTGTACATGCGTGAGTGGAGGAAATACTGATTGATTGCGATTAATTCGTTGCCCAGTACCTTGTTCAGATATTGGATGACTTTTGCGTCGCCCTTCATTGCGCACCTCCCGGTTACCAAAAACGGTATTATGGCGCTGAGCGAAGGTGTGCGTCAACCGTAAGTCATTGATTATTAAGGCTAATTATTAATAGTAATACGAGAGATTCGCAATCGTATTGCTGCCCGGTTGAGCCCGGAAACTCACCGCGAGCTGGGTCGCCGGGAGGCTAGCTGAGAGCGTAGAACAGCGCTTGTTCCTGCGTATTATCAAGTAGCGTCTCGCGCACGATGTCGCGGGTCAGAATGCCGCACTTGCCGCACTGACTGGCGACTCCGAGCGTCTTTCGGACTTCTTTAAACGAGTTCGCACCATCCATAATCGCTGCGCGAATCTGGGTGTCGGTGATTCCTTTACAGAGGCAAACGTACATGGTTTTAACCGCTCTGATTTACTGAGGCGTTTATCGTAATCGTAATGAGAATGAGTGTCAACAAGATCGATTTGAATCTTTCGTAGCTCTTTTGTGTCTCTACAGTTGACCGGGGTAGGGGGCCTCCCTATAATGCACAGCCTCGAAATTGACCTCCAGAGACGAGTAGGAGTTCAAGGTGATGTGCCGAGGGGCATTGCACAATCGAGGAAGTTTTGATGCGGGGTGGAGCAGTCTGGTAGCTCGTCGGGCTCATAACCCGAAGGTCGTCGGTTCAAATCCGGCCCCCGCTACCAATTGGCACTGTCAGCTCCAATGAGTAGACAGTGTGAAGACGAAAAAGCCCCTTTTTAGGGGCTTTTTCGTATATGGAGTAAACAAACCGGCCGTGGCGAGTAAAGATCAGCAAATTACCGACATGTTGCAACCCACAGTGGCGGCCCTGGGCTATACGTTGTGGGGTGTGGAGTACGTGGCGCAGGGTCGGCACAGTATTGTGCGGGTCTATATAGACAACCCTGCGGGTATCACAGTCGAGGATTGCGCCGCTGTCAGTGCCCAGGTAAGCGGTATTTTCGATGTTGAGGATCCGGTCGCGGGGGAATATACCCTGGAAGTATCCTCCCCGGGAATGGATCGGCTGTTGTTCACATTGGAACAATATGCCGCCTATATAGGGGAAGTACTGGAACTGCGTTTGCGCAGTGCATTCGAAGGGCGGCGCAAGTTCAAGGGTATGTTAAAAGGTATTGAGGGCGAGGACGTAGTGATACAGATCGACGATCACGAGTTTTTGTTGCCCTATGGCTCGATTGAAAAGGCGCGTGTACACCCCCGCGTCTGAACGTGAATAGAGAACTGGTGAGGCTTGAGATGACGAAAGAAATTCTGTTGGTGGCTGAGGCTGTCTCTAATGAGAAGGGCGTGTCTGAGGACATTATCTTTGAAGCAATTGAGCTGGCATTGGCGACGGCGACCAAAAAGCGCTACGACGAAGAAGCCGATATTCATGTCACCATTGACCGAAAAACCGGAGATTACGTCTCCGTGCGTCGTTGGCTGGTAGTGCCTGATGACGAGATGGCACTGTTGGGTACCCAGTTCACCACGGAGGAAGCTATTGAGCAGAATCCGAGTTTGAAGCCCGGTGATATCCACGAAGAGGAAGTGGAAAATGTCGGTTTTGGGCGAATTGCGGCCCAAACAGCCAAGCAAGTTATTGTCCAGCGAGTTCGCGATGCCGAGCGCGCCCAGGTTGTAGAGCAGTACCTGAGCAGGGTTGGCGAACTTGTGGCGGGTACCGTCAAAAAAGTGACGCGCGACAATGTTATCGTTGATCTCGGCAACAACGCCGAGGGCCTGTTGCCGCGCGATCAACTGGTGGGTCGTGAAACGTTCCGTGTGAATGATCGCGTGCGTGCCATCCTGAAGGAAATCAGTACAGAAGCTCGCGGTCCCCAGCTTATATTGAGCCGCTCCTGCACCGAGATGTTGATAGAGTTGTTTAAAATTGAAGTTCCCGAGATCGCCGAAGAAGTTATCCAGATTCGCGCCGCAGCGCGTGATCCGGGATCGCGAGCCAAAATCGCAGTAAAAACCAACGATCAGCGCATCGACCCGGTCGGTGCTTGCGTGGGTATGCGCGGTTCGCGTGTCCAAGCCGTATCAAACGAATTGGATAACGAGCGAGTTGATATCGTGTTGTGGGATGACAACCCCGCACAGTTGGTGATCAACGCTATGGCACCGGCAGAGGTTGAGTCGATTGTTGTAGATGAAGATAGCGGCACGATGGATGTGGCCGTATCACAGGACAACCTGGCTCAGGCCATTGGGCGCTCTGGCCAGAACGTTCGCCTGGCCGCGCTGCTCACCGGGTGGACCATTAATGTCATGAGCCTGGAAGACGCTGCCGAGAAGCACGAGGCGGAAGCTGGGCAGGTGATTAAGGTGTTCGTCGACTGTCTCGATATCGACGAAGATGTGGCTGGCATCCTGGTGGACGAAGGTTTTACCACGCTGGAAGAAGTGGCCTATGTACCGCTGGAAGAAATGACCGCGATAGAAGGCTTCGACGAGGACATTGCTGAGGAGTTGCGCGCCCGAGCCAAGGACGCTCTGCTCACCATGGCCATTGCGTCTGAAGAGCAATTGGGTGCGCGCGAACCTGCCGAAGACCTGCTGACGATGGACGGTATGGACCGACATCTGGCGTATCTTCTGGCCAGCCGTGCCATCGTTACAATGGAAGACCTCGCAGAGCAGGGCGTGGACGACCTTATGGATATCCCGGACATGACTGAAGAGCGCGCCGGAGAATTGATTATGACCGCGAGAGCACCCTGGTTTGCCGAGGCAGAAAAATAACCTGGTACGGCAACTAAATCATATTATGACAGGGTACCAAGGAGATTATTGAATGGGTCAGGTGACAGTAGAACAGCTCGCGGAAGTAGTAGGTGCGTCCTCGGAACGTCTGCTGACGCAGATGAAGGAAGCGGGATTGCCGCACAAGAAAGCAGAAGAGGCTGTGTCTGATGAAGACAAGCAAACCCTGCTGCAATTTCTGAAGCGAAGTCACGGTGAGTCCACAGACGCCCCCAAGCGTATAACCCTGAAGCGTAAAACGCTCACCACTTTGCGAACTAATGCCTCGCAAGGCAGGAAAACCGTCAATGTGGAGGTGCGCAAGAAGCGCACTTACGTGAAGCGCGATGCTGAGCAATTAGACGATGGAGAGGCGCCTCTCGAAGAGGAGCTGGTCGAGCAGCCAGTAGTTGAACTCGTGCCAGAGCCCGTACCGGAGCCCGTACCGGAACCGGTGGTAGAGGAAGTCGCGGCCGAGCTTTCAGAGGCGGAAGTGGCAAAAGCAGCGGCTGCAGCAGAGCGCGAGCAACTCGTTGCGGCGGTATCGGAGTTAGAGGGTGACGCGGATGAAGATCTGTCCACCGTCGATCCGGAGATTTTGCGACAACGAGCAGCGGCGCGCCGCAAATTGATGGAAGCTGACGAAGCTGCCGCACGACAGGCAGCAATCGAGGCGCGCAAGGCCGCAGAGGAGCAGGAGAAAGCTGACGCTCTGGCCAAAAGCCAGGAGAAGGCGAAAGAAGCGAAAGAGACTAAAGAGACTAAGGAGTCGAAAGATACCAGCAAGCGACCGAAGCGCTTGCACGACGTACCCTCCGCGCCGCGTGCCGGAGAAGACGATAGTCGCAAGCCACGCAGCAGGCTGGCCCGCAACGCCCCCCCGGGTCGTGGCAAACAGCGCAACCACAACTTATCGTTAGCGGATCTGGATTCGGAGACGGGAGTGGGTCGCCGCCGGGGTGGTCGCAAGAAGCTGAAGTCTTCGCATGCGGAACATTCAAAACACGGGTTTGAAATGCCAACAGAAAGAAAGATCCGCGAAATCGGCGTCCTGGACATGATTTCGGTCACTGATCTGGCGCAACAGATGTCAGTCAAGTCTGGCGCGGTTATTAAAGAGCTGATGAAGCTCGGCGTGATGGCCACGATCAATCAGATGATTGACCGTGATACGGCGACGTTGGTGGTGGAAGAATTTGGCCACGAAGTCAAACAGCTTAGTGCGGATGCGCTGGAGGAAAGGCTCGAAGAAACCCTGTCGCAACACGAGGGGAACCAGGAGCCCAGAGCGCCGGTAGTGACTGTAATGGGGCATGTGGACCACGGTAAAACCTCGCTGTTGGATTATATTCGTAAAAGCAAGGTGGCCTCGGGTGAAGCCGGGGGTATCACGCAGCATATCGGCGCGTATCATGTTGAGACCGATCGCGGCATGATCTCGTTTCTCGACACGCCCGGACACGCGGCGTTTACTGCAATGCGTGCTCGCGGTGCTAAGAGTACAGATATCGTGATTTTGGTGGTGGCCGCCGATGATGGTGTGATGCCGCAGACCGAAGAGGCCGTCAAGCACGCCAAAGCTGCTAATGTGCCCATCATTGTTGCGGTCAATAAAATGGACAAGCAGGGCGCAGACCCGGAGCGAGTCAAAAGCGAACTCGCCTCCAGAGATGTCATACCTGAGGATTGGGGTGGAGACACGCAGTTTATTCACGTTTCCGCGCTGACCGGCGATGGTATTGACGACCTTCTGGATGCCATATTGTTACAGGCGGAAGTATTGGAATTGACCGCCGCGCGGGATGTTCCTGCGCAGGGTATTGTTATTGAATCGCGGCTCGACAAGGGCCGCGGCCCCGTCGCTTCGCTGCTGATTCAAAGTGGCACACTGCGCAAAGGCGATATCGTGTTGGCCGGACTGCAGTTTGGTCGCGTACGCGCCATGCTGGACGAGAATGGCAAGCCAATTGATGAGGCGGGTCCCAGTATACCGGTAGAAATTCTGGGTCTTGATGCGACACCGGCTGCTGGCGATATTTTTGCGGTTGTTAAAAGCGAGAAGCACGCCCGTGAAGTGGCCGTTTTCCGTCAGGAAAAGACGCGCGAACTCAAAATGCAGCGTCAGCAGGCAGCCAAGCTGGATAATATGTTCGAGAGCATGACGGCGGGTGAAAGAAAGTCGCTCAATGTTGTCGTCAAGGCCGATGTGCGTGGCTCACTCGAGGCTATTCAATCTTCCCTGTTGGAGATTGGCAACGAAGAGGTGCAGGTGAATATCATCACCGGCGGCGTCGGCGGTATCACCGAGACCGATATCAACCTGGCCGTAACCTCAGGCGCTGTCGTATTCGGCTTTAACGTGCGGGCTGACAATGCCGCGCGCAGCCTGGTGGACGCCGAAGGTGTTGACCTGCGCTATTACAACGTTATCTACGACTTGATAGACGATGTCAAAGCGGCTCTTACCGGTATGCTGGCGCCCGAATTGCGGGAAGAAATCATCGGTATTGCCGAAGTTCGCGACGTGTTCAGTTCGCCAAAATTTGGCCAGATTGCCGGCTGTATGGTAATCGAGGGTACCGTGCATCGGTCCAAGCCTATTCGGGTACTGCGTGACAGTGTTGTGATCTATCAGGGAGAGCTGGAGTCATTGCGACGATTCAAGGATGACGCCAACGAAGTCCGAAATGGGGTGGAGTGCGGTATTGGTGTGAAGAACTACACTGATGTGAAAGCCGGCGACCTTATTGAGGTATATGAAGTCAAGGAGATTGCCCGCTCACTGTAAGCGGCGTCTCATAGAGCGATACCAATGGCAAAAGAGTACGCCAGAACCCAGCGCGTAGCAGATTATCTGCAGCGTGAGCTGGCCACCCTGATCCAGCACGAAGTGCGCGATCCCAGGGTAGGTATGGTCAGCATCACCGGGGTAGACGTGAGTCGAGATCTGGGACATGCGCGGGTTTACATTACCGTAATGGGTAGCGATTCAGGCGAAGAGGCTGGTGAATCTGTCGAAGTCTTGAATAAGGCCGCGGGATTTTTGCGCAGCCAACTGTCGCGCGACAGCAATATGCGCACTGTGCCCCAACTGCGGTTTTACTTCGATTCCAGCGTCGGTCGCGGCCGTGATCTGGAGGATCTGATCAAACGTGCCGCCAATGCCGATCGTGAACTGGGCTTGCGTGACGACAACGAGTCAGAGACCTAGCAGTGGCAAGACGTCGCAAGGGACGCGCGGTAGATGGCATTCTGGTGCTGGATAAACCCTTGGGAGTTAGCTCCAATCGGGCCTTGCAGAGCGTAAAACACCTGTTCGGCGCAGCCAAGGCTGGTCATACCGGTAGCCTTGATCCGCTGGCAACCGGCGTGCTGCCGCTGTGCTTCGGTGAGGCAACCAAGTTTTCCCAGTATCTACTGGATGCAGATAAGGCCTACCAGAGCACATTTACTCTGGGTACTGTCACCGATACGAGTGATGCCGAAGGCAAGATACTGGAAGTACGGGATGCGACCGGGATTACCGAAAGTGATGTGATGACGGCGTTGCAGCAGTTCGAGGGTGAGATTGAGCAGATCCCCTCTATGTTTTCCGCTATCAAGAAGGACGGACAGCCACTCTACAAGCTCGCTCGCCAGGGGCTGGAAGTGGAACGAAAGCCGCGCCGGGTGGTCATAAAACAGCTGGAATTGCGCGCCTTCCGGGGCGGTGATAGCCCCGAAGTCGATATTTACATGGAGTGCAGTAAAGGCACATACGTGAGGTCGCTGGCGGAGGACCTGGGGCGTGTTTTGGGCTGTGGCGCCTTTGTCAGTGCGCTGCGTCGGACCAAAGCTGGCCCTTTCAGTATAGAAAGCAGCGTGACACAGGCTGCGCTGGAGGCGATCAAAGACAGTGGCGAATACCCTGCGATAGATGCGTTGTTAATGCCCGCAGATGCCGCGTTGGGCGAATTGCCCTTGGTATGCCTCAGCGAATCTGGCGGTTTCTACATACGCCAGGGGCAGGCGGTAATGGTGCCAAATGCACCCCGTGGTGGTATTGTGCGCGTCGCGCTGCACAGTGGCGAGTTTTTAGGTATTGGAGAGATGTTGGACGACGGGCGCGTGGCGCCGCGTCGACTGATTGTCACCGGAGGGTGACGCGAACCTGTCTGTAATTCTGCATGGACAGGCTCTTTTATTAATGAAGGGCGGTGCGCCGCCTGAGGCAGATTGAGAGAGAGGATTAGAACATGGCTTTATCAGTAGAAAAGAAAGCAGAGATCGTTAAAGAGTACCAGGTAGGCGCTGGCGATACGGGATCCCCGGAAGTACAGGTAGCACTGCTGACCGCGAACATTGAGCAGTTGCAGGGGCACTTCCAGTCGCACTCGCATGACCACCACTCCCGTCGGGGTCTGATCCGCATGGTAAACCAGCGTCGCAAACTGCTGGATTACCTGAAGCGCAAGAACACTCAGCGCTACAGTGATCTGATCAAGCGACTCGGTCTGCGTAGATAGGCTGTATCCCTTCCGGGGCGCTCATGGGAGCGCCCCGGTGTCATATTGAGAATTGGAGAAATATTGTGAATCCAGTAACAAAAACCTTTCAGTACGGCGGCCAGACCGTCAGTCTGGAAACCGGACGCATAGCTCGCCAGGCGAGTGGTGCGGTCCTGGTGACCGTTGAGAACACCTCTGTACTGTGTACCGTCGTGGCAGAGAAAACAGAACGCCCGGGTCGGGATTTTTTCCCGCTGGCAGTTCACTACACTGAAAAAACCTACGCTGTCGGCAAAATACCCGGTGGCTTTTTCAAGCGCGAAGCGCGCCCCAGCGAAAAAGAAACACTCACTTCTCGTCTGATTGATCGGCCCATCCGTCCTCTGTTCCCTAAAGGGTTCATGAATGAGGTACAAGTCATCTGTACCGTGATGTCAGCAGATAAGCACATCGACCCCGATATTGCCGCCATGATCGGTACTTCTGCAGCGCTGGCAATTTCCGGCTGTCCTTTCAATGGCCCGATCGGTGGCGCTCGAGTCGGTTTCAACGAAGCACAGGGCTATTTCCTCAACCCTACCTATGAACAGTTGAACGACAGCAAGCTGAACATGGTGGTTGCGGGTACCAAAGATGCAGTATTGATGGTGGAGTCCGAAGCCAAGGAATTGAGCGAAGACCAGATGCTGGGTGCTGTACTTTTCGCTCACCAGGAAATGCAGGTCGTCATTCAGGCGATCAATGAACTGGTCGCTGAAGCCGGTAAGCCGCGTTGGGAATGGGCTGCAGCAGCCGTGAATGAAGAACTGTTGGCCGCCGTTGAATCTCAGGTTAAAGCCGATCTTGGCGAAGCCTATCGCATCACCGAGAAGGCTGCTCGTTACGAGCGCGTTGGTGCTATTCGCGATGCCGCTGTTGCTGCGCTCGCTGTTGAAGGCGGTCCCTCTTCAGATGATGTGAAAGACCTCTTCAAGAAGATTGAAAAGAACCTGGTGCGCAAGCGCATCCTGTCCGGCGAAGCCCGTATTGACGGTCGCGACAACCGCACTGTTCGTCCCATCGCCTGCGAAGTCGACGTGCTGGCCAAGGTGCACGGCAGCGCGCTGTTCACTCGCGGAGAGACCCAGGCTATTGGCGCAGTGACGCTCGGTTCGACACGCGATGCACAAATCATCGATGCGTTGGAAGGCGAGCGCCGTGATCCTTTCATGCTGCACTATAACTTCCCTCCCTACTCAGTGGGCGAGGCGGGTCGTGTTGGCTTCACCAACCGTCGTGAAGTCGGCCACGGTCGTCTGGCGCGTCGTGGTCTTGCCGCTGTACTGCCTACCAGCGAAGCATTCCCCTACACGATTCGTGTGGTAGCCGAGATCACTGAATCCAACGGTTCAAGCTCCATGGCTTCCGTTTGTGCAGGCTCACTGGCCATGATGGCGGCTGGCGTACCCCTCAAAGCACCGGTTGCCGGCATCGCTATGGGTTTGGTGAAGGAGGGCAATCAATTTGCCGTGCTGACCGATATCCTCGGTGATGAAGATCACCTGGGTGACATGGACTTCAAAGTAGCCGGTACCGCAGAAGGCGTAACCGCACTGCAGATGGACATCAAGATTGAAGGCATCAATGAGCAGATCATGGAAGTCGCGCTGGAGCAGGCGCAAGTGGCTCGTCTGCACATACTGGGACAGATGAATGCGGTGTTGCCTGCGGCTCGCGCCGTGACATCGGCTAATGCCCCCAGCATGACGACTCTTAAGGTCGATTCCGACAAAATCCGCGATATTATTGGTAAGGGCGGCGTCACTATTCGCTCTATCACTGAGCAGTCCGGCGCGACTGTTGATATCGATGATGACGGCACGGTACGTATTTTTGGCCAGGATCAGGCATCACGTGATGCGGCAGTCGCCATGGTTGAGGAAATTACCGCCGAAGCCGAGATCGGTGCAGTTTACGAAGGTACTGTTGCGCGCATCGTGGACTTTGGTGCGTTCATCAATATCCTGCCTGGCAAGGATGGTCTTGTGCATATCTCGCAGATCGCCAATGAGCGTGTCGAGAATGTATCCGATCACCTCAAGGAAGGTGAAGTCGTGCGTGTGAAGGTGCTGGATGTCGATCAGCGCGGCCGTATCAAGCTCTCTATCAAGGAGTTGCTGGAAGATGAGGCGCCTGCAAACGATGAAGCGCCTGCTGCGGAAGCTTCTGAGTAAGTTCTAGCTTAACCTGCAGTAATGAAAAAGGGATGTGCCTGACGGCGCATCCCTTTTTTTATGCGTGGGGAAGGCTATCTGGCAGGCAGACAGGTTATTTTGCTGTACTTCCGATCTTGTGTTTGCAGCTGCGGGTCCCTGGACTCGCCTGTTTTCCTGACTTTATCGCCCGGTGCGTTAAATCACCAATTCGGTGCGCGCATGCACCTATTTCACCCTCCCGTGGTGGTTGAATCTCTGATTATGTAGCCCCCTCATCCGTGCGACTCTTGTAAATGGGCGATATCTAAAAGTTGGTCCGATAGTTGCAGTTGTATATTGTCCCTACCAGATTTACGGCAACGAAGCCCACGCAGCTCTCTCCAAAAGATAGAGCTGAGTGGGCTTTTGTCATTTCTACAGGAGTAAAATTATGCGGCTCAGTATCAAACACTGCTCATTTGCGATTGGGGCTAGCCTCTGCCTAACAGCGTTACTGTCTGCAGCGGAGAGCCCTCCGGTCGGCGGTTTTACGGATATGTTTACGCAAGGCGATCTGGGAATTGATTTTCGCTATCGCTACGAGTATGTGGAAGAGGATAGTTTTGACGATGAAGCTAAAGCCTCCACACTGCGCTCGTTAATTACATTCCAGTCTGCACCGTACGCAGGATTTTCCTTTCTCACACAGTTCGCCAATGTAGCTTATATAGGCGCCGATGATTTCAATTCCACAGAAAATGGAAAAACGCAGTACCCGGTTGTTCCCGATCCTGAAGGAACCGATATCAACCAGGCCTGGCTCAAGTACGGGCGGGCCGATCTATCTGGCACGTTCGGTCGGCAGCGTATCGTACTGGACGATCAGCGATTTGTGGGTGATGTGGGCTGGCGTCAGAACGATCAGACCTTTGACGGACTTCGTTCACAGTGGTCTTTTGATAATGGTATTTCGTTGGATTATGCCTATGTTTATAGGGTAAATCGTATTTTTGGGCCACACAATAGCAATGTTCAGCCGGCAGACTGGCGCGGAGATAATCATTTTGTGCACCTGCAATACACGTTTCTTGAGAATCACTCAATTGTGGGCTTTGCCTATCTGTTGGAGATTGATGACCGCACTGGCTGGTCGCCCGGCAAATCTGTGGACAACTCTACAGACAGTTACGGCGTCAGGTATAGTGGTGTGTTTGGGGCATTCTCCGTTAACGCCTCTTATGCTCACCAGTCCGACGGTGGCGATAGTAATCTGAATTACGATGCGAATTACTATGCGGTGGACGGTACTGCAGCCTTTTCGGGTGTAAAAGCCACCGTGGGCTACGAGGTACTAGGTTCGGACAATGGCGTGGGCTTCAAGACGCCGCTGGCCACGCTGCATAAGTTTCAAGGCTGGGCAGACAAGTTTCTGGTTACGCCCGAAGATGGCATAGAAGACGTTTATCTGGGCATCGCTGGCAACCTCGGACCAGTCAGCCTCGAAGCCACGTGGCACGATTTTCAGGCTGAACACGGCAGCGACGATTTTGGCTCGGAACTGGATCTGGCGGCTACCTGGCCGGTCAATGAAACGTGGAGCTTGCAACTGAAGTATGCCAACTTCAGTGCCGATAACTCTGCGCACTATGAGGATACGCAGAAAGTCTGGTTGACGGTACATTTGAAAATATAGTGATATCTAACGAGTGCGCCAGGTCGGTAGCGTAATCCGACACGGCGCTGGTAATTTTGTGACTACAGCCACCAAGCACACTCAAGCCCTGCGTCTGATTCTCGTCGATGATGATCGCGTGCGCGCCTCTGCGGTTGAAATAAATCTGACACAGGCAGGCTTCACTGTTCTTTCGGTGATCCCCACTGGCTCCGGGTTGCTTTATCAGATGGCGCAACAGGAACCTGATGTCGTCATCATTGCCCTGGACTCCCCCGATCGTGATGTGCTGGAAAGCCTGGCGATCGCCTCGTCGCACAATGCGCGACCTGTGGTTATGTTCTCGGAGTCCGGCGACCAGAGCTTCATTGCCGACGCGATCAGTGCCGGGGTAACTGCGTATCAAGTTGAGGATATCAGTCCCAGGCGGGTCAGGGCGGCAATTGATGTAGCTATCGCACAGTTCTCTGCATTCAATTCCATTAAGCGGGAACTCGATCAAACGCGGCGACAACTGAGTGAGAGAAAGCAGGTAGAAAAAGCCAAAGGATTACTAGTGGCGATACACAATGTGACCGAAGAGGAGGCGTTTAGTACCCTGCGCAAACTTGCGATGGAGAAAAACAAGACTCTCGGAGAAACCGCGTGCGATGTGATAGCCATACTGGACAAATCCAGTCGCAGAGGATCTGACAATGAATGAAGCCAGGCGCTTGCCACCCAGCGAAAAAAGCAGCCTACATTTGGGTTACTTGCGATTGACTGATAGCGCGCCCGTTATCATGGCGCGAGAACTGGGTCTTTACGCGAAATATGATCTGGACGTGGTGCTGCAACGAGAAGTGTCGTGGGCTAATCTGCGGGATAAACTGGTGACTGGTGTGCTTGATGCTGGTCAGATGCTGGCACCTTTGCCACTGGCGACGTCCTTGGGTATAGGCGGGTTGCGCGCAGACGTCATCACTGGCCTGGCCCTTAGTCTGAATGGGAATGCCATTACGATGAGCCCATCACTGTCGGCCGCTATCGGGGAGTTCGGCGGTGACGCCGGGTCGTCTGCGCGCAGCACTGCCGTCGCTCTGGGTGCCTGGTTACGGGCGCGCGGTGGCTCCGAGCAACTCACCCTTGCCACTGCTCATTCGTTCTCCTGCCATACCTTTTTGTTACAAATGTGGTTGCGGGCCGGTGGTGTCGATCCACAGCGGGATGTGCGCATTATCGTATTGCCGCCGGAGCAAATGGTTGACAGTCTTGCGCGGGGTAGTATCGATGGCTTCTGTGTTGGGGAGCCCTGGAATAGTATCGCGGTGCAATACGGCGTGGGTGCAGTGCAGGCCAGTGGATACCAGATCTGGAATAACGGGATTGAAAAAGTGTTGGGTGTGCTGGCCAGCTGGCACCAGAAATTTCCTACAACGCACCTGCGCCTGCGGCTGGCATTAATGGAGTCGTGTACCTGGTTGGCAGACCCTGCGAACAGAGACGAGGCGGCAGCGGTATTGGCACTGCCGGAGTATTTGGACACACCAGTGGAGCATCTGGCGCCGTCGCTTACGGGTCGATTTGTCTACACCAAGGGCGAGGCACCGGTGGAAATGCCTCACTTTCATGTGTTTGGACGATTTCAGGCCGGGTTCCCATGGAGGTCACACGGAGAATGGCTGCTGGAGCAAACGGGTGCATTGGTTGGTAAAACGCTACCAGCGGAGCGTATAAAGGCTTTGGTGCAGCAGACCTATCGCACAGATCTCTATCGAGAGGCCGCTCGCTACCTGCAATTGCCCAGTCCCAGTGGTGATTACAAACCGAGCAATCGTCACGATGACATTTGGGAGTATGAGCCGGGCATTGAACTCGGTCCGGATATGTCGCTGTCGGTTTAACTGTTGCACTGACGGGGGGCGCTTCGTTCTGTATTGGTGCAATATTATTGATCTGAAGCTTTCTGAATAGGAACTTTCCCCCGCGATTATCGAGTCATATTGTTGATTCCCTTAGAAAAATAATAGTTTGGCATGAGTCTTGAAACATAATTCGTAGTTAGTTCATTCCACACTAGTTTTCTCCTCGGGCAATGGCGCCCTTGTGTATTGGCTGAAACACAGCCGATCACAGGGAGCTTGCGTGTGTGTCCACATTCTGGATGTTCGAGGAGTTACCCATGTTTTACCTGCAATCTTCTTCCATAGGACGCCGGCTGCTGCTGCTGGCAGTGTGGGGCTTGTTCAGCGCTACTGTCCCTCTGGCTGTCTCTGCAGACAAAATCGGGGAGCCGGAAAAAGACGAGCTGAAATTTGGCTTTATCAAACTGACCGATATGGCGCCCCTGGCCATTGCCTATGAGATGGGCTACTTCGAGGACGAGGGGCTTTACGTCACACTGGAAGCACAGGCCAACTGGAAAGTTTTGCTCGACGGTGTTATCGACGGCCAACTCGACGGTGCACACATGCTCGCCGGCCAGCCGCTGGCTGCGACTATCGGTTACGGCACGCAAGCGCACATAGTCACGCCCTTCTCCATGGACCTTAATGGTAATGGAATCACCGTTTCCAATGAGGTATGGGAAGCGATGAAACCCCTCATTCCGGTGGTAGATGGGAAACCGGTTCACCCGATCAAGGCCGACTACCTCAAGCCGATCATCAAGCAGTATGCCGATAAGGGGAAGCCATTCAAGATGGGTATGGTCTTCCCTGTTTCCACACACAATTATGAACTGCGCTACTGGTTAGCCGCCGGCGGCATTCACCCGGGCTATTACGCGCCGCAGAAGGGTGACACCTCGGGACAACTCAACGCTGAAGCGCTGTTGTCGGTAACGCCCCCCCCGCAGATGCCGGCAACTCTGGAGGCCGGCACTATCGATGGTTACTGTGTAGGGGAACCGTGGAACCAGCAGGCCGTCATCAAAGGTATTGGGGTGCCGGTAATTACAGATCTCGAAATTTGGAAGAACAACCCGGAGAAAGTGTTCGGGATGAACAAAGCGTTTACTGAAAAATACCCCAACACGACCGTGCGCGTGGTCAAAGCGCTACTGCGTGCAGCCAAGTGGCTGGATGACAATAATAATGCAAATCGCCCCGAGGCCGTCGAAATTCTCTCCCGTTCCGAATACGTCGGCGCGGACTACGAGGTTATTGCGAATTCGATGACAGGCACCTTCGAGTACGAAAAAGGGGACAAGCGGGAAGTGCCTGATTTCAACGTCTTCTTCCGCTATTTTGCGACGTATCCCTATTACTCCGATGCGGTCTGGTATCTGACGCAGATGCGCCGCTGGGGGCAGATTCCCGAGCCGCAGTCAGATGACTGGTACTTCGAGGTGGCGAAGAGCGTTTATCTTCCGGGTATTTATCAACTCGCAGCACAGTCCCTGATCGAAGAAGGTCAGATGCAGATCAGCGATTTTCCGGACTTTGCCACGGAATCCGGCTTTCGCGACGCGCAGAGTGAGTTTATTGACGGCATGACTTTCGATGGCACCAAGCCCAATGGCTATCTTGAGCAATTTCCCATTGGTCTCAAGGGCGAGGAAGTTTTGTAAGTCATTCACCATCGCAAAACCAGGACAAAACCGTATGACAAACACAGTATTGACGGCCGCCTCGAATGAGGGAGTTGGTCAGATAATCGAGCTACTCAAACGCGGTAGCTGGCTCAAGGCGTTGGTCTTTCCGATGCTGGGAGTTCTTGCATTCCTGATGGTGTGGCAGTTCTCCGCAAGTCGTATCGAGACCTCTCTGGGGCAGTTTCCTGGGCCTGCTCAGGCGTGGGAGCAGATCAAAAGTTTGAGCGCAGAACACACCCGGGAGAGGGAGAAGGCTACCGCGTTCTATGTCCGGCTGGATGAACGCAATGCCAGAAAACTCGCGGAGGACCCGGATGCGATCATTAAGGAACGCCAGTATACCGGCAAGCCAACCTATGTTGACCAGATAGTCACCAGTCTGCTCACTGTCGCTGCCGGTTTTTTTATAGCTAACCTGATCGCGATTCCACTGGGTGTTGTCTGTGGCCTTAGCTCCGGTGTCTATAAAGCCTTGAACCCGATTATTCAGGTGTTTAAGCCGGTATCTCCTCTGGCCTGGCTGCCGTTGGTGACGATGGTGGTGAGCGCCACATCCAGTTCGCAAGACTCATTTTTCGATAAGTCCTTCCTGAATTCGGCAATTACCGTTGCGCTGTGTTGCGTGTGGCCCACGCTGATAAACACGATTGTAGGCGTCACGAATATTGATCGCGACCTGGTGAATGTAAGTCGGGTAATGGCGCTGTCGAGGATGGTGCATGTGCGAAAAATTGTCATCCCCGCAGCGATACCGATGATCTTTACCGGTCTGCGACTCTCGCTGGCGACGGGGTGGATGGTATTGATTGCCGCGGAGATGCTGGCCCAGAACCCCGGTCTGGGTAAGTTCGTCTGGGATGAATTCCAGAACGGTAGCTCCGCGTCTCTGGCCAGGATTGTGGTAGCCGTGCTGACCATAGGTTTGATCGGTTTTATGTTGGACAAACTCATGCTCACTCTGCAGAAGAGGATGAGCTGGGACAAGACTGCGCTGTTGCGTTGATAGGAGAGCTCCGGTGATGAACAAACAATATCTCGATATCACAGACGTCGGCATTGAGTTCGACACTAACGGCAAGAAATTTCGTGCACTGCAAAAGGTGAACCTGAAGCTTGATAAGGGTGAGTTTGTGTCCTTGATCGGGCATTCGGGCTGCGGCAAGTCGACAGTGCTGAATATTGTTGCGGGACTCTACCGGGCGACGGAAGGGGGGGTATGCCTCGATGGCAAGGAGGTCTGCGACCCGGGTCCGGATCGCGCGGTGGTGTTCCAGAATCACTCTTTGATGCCATGGCTCAGTGTTTACGACAACGTCGCGCTGGCAGTGAACCAGGTGTTTCGAAAGAGCAAAAGTAGAGCGCAGCGCAGAGAGTGGATAGAACATAATTTGCGGCTGGTGAATATGGATCATGCCCTCGACAAACTGCCGGGCGAGATTTCTGGCGGGATGAAACAGCGAGTCGGTATTGCGCGCTGTCTCGCCATGCAGCCCAAGGTGCTGTTGATGGACGAACCCTTTGGGGCACTGGATGCGCTGACGCGGGCACAGCTGCAGGATTCTCTGATGAAGATTCAGGCGGAGTTGGGCAATACCGTGATCATGATAACGCACGATGTGGATGAGGCGGTGCTGCTGTCCGACCGCATCGTGATGATGACGAATGGGCCGGCTGCCACGATAGGTGAGATTCTCCCGGTAACGCTCGATCGCCCCAGAGACCGCCTGGCATTGGCCGAAGATCCTGAGTTTGTGCATCTGCGGCAACAGGTGTTGGAGTTTCTCTACGCCAAACAGGCTGTGCGCGAGCCGGTTGCGCCGCGCACGACACCGCCACTGGCGCCGCCGAAGCTTGCCGCCGTGCAGGCGCGCACGACACACGGCGGGCCAGATAAAGATTTCGAGGCTGCCTGAGCCATGTTACATAAACTCGTCATCGTGGGTGCTGGTATGGCCGCTGCCTATCTCTTGCAGGAATTGGCCGGGCGGGATCACCAGCTGCATATCACCGTGATCGGTGATGAGGCCGATGCCTGCTACAACCGTGTGATGCTGTCCGGTGTGCTGGCAGGGGAGACTACAGATACTGATCTGGAGATGCTGTCCGCAGAGCATTTGTACTGCGCAGTACGGTTGCTCACTAACACTCGCGCGTGTGCGGTGAATTTGCTGGAACAAACCGTTCTCACTGACAGCGATGAAAGCCTGCCCTATGACACGTTGGTGTTCGCCACCGGCGCGACGGTGGCGAAGTCCGGCATTGACGTGACTGGCATTGAGGGGGTGAGAGTGTTGCGCACGCTCGACGATGTCCGATATCTCCGTGGTCTGCGCGCTGAAGGCCGCCGTGCCGTGGTTGTCGGTGGCGGATTGCTCGGCCTGGAGGCTGCGCATGGGCTAAAGGGTATGGGGTTTGACACCTCAGTCATCCACCGCCAGCCCTACCTGATGAATCGACAACTGGATGCAGAGGGTGGGCAACACCTGCGCCATAAAATGGAACAGTCGGGTATCCGTTTTTATCTCAAAACATCGGTTGCCGCACTACACACAAGTGAAGGAGAACTCGCCTCGATCGACCTGCAGGATGGGGGTGAACTCGACTGTGAGTTGCTGGTATTTGCTACCGGTATCGATCCCAGTATGGCGCTGGCCCACGATTCGGGAATTGACTGCGCGCGCGGTGTGCTGGTGGATCAGTACCTGCGCACATCCGATCCGAACTGTTACGCGTTTGGCGAGTGCTCACAAATGGGGACACATTGCTTTGGCCTTGTAGCGCCTATCAAGGCACAGGCTGTGGTCTTGGCGCGGCAGCTGACAGGGAGTGCGGGCCCCGCGTTTGTCCTCGAGGATTGGCCGGTACAACTGAAGGTTTCCGGCATTGAAATTTTCAGTGCTGGATCGTTGGATTCGGCAGGGGAACAACTTGTAATGCACGATGAAAGCGCCGGTATCTATCGCCGCCTGATACTGCAGGGCGACCAGTTGGTGGGCGCGGTACTGGTAGGTGATAAACGCGATGGCAATTGGTATGCACAACTGATTCGCAATGCCACGGATATATCCCGGTACAGACCGGGGTTGATGTTTGGCAAAGCTGTGAGCGAGGCGATGCAGTTGTCTGCAGTCGCCGCCTGAAGACTAGGAGAAGAGTGATGGAGAAACGCAGAATTTTAGTGGTGGGTAACGGTATGGTGGGCCACCATTTTGTGGCGACCCTGATCAATGCACAAACCGACGATCATATAACCGTCATTGGTGAAGAACCTCGTCCAGCTTACGATCGCGTACACCTGTCTGATGTATTCGCCGGGCGCACCCCGGAGGATTTGGCGATCGGCTCACGGCAGACCTATCTGGATTGGGGGGTGGATGCGCATTTTGGCGATCCGGTGACGAACATTGAGCGCACAGCCAAGCGAGTAGTGACGGGGAGTGGCCGGGTCTTCGAATACGATCGTTTGGTGCTTGCAACGGGCTCTTACCCCTTTGTTCCTCCGGTGCCGGGTTCAGATCATGAGCGCTGCCTCACGTACCGAACCATCGATGACCTGGGAAACATCAAGGCCAAGGCAAAGGGCAGTCAGATCGGCGTGGTGGTGGGCGGCGGCCTGCTGGGACTGGAGTGCGCCAACGCGCTGCAAAATCTCGGGCTGGAAACCCATGTGGTTGAATTTGCGCCGGGATTGATGGGTGTGCAGCTTGATGATGGCGGCTCGTCCATGCTGCGGCGCAAGATCGAGGCACTGGGCGTCCGGGTGCACACGGGTATGAATACCAAAGCCATTACCACCGGTGAGGCCTGTGCTCTGAAGATGGAGTTTGCTGATGGCAGCCATCTGGATACTGACATGATTGTCTTTTCTGCGGGCATTCGGCCACAGGATGTATTGGCGCGTGACTCCGAGTTGGCGGTGGGAGAGCGCGGCGGTATTGTTATCGACTACAAGTGCAAGACCACGGATTCCAGTATCTTTGCGATCGGTGAATGTGCCCTGTTTGGTGGTCGCATCTATGGTCTGGTGGCGCCGGGCTACCGTATGGCGGAGGTGGTCGCGGCGCAGCTTGCGGGGGAAGAGGCGATCTTCCAGGGCGCAGATATGAGCACCAAGCTGAAATTGCTGGGGGTCGATGTCGGCTCTATTGGCGATGCACATGGACGCAGCGAAGGTTCGCTATCGTTCGTCTTCAGTGATGGTCGAGAGGCCTGTTACAAAAGACTGGTAACCAGCGCCGATGGCAGCCGGCTGTTGGGTGCTGTAATGGTCGGAGACTGCTCCGACTATGACACGCTTTTGCAATACTTCCTGAATGAAATAGCACTGCCTGCGGATCCGCAGAGCCTCATTCTCCCCGCTGCAACTGACAAGCCGTTATTAGGCGTCGGTGCGCTGCCGCTAACGGCGACTATATGTTCCTGTCACAACGTCACCAAGGGCGACATTGTCGAGTGCATTGATTCGGGGTGTGTTTCTCTGGGCGCGGTAAAGGGCGCAACCAAGGCAAGCACCGGATGTGGTGGTTGTGCTTCCATGCTCAAGAATTTGCTTGATGACGAATTGGTCGCGCGCGGCGTGGCAGTCGACAAGAGTATCTGTGAGCACTTTTCCCATACGCGGCAGGCGCTTTATCACCTGGCCATGCTGGGAGAAATTCGCACGTTCGATGATCTCCTGCAGAAGCACGGTCACGGTAGGGGCTGTGAGATCTGTAAGCCTGCTGTGGCGTCTATTCTGGCGGCCCTGTGGAATGAACATATTCTCGACCACCGCCATGTCGGTCTGCAGGATACCAACGATAACTACCTCGCCAATATGCAAAAGGATGGTACTTACTCCGTGGTGCCACGCGTGGCGGGAGGGGAGATCACGCCGGCGAAACTCAGCGTGCTGGGTGCGGTGGCGACAAAATACAATCTCTATACCAAGATCACGGGTGGTCAGCGCATCGATCTGTTCGGGGCCAGGTTGGACCAGTTGCCGGTCATCTGGCAGGAACTGGTGGATGCAGGTTTCGAAACAGGCCACGCCTATGGCAAGGCGCTGCGCACAGTGAAATCCTGTGTGGGTAGTAGCTGGTGTCGCTATGGTGTGCAGGATAGCGTGGGTATGGCGATTCAACTGGAGAATCGCTACAAAGGCCTGCGGTCACCACACAAACTAAAATCCGGTGTTTCCGGTTGTACACGAGAGTGCGCTGAAGCTCAGTCCAAGGATTTTGGCGTCATCGCCACGGAAAATGGCTGGAACCTGTATGTCGGTGGCAATGGTGGTATGAAACCGCGACATGCGGATTTATTTGCTGCCGATCTCGATGATGAAATGCTAATCCGCTATATCGATCGCTTCCTGATGTTTTATATACGCACCGCCGATAGATTACAGCGCACTTCGGTGTGGCTGGATAATCTGGAAGGCGGCATTGATTACCTGCGGGCCGTGGTGATAGATGACAGTCTGGGTATTGCGGTTGAACTGGAAAAGCAGATGGCCCATATCATCACCAGCTATGCCTGCGAGTGGCAATCCACGTTGGCAGATCCAGAAAAGTTGAAGCGTTTTCGCCAGTTTGTCAATTCAGACAAGCCGGACAGTGGCGTCGTGTTTATCCAGGAGCGTGAGCAAATTCGTCCAGCGCGGCCCGATGAGCGTTTGCGTCTGGTAGTGGTGGCAGAATGAGGGGAGAGAGTCGATGACAGCGTTACAGCAATGCGTCTGGGTAACGGTATGCGAGCGGAAAGATCTGGTGGCGGGTGCCGGCGTATGTGTATTACTGGGTAACGATCAGGTGGCGCTATTTTACCTGCCGGAAGAGAGCCGAGAGGTGTATGCCGTGGCAAACCGCGATCCAATCGGCGCGGCCAACGTATTATCCCGTGGCATTATCGGTGACATCGGTGGTCAATTGGTGGTTGCCTCGCCACTGTACAAACAACATTTCAATCTGGAGAGTGGCGCCTGTCTGGAAGACGATGAAGTTCAGATACCGGTATACGCTGTGCGCCTGGAAGGGGACAGCGTCTTGCTCGGGCGACCATGAAAAAGTGCAGGACCACATGCCCTTACTGCGGTGTCGGCTGCGGTATTACCGCTGACATTGAGGGTGCCACGGTGGTCAGCGTTAGGGGTGATGAATGCCACCCCGCGAATGCCGGTCGCCTGTGCGTCAAGGGGGCCACGCTGTCTGAGACGCTCACTCCTGAAGGCAGGCTGCTTCACCCCCTGGTCCACGGTGAGAGAGTCTCCTGGGACAGCGCGCTGGATGGTATTGCGCAGAAGCTGCAAGCGGTGCGGCAAGAGCATGGCCCGGGCTCGATTGCATTCTATCTGTCCGGCCAGTTGCTGACAGAGGACTATTATGTCGCCAACAAGTTGATGAAAGGTTTTCTGGGTAGTGCAAATGTAGATACTAACTCCCGACTTTGTATGTCTGCAGCCGTTGCTGCGTACCAGCGGGCGTTTGGGGCTGACTATGTGCCCTGCTCCTACACGGACCTGGAGACGAGTGATTTGCTGGTGATGGTAGGTTCCAATGCCGCCTGGACGCATCCGGTGGTCTACCAGCGTATCGTAGAATCCCGTAAAGCAGACCCGCACAAGCAGATCGTGGTTGTCGATACGCGGCGTACTGCAAGTTCCGATGCAGCAGACTTATACCTGCAGATTGCACCCGGCAGTGACGCCTATCTGTTTGTCGGCCTGCTTAACTACCTGCGCAGTGCAGGCAAACTGAACCACAGTTATACGCAGGCATATACGCAAGGCCTTGCGGATGCACTGGTGGCAGCTACCTCAGTGACTCCAGCGGTGGTTGCGGCAATGACCGGACTGGAACTGCATCAAATCAAGCAGTTCTATCACTTGTTCGGTGATACCGAAAAAGTTGTCACGCTGTACTCTCAAGGCATTAATCAATCCGCCACCGGCGCAGATAAGTGCAACGCGATCATAAACTGCCATCTGGCGACAGGCCGCCTCGGTCGCGCCGGTATGGGACCTTTTTCCATCACCGGGCAGCCCAACGCTATGGGCGGTCGCGAAGTGGGTGGCCTCGCCAATCAGTTGGCCGCGCATATGGGGTTCAGTGAAAGCGATGTTGCGCGGGTGGAAACGTTCTGGAATGCCCCGGACATCGCGCGGACACCCGGGCTCAAGGCGGTGGATATGTTCCGCGCTGTTGAGACGGGAGATATTCGTTTCCTGTGGATAATGGCGACCAATCCTGCGGTCAGTATGCCCGATACGACACAAGTGCGCCGGGCGTTGGGTAACTGTGAGTTTGTGGTGCTCTCCGATTGTGTTGGCGATACGGATACGGCTGCTTACGCGGATGTTCTGCTACCGGCGATGGGATGGGGTGAAAAAAGCGGTACTGTCACCAATTCAGAACGGTGTATTTCGCGCCAACGCGCGCTGGTGCCGGCAAGCGGAGAGGCGCGCCCCGACTGGTGGATTATTACGCAAATCGCTCAGCGCCTCGGGTTTGGGCAAGCGTTTCCTTACCAGCACCCAGTTGAGATATTCACAGAGCACGCGCGACTGTCGGGATTCGAAAACGACGACAATCGCGATTTCGATATCAGTGCCCTCGCTGCATTGAGTGAAGCTGAATATGATCAGTTGGAGCCGACCTACTGGCCATGCCCGTCAGCGAAGTCAGCTGGAGGGCCCATCGTGGATGGCCGGTTTTTCACCGCGAGCGGGTTGGCGAATTTCGTAGCGGTTGACCCCGCGCTCCCCTCGTGGGCAGCGGACGCTGATTGCCTTTTAACATTGAACACCGGGCGCCTGCGCGATCAGTGGCATACGATGACGCGTACCGGCCGGGTTCCCAAACTCATGCGGCACAGGGACTTCTTTAGCGTATCGGTGAGTCCAGCGGATGCGTTGTCACGGGGTTTGGCCGAGAACGACCTGGTGCAAGTGTGTACCGATTCTGCATCCGTCACGGCATTGTTACTGGTCGAGGATGCCTTGCCGGAAGGCCAGGTATTTAGTCCGATACACTGGAGTAATCAGCACTCGGGCAAGGCTTGTATCAATGGGTTAATGCCGTCGGTGACGGACCCGGTGTCCGGCCAGCCACAGTTGAAGTTTTCGCGGGTTTCGCTGGCGGCTATTCCTGTCGCAGGCTGGGGCTTACTACTTACTCGCTGTCTTCCGCAATTGCCTGAGCTGGCTTACTGGTCCCGAATCACTGTGAGCGGCGGTTACTTAACCTTTTTTGCCATCGCTGCCGCAGCGTCTGTTCCGGGCGTGCAACGAGAGTTACTGCAACACCTGCAGCCAGCTACGACGCGAAACATTCATTACGAGGATAGCGGACTTCGTGATTTCCGCGATGTGGGACTGGCGCAGGATCAACTTGAGTACGCGTGCTATGTTAATACTGATCGCCAACGCTTACCTGATCGGGATTGGTTGTCCGCGCAACTCGCATTCACTGAGTTTGAGGACATCGTGCCGTTGTTGGCTGGATTTGATCCCGGTATACCGGCCAGCGGGCGGTTGATCTGTACCTGTTGGGAGGTGGGCGAGCGAGCGATAGCGCAAGCCGTCGGAGCCGGTGCCCGCAGTGTGGAATGTTTGGGCGAACAATTGCGCTGCGGTACGCAATGTGGGTCCTGTATTCCAGAGCTCAGGCGGATGTTGCTCGCCACGGCCCCCTAGGTTGATCCGCTGAGTGGCTCACTTGGGCCGATCGTCGATCAGGTTTTGCACAACGGACGGGTCGGCGAGTGTGCTGGTATCGCCGAGATTATCCAGTTCGTTTTCGGCAATCTTGCGGAGAATGCGCCGCATAATTTTACCCGAGCGGGTTTTCGGCAGACCGGGCGCCCACTGAATGATGTCGGGCTTGGCAATCGCACCGATTTCCGCCGTGCACAGTGCCAGCAATTCGGCGCGCAGTTGTTCTGTGGGTTCCACCCCCTGCATCGTTGTGACATAGGCGTAGATGCCCTGGCCTTTGATGTCGTGCGGGTAACCCACCACCGCAGCCTCGGCGATATGCTTATGCAAGACCAGTGCACTCTCGACTTCGGCGGTACCCATGCGATGGCCAGAGACATTGAGAACGTCGTCTACACGGCCGGTGATCCGGTAGTAACCGTCCGCATCGCGGCTGGCGCCATCGCCCGTGAAGTAGTAACCCGGGTAAGGTTTGAAGTAGGTATCAATCATGCGCTGGTGATCGCCGTACACCGAGCGAATCTGACTGGGCCAGGAGGACTTGATCACCAGGTAACCGGCGCCGGGTCCTTCAATTTCTGCTCCGCTTTCATCCAGCAGGGCCAGATCGACGCCGAAGAATGGGCGTGCGGCCGACCCCGGTTTCAGATCGGTGGCGCCCGGTAGTGGCGTGATCATGTGCGCGCCGGTTTCTGTTTGCCACCAGGTATCCACTATAGGACACCGCGCGTCGCCGACCACGTTGTAATACCATTCCCAGGCCTCCGGGTTAATCGGCTCGCCAACGGAGCCCAGTAGCCGCAGGCTAGTGCGGGAACTGCGCGTCACCGGTTCGTCGCCCACCGCGTGGAGGGCGCGTATGGCCGTAGGCGCGGTATAGAATGTATTTACCTGGTGTTTGTCGATGACCTCCCAGAAACGCCCGGCGTCTGGATAGGTGGGCACCCCTTCAAACATCAGAGTTGTCGCGCCATTGGCGAGGGGGCCGTAGAGAATATAGGTGTGCCCGGTGACCCAGCCGACATCTGCGGTACACCAGAAAACCTCTCCTTCACGGTAGTCAAAAACATACTTGAAGGTCATGGCGGACTGAAGCAGGTAGCCGCCCGTTGTATGCAGTACACCTTTCGGCATGCCGGTGGAGCCGGAAGTATAGAGAATGAACAGCGGATCCTCTGCGTCCATAGACACGGGGGCACATTCGCTGTCTGCGTGATCTACCGTATCGTGGTACCAGATATCCCGCCCTTCCTGCCACGTGATGTCGCCACCTGTTCGGCGCACAACCAGGCAGGTGTGAACATTGGGACAAAACGCCAGGGCCTTGTCGGCGTTGGCTTTGAGTGGAATATTTTTCCCGCCGCGCACGCCCTCGTCGGCGGTGATCAGCGTTTGGCAGTCCGAATCCAGTATGCGGTCCTTGAGTGCCTCCGGAGAAAAGCCCCCGAATACCACCGAATGCACGGCGCCGATGCGGGTGCACGCGAGCATCGCGTAGGCTGCCTCCGGGATCATCGGCATGTAGATACACACGCGATCGCCCTTGCGCACACCGCGCGCCGTCAGTGTGTTGGCGAGGCGGCAGACCTGATCTTTTAATTCGGCATACGTGATGTGTTTACTTTCAGCGGGATCGTCGCCTTCCCACAGCAACGCGGTCTGTGTGGCGCGTTGCGGGAGGTGCCGATCGATGCAGTTATAACTGACATTCAGTTTGCCACCACTAAACCAGTCAGCCTCCCCTTTAATGAAATCGTAACTGACGACGCTATCCCAGGGTTTATCCCAGGACAAAAAAGTATCGGCCATTTCAGCCCAGAAACCCTCGGGGTCGTCCAGGGAGCGTTGATACATCGCCTGATAGCGATCGGCATTGATATGCGCGTCTTTAAAGTTAGCGGGTACAGGTCGGACAGGAAATTCAGACATGGAGGCCTTTTCCTTATTAGTTTATAGGTGAGTGCAGAATCATACGGGTCCGACTGTGATGTGCAAGCCGGCCTTGGGATTGGGCGATAGGGTGCCGATTAGTGACCGCCGGCCAGCATGCCCCAATCTGATACAGGATTGAGGGACAGCTTTACGTTGTCGATGAGGCGGGTGGACCCTAAGCGCGCGGCGGCCAGAATCGCGACCTCCTCGGTGCTCTCGGTAACCGCTTGCAGCGTGCGGGCATCGCGAATGGCAAAGTAGTCGGGCTCAAATCCAGCCTGCAACAGCTTCATGCGGGCGTGCGATTCGAGTTGCAGAAAATTGTCAAAACCGCAGGCGATGGCCTCGCGGCAACAGTTGAGTGTCTGGTTCAATACGGGTGCTATATGGCGCTGTTCGAACGAGAGGAAGCCGTTGCGGGAGCTCTTGGCGAGCCCGTCCTCATCACGACTGGTGGTGACGCCGACGATGCTGATGGGCAGACACAGGTCGTGCACCATTTTACGAACGATAGACAATTGCTGGAAATCTTTCTCACCGAACACGGCAACGTCGGGTTGTACGATGTTGAACAGTTTGTTGACGACAGTTGTCACGCCGTCGAAATGTCCGGGTCGACTGCTGCCGCACAGGGTGTCGCCTAATTCGGGAACGTGCACAACCGTCTGCGCTTGCATCCCTTCAGGATAAATGTCCTGAACGTCAGGTGAATACAGTACTTGAACACCTTCGCTGAACAATTTTTCCTTGTCCGCTGCCAGTGTGCGCGGGTAGGCCGCGAGATCTTCGTTAGGGCCAAATTGCAGCGGGTTGACGAAGATGCTGACAACGACCACGTCGCACAATTGCCGCGCTTTGCGCACCAGATCCAGATGTCCCTCGTGCAGATTTCCCATCGTCGGAACAAACGCTATGGTTTGCCCATTGCGATGGAATCCGCGTAGAGCGGATTGTAACTGCGCGCTGCTGCTGTAAGTTCGCATATCTACCTGATCCCTATCGCCGCAATGGTGACGCTAAAGCAGTAAAAAACACTCGTTTTCAACCCGTATCCCGAATGCAGTTCACTCGGGATTGGCGTGGAGTATGCCCCAACACCCTTTACCCGGCAACGGCTTTTTAGTGAAAATTCACAACTTTTGTTACTAAAAGAAGCACGTTGACTGTGCTAAATGTGTTCGGTTTACACATTTATGTAAGTAAGCACTTGCTAACTTGATCGGCTGGGCGCACAGCCCGGCGTCATCAAACTCAGTTATAGGTATGCGCTTCGCGCGGATATTCGCCGGACTTAACGGCTTCGACGAAGGCTCTGAGGCCATCGGATATCGACGCCTGGCCTTCCATGAAATTCTGCACAAACCGCGCACCGTGCCCCGTCAGACCAAGTAAATCGTGCATGACCAGCACCTGGCCGTCTGTGCCGGGCCCGGCGCCTATGCCGATGACCGGTATATCCAGTTTGCGACTGATGTCGGCGGCGAGGTCCGAGGGGATGCATTCCAGTACCAGCAACCTGGCACCTGCGTCCTGAATTTCGACCGCGTCTGCGAGGATGGATTTCGCCTCTTTCGGCGTGCGCCCCTGTACTTTGAAGCCACCGAAGGTGTTAACCGATTGCGGGGTAAGGCCCAGGTGAGCGCAGACCGGGATGCCGCGCTCCACCAGTTTGCTGATGGTGTCGCTCAGCCAGGTGCCGCCTTCCATTTTGACCATGTGTGCGCCGGCTTGCATCAGTTGCGTGGCACTCTCCATCGCTTGTTCGGCGGTGGTGTAGCTCATGAAGGGCAGGTCGGCGATAACCAGGGACTCAGGTTTGCCGCGGATTACGCAGCGGGTGTGGTAGGCCATATCGCTGATAGTGACGGGAATGGTGCTGTCATGCCCCTGTAATACCATGCCCAGCGAGTCGCCGACCAGAATGGTCTCCGCGCCCACTTCACTGATAATCCGCGAAAAAGTAGCATCATATGCTGTGATACAGACAAATTTTTCGCCGCTGGCTTTCATCTTGTCCAGGGTGTTGATCGTGGTCTTGCCCATGGCTAGGTGTCCTGTCCGATGTGTCGCATCACTTCTGGTCCTGCAGGGCAGAGACGTTATCTGAAAAATGTCGGGTTGAAATAGTGGCGGCCGCTACGAATGTCGAGCAGGTAATCCACTAAGTCTTTGTAATCCTCTGCGCTGTTAGCCAGATCGATTTCGCTGGCGTTTACGATAAGCAGCGGAGCGTCATCGTAATATAGAAAGAACTCACTGTACACTTCGTTCAGGCGCTCCAGATAGCCCCTGTCAATATCGCGTTCTATAGCTAATCCGCGCTGCTCGATCCGTGCAAGGAGTACATCGGTAGACGCCTGCAGGTACACCACGAGGTCGGGCTTGGGGGCGTCTATGGTCATTTGCCGATAGACTTTTTCGTAAAGCTGGTACTCATCCCGGTCCAGGTTGACCCGGGCAAAGAGGGGGTCTTTCTCCATCAGGAAATCGGCTACCCGCGCCGGATCAAAGATGTCGGTCTGGCGCATATCCTGAATTTTCTGCGTCCTTTGAAACAGGAAAAACAATTGCGTGGCCAGGGCGGCCTGTTCGCGATTGCGATAGAATTTCTCCAGAAAGGGATTTTGCTCAGCCTCTTCAAGCAGTGTTGCATGCTTGAAACTGGCCGCGAGTTTTTTGGCCAGCGTCGTTTTACCGACGCCTATGGAGCCCTCTATCGCGATAAAGGCGGGCGGTGTACGCCCTTTCAGGTCGATGGGAATGGCCGAGTTGTCAGGCATTACGACAGGTTCCTGTGTGGCGTTCCGTGGCGGGTGAGGCGACTGTAAGGCAGTTGGTATGGCGTTTTCACCAGGCCCTCTTCTGGGCAGTGTTGCAGGAGTGCATCCAGTGCTGTGCCACCGGGTAGCACCAGTGTATCGCCGCCAATTTCGCGCAGTGGGTACAGCACAAAATGCCGGTGTTGCATCTGTGGGTGAGGTACCGTCAGGCGCGGTGAGGTGATGGTCTGATCGTCGTATAGCAGGAGGTCGAGATCCAGCGTGCGCGGACCCCATGTTACGTCGCGGATGCGACCCTGTTGCTGTTCTATCTGCTGCAGGGCGTCCAGCAGCGCCTCGGCGTTCAGCGCTGTATGCAGTCGCACCACGGCGTTGAGGTAATCGGGTTGGGTGCCCGGCCCAAGTGCCGCGCTGCGGTAGACACTTGAGACGCCGTCGAGCTGGCACTCCGATAGCGCTGCCAATGCATTAACTGCCGTGCAGAGTTGTTTTTCGGGGTCGCCTAGATTGCTACCCAGTGCAACATAAGCCGGTTTCATGGCGCAGGATTGGGGCGGCGTGTCCTGGTTCTTTTCGGTCGCTTGCGGCTGTCGTTCGAGGCCGTTACCTGTTCCAGGCGCTGTTCCGGCGTCAGTTCCTGAATGTCTGTCCACCACTGGCCCAGATCACCGATGTCTTCACCGGCTTGTTCGCGCAGCAACAGAAAATCATAGGCCGCGCGAAAACGACGATGCTCGACTAACTCTGCGGCTTTGCGCCCGGTGCGCCGTTGCAATCGCAGTTGAAACTCCCAGATCTCACGCATCGGTTGACTGAAGCGGCGCGGAATTGAGATGTGGTTGACTGCATCCCCAATGGCAGACTGCGCTGCACTGTGCATGGCGAGCATGGGCGGTTCACCCTTGTCTTCCAGGCGCTGGGTTCTGGTGCTGACGACGGGCCACAGCAGGGCGGCGAGAATAAAAGCCGGTGTCACTGGCTTGCCCTGTGCGATGCGCTTGTCGGTGTTCTCCATGGCCGCTTGCACCAGTGTTAATGCTCTTTCGTCTTGTCGTATGCAGATACCGGTATCGGGGAACAGGTAGCGCAGTAAATCGAACTCCAACAGTTTGTCCAGGGTGCTGGCGGCGTAGCCGGCCAGAAACAGTTTGAGAAATTCGTCAAACAGGCGCGCGGCGGGAATCTCCCCCAGCAGATGGGCACAGCGTGGTATCGCGTCGGCGGTTTTCTGATCGATACTGAAGCCGAGTTTTGCGGCGAAGCGCACGACGCGCAACATGCGCACTGGATCTTCGGTGTAGCGCTGTTCGGGATCGCCGATAATGGAAACGCTTTGGTTTTCCAGATCTTGCAGGCCGTTTACGTGATCAAAGACCTCGAACTTGCCAGAGTCATAGTACAGCGCGTTAACCGTGAGGTCGCGTCGCGCCGCATCTTCCTCCAGCGTGCCATAGACATTGTCTCGCAGTAGCAAACCACTGGCCGATTGGCGCGAGTGATTGCCACCGGTTTCCGGTTGGTCGCTGCCGCTGCCGCCGCTGTCGTGATGGCCGCGAAAGGTGGTGACTTCGATGATCTCGCGACCGAAGCGGACGTGAACGATGCGAAATCGACGCCCGATGATGCGCGAGTTGCGAAACAGATCCGTCACCGCCTCCGGTGTCGCATCAGTCGCGATGTCAAAATCTTTGGGGTGCCCACCCAGCAAGAGATCGCGAACCGCGCCCCCTACAAGATAAGCCTGATAGCCACTGCTGCGTAAGCGCGACATCACTTTGAGTGCGCCGTCGCTGATGTTTTTGCGGGATATACAGTGTTGATCCCTGGAGATGATTTTCAAACGAATTAGGGCCTGTTGCGGTGTTCCGACAGGCGCGAAGTCTAGCATACAAGTGCGGTTCGTGTCGGAAGGTCTGAAATAGTTGAGGGAGGGAATGATGGGGAAAGCTCTGCTTTCCCCATCCAGGTCTCACATCAGGAGTTATTGTTATTTCTGTGCGTTGTTATTTTTATAGTGTCAGTACAAACACACATGTATTTGAATGCCTAATATCCTGGGAGTGTTAACACTAACCTTCCCGAACAGTCGCTAGTAACATTGGGCATATGCCCCGGCTCTAACGCAATAAGCAGCAAATGGAAATTGAGGGAAAGCGTTCTTCCCCCATCCAGGTCCATATCTATCTCTATTATTTTTATTGTCGTAGCTATTATTTTTATTTTTGTGACACTTATAAGTAAGCATTTCCCGTGCCAACTATACATTATCTATATTAAACAAAGAGTTAGGGTATTGTGGAAATTTTAAAAGACTGGGGAAAGGCGTTGGTTGTTACCAATCTACTCCCCATTGAGGTGTGTGTGTCAATTTGGGTAACGCCTATTTTCCATCAACGGCGGCCATTTTGCCGCGCGCCGAAAGGTTGCTTTTATTTCTGGGAATACCGAATCGCTGGCGCCGTTCCCACAGGCACTTGCGGCTGACACCGAGCTTTTGTGCCAGTTCGGTTTCGCTCATGGAATCCTGATGCTCCAGCACAAAGCGCTGAAAGTAATCTTCCAGGGACAGGTCTTCAAGCGGATCATTATTGGTAGGCCCGCTGGTCGCATGGGCTGAGCTCTGTCCCTGCTGGCCGCGTATGCGATTGATGTTGACCAGTTCCAGATCGATGCCCAGCGCTTCATTGTCAATTTCTTCACTGTTTGACAGGATTACGGCCCTTTCAATGGCGTGCTCCAGTTCCCGGACATTCCCCGGCCACTGGTAAGTCGTGATGGCCTGTATCGCGCGTGGCGACAAGCGCATCAGCGGTTTGCCGAGGCGTTCAGTCTGGGTTTGCAGCATGCATTCCGCGAGGTGCAATATATCCTTGCCCCGCTCGCGAAGCGGGGGGAGCGCCAAGCGCAGCACATTGATGCGATAGAACAGATCCTGCCGGAAGTTTCCCTCCGCGGCCAAGCTGTGCAGATTGCGGTGAGTGGCGCAGATCAGTCGGACATTGACCTTGCGCGATTGCACCGAACCGATACGGCGAATTTCTCCCTCCTGAATAAAGCGTAGCAGTCGCGCCTGCGCCTCCATGGGGAGTTCTCCGATCTCATCGAGAAATAGCGTGCCTCCGTCGGCGGCCTCAATCAGGCCCATGCGACTGGCATGGGCGCCGGTAAAGGCGCCTTTCTCGTAGCCAAATAGTTCTGATTCGATCAGGGTGTCAGGGATCGCGGCGCAGTTTACCGAGATCAGGATCTTGTTTGCGCGCAAGCTGTTCTGGTGAACGCTGCGGGCCACTAACTCCTTGCCTGTACCGGTCTCTCCCAGCACCAGCACGGTGGAATCGGTAGGCGCCATTTTCTCGATATGTTCGAACAGTGTTCGTATCGCAGAGCAGTTGCCGACCATGCCGGCCGAGGATTTGGCAGGTGTTGGCGGCGTGGTTCTGTCTTCAGTGCGGCCGGTGGGGTGGTCGGCAATGATGCGCTGCACGGCGCTGATCATATCGCCGTGATCAAACGGCTTGGCAATATAGTCCACCGCTCCCATGCGCATCGAGTCTACTGCAGAGCGCAAACTGGCATAGCTGGTCATGATTAAAACCGGGACATCGCCCGCTTTTCTGATCAGGTCGGTGCCGGGCGCGCCCGGCAGCCGCAAGTCGCTGATGACCAGGTCAAAATCATCGAGCGTGTGTTCCTTTTCTGCTTCCTGCACCGAGCCCGCCTCGCTGACCTGGTAACCATTGCGTTCCAATAGGCGGCGCAGTGCGGCGCGGATGACTGATTCATCTTCCACAACGAGGATTTTATGCATAAATCGTTACCTTTGAGTACATCCTACTCAACATACTACGACAAAATGGAAACATCCAGCGCAGCAGCGGAAGAGGGGTTACAGTTGAAACATCGCGTCGTAGCTGGTGCGAGGTAATATCAGGGTAATCCGTGTGCCGGGATTGTTACCTTCAAACAACGGGCTGGTAATCTGCACTTTGCTGTTCATGTCTTCCATGATACTGAATACCAGTGCCAGCCCAAGCCCTGTGCCGACTCCGGGATCCTTGGTGGTATAGAACGGTTCAAAGACCTGGGTATGCAACTCCTGGGGGATGCCGCTGCCGTTGTCTTCCACATCGACACGCACCTGGTCGGCGCTGGCGGTCGACCGTATGTGTACCTCGGCATCGCCCTCATTGCAGGCGTCTCTGGCATTGCCCAACAGATTGATGAAGACCTGTAGCAGGCGCTGGCTATCTGCCAGCACTACCACTTCGCGATCACTGTGATTTTGAAATTGTACAGGCATCGCCTCCAGGTCCAATTCCAGCAGGTGGATGGCTTCATCCACGCAGTCCGCCAGGTTGGTAGGGACCAGCTTGGTCTCGACGGACGGGGAACCGGTATGGGAAAAGTTCATCAGTGATTCCACGATGCGTGTTACGCGGCTCGTCTGCTTGAGGATGTCCTGGGCCATCAAGCGAATTTCCTCGGGGTCGGACTCGTACTCGAGGTTTTGTGCCAGGCAGGCGATGCCAGTGACCGGATTGCCGATTTCATGCGCAACGCCAGCGGCCAGGCGACCGATGGACGCCAGACGTTCGTTGTGCAGCAGTTCCTCTTCCAGCAGTTCGAGCTCGGTAATGTCTTCCACCAAAATAACGGTACTGCTGTTGGAGCCCTCTTCGATGGGTGTTTTGTGTAAGCCAATCCAGCGCGAGGGCCCCTTGTCGATGACGACCTCTGTTTTCAGGGTGGTATCGGCATCTCCGCGCAAAAAGCCCTCGAGAATATGCCCCCAGGGATGATGTATGGAACCCAGCAGTGAGCCCAGTACATCGGTAGGTGCGATCCCGGTGATGTGCTGCATGCTCTGGTTCCACATCAGCAGTTCACCATCTGAGCCGATCGAGCAGGCGCCGATGGGCAATTTATCGAGTGTCTCGCGATGGTGCCGTCGCAAGTTGTCCAAATCGGCGGCCAGACCGGTAAATTGCGGTTGCGCCTGATCCAGATTGCGTTCGATCAGGTGGAGGTCCTCGGTGTCAGCATGTGCGCCGGGCAGGAACGGAATGCGTCCCTCAATGATGCGGTGGGCGACAGCCGGCCCGAGCAGCCCCGACAGGTTGGCTTCTATGCGAGCTCGCAATCGACGCAGCGCATAGGGTCGGGTTTCATGGGTAGAAAACTGCAGTTCCTCCAGCGCCCGCTCGACTTCAGATTCAGCGGTTCGCTGGCCCAGGGCCGGGGCCAGGCGATGGCTGAAATCAGACGCACTGTAGACAGACAGTACCTGCCGCGTCGGGCGAGCCTGGTCGTCCATTGAGCATATTTCCGCGGCGACTTGCTCCTCTTTACTGGTCTTGGTCAGCAGGGACACCAGAATGAACAGCCCGGTATTCAGTAGCAGCGATACCAGGGCAACGGCTGTCCACAACTTGTCGCTCTCGCCGAGCAGCTGTCTGTAGACGGCCGTGAGCCATTGTGGATGGTCGCCGCCGACCAGAGGCCATAGCATGGAAAAGCCCCAGACACCCAGTCCTCCGCAGAGTCCAGACAGCAGGCCGGTGCGGTTTGCTTTACGCCAGTAAGGTGTTGCGATGATACCGGGCAGGAACTGCAGCGTACCGGTGAATGCGACAAGTCCCAGCTGGGTGAGGGACTGTCTGCCCCCGAGTGTCACAAAAAAGATGTACCCGGCAAGAATGAGAATGGCGATCAGCGAGCGACGCAGCCATTTGAGTTGCGTATAGATGCTTTGTGCCCGGTCGATTTGCAACGGCCTGACAGGCAGTATCAGATGGTTGAGGCACATATTGGCCAGTGCCAGCGTGGTCACAATGATGGTGGCGCTGGCGGCAGACAGGCCTGCCACAAAAGCGGCGGCGCTGAACGGAATGGAGTTCAGCGCCATACCAATCGCCAGACCGCTGTATTCCATGGGCAGATCGTGGCCCAGCTTGATCCCCGCCCAGGCCACCGGCAGGATGGGCAGGCTTAGCAACAGAAGGTACAGCGGCAGGCCCCAGGTGGCAGTGCGCAAATCACGGCTGTCATTGTTTTCGGCAAACGCCATATGAAACATATGTGGCATACACACCGCGCCGGCGAAAAAAATCACTAGCAGGATGCGTGCATCATTGCCTTGTATAGCCTGGGTCAGGGAGTGATTTACCTGTGGGTTTTGTACCAGCCACTGCTGCAGCCCGTCGAAACCGCCGAAGATCGAATAAACCGATGCCAGCAGCAGGGTCATAAGTGCACAGAGCTTCACCAGAGATTCAAAAGCGATGGCGGTGACGAGGCCAGTGTTGCGGTACTGCGAGGACACGTGCCGCGTGCCAAACGCGATGGAAAATACGGTAATGATGACACAGAAGAACAAGGCCAGCCTGTTGTGCCGTGGGCCGCCGGAGGTCAGGGCTGCACCATCGCCCGCCAGAATGTGGATGCTGTCGGCCACCGCTTGTATCTGCAGTGCCAGCAGCGGCAGTAAGGTGATGCACATGGCAATAGTGACCGCCGCGCCGACCCAGGGGCTGCGAAAGCGGAAGGTCAGAACATCGGCCAGAGAAGCGAGTTGATAGACCCGGCACAGGCGCAGTAACGGAAACAGCAACAGCGCGGCCACCACAAACATCAACACCACGCCCAGGTAATACAGTAAGAAGTTATAGCCATACTGATGGGCGAGCGAGATCACACCATTGCTGGCCATAGCGCCGGCAAACACGCCCAGTGACAGTACATAAACAGCGGGGTGGTGGGTGATGCGCTCTGGAATGATGCCCTTATCGGCAAGGTGGGCAACCGCAAACAAGCCGGTCAGGTAGGCGACAATAAACAGTAAAATCTGCGCCAGGCTAAAGCTCATCCGGGTACCTGGAGCGCTGGTTCCAGTACGCCCCAACGACGACCAAAAGCCACAGTAGGTAGGGGCGATACCAGGCCGTTTCTGAGTTGAGCATCCAGGTCTCGATTGCCGGAAAGAAAATCAGTACGACGCCGGCAAACAACAATAGCAGGCGGTTGATATACATGGCCCTGGTTCCCCCGGTTAGTCGTGCACACTGGCGCGCCCGAAATGGTCGCGCTGATGGATAGTACTGAAGCGCCCGCTGCGGGTAAAGTTCAAGTGTTCAGGCCGATAGTGGCGGCCGG
>JBBKWY010000118.1:0-2941 GCA_037969215.1 Halioglobus sp.
GCCGGCAGCACGTCGGCTACCACCTCATCGATGTTGAGCGCGTCGCCTACCACCTTGGCGGTGCGGGCGTTGTCACCGGTCAGCATGATGATACGGATACCCTCTGCGTGCAGCGCCGCTACCGCCTCTTTGGACGTGGGCTTGATTGCATCAGCGACACCCAGCAGGCCGGCGGGCTGCCCATCGACCGCGATAAACACGGTGGTCTGCCCCTGTTCCCGATAGTGTTCGGCTTGGGCGGCCAGTTCATTGGTTGCAATATGATCCCGCTCCATCAAACGCAGATTACCCACCAGTACTTTCCTGCCATCGAGCACGCCCCACACACCCAGACCGGGATCAGAATCAAAGCCCGTTAAGCCGGATTGCGGCGTCACGCCCTTGGCCTTCGCGCCGTCGACGATAGAGCGGGCCAGCGGATGTTCGCTGGATGCTTCGACCGCGGCGGCCAGGCTGAGCAGCTCGGTGTCATTAAAGCCGGGTAGCGGCACTATGGCCTGCAGGCTCGGTTTGCCCTCGGTCAGGGTGCCGGTTTTGTCTACCACCAGCGTATCGACCTTTTCCAATGTCTCCAGGGCGGCGGCATCCTTGATCAGCACCCCTTCATGTGCACCGCGACCCACGCCTACCATGATCGACATGGGCGTTGCCAGGCCCAGTGCACAGGGGCAGGCAATGATCAGTACCGATACCGCAACGACCAGAGCGTGGGCGAGGGTAGGCGGCGGCCCCCACAGCGCCCAGACACCGGCGGCGATTAATGCTGACAGCACCACCGCCGGGACAAACCAGGCCGCGACCTGATCGACCAGCCGCTGCACTGGCGCGCGGGAGCGCTGCGCTTCCGCCACCATGTGCACGATCTGCGACAATAGGGTATCGGCCCCGACTTTTTCGGCGCGAATCAACAGGCTGCCAGAGCCGTTCAGTGTTCCCCCTGTCAGGGGACTTCCCGGCGTTTTGCGCACCGGATCGGGCTCGCCCGTGAGCATGGCCTCATCGACATGGCTGTCGCCTTCCAGCACGGTGGCGTCCACGGGTATTTTTTCTCCGGGACGCACCCGCAGGCGATCACCCGCGTGTACGTGTTCAAGGTCGATATCGCTTTCAACATCTTGCGCATCCAGGCGGTGGGCGATTTTTGGAGCGAGTTCCAGCAGTGAACGGATCGCTCCGGACGTTTGTGAGCGCGCGCGCAATTCCAGTACCTGCCCCAGCAGCACCAGCGCGATAATCACGGAGGCGGCCTCAAAATAGAGAGGCGGCATCCCATTGGCCATGCTAAAAGAGGCAGGCAGAGCGCTCGGGAACAGTATGGCCACCACGCTGAATGAAAACGCGGCACCCACCCCCAGCGATATCAGTGAGAACATATTGAGACTGCGGTTGACCAGCGATTGCCAGCCGCGCACAAAAAAAGGCAGCCCGGCCCACAGTACGACGGGCGCCGACAGTGCGAACTGAATCCAGCCGGCGGCGGTGTGTCCCAGCCATTGCACCGGGTCCAGCGCCGGTACCATTTCGCCCATGGCGATCAGTAATACGGGAAGGCTGAGTGCCAAGCTGAACCAGAAGCGCCTGGTCATGTCTTTTAATTCGACATTTTCACCTTCATCCAGCGACGGCGACTCGGGTTCCAGCGCCATGCCACATTTAGGGCAGGTCCCCGGCCCCTCCTGCCGTACTTCGAGATGCATCGGGCAAATATAGATAGTGCCCGCCGGCGCGCTGGCCGCTTGTGTGGCTGTCTCTGCCTGCTGGGGGTTCAGGTAGTGATCGGGCGTTGCGATGAACTTGCTGCGACAGCCCGCGCTACAGAAATAGTGTGATGCGCCGGCGTGCTCATGACTCAGCGCCGTGGCGGGATCGACCGTCATACCGCAGACAGGATCGAGTACCTTGTCGATGGCGCCAGCGCTGCCCTCACTGTGGCAGTGCCCGCTCTCGTGACTGTGCAGTTTATCCATTTCAGTTCTCCTGTGGAGCGTGCAAGCCCTGGGCCAGCACACCCTCAATGATGGGGCAGGCGGCAAATGATCCGCGCCCGGAACAGCGCGTCACCAGCGTGCTCAGCGCATCCCGGATAGCGGTCAATTCACGTATCTTCAGTTCGATGTTTGCCAACCGCTGTTCGGACAGGCGTTTGACATCTGCGCGACTCCCGGTAGCGGTCTGCAGTTGCAGCAGCTCTGCGATATCCTCAAGACTGAAGCCCAGCGTCTTGGCGCGGCGGATGAATCGCAGCCTGTCCGCATCCGCTTGCGAGTACTGCCGATAACCGCTCTCGGTCCGTGGTGCGGGGCGCAGCAGTCCCTGCCGCTCGTAGTAACGCACTGTATCGACGCTAACTTCAGCCAGTTTGGCGAGCTTTCCGATGGTGATGGCTTGCATGGTCAGACCTCCAGGTTCAAGCGAGTGTACACTCTGGACTATAGTCCAGAGTCAAGGGCTACGATGGTGGGCGCGGGGGTGAGCCAAAGTTCGGATCCGTGCTCACCAGCGACGCCACGGAGCCCGGTGGGTTGTCGTACCAGCCTGGATCGCGGTAGTCCCCGCGGGCGAGATTGTCACGTACTTTGACCACGGTGAACATGCCGCCCATTTCCAGCGGCCCAAAGGGGCCCTTACCGGCCATCATTGGAAAAGTATTCGCCGGACCATCCAGCATTCCCATGGCCACGTGTTCACCGTGCTCAGCCATACCCTGCTCGCCCATGGCCATATAGCCGGGCAGCATTTTCTGGATTTCACTTTCCACGCCGGTTTGGTCCACCCCTAGTGGGCTGGGCAGATCGTGCCCCATGGCGTTCATGGTGTGATGGGACATATGGCAGTGGAAGGCCCAGTCTCCGGGCACACCGGTAAATTCTATATCGCGGGTTTGCCCCACGCCGACGATTTCAGTGGTTTCGCTGCGCCACTGTGATTTTGGCCAGCGACC
>JBBKWY010000119.1:0-10358 GCA_037969215.1 Halioglobus sp.
ACCACCCGATCGGATACGCGTTTCGCCAGACGCTCCATCACCCGCGGTGCCTCAAAATCCGGACGCACCTGATAGGCCAGCAAATCTTTTGCACCCACATAGCCCTGCGCTTCCACGGCAGGTCCGTACCAGGGGCGGGCGTGGCCCATCAACACATAGGGCGGCGTCGAGAAGCCCTCTACCAGCAGCCCAACCTCCTCGTTCACATGTAAATTGAACGGTCCGCGCACCTGCTTCATACCCTCGCTGCGCAGCCAGTCCTCAGCCACGCCAAACAGGGCTGCGAATATGGCGGGATCATCTTCCGCCTCCAGCATGCCGAAATAACCGGCATCGTCACCGTGTTGCTGCAGGTGCATGGCGTCAATCTGGGCGGTGATACGGCCCACGGGCCGGCCTTCACGATAGGCCACCCAGGCACGCCAGCGGGCGTGCTCAAAGAAATGGTTTTTGGGGGACATCTGCTCGCGCTTCATAAAGCCGAGCGGGGCAATCCAGGCCGGGTCAGACGCGTAAATCTGTTGCGGCAGAGCCAGAAACTGACGCATTTGGCCCGCGTCGGTGACTACCTCCACCGAGATCGGCGCGATGTTATCGTTATTCGCTGTCATGCGTGTGCGCAGTATCCTGAAAAGGGCCGCAAGTATAACGTTGAATTAACCCCCTGAGAAATCAGGCAAATTTACACTCCAACCGGCCCTCGCTGCAGCGCGAGCCCCAAAGCGTGGATGACCCACCGTGAACCTTTGTGTGACAAGAGCAATGGTGGCTCATTATCTTCGGTGTATACTACGCGCTTGCTCGCCTCAACCAATGACGCAATCACCGCGTACCTCCGGAACGTGAGTGCTCATTTTCCTCGAAGCTGCCCGGTGCGAATTCGCGCCGTGACACCGGGGTACAGCGTCGCTGTCGTGAACGCCCAGCGAACGAGAGACTGAAGGAATGAACGACAAATCACCCCCAGGGACACATGCCGCCAAGATTGCGGTTCTTCTGCCCTCCCTGAAGGGCGGAGGCGCAGAGCGCTCCATGCTAAACCTGATCAAAGGTTTTCTGGCGCAGGGTCGAACGGTTGATTTGGTGCTGTGCCAGGCAACGGGCGCCTATCTAGAAGAGGTGCCAGCGGGCGCTAACCTGATTGAACTGGAGGCGTCCAGTGGCCTGCGGGCGCGCTGGACCACGGTGATGGGCAACCTCAGGGACTTCTTCGTTTTACTGCGCCCCATCCTGCTGGCAAAAAAAGTAGCTCCGGAAATCGCCCGCATTTCATCCTTGCAGCACTATTTGAAAACCCAGCAACCCGACGTGGTTTTGTCTGCGATTACGTACGCCAACCTCTCTGTGATCTGGGCGAAAAGAATGTCCGGCTCTACTGTGCCGGTTGTCGTCAGTGAACGCATTGCGTTGTCCACCTATTGTGCGGCCCCCTCCAACTTCCGCAAATGGAAATGGCGCTATCTGCCGGATATCGTGCAGCGGACTTACCCGGGCGCTGACGCCGTGGTCGCCGTATCACAGCATGCGGCAGAAGAGCTGATCACGAATATTGGTGTAAGCCAGCAGTCAGTGATGACCATTCACAACCCCGTTGTCGATGACACCTTGCATATCGGCGCGGCACAGCCGTTGGACCACGCCTGGTTTGCCCCCGATGCGGTGCCGGTCATCCTGGCCGCGGGCAGGCTGACTGAACAAAAAGATTTTTCAACCCTGATTCGCGCGTTCGCTCTGGTGCATGCACAAAGACCGGTGCGTCTGGTTATTCTGGGAGAGGGTCGACTGCGACCGGATCTGCTCAATTTAGCCACTGAACTTGGCGTACAGGCAGACGTTGATATGCCCGGGTTCGTATCAAACCCGTTCCAGTACATGGCGCGCTCGTCTCTGCTGGTATTGTCTTCGTTGTACGAAGGCTTGCCGGGGGTGCTCATTCAGGCACTGGCCTGCGGCTGTCCGGTCGTCAGCACCGATTGTCCGGGCGGCTCAAGAGAGATTCTCGCTGACGGCAAGTACGGTGCACTGGTCGACATCGGTGATGTGGATGCGATGGCAAGCGCCATTCGGGCGGAGTTGGATCACCCCACAGACAGGGAGCTGTTGCTGCGCCGGGCAGCGGACTTTTCGGTTGACCGCGCTGTCGGCAACTATCTTGATTTGCTGGATTCAGTCGTCGCACGCACTGTAAATCGACATTAACGGGCGGATTGGCGATGTGTGGAATTACCGGATTTATACAGTATGACGGCGGCGCTGCCGAGGATCTCTCGCGGCGCTGCCAGAGTATGGCAGACACCATCCGTCACCGCGGCCCCGATGCGGGCGGTGTTTGGGTAGATCCCACATTCCCGCTGGCGCTGGGGCACCGCCGCCTTTCCATTATTGACCTGACGGACGCAGGCGCCCAGCCGATGGTGTCAGCATCCGGCCGCTATGTGCTGTCATTCAACGGCGAAGTGTACAATTTTCCCAGACTGCGCCAGGAGGACGGTGTGTCCGCCTACCCTTTTCGCGGGCATTCCGACACTGAAGTGATTCTGGCCGCCGTGCAACATCTGGGTGTCGAAGCGGCTGTCAGCAAGTTCGAAGGCATGTTCGCACTCGCCCTGTGGGACAGGGAAGAGCGCTGCCTGTGGCTGGCGCGGGACCGGGTGGGCAAAAAACCGTTGTATTACGGCTGGTGTGGCAACAGCTTCCTATTCGGTTCAGAACTGAAAGCCCTGCGCCAACACCCGGATTTTGAACGCGAGCTGGATCGCGACGCGCTGGGACAATACCTGCAGTACGGCTGGGTTTCCCAGCCGCGCTCCATTTACAAGAAAGTGCGCAAACTGCCACCGGGGAGCCTGCTGAAGATACCGCAGGCGTGTGAACCCTGGAGCGCCTCCCCGACGTCGTACTGGTCTGCTGCAGACGTGGCCGAACACGGTGAGCGCAATCGCTTCACCGGCAGCTACGAGGAGGCGATCGGGCAACTCGACACCGTACTCAATCAGGCCGTGGGCGATCGCATGGTGGCCGATGTGGAACTCGGTGCACTGCTCTCCGGCGGCATTGACTCCTCGATGATCGTCTCGCTGATGCAGCGACAATCGGACCGCCCGGTAAAGACATTCAGCATTGGCTTCTGGGAGGAAAAATACAATGAGGCGGAGTACGCCTCGGCAGTGGCAAAGCACCTCAAAACCGAGCACCACGAGATTTACGTCACACCGGATCAGGCGCTGGACGTGGTTGATCAGCTGCCCCACATTTACGACGAGCCCTTCGCTGACTCCTCACAGATTCCCACGTATCTAGTGTGCAAGCTGGCCCGGGAGCAATTGAAAGTGGTACTCACTGGCGATGGCGGCGATGAACAAATGGCCGGCTACCGGCGCTACCAGCACTGCCTGAAACACTGGCGCACCGTGCAGCGCATCCCCGACAGCGCCAGAAGCATGGTGCAACCCGTTGCAAGTGCGTTGGGCAGCGGCAGTTGGCATTTCGCAAAAAACTACGCCGATGAGGGTAAAACCGTACCGCGCTGGACCCGAAAATTGGGCAAAATGAGCCAGCGCTCCTGCAACTGGGCGGCCAGTTCACCGCAGGAAATTCTGGCCAACAAATTCACTAAATGTCTGGCGGTCGATCAGTTTGTGTCGGGGGCGGTGAGCCCCTCTACACCCCTGTCTGATCCATCCTATTGGGCGGGCGTGCAGGACCCGCTGCTGTCAATGCTGCACTACGATTACACCGGCTACCTGCCAGACGACATCCTCGTGAAGGTTGATCGTGCGAGCATGGCCGTGGGACTGGAAGCGCGTGCGCCCCTGCTCGATCACCGCGTTCTGGAACTCGCCTGGTCACTGCCCACAGACTACCTGTTTGACGGCAAAACAGGTAAACGCGTACTGCGGGATCTACTGATGCAGTATGTGCCTCGCGAGCTGATAGATCGCCCCAAGCGCGGCTTCAGTGTGCCGATCAAGGAGTGGCTGGTGGGTCCGCTGCGGGAATGGGCCGAAGACCTGATTTCAGAACAAACATTGCGAGAACAGGGCATTTTCGATGTCAAAAGTGTGCGTGATGCCTGGCAGCAACACCTGTACGGCTGGGCCAATCACTCGGAGTTGATGTGGTCGATACTGATGTTTCAGGCGTGGTGGAAGGCGCAATAGCCAGCGCGCGAAACCGCGTCACAATGGTGTAATAATCGACGCTTATACGCACCATTGCGCAACTGGATACCCGCTGCTACCGCGCTGTCTTGACAAACTTGGCAAGAGAGAGACCGCCGCTCAAGCGCTGCCCTCCATTTTTCTGAAAATCAATAAATATTGTATATATATCAAACACTTATAATTTTTAGGGAAACTAAATCAGCCATTATAAAAGTCCGCGTCCGCCCTGAACAGGTCACTGAAACGGAGCGATCCGGAACTATTCTCACGTAAAATCCGCACCCATTCTTTGGGATTGTTCACACCGGCCCTTGGTATTATTTCCTATAAGCGATAAAGCCCAAAATGTTAGGCTTACGCCTCATCAGATAACCCTTTTCCAGGGTCTGAGCAGAAGGGTGCCCCCATGTACAAGTACTTGTGCGCATAACTGACAAGTTGCCCGCAGTCTCACAGGGGAATTATTGAACTAAGTGCCAAACCTCTGATCTGAAGGGGTCAGCAAAACCTGCTTTCTGGAAATTGGTACACCGGCGGAGAGATCGTCGCAAACGAGGAATCTACATTGCCACACGCTAACGTAAATACCACGCCAACCCACCACGAGCTACCGTTTCGTTCAGCCGACTTTGCCACGCTGACCGAAGCGCTCGATTACGCGGCTCTGGGTGAGACCGGCTCAAATTTCTACACCGGCCGAGGCGCTATCTATGCCAGCCTGTCCTATGCCGACCTGCGAACTGATGCGCTTGCACTCGCGCACAAATTGCTTGGACTCGGACTCGACAAAGGTGATCGCGTAGCGCTGGTCGCGGAAACCAACCCGGACTTCATTCGGTTCTTTTACGCCTGCCAGTACGCGGGCCTGATTCCTGTCGCGTTGCCCGCGTCCGTCAAGGTCGGTGCACATTGTGCCTATGTCGCGCAGTTGCACCTCCTGCTGGAAGCCAGCGATGCCGCCATCGGCGTAGCCTCCGAGGGGTATCTGCCGTTCTTGCAGGAAGCCAGCGAAGGCCTCGATATTCGTATGGTGGAAGCGCCTGAAGCTTTCTATGCACTGCCCGAAGCGCAGCAGGAACTGCCGGTTATCGACCCGGATAATATCTCGTATATTCAGTACACCTCAGGCAGCACCCGCTTCCCGCGCGGCGTCGTCATCAAGCACAGCACAGCGATGGCCAACTTGCAGGGCATCGTCTCGCACGGTCTGCAGATGAATGCAGAGGATCGCATGATGTCCTGGCTGCCGTTTTACCACGACATGGGCCTGGTAGGTTTTGTGCTGGTGCCTATGGCCGCCCAGGTGTCTATTGATTATCTGGATACCCGCGAGTTCGCAATGCGTCCGCGCCAGTGGCTGGCACTGATGACACAGACCCGCGCGACGATCTCCTTTGCGCCCTCATTCGGCTACGACCTCTGTGCACGCAGGGTCAGGCCCAGCGATATTGAGACTTATGACCTGAGCAACTGGCGTGTCGCCGGTATTGGCGCTGAGATGATTCGCCCGCAAACGCTGGATTACTTCGCCGAAATGATGGGCCCCGCCGGCTTTGATCGCCGCGCATTTCTGGCCTGTTACGGCATGGCTGAATGCACCCTGGGCGTGAGCTTTTCACCGCTGTCGACCGGTTTTACAACACATTATATCGACAGCGACCACCTCTCCGATCACCACGAAGCGGTGCTGCTGGATGAGGAAGACACACAGGGTCGCGGCCGGCATTTCGTCAATTGCGGCATCCCGATGCCCAACTTTGAAGTCGAAGTGCGCGATGACAACCGGGTGCTGGGTGACTGGCAGAGCGGCGTAATTTACCTGCGCGGCCCCAGTGTTATGGCTGGCTATTTCAATCTGCCCGAGGAAACCAACCACGCGCTGAGCGCAGACGGCTGGCTGAATACGGGCGACATCGGCTATCTCGTAGATGGTGTGCTCACCATAACGGGCCGCAAAAAGGACCTGATCATCATCCACGGCCGCAACATCTGGCCACAGGATCTTGAACATGTCGCTGAGACCCAATCCGAAGTGCGCGCTGGCGATGCAGTGGCATTCTCCGCGCCCAATAGCGAGGGCGAGGAACTCTGTATCCTGATGGTTCAGTGCCGCGAAACAGATCACGTAAAACGCAACAATCTGGTTCGTCGCCTCACGGCACTTGTGCGCATGGAAATGAGCCTGGACTGCTATGTCGAGCTGGTTCCCATCCACTCGCTGCCGCGTACATCTTCGGGCAAATTGTCGCGCGCCAAGGCCCGACTCGACTTTATCAACGGCAACGATCTGGATATGCTCGACGCCGCAGCTGAAGAAGTACGCCTGAGGGTGGCTTCAGCCTGATCGTCGACGGCAGCCTCATCGCCGTTACCGGCGCTACTGGCTTTATCGGTTCCACCCTGTGCCAGCGCTTGCTGGATCAGGGTTATCAGGTACGCGCACTCGTTAGAAACCCTGAGAACGCCGCACACCTGGCCTCCCTGGGCGTGACCCTTATTGAGGGAGACCTCGCCAATAGCGCCGCCCTTGAAAAACTACTCGCCAACTGTGCTGCCGTTATTCACGCTGCAGGGGCTGTCCGGGGCAATTCACAAGCAGACTTCGATGCGGTCAATGTCGCTGGCACAGCCAGTGTGCTTCGCGCTATCCGCGCGCAAGCTCGCCCGCCCAGGCTGCTTCTGCTCTCCTCAATAGTTGCCCGGGAGCCGCACCTGTCCTGGTACTCCCACAGTAAGCGGGAGGGCGAGAAACTGCTGGAACAGTGTGCAGACCTCGACTGGATCGTGTTGCGCCCACCCGCGGTGTACGGCCCCGGTGACAAGGAGATGTTGCCCATTTTTCAGTTGATGCAGCGGGGGATCGCCGTAGTGCCGGGTTCGCCGGAAGTACGCATGTCCCTGATCTATGTGTCGGATCTGGTGGAAGCCATCATTGCCTGCCTGCAAAGTCCCGCTGCCAGCAGGCAAACACTGACCCTCGGTGACGGCAGGCCCAACGGCTACAACTGGCACGACATGGCTGATATTGCCGCACAGCACTGGTCGCGCCGGGTTCGCCTGTTTCGCGTGCCCCGCTGGCTGCTGAACGCCGTTGCTGCGCTAAACAGCGCGTTGGCGGGCATCACTGGCAATGCACCCATTCTCACGCCGCCCAAATTGCGCGAACTGCGCCACCATGACTGGGTTGCCGACAACAGCGCGATTACCGCTGCCACCGGCTGGACACCCACGGTCGTATTAAGCAAAGGGCTGGAACAGCTCAAATTACCGACACTTTGACCGCGAATTCCGCGTCTATAGTGCGATATAATGCTCCGCTAAACGCTCAATCCTTAATTTCAGGTACATCTACCCGTGGCAGAATTTATTGTCGGCAATCCACTCCGCAAGTGGGCACGCGATCACCGCCTGCTCCGCGAAGTGCTGTGGCGACTGGATTTTGTGCTGGTATGGCTGGTCACAAAACTGGCACAGCTGCTGCCCATCGATACCGCTTCCCGCTTCGGCGACAAGCTGGGGCGCTGGATAGGACCGAAGCTAAAGAAAAAAACCGCCATCTATCGGGCCAACTTGACCACCGCATTTCCCGAGTTGAATGATGCCGAACTGGATGCGCTGGTGATACGATCCTGGGGTCGCTCCGGGCGCGTATTGGCGGAGTACCCACACCTGGCCACGATACTCGCCGAGGACGACCGCCTGCAGATAGATATTCGCGAGCCCATCGAAACCTACCAGAACCCGGCCAAGCCCTGTGTCATCGTCACGGCGCACCAGAGCAACTGGGAAGTCGTGTGCTCCGCCATGGCAAAACTGCATATCCCCAACGCCAGCCTCTACTCGCCACCCACGAATCCCCTGCTGGATCGCATGTTGCTGGAATCACGCAGTGCACTGAATTGTGAATTGCTGCCAGCGGAGAACAGCACCCGCCTGCTGATGCGCGCGCTGAAAGCGGGACGAACTGCCGCCATGGTCATGGACCGACGCGTGGACGAAGGCAAACCCATACAGTTTTTTGGGCACGACAAGCTCTCGACCCTCATGCCAGCCAAGCTCGCGCAGAAGTTCAACTGCGATCTGGTGCCCGTGCAGGTGGAGCGATTGCAGGACGCGCACTACCGGGTCACGTTTCACGCCCCCATCCGCGCCCGTGATACCAGTGTGAATGACACCGAACAGGCCATCGATATGATCCAGCAGGTACATCTCCAGTTCGAGAACTGGATTCGACAGCAGCCGGAAGACTGGTTCTGCTCGAAACGCCTGTGGCCAAAAGATAAACCCGCCAACACGGAGGAGCGCGGCCATGACGCCGACAGAGATTCCTATGCAGCCTGAAAATCAACATCAATCCATACGCCTGTTCGAGAACGAGTTTCTCGAGCGCCTGTCCCACGTACACCCCCTCACGCCGCTGCTGATGTGGGGCCCGATTGCGGGCTGGTTGATCTGGCGCAGTCTTGCCGTGTACCAACTGCCGCTGCTGCCCGTGCTGGCGATCGGTGCCGCGGGTATGGTGACCTGGTCCCTCACCGAATACTGTTTGCACCGCTTTTTGTTCCACTTTCCCGCCACCAGCAAGATGGGCAAGTGGCTGGTCTTCCTGTTTCACGGCAATCACCACGATGACCCCAAGGACAAAACGCGACTGGTCATGCCGCCAGCCGGGGCTATACCCATTATGCTGGTGCTGTACCTGTTGTTCGGCCTGTTTATCCCGCAGCCCTGGATTCAGCCGTTTTGCGCGTTTTTTATCATCGGTTACCTGATATACGATTACATCCATTACTCGACGCACCATTTTCCGATGCGCAACAAGGTGGCCAAATTTCTCAAGCACTACCACCTGAAGCACCACTACTCGGGAGAGGGTGGTCGCTACGGCGTCAGCTCGCCCTTCTGGGACCGCATATTCGGCTCAGACCCGGGCCGGCGCTGAGTCTTCCGGGGTGTCCGAGTTTTACCTGATTCCAAAGCGGCTGGCGCGTAAAGCGCCGGTTCTAGTGGCTATCGCCCAGCGGATAGAAGCCACTGGCTTTCGTTTTATTTTTTGGGTGATGCGCAAACTGAGCGTGGAACACGCCCTGCGGTTGTCCGGCTTTACGTTTGGACTGGTTGGCTCGTTTTCGGACAAGGCGGCAAAAGCTCACGAGAATCTGGCCATCGCCTTCCCCGACCAATCGCCAGAGTGGCGCAACCAGACCACCCGACAGATTTTCCATCATCTCGGGTACTCGGCCGCGGAGTTGCTCAAACTGGAACAGATCTGGGAGCAGCGTGAACAACGCATCGAGTTTGTACTCGAGCCAGAAGCCCGCAAGCACATGGAGAGTAAACGGGCGACCGTCTTTATGACCGCACATGTGGGCGCGTGGCAGGTCGCCTCGCTGGTAACACGCCAGTTCGGCTTCACCATTAACGCCATCTATGCGCCAGAATCCAATCCGATCATCCAAGAGCTCTTACTGGGCCCGCGACGATCTTTCGGGGAAAAGCTCATAGCGGCCGACGCAGGGCCGCGACCGTTGATCAAGGCATTGAATGCGGGTGAAAGTATTATTATGGCGATGGATACGCGCCCGGATACCGGCAAACTCATTCCCTTTTTCGGCGTAGATGCACTTACCAACACCAGCGCCGTCGGTCTGGCTCTGCGCACCGGCGCGGCCGTCGTCGTATCGCGCGCCGAGCGCCTCCCGGGAGAACGGTACCGGGTGACCGTTTATGATCCCCTGGTCAGCCCCATTCCCGATGCACCGGTCAAGGAACAGGCTGTCGCAATGACCGAAATCGTCCACCAGTATTTCGAAAGCTGGATCAGGGAGTATCCCGAGCAGTGGGTCTGCCTGAAACGGCGCTGGCCAAAAGCGCACAAACTCTAGCAACTATGCGAACGGAGCCTCCTATCCCTGAGCCCAAACACAGCTCACTAGCCGTCTGTATTTGCACGTTTATGCGACCTGATGGCCTGCTGCGTCTTTTGACGGGGCTGGACCTGCAGACATTCTCTGTCGCGCCACAGCCCCGTGTGCAGCTCATCGTGGTCGATAATTCGCCCACCGGGTCGGCCGCAGCAATGTGCGAGGCGCACACTTCGCGCTGGCCTCTGCACTACCTGCACGAAGCCCGGCCCGGGATCTCGTATGCCCGGAACACGGCGTTGGCCGCGGTGCCCCAAGGCACAGATTTTAT
>JBBKWY010000120.1:0-33787 GCA_037969215.1 Halioglobus sp.
TGGTGCAAAGAAAATATGGCGGCCTATAAAGTCCCGCTCACTATCCTGCCCGTCGACCAATTACCTTTGAATGCCAATGGCAAAGTACGCAAAGACGAGCTTACCCAAACTGCAATGCAGCACAGCAAATTCTGAATAAACTGGAGTTCAATCCGTGGTCGAAGCAACAGAGTCCAAAAAGAAAATGAAATTTTCATCCTTTCATCTGTTTAATAAACCAGACAACATGAGTGTCAAAGAGGTCTATGACTATCAGGTTGAACTGGTGGAAACCCTCGAGGAGTGTGGCTTCGACGGCGTCTGGTTAGCGGAGCATCATTTTCGGGACTACGGTGTCTGCCCCGATACTCTCGGTATGTTGATGTATCTGGCAGGGCGCACTGAAAAACTCAGATTGGGTACTGGCGTTGCTATTTTGCCATTACATAATCCTATTTCGATTGCGGAGGCGGCGGCGCAATTGGATCTGCTCAGCAATGGCCGCCTGGATTTTGGCGTAGGCCGCGGTTATCAGGGTTCTGAGTTTGAACGTTTCGGTGTCGATATTACAGAAGCGCGCGGACGCTATAACGAAGCGTTGGATATGATTATAGGTTTGTGGACAGAAAAAGATTTTTCCTATGACGGAAAATTTTATCGCTGCGATGAATTGAATCTGATTCCTACTCCAATACAAAATCCGCATCCGCCTATACATGTCGCATCTATCAGCCCGGAAACCATCGAGCTGACCGCCAAGCGCGGGCTGCCGTTGTTAATCGATCCAGTGGCGACTTACAAGAATGTCGGCAAAGCGGCACATAACTGGCACGAGGCGATGCTAAGCAATGGCAACAATCCGGACGACCACGATCTTTGTGTGATGCGCAGTGTTTACGTCGCCAAGACCAACGAGCAAGCGAAGGCGGATCTGGCACAATTTGAAATCGGCTTTGACCGTTCAAAAATCGTCAATCAACAAAGTGCTCCCATCGACCCCAAAACCGGAAAAATAGCCGATGGCTTTGAGTTTTGGCAGAGTCGCTACATGAAAGGCGGTACTATCAGTGATGATTTTCGTTGGGACCAACTGGAGATAGCCGGCGATCCCGAGCGAGTGGTTGGCCAGATAAAAGCCCTGCAAGAATTTGGCATCAGCAATTTGATGTGCGATTTCGGCAGTACCAGGCCTATGCCTATTGCTGACATGAAGCGTATTATCACCTTCTTTGCCGAGGAAGTGATGCCCGCATTTAAGGACTAGAATGAGTAAAAACAACGCCACGCCGGAATCGAACTAGTATGCCTGCGCGTGCTTTTAACGGCGGCGCTCACGGTAGAGCGGCTATTGCCGGGGTTGGCTACACGTCTTTTAGCCGCAATGCGCAAGCGAGTGTGTTGGAGCTGGCGGTGACTGCGGTAGAGGCGGCGCTCGCGGATTGTGGCCTGCCGCGCGATGCGGTGGACGGGATTCTCAGCTACCACCTCGGGGATTCGGTGCCGGTCACGACTGTGGCTCGCACGTTAGGGCTGCCCCGCTTGCGGTGGCACAACGAAATCTATGGCGGTGGCAGCCAGTGCGCGTCGATACTGTGGGATGCCGCTCAGGCAATCGAGGATGGCCTGGCCGAAACAGTGGTGATTTACCGTGCACTCAAGGGCCGCAGTGGCAAACGCATGGGACAGATCAGTCACGGCTCGGCCGACGGCCTCGAAGAGCAATTTGTCACCCCCTACGGGAATCGTGGCCCGGTCAATACCTTTGCGCTCACCGCACAGCGCTGGTTACATCAACGCCAACTGGGTGAGGACGCACTGGCCAGTGTTGCTATTGCGCAGCGCACTCACGCGCTGGAAAATGAACGCGCCCTGTTTCGTGAACCACTGGATAGCGCCCAGTATTTTTCCTCACCGATGATCGCCTCACCCCTGCGACGCTTCGATTGCTGCCTTGAAACCGATGGTGCCTGCGCGCTGGTGATTACCAGTACTGCCCGCGCCAGGGAACTTTCCAAGCCGCCGGTCTGCATACACTCCGCTGTGCGCGGTGGCGGTGCCGGCGGTAGTTACTGGGATAAAGCGGAGTCATTGGATGAGATTTTTTCCCGCTTTATCGCCACTGAATTTTTCCATACCAGTGGTGTGAGTGCCGCTGATATTGATCTCGCCTACCTCTACGACGCTTATACATTTTTGATCCCCGCGCAACTGGAAGACTTTGGCTTTTGCGCGCGCGGTGAGTCCATTGAGTTTGTCAAAAGCGGTGAAACTCTGGCGACGGGCTCATTACCGGTTAACAGTAATGGTGGTATGTTGTCGGAAGGCTACGTACACGGTTTGAATAATATTGTTGAGGCCACGCTTCAGCTGCGCGGTACGCAAGGGTCACGGCAACTGGGCAAGGCTGACACGGCCCTGTGCACTGGATTTGGCGGACGCTATGGCTCGGCCGCCTTGCTCACTGTAGACGGCTAACCACTATTTGTAACGAGACATTGGTATGAGTGATTCGAACACCAGTAACGGGAATTGGGGACGCTGGGGTGCAGATGACCAGCGTGGCGCAGCAAACCTGGTCACCGACCAGGTAACCAGGCAGGCGACCGGCGCAGTCAGCCGGGGGCGAGTGTTAAGCCTCAGTTTGCCAATTCAGGGCTCCACATCATCCAGCGCCGCCAGCCGCGTACCCCATATGAAGGGGCGACCTTTACCGCAACATTTTATGTCAGTGGACGGCGGTGATTACGCTGCTGGTGCCAGCCATCCCGCCGGGGGCCGCGCTATCGCCGACGATGCGCTGATGCTTTCGCCGCACGGCACTACCACACACGTGGATGCGCTTTGTCATATGTGGCGCGGCGACGAAATCTATAACGGCCACAGCGCTAATCGTGTGCGCAGTTATGGGGCTACACGATGCGGTATAGAAAACTTACAGCATCTGGTGACACGGGGTATTTTTCTCGACATACCGGCGCTTGATCAACGGCAACATCTGGATCCGCTGGAGCAGATCAGCGTGGCCCAGTTAGAAGCCGCGTTGGCTGCCAGAGAGTTAACGATTCGAGAGGGTGACGCGGTTATCATTCGTACCGGCTGGACCGAGGTCTTCTACACCGATAAAGATTTATACTGGTCCGGAGAGCCCGGCCTGAGCCCGGAGGCTGCGCTGTGGTTGGCAAAGCAGGATGTCTGTCTGGTGGGCAGTGATAACTCAGCGATATGCAGCCTGAATCAAAGTGGCTTGTCCTGCGATGAGCTCGATGATGACATTCATATGATTCTTCTGTGGCAACACGGGGTGTATCTATTGGAGATGTTGTGGCTCGCGGAATTGGCACAAAGCAAGGCCGGCGAATTTCTCTTTATGTTGGCGCCACTGAGTATTAAGGGAGGCACCGGCAGCCCGGTCAATCCCCTTGCGGTACTCTAGCGTGGACAAACCGCAACCCATCGTCACCGCGCTGACGCAACCCTACTGGGACGCTATCGCACAGGGCACGCTGGCACTGCAGCGCTGTAGTGGCTGTCGGCACTGGATTCATTTTCCCGAACCCCGTTGCCCACACTGCGGCGGGCATGTGCTGCAGTTTGAGCCTGTGAGCGGCATCGGCGTTGTCGAATCGTTTTCAATCGTCTATCGCAGTTTTGTCGAAGGCTTTGGCACCGAACCCTACGCAATTGCCTGGATTGCGCTGCCTGAGCAGGCCGGGCTGCGATTAATGTCCAATATCGTCAGCTGCAACATTGAAGAAATTACCATCGGTTCAGATGTCACACTATGCTTTGAACAACGCGGTGATTTTGGTGACATCCCACAGTTTACGTTAATGTCCAACCGTTCAGAGGATTAGCAATCTATGACGACCCCTTTCAGTAACTACGGTTATGCGGTTACTACCGCCAACGCACTTCGCATACCCGATAGAATCGCTCTGAGCTATCGCGGCCAACAGTTCAGTTACAGTGAACTCAATAAGCGCGTCAATATTACCGCCAATGCGCTGCTGGCACTCGGCATTCAACCGGGTGCCAAGGTGGGCGTACTCATCCACGATGCGCTACCTATCGCAGAGTGTTATCTCGCATTGGCTAAAATCGGTGCAACCATTGTTGCGCTCAATCCCTACTGGACCGATGAGGTGATGTTGGCAATGCTCAAGCATTGCAAAGTTGATGCAACACTCACTCAAACAAGGGATAGGGAGCGTATAGCGACCTTGCGCGGCGCGCTACCGGAGTCAATTATTTGGCTGCAACTGGAGGCCGATGACCTGCCTGCGAAGACCGCTAGTCTCGCTGTCGCGAAAGACCACAGCAACGACAGTGAACCCGAGACTACCCGAGGAGGCGACGATCCACTCGCCTACTTTTTCACATCGGGCACTACCGGTTTACCCAAAGCAGTGGTGCACACCCATAACAGTTGTAGCTCAATGGCCGACATTTGGCTGGCCCTGCCTCGCGATGAGCATTCGGTGTGGGGAACGGGCACAATTATTTGGGGCGTTGGTTTTCCCTGTACTATTGGTGCCGCGCTGAGTGTCGGCATGCGGGTAGCGCTCGAGGATGACTTCGGCCCCAAAGGCTTGTTGGATGCCATTCAACGCGAACCGATTTCTCACTTTTGTGTGATCCCCAGCTTTTGGTCCGATCTTCTCGCCAATCATGATCATCAGGCGATTGATTTGAGCTCGATCTCTGTGGTGCTACTGGGGGGAGAACCCCTGGCTACCAATCTGCTGAACAAAATAAAGGAGCGAATCCCCAATGCCGCCCTGTATGCCTTCTATGGCCAGACCGAAGCGCCTTACACCTGTTTCGGTAGGCTCGATGACGGCAGCCAGGCGGCCAATATGGCTGGCTTAGCCCGTCCCGGTTGCGCCGCACAGGTACTCGACGCCGAGGGCAATAGTGTCACCGACGTCATTGGCGAGCTCGCGGTTACCGGCGCGCACTGCATGCAAGGCTACTTCGGTCAGCCTGAAAAGACTGCCGAGGATTTGCGTGGGGGCTGGTTTTTTAGCGGCGACATTGCCAAACAGGATAAGCAGGGCCGCATCACTGTTCTGGGGCGTAGGGAAGATGCGATCCTGCGAGCGGGACATTATGTTCAACCACTGGATATCGAAGATGCCGCTATCGGGATTAGTGGTATTACCGAAGCTGGCGTTGTCGGTGTTGAGCTGGGCGGGGAGAGGCGCGCGATTTTGCTGGCCGTCACCACTGACAGCGACATTGGCGAAGCTGATATCATTCAGGAATTACAGCGTATTCTCCCCGCACACGCTGTTCCAGATCGGGTGGTTATCGCCGATGAGTTGCCGCATAGCAATGACAACTCCGGCGGCAAAGGAAAATTATTACGCAATCAGATACGCGAGCAGTTCGCTCATGTACTAACATAGCCTAACGGCCACAACCGAGAGTGACACTGCACAATGTCAAACGCTGACCTTATCTCCCAGACCGGTAATGCCTTCAAACAGATGGCAAAGTCGGTCTACATTTTGTCCTGCTTTAAACAGGGTGTTCGACATGCGAGTGTTTCCACCGCCATCTGCAATGTCAGCAACGAACCGCCGTCGCTGTTAATCTGCATGGAAAAGACAGCCTCTTTCAGTGGCTTGTTATCACCGGATACGTTATTTTCCGTGAATATACTGGGCGCCGGGCAACAGGCCGTCGTCGAGCATTGCATGGGCGCTAAGGGTGAGGCTCGGTTTGAGGTCGGAGAGTGGACCACGAGTAGCGAGCAACCCGTGTTAACGGGCGCTCAGGCCAGCTTTATATGCCGTGTTAGCGTTATCAATCCTTATGAGACGCACAATATCGTCATCGCTGATATTGAAGAGTCAATTTGCAATGAAGAGCGCAGCTCACTGATCTACGTAAACGGAAAGTTTGTCCCGCTGCATTCACTGTAATAGGGAATCAGGTTATGAGTTTTTGTTATCGTTGCGGAAATCCACTGGAGATGCGAATTCCCGCTGGCGATGATGAACAACGCGAGTGCTGCACGGTTTGCGACTACATACACTATGTCAATCCGCGCATACTCGTCTCCTGCCTGATCCATAGTGGTAAAAAAATTCTCTGGATACGCCGAGGTCTGGAACCCTGCAAAGGTTTGTGGGCCATGCCCGCTGGCTTTATGGAACAGGGCGAAAGCCTGCAGCAGGCGGCTGTGCGTGAACTCGAAGAAGAAACCGGTCTGAAAATTGATTCTGGAGATTTACAGCTTAGCGTGCTCAGCTCGTTAACGTTTATTGATGAGGTTTATATTGTGTTTCGCTGCCACCATGAAGAAGTGGCACTTACACCACCCAGCGACGAAATTCTTGATGTCGCCTGGTTAGAGGAGTCCGAGGTGCCCTGGGGGCAGCTTGCCTACCACGATACGGAGCCCTTTATGCGAAACTTCTATCGCGAAGTCGTCGGTGGGAAATTCGGAATCTATCTCGGTGAATTCACCCGTATACAACAACAACTGATGAAATTGCATACAGATATGAGCCTTTAGGGGCTCACCGCTTACTGCTTTGCTGGCGAGTGACGCCTGCGCCATTTGAGTGGAGAAATCCCGGTCCACTTGGTAAACGCTCGGGTGAAGGTGGCCGGTTCAGTATAGCCGAGCCGATAACCTACTTCGGAAACGGTCAAGCTGGGATTGCGCAGATAATTCCTGGCCCGTTCGGCCTGTACGCTGGCGAGCAGAGTGGCATACGACGTGCCTTCGTTGCCCAATTGCCGGGTCAGGCTGCGTTCGGACATCGCTAATTGGCTGGCCACTTCACCGCGTTTGAGAGGTGGCGTATACGCCCACAGCCAGCGTGTGACGCGCTCAGTGAGGCTGATTTCCTCCGCCAGCATTAACGATAATTTCTCCGCGATGGAGACGTACGAGCGGTACACCAGAGGATTGGCTTTTGGTAGCGGCGTATTGTCAAAGCCGCCTGAAAAAGCCAGACAGGCCTCCGCGCAGGAGAACTCTATCGCACAAGGCAAGTGTTCTTGCACCAGATGCCAGTCTGCGGGCTGTGCGAAGGGCAGGGTGATATACACAGGAACGGCTTCGCCATCGGCAATATCCTGAATATTGCGCAAAGATGTCACCAGATCCAGTGCCAGACAGTACTCCACCAGAGCATCGATATCCGTCTCTGAAGTGTCGCGTATTTGTGGCCGTTGCATTGTGAAGGTGAACAACGTCACCTCGGATTCACGCGTTACCACCAGTCTCGAGTGGCCCCAGGTCAGCTGTGGAAAATTGAGACAGACTTGCAATGCCGCTACCGCTGTCGCGGAGTGTCGCATGGCCATGCCCAGTACGCCGAGGTTTTCAATGCCTATGTTGCGCATGCGCTGAAAGAAGATCCGCACCGCTGAGCGTTCATTGCCGAGGCGGCGTACCAGCGCGATGCAGATGATGAGCTCCTGCTCCAGAGATATGGGAAAGTCGGGCTCTGCGATGGCTCTAGCGGGTAGTCCGGCACCAGTAAATAGTTCCAGTGCGTCCTCATCATTCACATTCAGGAACACCAGCTGGCCCAATAGACCCGTTACCGTGCGACGCGACGAGGCGAGATTGCCGCTGGCGATGACTGCGGTTTGATTATCCATAATTTGTCATAAAGTACATTTGTGGCCCAAATTAACAAAAATTGGGCCTACTCGGCAATGTTTTGTCGAGCAGCATGGTTTTAGGATGCGTACATCGAAATCCTAATCAAAGAATGAGGTCTGCCCATGAGCAATGCCACTAGTGAGCACTTCGATGTACTGATCGTAGGTGCAGGCATTTCCGGCGTAGGTGCCGCCCATCACCTGAGTGAAAAGTGCCCCGACAAAAGCTATGTCCTGCTTGAGACGAAAGAGTCCTACGGCGGTACCTGGCATCAGCATACCTATCCGGGCATTCGCTCAGACAGTGATTTGTACACTTTTGGCTATGGCTTCAAGCCCTGGACGGGCCAGCCGATTGCGTCTGCTGACTCCATACTGAATTACATGGGCGAGGCGATTGAAGAGGGCGGTATCGATGAGCATGTCCGCTACCAGCATGTGGTGCTGAGCGCGTCCTGGTCGGGGGAGGATCAGCTGTGGTTGATAGAAGCTCGGAAGACAGACACCGGTGAGGTAGTGCGCTTCAGCTGCAACTTCCTGTGGATGTGCCAGGGCTATTACCAACATGCAGAGGGTTATACCCCCGAGTGGGCCGGGATGAGTGATTTTAAAGGCCCCATTGTGCACCCTCAGACCTGGCCCGAAGACCTGGATTACAAGGGCAAGCGCGTGGTCGTGATAGGCTCCGGTGCGACAGCGGCAACCCTTATTCCCAACATGGCTGATGACTGCTCCCACATCACCATGCTGCAGCGCTCACCCACCTACTTCTGGACTGGCGAAAACCGCAACGAGCTGGCTGATCAATTGCGCGAGCTGGACGTGCCGGATGAGTGGGTGCACGAGATTGTGCGCCGCAGCCTTCTCAAGCTGGCCAAAGATGTGCAGTACCTCTCGACATCGAGTCCGGAACTGGTCAAGGAAGAACTCTTTAAGGTGATACGTGAACGCCTGGGTGAGGACTTTGATATGAGTCACTTCACGCCCAGCTATCGCCCCTGGCAACAGCGACTGGCGTATGTGCCGGATGGTGATCTGTTCGATAGCATCAAGTCCGGCAAAGTGTCAGTGGTTACCGATCATATTGACCGCTTTACCAAAGATGGCATTCTCACCAAATCGGGTGAGTTGCTGGAAGCGGACATTATCATCACAGCCACGGGCTTTAATCTGAGTGTGATGGGTGATATCGCCTTTGACGTGGATGGTGAACCGGTCAACTTTGCCGATACCTTCACCTATCGCGGCATTATGAACTCCGGCATACCCAATATGTCATTTATGTTTGGTTACCTGCGTACCAGCTGGACCATGCGTGTGGATCTGGTCTGCGATTATGTCTGCAAGTTGTTAAACAAAATGGATGCGGAAGGTCTCAGCGTATGCACGCCGACGCTACGCGAGCAGGATAAGGGCATGGCCGTGCGCCCGTGGATAGAAGATGACGAGTTCAATGCGGGCTATCTGAAGCGCAGCATGCACCTGTTGCCGAAGCAGGGTGGCAACGAGCCATGGGAGTTTTGTCGCGACTACTATGTCGAGAAGGATCTGCTGCCGGCGCTTGATCTCAATGAGGATGTATTGGTTTACTCGACGGCGAAGCAGCCAGTCGCCGTTTCCGGGTAGGCAGGCGCGTACTTTCCCGTCGTGGATTGGCGAGGCATTGCGAAAGATTCTACTGAATAGCAGGAAGTAAAAATATGTCAAAATTTGCGGGAAAGACAGCCATCATCAGTGGTGGTGCTGAAGGTATCGGCTTCAGTGTTGCACAGGCGGTTGGCAAGCAGGGAATGAATGTCGTCATCGGAGATATTGATGCCGATCAACTGCAGCAGGCTAAAGTAAAATTGGAAGCACAGGGCATTGACGTGTTAGCTGTGCAAATGGATGTCAGCAAGCAGGACCAGTGGCAAGCCGTCGCCGAACAGGCGAAAGCCCGTTTTGGCAAGATTCACATGTTGGTCAACAATGCGGGTGTTTGCGGTGCGCCGGGTGCGATCGAACAAACGGACGACAAAGATTGGCAGTGGGTTCTGGGCGTCAATCTGATGGGCGTTATCTACGGTGCCGAAGCAATTGTTCCATTGATGAAGGAGCACGGCGAAGGCGGCTGGCTGATCAATGTAGCCTCCATGGCGGGCATGATGGGTGTGCCCTTCGCGGGTTCTTATACGGCGACCAAAGTGGCGGTAGTGGGTATGTCCGAAAGCTGGCACGCTGAACTCCAGCCCCACAACATTCAAGTCTCGGTGCTGTGCCCGGCGTTCGTAAAAACACGTATTAACCTCGCCCATCGCAATAAGCACTCCGAATATTCCAATGAGGCGCAACTTGACGTAAACGCGGCTGATGAACCCTCGGACCTGGCAGTGCATCTGCAAAATGTGATCGATGCCGGTTTGGCACCTGAAATTGTCGGTGAGCGTGTCGTCGAAGCGATCAGCGCTGGTGAGCTGTATATTTTTACCCACCCGAATTATCGCAAAGTGGTGCAAGCGCGTTTTAAAGCAATAGATGATGCCTTTGAGCGCGCGGCTTCAAGCCCATTGTTACAGCACGTTTTGAATGAGGACGTCGCCAGCTTTAGCTGATCGAATCACACAACACATTTCAGGAGAGAATTGAGTATGGCTAATACAAAAGAGTTTGGCATTATCGTTTATGGAGCAACCGGCTATACCGGCCGTTTAGTCTGTGAGTACCTGAATAATCAATACGGCGTAAATGGTGATGTGATTTGGGCTATGGCCGGGCGCAGTCAGGAAAAACTGGAAGCCGTTCGTGATGAAATGGGTATTGCTGCCGATGTGCCTTTGGTTGTTTCTGACGCCAGTGACTACAGTAGTATTGTCTCTATGGTCGAACGCACCCAGGTGATTTTGACGACGGTTGGCCCCTACCAGCTCTATGGTAGCGATGTGGTTAAAGCTTGCGCTGAGGCGGGTACGGATTATGTTGATCTGTGTGGCGAGCCGACGTGGATGCACGAAATGATTGATCAATATCAGGATGCTGCGAAAGCGAGCGGCGCCCGTATTGTCTTTTCCTGTGGCTTTGATTCTGTGCCGTTTGATTTGGGTGTTTACTTCCTGCAGCAAACCGCCAAAGAGAAATTGGGCGCGCCGGTACCGCGCATTAAAGGACGTGTACGCGTGATGAAAGGCACGTTCTCCGGGGGTACGCTGGCCAGCTTCAAGGCGACGATGGCCGCTGCCGCCAAGAAGCCGGAACTGATAGAGGTGCTGATGAATTCTTTTGCTCTGACCGAAGGTTTCAAGGGGCCAGAGCAACCCTCGGGATTGGCGCCTGTTTATGAAGAAGACTTGAACAGCTGGTCCGCGCCTTTTGTAATGGCAACAATCAATACCAAAAACATACATCGCTCGAACTATTTGTTGAAGCATCAATACGGCGATAAGTTCGTCTATGACGAAATGCTGCTGACCGGCCCGGGTGATCAAGGTGAAGCTATCGCCAAAGCGGTCGCAGAAGACAAATCAATGGCAAATGATCCTCGTCAACCGGGCGAAGGACCTAGTAAGGAAGAGCGTGAGACCGGCCATTACGACGTTTTGTTTGTCGGCTCTAACGCGGCTGGTGACACTGTGATGGCGAGCGTCAAGGGTGATAAGGATCCCGGTTACGGTTCAACCTGCAAAATGATTGCAGAGAGTGCGGTGTGCTTGCTGAAAAACCCTGAGGCTGCCAGCGGCGGAATCTGGACGCCGGCTGCGGCGATGGGGTCACTGTTGATTGATCGCTTGCAAGCGAATGCCGGTTTGACTTTCGCAGTTGAGTAAACGCGGTAACCTCGATTTGGGATAACGTCCAAAAAGGGAGTTGTTGCTTCTAGTATCGTCGGAAGTTGCCCGTGGGGGAGCCGTCTTAACAGCTCCCCCACGGGCAAATACCCTGTCCTGCCTAATCGACCCGTTCGATCTCACCTGCCCGCCACTGTTTAGTAAAGAATGTCTCCAGTGGGCTATACAATCGCAGGATCGTGAACCAGCCCTTGTTGGGGTCTGTCTGAATCCAGTTTCCTCGCTCTACACCATCGGGTTGCTCCGGTGAGAAGTAGATAGTCGTAGAACCATCGGCACTGGTTGCAGCTGCCGGCGAAGGATAGCTCTGGCTGCCAGCACGGGGAAAGCGCTGCGGTGTTTGTAGCATTGAGCGCGTCTGGTTGTCGTAAAGGGTGAATGACCAGAATGCCGCGGCGGGGATGTCCTTGGGCAGAATCACCTTGTAGGTCTCTGCGCCATCAAACGGCGTGCCTTCGGCATCCAGGAATCCCATCAGGTACTGTGAGCCTACACGTGGAACACGCATGATCATGCCGGGAGAGTCCAGCGTATACCCGTAATAAAATGCTGTACGAGAATCGAGAGTACGCGCGCCGGTGGGCGGATTCGGTTTGAACATACCCTCCTTGGTAATCTGAGGTGGCGGTGTCTCGAAATCGTAGCCACCCTCCCACAGCATATTGCCCCAGTTGGAATTCTCGTAGTAATTCCAGTCCGGGTGCTGCGTTGCGAAACGCCAGTTAAGTACTCGCCCGGCTGCCGCACCTACATTCGCGGCATCGGTGAGAATCTTTTTCATGCGTGCATCGGGCGCGAACGGTTTGCCTTTCACAATGCCGATAGCTGCTAACTGACCGGCGAGTTCCACATCATAGCTGGTGGCTGGCTCCTGCTGGATATTTTCGTTGATCATCTCGAAGAAGCCAAAATCGCTCGGAGGAATGGTATTGAATGCCTTGCCACTGGCCTCTACGAACCTCGTCGCCGGTACCTCAGGGTTTTTTGCTATCCCCACTGTTCCCTCGAGTGCTGTTGCAATGCTTGTCCCAAATCCGCCCGGGGTATACGGATAAATCTTCATGGTCTTTTTGATCGATTCGACCGGCGCCCTGGGATCATTGTTCTCCAGATAGGCGCGCGCAGCATAGAGTACGCGATTCGTCCTGGAATGAGCGACGAAGAAACCGCTATCCGGCAGCGGGCCCTCGTAACCCGGGGGAACTATCAGGTACTTCCCGCCCTCGCCTCGATCGGGGCCCGGAAATCCGATATCGATGATCCACGAAAACCACATATCGTTGATCGTCCCCACGCCTTTTGGAGGTTGCTCAATCACTATAGGGCCACTGCTTAAATCCACCGCAGCCACGTAATAGATGGTGTCTGCATTTGCGGTGAGGAACAGAGAGTTGGCGTCCATCAGATCTGAGAAGATCACTACCGCATTGTCCCCGGCACCTATGCTTTCAAAGCCCTTGGCGATAGCGAGTGCCGAGGCGCCACGAAAACTGTTGTTGTACGCACTCAGTGCATTGTTAAAGTTTAACGCGTCGAATACTTTTTCGGCGCTTTCTGCCGAGGGTGCGCCATCCTTGAATTCCAGCGTACCAATGCGGGTTTCAAGCGTATCGGGTACACCCAGTGATGCCACGACGTTCTGGGGAACCTGTGCGGCGACCCCCATCGGCAAGCCCAGTGACGCAACGAGTGCAGTTAGGAGCAGAGGAGAATAACGTGTAGTCATAGACAACTCTCTATTGGGTGGGTTCAAGTCAAAATGTTCAGTCAGATTGGACTGTATCAGATTAATTTAGCAGAATCGTTGTCATGGCTCTATCTTTGCGCGGGAGGGAAGTAGAGCTGTTCTATTATTTTCATGACCAGCCAAAGACCGTAAAAGTGTCGACGACTCCTTTGAGGATTGCTGCAACTATGGCGGGCAGCAATCGAAGGGTCCGCTGTCTGCCGCCCCCGGTGAAAAAGGGCGCTAAGCCATGCAGTCAGACTGGCTTGCATACCATGTAGTGTTGAACCTCTTGCTCTGGATCATTCAGGGATTCAATTTCCCACCCCGTACCGTCAACCAGCCGTATGGCATTATCTCTGGAGTAAACTGCTCGCCATAGAGGCTTCGCTGGATACCAATCCACGAAGTCCTTGGGCCCCTGCAATCCGGCTTCCAGCTGTTCCTTGGTGAGGGTCGCGGCGAAGTGAGACGACATTACGTCGACGAAGCCATGGCCGCCTTTTGTGGTTTCATTCACAAACAAACTAAAAATTATTCTGCCCCCAGGCTTGATATAGTGCCGAAGTAACTTAAGCATGAGTACATAGTCGTTTGGCGCAAGATGTGTGAAAACAGAAAACAGGCAAATGAGATCAAAGCTCTCCTCTTCAACAGGAAGCCTTGTCGCTTCTGAGAGAGGTTCGCCCTCGGGATTATACATATCATTGTGTGTGTTCGACGTATAGAAACTAAACCGTTCGTCAGAGACATTCGACTGCAGAAAATCAATCAGCCCGGGATGGATGTCGATACCGACATAGCGTCCAATAGGCAGTCCTCGATCCAGTATTGCCTGGACGAATTTATTGCCGCAGCCCATGTCCAAAAGCGCCATACCCGATAAATCTGTGATATCCAGCTTTTTGCACATTAGCTCAATCAGGCTCAATCCCGACGCTACAGATTCCTGCTCCCTTTTCTTCTTTCCACCACGCCTATACTCTTGTGGAACCTGCAAAATTAAATCGGACATCGTTTTCTCCAAAAAATTTCCAGCTTCAATGGTCAGTCTGTCGATGGTCACATCGCAGGGACTTTCGTTGTTCAGTACGCCTGTTTCTGTTAGTGGGGAAAGTGTTCACCAAACTGCGCGTTGGCGGTCATGACTAATTCTCCTCGATGATTCCTTGCCTCAAGGTGAATGCCAGTATCTACAGTACCGCTTGCGTCCTGATCTGTCTCACTGGCGTTTACCGAAAGCTGCAATACTTGATCCACAAACGCCGGCGCTACCGCCCGGAATTCAAACGCTCGAAGGGCGCTTTCCGGTCGAGTAGCTTGCGCCAGGTTCATCAGCAGCGTCGCGGTCAGTGGCCCGTGTACAACCAGTGCGGGATAACCTTCCTCGACGGTTGTGTAATCGTGATCATAGTGAATTCGGTGCCCGTTAAATGTCAGCGCAGAGTATCGAAAAAGTAGTGTGCTGTCGGGGGTAACTCTCAGCGAGTGGGCGGCGTTTAGTGCTTGCATTTTCGATGGTTGGACTTCGCCCTGCCGGAATGCCGAGGGCTGCCGGTACACGATGGTTTGCCGGTCCTGTATAAGCGTTTCTGCGCCTTGCACATACTCATGATCGATATGCACGAACACCAGTGGCCCGGATGCCGCGCTTTGCTTGAGCACAACATCCGCAATGGTAGATGACTTTTCAATTCGGGCGCCTACGCTTGGTCCCTTGTGAAACAGAATACGGCTGGACGCCCACATGCGCCGGGGCAACGGTACCGGTGGTAGAAATTCGCCCTTGGCGGGATGTCCGTCAGCACCCAATTTATCCCGCGTCACTGCGGGCAGTGCCAGGCACCAGTGGATGCCCAGAGGAATCGGTGAACCCGTGTCTGTGGCAATCTGTGTGTGGCCGCTTAACGTAGCGCTGAATCGCTTTACCAGCTCTGGCGTGATGGCATCGCTGTCGCTGTCCCGCTGTCCAATCCAGCTGCGCAGGTGGTCTATGTTTATTGTATTTGACATCGATACTTTCTATAGCGCTCTGGGGCTAAAAAGACTTGGGCAAGCCCAGGTCATGGGTCGCAACATGAGAGAGAATCAAGTTGGTCGAAATCGGCGCCACCTGGTACAAACGCGTTTCGCGAAACTTCCTTTCGATATTGTATTCCGTTGCAAAACCGTAGCCGCCGAATGTTTGGATACAAGTGTCCCCCGCTTGCCATGAGGCTTCAGAGGCTAGCAGTTTTGCCATATTCGCATCCGAGCCGCAGGGTTGATTCTGCTCAAATTTCTCGGCTGCTCGTTTTACGATCGCATCGGCGGCCTCCGTCTGAATATGCGCTCGCGCAATGGGGAATTGTATTCCCTGGTTCAGGCCAATCGGTCTGCCGAAGACTTCTCGCTCCTTGGCGTAGCGGCTCGCCTGTTCTATAAAATAGCGGGCATCGCCAATACACTCGGCGGCAATCAGGATGCGTTCAGCATTCATGCCATCGACGATGTAGGAGAAGCCGCGACCTTCCTCGCCAATCAAATTGGCCGCAGGTACTCTCAAATCGTCGAAAAATAATTCTGTGCTGGCATGGTTCATCATGGTTTTGATAGGTTTGATTGTCAGGCCATTGCCCAAAGCGCTGCGCATATCCACCAGCAGCACTGACATACCTGCGGTAGGCTTGGCGCCGTCCTCACGCGCTGCAGTGCGCACCAGCAAGATCATCAGGTCCGAGTGCTCGGTGCGCGAGATAAAAACTTTCTGGCCGTTGACGATGTAATCGCCGTTGGCTCCATCGCGTCGCGCCCGCGTTTGTATTCTGGTCGTGTCGGTGCCGCTGCCGGGTTCGGTGACGCCAAACGCCTGCAGGCGCAGTTGACCGCTGGCTATTGCGGGCAGGTATTGCTGCTTTTGTTGTTCACTGCCGTGACGCAATAGTGTGCCCATTGTGTACATCTGGGCGTGACAGGCGCCGCCATTGCAGCCGCTGCGCTGAATTTCCTCTAATACGGCACAGGCGGCAGATAGTGGCAAACCCGCGCCACCGTACTGTTCGGGGATAAGCAGCGCGAGGTAGCCTGATTCCGTCAGAGCTTGAACGAACTCGGCAGGGTAGGTACCTTCCTTTTCCAGAGCTTGCCAATATTCCCCCGGAAATTTTGCACAGAGTTTTGCGACGGCGTCGCGAATGTCTTGATATTGGTCGGGTGTCGCCATTTCTTGCTCTCAGTGTTCTATTATGTGCGTGCGGGAAACTTTTTGGCGTGGTGCAAGCGAGCCTCCAGCGCTATCATGCTACGCCATACTATACGCTGTGGACAGGCAGTGTCTCAATTGAACCTGAACTGAATTAGAGGTGTTTCATGACCGAACTGGTTACCGTCCAAATCACCAATCACGTTGCCGATGTCCGTTTGAATCGTCCCGAAAAAATGAATGCATTGAGTATTCCCATGTTTGAGGCCATCACCCGTGTTGGCAAGGAACTGGCCCAGAATAAAGAGATCCGCGCGATTGTCTTGTCGGGGGAGGGGCGCGGCTTCTGTGCAGGATTGGATCTGGCCAATATGACAGATCCTGATTTTAGTACGGATCCCTTTGGCGCCGGCCGGGGTGGTTTCTATCCAAATTTTTATCAGCTACCCGGTTATGTCTGGAAGAAGATGCCTGTCCCGGTGATATGCGCGCTGCACGGCGTGGCATACGGCGGCGGGTTCCAGATTGCGATGGGGGCGGATATCCGGATTGCTCACCCCGGCACCAGATTGTCGGTCATGGAAATCAAGTGGGGGCTGATTCCCGATATGTCCACGTCGCAAACCTTGCGTGATCTGGTGCGCGTGGATGTCGCCAAGGAGCTGACATTTACCGGTCGAGTAGTTGAGGCCGCAGAGGCATTGCAGTTGGGTCTGGTCACCTCTGTGAATGAAAACCCGCGTGACGCTGCGCTGGAAATGGCTGCGGCGATTGCGAAGCGCAATCCCAATGCGATTACCTACGGCAAGTATTTGCTTGATAACACCTGGCATGGCGATGAATACGAGGGATTGAAAGCGGAGGAGCGCCTGCAGGCAAAAATTCTCAAAACGCCTAACCAGATCGAAGCGGTTATGTCGGAGCTGGAAGGGCGGGCTGCCAACTACGCACCACGCGATGTCGCAACTTTCGATGATATTACTTTAGACTGATAGCAGAGCGGCCATCACAGCAACCGAACGCAGCAAAAGACATTCCAACTGTTAACAGGAACAATAAATGGATTTCGAAATACCCGTAGAGATTGCCGCTTTCCTCGAAGAGTTAGACCAGTTTATCGAGGACAAAATTAAGCCGCTGGAACAGTTAGACGACAATATGCGTTTCTTTGATCATCGCCGGGAGGATGCCAGAACTGATTGGGAGCGGGAGGGCCTACCCAACGAAGAGTGGGAGTCTTTGTTGCGCAAGGCGAAGGATCTGGCGATAGAGGCGGGCGTATTTCACTATCCCTTTCCCGCCGAGTACGGCGGCCGCGATGGCAGTAATCTGGGTATGGCAATTATCAGGGAGCACATGGCCGCGAAGGGGCTTGGGCTGCACAATGATTTGCAGAATGAACACTCCGTCGTGGGGAATAGTATTGGCCTGCTGCTGATGCTGAAATATGGCACTGAGGAACAGCAGGCGCAATGGCTGGATGGCATGCGGACGGCGTCCATGGGTTTTGGGTTCGGCATCACGGAGCCGGAACACGGTTCCGATGCGACCTATATGGAAACCAATGCTGTCCGTGACGGCGACGATTGGGTGATCAACGGCGAAAAAACCTGGAACACCGGCGTGCATCTCGCGCAGGCCGACATGGTGATGGCACGCACCTCGGGTAAGCCTGGCGATGGCTTGGGAATCACTGCTTTTCTGGTCCCCATGAAGGCTACTGGTGTGAAAGTGGAAGAGTACCTGTGGACCTTCAATATGCCCTCTGACCACGCACGAGTCTCCTTTACCGATGTACGAGTGCCGGACAGTGCTATTTTTGGTGGTGAAGGCAGGGGGCTGATGGTGATTCAGCACTTCTTCAACGAAAACCGTATTCGTCAGGCCGCCTCCAGCCTGGGTGCTGCTCAATATTGCGTGAACGAGGCCGTGCAGCACGCCAATCAACGCAAGCCCTTTGGGAAGGCACTGTCGACCAATCAGGGAATCCAGTTTCCGCTGGTAGATCTTAATACGCGCTGTGAAATGCTGCGCGCACTGGTTCACAAGACGGCCTGGCTAATGGATCGAGATGGCGCTTTCTCGGTGTCCGACAAAGTTTCCATGTGCAACTACCAGGCGAACAGGCTCTGTTGTGAGGCAGCTGATTTTGCGATGCAGGTACACGGCGGTATGGGTTACTCCCGCTACAAACCCTTCGAGCACATCTATCGCCACCATCGGCGCTATCGCATCACCGAGGGCGCAGACGAAATCCAGATCCGCCGGGCCGCAGGTTACTTGTTTGGTTTTATGAAGCAGCAAAAGCCCAAGGGCGTGAGCTGATCACTATGACCAAAAGCGCCGAGACAGACGTATTCACAGCAGCATTGGAAAAAGTGCTCTGCAGAGAACTGACAGGCTTCAAGTCACTTGTGTCCTGTCAGCAACTGACCGCCGGAGCCAGTCAGGAAACATGGCATATCCGCATCGCCGAGGATGTTGTTGAGCGGCAGCTGGCCCTGCGGCGCTCACAGCCATCCTCACAGACCGAGTCCGGTGTCGGTGGTATCAGCCTGGCTACGGAAGCCCGCCTGTTTCAATTGGCGGGCGCGGCGGGTATTCCCGGTCCCGCTATTTGCTATGTGTTACAGCCGCAAGATGGCTTGGGTAGCGGTTTCATTATGGAGTGGCTGGAGGGGGAGACCCTGGGGCAGCGCATCGTGCGAGCTGCGGAACTTGAGGGGATTCGCCCCGTTCTGGCGCGTGAGTGCGGCCAGATCCTGGGTCGCATTCACGCGCTGGACTGGCGTGCCGCGGGTCTGGCAGGGGATTTGCCCGAGGTGGATCCAGCGACGCTGGTAGAGGAGACCTGGGCTGCCTATCAAGTGCTCGGTGTGCCTGTACCCATGATCGACTATAGCTGGCGCTGGCTGCGCGACCACCTGCCCCAGGGCTCACGGACGACTCTGGTACACGGCGATTTTCGCAACGGTAATCTGATGGTGACGCCAGGCGGCATCAACGCAGTACTGGACTGGGAGCTGGCGCAGATCGGGGATCCGGTGCGCGATCTGGGCTGGTTGTGTGTCAATTCGTGGCGCTTTGGCAAGGACGCGCTGCCAGTGGGCGGCTTCGGCGAGATTGAGGATCTGCTGGCGGGATACCGGGAGACCTCCGGGCTGGACATTCCGCGACAGGCGCTCGAATTCTGGCAGGTCTTCGGCTCCTTCTGGTGGGCGATGGTGACATTGCAGATGGCCAATGCGTGGCGCAGCGGGGAGGCGCCCAGTCTGGAGCGGCCGGTAATTGGCAGACGTTCCTCGGAAGCGCAGATGGATTGCGTCAATCTGTTGATCCCGGGTGATTTCGTTCTGCCTGACCTGGACAAGTCATTATCCGAGGGCACGCAATTGCCCATGCCCGCCGAACTGCTGGCCGGGGTCGCGGCGTTTCTCAAAGACGACGTGGCGCAAAAGCTGGACCCGCACAATGCGTTTCTTGCCCGGGTGGCCGCTAACTCGCTGGGCATCGCGCAGCGAGAATTCCAGTGTGGTAGCGCATTGGCGGCACAGGAGCGGCAGCGCCTGCAAACGCTGCTGGGACAGCAGGGTGAACTGGACGCACTGCGCTGGGAGCTGGTCAACCGTCTGCGAGCGGATATGCCGCTGGACACGCCCGGTTTGGCGGAACACTTGCGCCAGACCGTGGCAGGGCAACTGGCGATCGATCAGCCCCATTATTCAGCCCTGCGCAACCGTAGCAGCCGCTAGTCGCAGCGGTTGCGTCAAGTTGACGTTAACGTAAAGGTAAGATAATCTCGCGCATCACAATTGACTATCTACAATTGGGTGTCAGTCCGCCCCGGCCTGGGCTGTACCACCAGTACCCACGAAACTGATCGCAGCCCCTGCGGTTTTTGAGCTTGGCGGATTTTCACAGGAGACAGCCATGAGCACGAGCTACCCCACCCTGAACTTTGATCTCGGCGAAGATATCGACATGTTGCGCAACAGCGTATACCAGTTCGCGCAGGCGGAGTTGGCGCCGAGAGCCGCGCAAATCGATAAAGACAACGAGTTCCCCGCAGACATGTGGCGTAAGTTCGGCGATATGGGTCTGCTGGGAATAACCGTTGCGGAGGAATACGGTGGCACCAATATGGGCTACCTTGCACACACCGTGGCGATGGAGGAGATATCACGCGCTTCAGCCTCAGTTGGCCTGTCCTACGGCGCTCACTCGAATTTGTGCGTGAACCAGATTCACAAAAATGGCAGCCAGGCACAAAAGCTCAAGTACTTGCCCAAACTGTGTTCCGGTGAGCACATTGGTGCGCTGGCAATGTCTGAGCCCAACGCGGGCAGTGATGTTGTCAGCATGAAGTTACGTGCCGACCTGCAGGGTGACAAATACATTCTCAATGGCAACAAAATGTGGATCACCAACGGTCCCGATGCCGATACCTATGTGATCTATGCCAAAACCAGCCCCGACAAGGGCGCCTGGGGAATGACGGCGTTTATTGTGGAGCGTGACTCCCCGGGATTTTCGCGCAATACCAAACTCGATAAACTGGGGATGCGCGGGTCCAACACCTGCGAACTGATCTTCCAGGATTGTGAAGTCCCCGCAGAGAACATCCTTGGCGAAGAGGGGCAGGGTGTAAAAGTATTAATGAGCGGCCTGGACTTCGAGCGGACCGTACTGTCCGGTGGGCCGGTGGGCATTATGCAAGCGTGTCTGGATATCACCATCCCCTATATTCATGATCGCAAGCAATTTGGACAATCCATCGGTGAGTTCCAATTAATGCAGGGTAAGCTCGCGGATATGTATACCGAGCTAAATGCATCGCGCGCCTATTTGTACGCGGTTGCCAAAGCCTGCGACAGAGGGCAGGAAAGCCGCAAGGATGCCGCCGCGGTGATTCTCTATACCGCCGAGCGCGCCACGCAAATGGCACTGCAGGCGATACAGGCGCTGGGAGGGAATGGCTACATCAACGACTTCGCCACCGGGCGCTTGCTACGCGACGCCAAGCTCTATGAGATTGGTGCTGGTACCAGTGAGGTTCGCCGCATGCTGATCGGCCGGGAACTCTTTAATGAAACCCGGTAACACCTTGCAATGACATGATCTCTTCTCTCTACTGACGACTGTGCAGGTAGCAATATGGGCATTCTGAAAACCCGGATAAATACTCGATCTGAAGATTTTTCCGCTAACGCCGCGCATATGCAGGCGCAGGTGGACGACCTGAAGGCCAAACTACAAACGATCAAACAGGGGGGTGGTGAAAAAGCGTGTGAGCGCCACACCGCTCGTGGAAAATTACTGGTCAGGGACAGGATTGCTGCGTTGATCGATCCCGGCTCACCGTTTCTGGAGTTATCACAACTGGCCGCGATGGATGTGTATGGTGAAGATGTTCACGCCGCCGGGATTATTACCGGTGTTGGCCGCGTCAATGGCCTGGAGTGCATGATTGTCGCCAACGATGCCACGGTGAAAGGGGGAAGCTACTACCCACTCACCGTGAAAAAGCACTTGCGCGCGCAGAGCATTGCTCAGGAAAACTGTCTGCCGTGTATCTATCTGGTCGATTCCGGCGGCGCCAATCTGCCACGACAAGATGAAGTGTTTCCCGATCGCGATCACTTTGGCCGCATATTTTTTAACCAGGCCACAATGTCAGCACGCAATATCCCGCAGATAGCCGTGGTCATGGGGTCTTGTACCGCCGGTGGCGCTTACGTTCCCGCGATGGCCGACGAATCGATTATCGTTAGGGAACAGGGTACGATTTTTCTGGCCGGCCCGCCCCTGGTCAAAGCGGCGACGGGTGAAGTGGTCACAGCGGAAGAGCTGGGTGGTGCAGACGTACACTGTCGCACCTCGGGGGTTGCCGATCATCTTGCGCAGAATGATCACCACGCGTTACAACTGGCGAGAGACGCCGTCGCCAGACTAAACCGTGTCAAACCGCTGTCGCTGGATGTGAAGGAATCGGTGGAGCCACTGTACGACAGCAGAGAAATTTACGGCATTGTGCCGAAAGATTCGCGCCACCCTTACGATGTCCGGGAAGTCATCGCCCGCACTGTCGATGGCTCTGAATTTCACGAGTTCAAGGCCTTATACGGTATCACGTTGATTTGTGGTTTCGCGCGAATTTTCGGCTACCCGGTGGGTATCGTGGCGAACAATGGCATTCTCTTTGGCGAATCAGCACAGAAGGGCGCGCACTTTGTCGAGCTTTGCGCGCAGCGTAAAATTCCTCTGGTGTTTCTACAGAACATCACTGGTTTTATGGTGGGCAAGCAATATGAGCACGATGGCATCGCCAAGCACGGTGCCAAGATGGTCGCCGCTGTTGCCGGGGCTCAGGTACCCAAGTTCACCATTTTAATTGGTGGCTCCTTTGGTGCGGGCAACTATGGAATGTGCGGTCGAGCGTACGATCCACGTTTCATGTTCATGTGGCCAAATGCCCGCATCTCCGTTATGGGGGGGGAGCAGGCAGCGGGTGTCCTTGCTCAGATTCAGCGCGACCAGAAATCGAAGACGGGAGAAGACTGGAGCGCGGAGGAAGAGGCCGAGTTCAAGCAGCCCATCATTGAAACTTACGAAAAACAGGGTCACCCGTATTACGCGTCGGCCAGATTGTGGGACGACGGTGTTATCGATCCAGCCGATACGCGCATGGTGTTGGGCCTGTCGCTTTCCGCCAGTCTCAACAAAGAAATAGAAGACACCAAATTTGGCGTCTTCCGTATGTGACGTGCAGCCGCACTATTGATGAATAGGAACGAACACGATGTTTGACAAAATTCTGATAGCAAACCGTGGCGAGATTGCCTGTCGCGTCATTCGTACTGCACGTAGAATGGGTATTCGAACGGTCGCTGTTTACAGTGATGCCGATAGGGACGCGCTCCACGTTTCCATGGCGGATGAAGCCGTGCATATCGGCGCTGCGCCCTCGCGAGACTCCTACTTACAGTTCGACAAAGTCATCAATGCCGCACTTAAAACCGGCGCGCAAGCGATTCACCCCGGATACGGTTTTCTTTCTGAGAACGCGGCTTTCTGCCTGGCCTGTCAGGACAACAGTATCGCTTTTATTGGTCCACCTATAGGCGCTATTGAGGCCATGGGCTCCAAGTCCGCCGCAAAAACCATCATGGACGCAGCCGGTGTGCCTCTTGTGCCGGGCTATCATGGCGCAGACCAGAATCCCGAAATCCTCCGCAAAGCATCAAACGATATGGGCTATCCGGTGCTGTTGAAAGCAACGGCCGGCGGCGGTGGCAAGGGCATGCGTCAGGTTTGGAGCGCCGCCGAGTTTGATGAAGCGCTGGCCGCGGCCAAGCGTGAATCCATGAATGCCTTTGGTGATGACACCATGCTGGTTGAGAAATATCTCACCCAGCCGCGGCACGTCGAGATACAGGTTTTCTGCGATCAGCACAAAAACGCCGTCTACCTGTTTGAGCGCGATTGTTCCGTGCAGCGCCGCCACCAAAAAGTTATCGAAGAGGCTCCGGCGCCCGGCATGACAGCGGCGTTGCGAGACGCCATGGGTCAGGCCGCTATTCAGGCCGCACTTGCGATTGACTATGAGGGCGCCGGTACTGTTGAGTTTTTGCTCGACAGTGATGGCGCATTCTATTTCATGGAAATGAACACTCGGTTGCAGGTAGAGCACCCGGTCACAGAAATGATTACCGGACAGGATTTGGTTGAGTGGCAAATACGGGTCGCCGATGGAGAAAACCTGCCCCTCGATCAGGGGCAGCTAACAATAAACGGCCACGCGTTTGAAGCGCGTATTTATGCCGAAGATCCCGCCAACGATTTTCTGCCGGTAACAGGGACGCTGTCATTTGTGCAGACGCCTGAAACCAATGCCAATGTGCGTGTTGATACCGGAGTCAGGCAGGGAGACGAAGTCAGCGTGTATTATGACCCGATGATCGCCAAACTCATTGTCTGGGGTGAAGACAGGGACAAGGCGCTGGATCGATTGACCCGGGCCTTGAGTGAGTATCGTATCAGTGGCACCACAACCAATATCGATTTTTTGTATAATCTGGCCAACAGCCAACCCTTCCGCGCGGCGGATCTGGACACCGGCTTTATCGAGAAACATCATGCCGCCATCTTCCACGACACGGCTCGCGACATTGAGAATGACTTGCCGTTGGCCGCACTTTACGTGTTGCTGAATCAGAGACAGAAGGCGGAAGAAAAATATTCCCTGACAAACCGTTGCGGTCGCAAAGATCCCACTTCACCCTGGAATTTGAGTAATGCCTGGCGGTCGGTGGAGGATAATCTCCATACCCTGAATATTCTCTTTCATGAAACCGAATACAGGCTCGAGGTTGAGCAGAAGCAGTTCGGCACAGCAACACGCTACATCATCAAGCATCAAGGCAAAACCGTAACGGCTCAGGGAACACTGGAGGGTAGTCGGTTAAGAGCCGATTTTGACGGTCACCAGTTCAACGCCACGGTTGCCGAATACGGTGACAGCTTCAGTCTCTATACCGCCGACAGTGCGTTGACCTTTACATTGGCCAAAGCCGACTTTGGTGATGCAGATCCCCACGATGCTGCGGGAGCATTAATCGCTCCGATGAACGGCACGATGGTAGCGCTGTTGGTTGAGGAGGGGGCAACAGTGCAGAAAGGTGACGCGCTGCTGGTTATGGAAGCGATGAAAATGGAGCACACCATCCGTGCGCCAGCAGCTGGCCAGGTTGTCAGCTTTTACTACAGCGCCGGCGAGCTGGTTGATGGTGGCGCGGAACTTGTTGAATTCAACATCGGTGAGTAGCAGCAAAAAACAAACCTAATCAGACGAGAATACAGGTATGACTCTCCCTTCCCGTGTGCAGATTGTAGAAGTGGGGCCCCGTGATGGCTTGCAGAACGAGAAGCAGCCGATTACGACTGGCACCAAACTGGAATTGATTCATCAGTTGGCCGACGCGGGTGTGTCTTACATAGAAGCGGGCAGTTTTGTGAACCCGAAGTGGATCCCGCAGATGGCGGGCAGTGACGAGGTGTTCCAACAGATTGTGCGAAAAGACGGCGTTGTCTATGCGGCGTTGACCCCCAATATGCAGGGTTATCAACGAGCGGTTGAGTCTGGTGTCACTGAGGTCGCCATTTTTGCGGCGGTGTCAGAGACCTTTAGCCACAAGAATATCAACTGTTCGGTAGCACAGAGCATAGAGCGTTTTACCCCCATTATGACAGCGGCGGCACGCGACAATGTGACAGTGCGCGGTTACGTGTCCTGCGTGGTGGGCTGCCCGTACGAGGGCGATATTGCGCCTGATAAAGTCGCCGATGTGGCTCGTCAATTATACGAAATGGGTTGTTATGAAGTGTCCATGGGCGACACCATTGGGGTGGGTACACCGGCATCCGTCGTTGCTATGCTAGAGGCAACACTGCACCACATTCCGGCATCGAAGCTGGCGGTCCACCTGCACGACACCTATGGGCAGGCACTGGCCAATATTTACGCGTCGTTACAACTGGGTATCGCTACTATCGACAGCTCAGTGGCGGGCCTGGGTGGTTGTCCCTATGCCAGAGGCGCATCGGGCAACGTTGCCACAGAAGATGTTATTTATCTGCTCAATGGCCTGGGGATAGCGCACGGTATTGATTTGGATAAATTGATTGTGGCGGGTAATTTTATCAGCCAGAAATTGGGTCGGGACAACGACTCGAAAGTTGCCCGCGCCAGAAGTCAGTCACTTTAAAAATGCGCTACTGCGTTTTTCAAGCCAGCGGCTACTGCCGCCGAGACAACAGGGCGTTGTTCGGGTTATTGTTATGCCACGGTAGCTAACGCATGGATACGGGGCGTGAATATGCAATTGAAAAATAAAGTGGTGGTTATTACCGGTGCAGCGCGCGGCTTGGGGCGCGCCTATGCCGAGGCAATGGCCGCCCAGGGTGCCTCCATATTTGCCTGTGATGTGAATAGCTGTGATGACACCAAAGCAGCGGTGCAGGCAGCGGGCGGAAAGATCGAGGTGGCGATCACGGATATTACGAGTATGGCTAGTTGCCGGGCGATGGCAGATCAGGCGGTAGCCGCGTTTGGAAAAATCGATGTGCTGGTCAACAACGCCGCGCTTTATGCCGGGCTGCAGGGCGCCCGCTTTGAAGATCTGGATGAAGCACAGTGGGACGCCGTGATGAACGTTAACATCAAAGGTGTCTGGCAGGCCTGCAAGGCCGTCGTCGGGCCAATGCGTGCAGCGGGCGGAGGTTCCATTATTAATATCTCATCACTGGCTGCTGTCTACGGTCTTCCGTATGGCTGTGATTACGTTGCCTCCAAGGCGGCGGTGATTGGTATGACGCGAACGATGGCGCGTGAATTGGGGAGAGACAGCATCCGGGTCAACGCCGTTGCTCCCTCTGCGGTGATGACAGAGGGCACGCGCGAATTCTTTGGTGAAAAGTTCGACAAGGCTAAAACGACCATCGCCTCGGGACAAGTCATTGGGCGCAATCTGGAAACCGAGGACCTGACCGGAACCCTGATCTATCTGGCCTCTGACGCGAGTAGCTTTGTGACGGGTCAGACGCATATGGTCGATGGCGGCTCCTGGTTCCTCTGAGCGCGATCTCTTCAGATAGAGTTACAAGGCTAGCGTTGCCCTGCCATATGCGCAGCATGAAAGCGCAGATGATCCTCTATAAAGCTGGCGATAAAAAAGTAGCTGTGGTCATAGCCTTCCTGCATGCGCAACTCCAGCGGATAAGCACGGGCTCTGGCGGCCGCCTCCAGTGCTTCAGGTTTAAGCTGCTCAATCAGGAAATTATCGGCGTCGCCCTGGTCGACCAGTGCCGGTAGATGTGACGTACTGGACTTCATTAATTCACTGGCATCGTACTGCGCCCAGCTCTGGCGATCATCGCCCAGATAATTCCCCAGCGCTTTCTCTCCCCAGGGGCAAGCTAGCGGGTTACAGATTGGGCTGAACGCTGACACTGATGAATAGCGCTGTGCATTTCTCAGGGCCACCACCAACGCGCCGTGACCACCCATTGAGTGGCCGCTGATGGCGCGCTGCTCACTAACCGGAAATTCAGACTCGATGATCGAAGGTAGTTCTTTCACCACATAGTCATACATCTGGTAGTGCTTGTTCCAGGGCGCTTGCGTGGCGTTTACATAAAAGCCTGCCCCCAAACCAAAATCATAGGCCGCTTCGGGGTCATCCGGCACACCCTCTCCCCGAGGACTGGTGTCGGGAGCGACAATCGCTATACCCAATTGCGCGGCCACGCGTTGTGCGCCGGCTTTATGCATAAAGTTCTCGTCGGTACAGGTCAGTCCCGACAACCAATACAGCACTGGTACTCTCTTGCCCGCAGAGGCCTGTGGCGGCAGGTAAATGGCGAAGCGCATTTGGCAACCCAATACTTCGGAGAAATGGCTGTACTGTTTGTTCCAGCCGCCGAAGCTTTTGTTGCTGCTGATGTTTTCAATAGTCATGGTAAGTATCTTCCTGCGTCGGGATCAAAGTACATCGCCATACGAGCCTGTACATAGAGACCGCTGCTATTTATCAAAATGAATAACGGAACGAATACTCTTGCCCGCGTGCATTAAATCAAACGCTTCATTAATCCGGTCCAGCCCCATCGTATAGCTAATGAAGTCATCCAACTTGAATTCACCGGCCATATAGCGGTCAACGATACCCGGCAATTCAGAGCGACCCTTAACCCCACCAAACGCAGTGCCGCGCCAGACTCTCCCGGTGACTAGCTGGAAGGGGCGCGTGCTGATCTCCTGGCCAGCGCCTGCTACGCCAATGATCACTGACTCGCCCCAACCCTTGTGACAACACTCCAGTGCGGAGCGCATAACATTGACGTTGCCGATGCATTCAAACGAGAAATCCACGCCTCCGTCAGTGAGTTCGACGATAACGTCCTGAATGGGCTTGTCGTAATCACTTGGATTGATGCACTCGGTAGCGCCTAACTTTTTGGCCAGATCGAACTTGGACTCATTGATGTCGATCGCGATAATACGGCTCGCTTTTGCCATGGTGGCGCCGATGATGGCCGCCAGGCCAATACCGCCAATCCCAAAAATGGCAACGGTATCGCCCTCCTGCACTTTTGCGGTGTTCATTACTGCACCCATACCGGTGGTGACGCCACAGCCCAGCAGGCAGACTTCTTCCAATGGCGCTTTCTTATTCACCTTGGCCAGAGAGATCTCGGGTAAAACCGTGTACTCAGAGAATGTAGAGCAGCCCATGTAGTGGTAAATTGGCTGGCCATCCTTGGAAAAACGGGTAGTGCCGTCCGGCATCAGGCCCTTGCCCTGGGTTTCACGAATTTTTTGGCACAAATTGGTTTTGCCGGACAAACAGAACTTACACTCGCCACACTCAGGGGTGTAAAGCGGAATAACGTGATCGCCCACCTGTACGCTGGTGACGCCCTCACCGACAGATTCGACGATACCGCCGCCTTCATGCCCCAGTACGCAGGGGAAAATGCCCTCGGGATCATCACCTGACAGTGTAAAGGCATCGGTGTGGCAAACGCCGCTAGCCAGAATGCGGACACGGACTTCCCCGGCCTGTGGTGGCATCACATCAATTTCTTCGATGACCAGCGGTTGGCCGGGGCCCCAGGCTACTGCAGCTTTGGATTTGATCATGGTGTATCTCCAATGGATGGTTTGCGGCTTCGGCGCAGGAAAGCAATCGCGTACTTTAAAAGGAATACGACAAGCTTTCCACCGATACTCGCGGGACAGTTAGTAAGCTCAGACCGACACATCGTGCCGTTTGGCTGAAATCGTCCTCCCTCCACAGGATATACGTGTATCCGTCGTTCCCATGCAGTAAGTATCGGTCCAGCGTTGGGAGTGGCTGTGAACCTGCCAACTGGTTCACATAAAATCTGCTCTTTTCTGAACTTTTGATTCGAGCCGGCGACGTCCAGTCCGTAGTATTAACCTACCTGTAGGAAACACGTCAGTCCTGACGGTTTAACGGTAGGGAGAAACTCATCTTCGATAGGCACAGATATGCTAAGTAACGCGCCACTTTATTGGCTGCTTATTGCCGCGCTTGCAGGGTGTGCGCTATTCCTCGTTGCGCGCCGCGGGCTTTCGGCCTGGGTCTGCGCGCTGGTGTTTGCCTGTGTCTTCCCTGTGGAAATTGGTTTTGAGCAGTCTTTTGTGGAAAACGGGCGCCAGCACGCGGAGCTGGAGGCCACCAACGAAGTCAACTTTGTGGCGCAACGTCTGATGGGGCTGTTGGGCTCGCATCTGGCGGCGGTGGAGGGTTTGGCTGCTTACATCGCTTCCAACCCGGGTTTGAGCCAGGCTGAGTTTGCTGCTTTTGCGCAAGCGATCTTTGCTCGCCAGGGCTTCCTGATCAATATGGCCGCGGCACCCGGACTGGTTGTGAATATGGTGTACCCGCTGGCGGGCAATGAGGACGCGCTGGGCCTTGACTATTTGACGACACCCTCGCAGCGCGGCGCGGTCCTGCGCGCGCGCGACGAGCGGACGGCGGTACTGGCTGGTCCCGTGGAACTGGTGCAAGGTGGCGTTGCGCTCATCGGTCGTATTCCGGTGTATATCAAAGGGGAAGACGGTACCAGCAGGTTCTGGGGTATTGTTTCGGCGACGCTGGACGCGGAGAAAGTCTTTGCCGCTGCGGGCCTGGGGGGAAACGGCCCGCATAGTCAGATCGCGCTGCGCGGTGTGGATGGTCAGGGCAGTCGTGGCGATGTGTTTTTTGGCGCGACTGAGTTGTTTGCCTCCGAGGACGTGATTCTACTCCCGATTCCTGTCGCTTCGGGTAACTGGCTGATGGCTGCTCAATACTCTCCATCAGCTGGCCTCGCCGGTGGTATCTGGTTTCTGCGTATCCTGGCACTGTGTGTGGCTGCCGGCTGGCTCATATCGTTGGCACAGATACGCCGGACCCGCAGAAAACAGCGCGGTTATGAATCCCAGATACGGGCCAATGAACAGCTGTTACAGGAAGCGGGAAAGTTGGCGGCTGTGGCGGGCTGGAAGATCGAGAGGAATTCCGGTTTGCTGTATTTTAGCGAGGAGTTTTCCAATATTGTCGGCATTCCGGAGCGCCATTTCGCACCCCGCGATTACGTGCTGTCATTTTTGCCGCTGCAGGCTCAGACGCAACTCGATCAGGCTGTCCGCACGTCTTTCGCGACAGTGCAGCCGTTTGACATAGAGGTGCCATTCGCGCGCGATGGTGAATCGCGCTGGCTGCGAATTATGGGTAACCCCGTGCTGCAGAACGGCAGAATGGCCGAATTGGTAGGGGGTATTCAGGATATTACGGAACGCAAGGAATTCCTGCAGACCATCGAACATCAGGCGACGCGCGATAGCCTGACGAACCTTCCGAACCGGCAACAGTTTGACACCTTTCTCGAACGAGAGATTCTCGCTGCCCAGCGGCGTGAGCAAATGCTGGCGCTACTGTTTATCGATCTCGACAATTTTAAATCGGTTAATGACAACCTGGGTCACAGCGGTGGCGATGTGTTGCTGGTGGAGGCGGCAAAACGCATCCAGTCTTGTACACGCAAGTCTGACACCGTCGCACGCCTGAGCGGTGATGAATTTGCCGTGATTTTGCCGGATGTCGCCTCCACCGAAGCCGCCTCTATGGTGGCACAGAAGATTGTGGCGGCAATGCGCAAGCCCTTTGAAGTCTATTCCCGACAAGTGTTTGTCAGCGCCAGTCTGGGCGTGGCCGTGTTTCCCGACGATGGAGCGGACACCGATACGCTACTTATCAATGCGGATCAGGCGATGTACGAGGTGAAAAAATCACTGCGCAACGATTATTCGTTCTTCACCCGTGAGCTGCAGCAACGTTCGGAGGAGCGCCACACGCTGATCAACAAGCTCGCACTGGCTGTTGCTGAGAAACGGCTGGAAGTGCACTATCAGCCAATCGTGCCGCTCGATAGTAACGGGCAGGTGGCGTGTGAGGCGCTTGTGCGGTGGCAAGAAGATGGCGTGTATATATCACCGGAATCGTTTATTCCACTGGCGGAGGAGACAGGCCTGATCACCGCGATTGACCGCTTTGTGATGCAGGAGGCCACCTTATTCATGGAATCACTGCACGCAGCCGGATTGCAGCCGCCGGGACTGTCTGTAAACATTTCACCGCGCATATTTTTCGATCGCATCGGTGAGTTGGATCGCTGGATCGATGATGTAAAAGCCTGTGCCCGACGTACCGAACTCACTGTGGAGATTACCGAGCGCCTGCTGACGCAGGACACTCCGCGCGCCGCGGGCGCGCTGCAGCAGTTGCGTGCGGAGGGTGTCAAGATCGCGATCGACGATTTTGGTACCGGTTATTCTTCGCTGAGTTATCTGGCGAAGTTTCCGATTGACACGCTGAAGGTGGATGCTTTTTTTGTCAGCAAGATCCCCGGTGACGCCTACGCTATGACGCTCACGGAAACCATACTGGGTCTGGGTCGCGAGCTTTCGCTACACCTCGTTGCCGAGGGTGTCGAGACGGCAGAGCAGATGCAGTTCCTGCGTGAACGAGGCTGCGATAGTGCCCAGGGTTACTGGTTCAGCAGACCGCAACCTAAAGCGGAATTCAAGGACTGGTTACTTGCCTACTACGAGGCCCTCGATAGCAACCCTGGTGCCGCGGCCAAGCCAGCCATCGCCAGATTGCTGACGTCAACAAAACACAAATAGTCTTACCAGTGCACACCTCGCCACACCTGCGCGAACAGTTTCTGGGCCAGTGCCAGTCGCGTTGAAGGGATATTCTGTTGTTCCAGCGCCGCCTCTTCCTCGCTGAGGCCGCGTGCGGCAGCGGAATCCGGAAACAGGGCGTAAGCCTGGCTTAAAAAAGCCTCCGTCACGGAGGGGATAGTGGACTGGGCCACAGCCCCAGCCATGCCGAGCTTGGTGGAAACCCGTTTTGGTCTGGAAATAATAGCCTTGATGATCAGGTCTCTGGCCTGCTCCGGTGAAAGTGTGGGGAAGGCCTTGTACAGGCTGGTGGGGGCAATCATCGGAGTGCGTACCAGTGGCATATAGATTGTGGTGAAATCGATATTGTCGGCCGCGTATTCCGGTGCTGCGCATAAGCTGAAGGCATCCAGTGCGGACTTGGATGCCACATAGGCAGAAAAGCGCGGGGGGCTGGTCAATACGCCTATGGAGGAGATGTTAATGATCTGGCCGCTCTTTTGCGCCTCCATCCCCGGCAGGAACCCCAGAATCAAGCGTAGAGCGCCGAAGTAGTTCAGTTGCATGGTGCGTTCGAAATCGTGGAAGCGGTCATAGCTGTAGCGCACTGAACGGCGAATGGAGCGTCCGGCATTGTTTAGCAGTATATCCACACGGCCATGATCCCGCAGTACATCGGATACCAGTTTGTCGCATTGTTTCGCGCTGGATACATCGCAGGAATACGCCTGGGCAGTGCCACCTTGTTCGGCGATCTCCGCCAGGGTTTCGTCCAGCTTCTCAACTGTCCGCGCCACCAGGATTACCGTAGCATCCGCCTGCGCCAGACGCAGGGCACACTCTTTGCCAATACCGGAGGTGGCGCCAGTAACAACCACAACCTTACCTTTTACCTTGCGCCGCACTGCGGTCAGTGTGGGCCGCCCCACAATTTGGTTGAACAGCCCATCGACCTCCGAAATCAGAGATTTTGAATCCGGGCGCAAAAAATGCAGCCAGTAGTCCCAGAGGGCTGGGGCATAATCCTCAAACGGCGGGCACGTTATATCGGCTTCGGCTAACAGGCTGCGAGTAAACGTCGAATCGAAATAGGTAGGGTAGTTGATATAGCCGACAATTTCCGGAGGTATCCCCAGGCGGGAGACCAGTTTTTCGCCCAGCGCCTTGACGGTGGGCAGACGGCTGATACCTTTGCCCGCCAGCTTCGTCGCTGAATCCAGAAAACCCACATCCAGTGTCCTCAGCCCCGGGCCGCCAGATACTTTCATCAGCGTTTTCAGTAAATCGCCTACCCGTATACCGTCGGGATCGGTGATAAAGAAGCACTCCTGATCGTGACCCGGTATATGCGCAAGATAGTCGATAGCGTTCACCACATAGTCCACCGGCACGATATTAAGTAGTCCAGCCTTGTTCAGTAGCAGTGGCAAGCCTTCCGGTACCACGGAACTCAGGTTTTTCAATGTTTCAAAGAAGTAGTAGGGACCATCGACCTTGTCCATCTCGCCGGTTAGCGAGTGGCCGACGACCATGCCCGGGCGATAGATGCGCCAGTTCATCCTGGTTTCAGCGCGCACCAGGCCTTCAGATTCGTGTTTGGTGGAGAAATACGGGTGATCCATCGCACCGGCTTCTTCGAACATGTCCTCCGTGAACGTTCCCTCATACAAACCGGCGGCGGCAATTGAGCTGACCTGGTG